>JAZSRT010000090.1:0-10614 GCA_045538645.1 Acutalibacteraceae bacterium | reverse complement strand
ATATAGGAAATTGCTCGCATAGTGAGCAATTTGCATATAACAAGAAACACCTACAGCCCTCAAGATTGGGGGTAGGGGGGTTGATAAATCGTAAGATTTTTTCTTATTATATTATAAATTATATATTTACAAGTTGCTTTTATTGATATATAATTTACTATGTATATCTATATAAAAAGGATTGAAAAAAATGACAGATAATGAAAGACTTGCCGGACTTTTATTTCCGGATATAACCAAAACCCCTGCAGACTACGAAGAGATGTATCCTTTAAGAAATCTCTCCGAAGGTGCAAAGGTAACACGTTTTGCGCCCAGCCCCACGGGATATATGCATATAGGAAATATGTTCTCCTGTCTTATAGACCGTCTTGCCGCTTCCACACCCGATTCCGTATTTTATCTCAGAATAGAAGATACCGATAAAAAGAGAGAAGTACACGATGCCATAGATAAAATTATTGAAGGTTTAACAGCCTTCGGTATTGCTCCCACCGAGGGCATTTCGGGAAAAGACACCGAAAAGGGTATTTACGGTCCCTATAAGCAGAGTCTGAGAAAAGATATTTATCAGTGCTTTGCCAAAGACCTTGTATTAAAAGGCTATGCATATCCTTGCTTCTGCTCTGAGGAAGAGCTTTCTGCCCTTCGTGAAAATCAGGAAAAGGAAGGCGCAAACCCCGGTTATTACGGAAAGTATGCCGCTTGCCGTAATCTTACAACAGAAGAACAGGAAGAAAAAATCAAGGCAGGTCTTCCCTACACCGTCCGTCTTCGCTCCGACGGTGACGAAAACAAAAAGATTATTGTAGAAGACCAGATAAAAGGCAAAATTGAAATGCCCGAAAACATTCAGGACCTTGTGCTTCTTAAAACAGACGGAATTCCCACATACCATTTTGCTCACGCAGTAGACGATCATCTTATGAGAACAACTCACGTTGTGCGCGGTGATGAATGGATATCTTCTCTGCCCTTACACATTCAGCTTTTCAAGCTCTTAGGCTACAAGCCCCCGAAGTTTGCGCATATCTCCCCCATTATGAAGCTTGACGAAGGCAACAAGAGAAAGCTTTCAAAGCGTAAGGACCCGGAAGCAAGCGTAAGCTTTTATGTTGAACAGGGCTTCCCCGCAGACGGAGTTATTGAATATCTTATGACACTTGCAAACTCCAATTTTGAAGACTGGCGAAAGGCAAATCCCGCTGCGGATAAGTATTCTTTCCCCTTCTCCTTCAAGAAAATGAGTTCTTCGGGTGCACTTTTCGATATATTAAAGCTTAACGACATCTGCAAAAATGTTGTATCTCTTATGACAGCATCCGAGGTTTACGAAAACACCGTAAACTGGGCTAAGGATTATGATAAAGAGCTTTATGAGCTTTTCGTAGCTAATCCGGATTATGCAAAAACAATCCTCAACATTGACCGTGAAACTCCCAAGCCCCGTAAGGATATAATAAACTGGTCTGATGTAAAGGGATATGTATCCTTCTTCTACGACAGTCTTTATAAAAATGAGATTACCCTTCCCGATAATATCAAAGCGGAAGACGGAAAAGCTATCATTGATGCATATAAAGCAGTGTTCGATGAAAACGATGATAAAGACACATGGTTCGGCAAGATAAAAGAACTGTGCGAACCCTTGGGCTTTACTCCCAATGTAAAAGAATATAAAAAGAACCCCGAAGCATATAAAGGTCACGTAGGCGATGTTTCAACAGTTATCCGTGTTGCCGTAACAGGCAGAACAAACACCCCTGATCTCCACGCAATTCTCAAGGCACTCGGCAAGGAAAGAGTATTTGCAAGACTTGACAGCTTCAGGAGCAAATTATAAATCATAATTCACCAAAGATAAATTATGATACAACGAAAGGATATTATTTATGGCTGAAATTGAGACTTCTGCTCTTTCGAGCAATTTTATACACGACATTATTGATGAAGAATTACGCGATGGGGTCAATACCCGTGTGCAGACACGTTTTCCTCCGGAACCCAACGGATATCTTCATATAGGTCACGCAAAGGCTATATGCATAGACTTTTCCACGGCTGAAAAATACGGCGGCATTTGCAATCTCCGTCTTGACGATACCAACCCTTCAAAAGAAGATGTGGAATATGTTGAATCCATTAAGGAAGACATTGAATGGTTAGGCTTTAAATGGGCAAATGTTTATTACGCATCAGAGTATTTTGATTTTCTTTATGAATGCGCCCTTACTCTTATAAAAAAGGGCAAGGCATATGTTGATGACCTTACCGCAGAAGAAATGAGAGAATACAGAGGCACACTTACCGAGCCCGGCAAAAACAGTCCCTACCGTGACAGAAGCATTGAAGAAAATCTCAGACTTTTTGCCGAAATGACCGAAGGCAAATACGGTAACGGTGAAAAAGTGCTTCGTGCAAAAATAGATATGGCTTCTCCCAATCTCAATATGAGAGACCCTGTTATGTACAGAATTATGCACGTTTCGCATCATCAGACAGGTGATAAGTGGTGTGTATATCCTATGTACGACTTTGCACATCCTCTTTCCGATGCAAAAGAAAACGTAACTTATTCACTGTGCTCACTTGAATTTGAAAATCACAGACCGCTTTATGACTGGTTTGTTAAGGAAATCGGATTTAAAGAACCTCCGAGACAGATTGAATTTGCCCGTCTTAATCTCACCAACTGCCTTACAAGCAAAAGAAGAAACATTGCACTTGTAAAGGACAATATGGTAAGCGGCTGGGATGATCCCAGAATGGCTACCATATGCGGAATGAGAAGAAGAGGCTACCCCGCAAAGGCTATAAGAAGCTTTATCGAAAAAGTCGGCGTTTCAAAGGCATACAGTGTTGTTGACTTTGCACTGCTCGAAAGCTGTGTAAGGGATGAGCTCAATGCAAATGCCCCCAGAGCCATGGCTGTTCTTGATCCGCTTAAGGTTATTATCGATAACTACCCCGAGGGACAGACAGAAAAGCTTCTCGTTGACCGCCACCCCGACCACCCCGAAATGGGCAAGAGTGAGGTTACATTCGGAAAAGAAATATTTATTGAGAAGAACGACTTTATGATAGAGCCTCCCAAAAAGTATTTCAGAATGTTCCCCGGAAATGAAGTACGCTTCAAGGGTGCATATTTCCTTACCTGTACTTCTTATGAAACTGATGAAAACGGTGAAGTTACCTGTATTCACTGTACTTATGACCCTGCAACCAAGGGCGGAGATGCCCCCGACGGAAGAAAAATCAAGGGAACGATACACTGGGCAGGTCCCGATTCTCTTAAGGCTGAAGTCCGCCTTTATGACAAGCTCTTTGAGGTTGATGACCCGGCTTCAATTCCTGACGAGGAATTCAAGGATGCAATAAACAAGGATTCGCTTATCGTTCTTCAAAATTGCCTTGTTGAGCCCTCACTCAAAACAGCAAAAACAGGAGATTCCTTCCAGTTTATACGTGACGGCTACTTTGCAGTTGACCCGGATTCAACCGAAGAAAAATTAGTATTCAACAGAACCGTACAGCTTAATTCCTCATACAAAAAATAAAGGATGAAACATTATGAGAACCTTAAACAGAATAATAACACCCGTTTTATCTCTGCTGACAATTCCTGCACTTATTTTTCTGCCGCTTTTCAGAATCCTGATTTCATCGGGACTTTCCGGCGGAGATACAAAGGTTAATCTTCTTGATAATTTCGGACTCAGCGAATTTATCAGCATAAAAGACATTATTTCGGCATTCTCCTCAGGTGCCGCAGATTCAGCAAATCTCTTCAAGACAATATGGGATATGCTGGGCGGTGAAAAAAAGCAGGAAATACTTGATATGCTGCCCGGTATTCACTGGGGTGTTATCTTCCTTGTATTTCTTGTTATAGTTGTGCTTTTAGCTTTGGTTATTGCAGTATTCACGGCAGCAACAAAAAAGCCTAAAGTATCAGCAATACTTTCTGCCGTCGGAATTTTATCTGCAATTATTATGAATGCATCCTTTAATGCTTTTGCAAAGCCTTTCTTAAACGGCGCATTCAACCTTAACACAATTCTCGGCAACACAAATCAGCTTTTATCTATGCTTCTGGGAAATGTGGCTACATTTGAATATATGAAATTAGGTGTAGCTTACACGGCAGTACTTCTCATTTTTGTCTGCACACTTATACTCAGTATAACTGCAGCAGTAGAACAAAGTAATAAGGACTGATAATATGAACATTCTTTATAAGGTTTTCGGAAAATTCTGGGATGCGGTAAAAATAGGAGATGACAAGCTCCACGCCACTCAGGTATTGCCTGAAGGTATAAAAGAAGTCAACAATATACCTTATTTAACTTCGGGAAGTGAATATCACCTGCTTGATGTTTACTACCCCGAAGATGCGTCTTCTCCCCTTCCCGTTATCATTGATATTCACGGCGGAGGCTGGATGTATGCCACAAAGGATCTTAACAAAATATACTGCCAGTATCTTGCAAAAAGAGGCTTTGTTGTATTTAATTTAAGCTACCGTCTTGTTCCCGAGGTTACCGTTCCCGAACAGCTTCAGGACATCAGCTTTGCTCTTAAAAAGATAAAAGAGCTGTTAAAAGACTACCCTTGCGATGAAAGCAGAATAATGCTTACGGGAGATTCTGCAGGCGGTCAGCTTGCCGCATTCACAGCCGCCTTAAGCTGCTCGGAAAAGCTCAGGGCACACTTTGATACGGAAGATCACGGACTGGAATTTTCCTGTCTTACACTTACTTCCCCCGTTGCTTTTATGAACGGTCCCTTACCTATGGGACTTTACTGCAGAATGATGTGGGGCGAAAAAGGCAGAAAAATAAGCACAAGACAGTATATGAATATTGATGAACTGATTTATGAAGCGGATTCTTTCCCGCCGTCGCTTCTTGTTACAAGCTCAGGCGATTTTCTGGGACTTAAGCAGACCAGACAGCTTTATAAGATTATGCTTGAAAATTCCATTGACGCAAAGCTTATTGATTTTCCGAAATTTGAAGGTAAAGACCTGCCCCACGTTTTCGGCGTGCTTGAACCCTACAGCAAAGCGGGTGCATTATACATAGACAAAATGTGCCGCTTCTTCAATGAACATATGTGAGGTAACATTATGAATGATATTATAAAGGACCTTGGCTTTCACCACGTTGCGCTGAGATGCAAGGACATAGAAAAAAGCCTTGAGATGTACAAGGCTCTCGGGATGAAAGAAATAGCCCGCTGGGGCGAAAATGAAAAGCTTATAGTAATGCTTAATATCGGCAGCTGCGGCATAATTGAGTTTTTCGCAGACGGCGGCGACAAATACGCAGAAGAAGGCAAATGGCAGCACTTTGCACTGCACACAGAGAATGTGGAAGAAGCTTATGAAATTGCTCTTAAGGCAGGCTTCAAACCTCTTACACCGCCTAAAACCGTCCCCCTTGATTCAAGCCCTGAAAAAATGAACATAACAGTAGCCTTCGTCCAAGGCCCCGACAACGAACAGCTTGAATTCTTCAACAACAAATCATAATTTAGCACAGCAAAATTATGATTTAAGGCTTAGTTTACTTTTTTCGGTAAACTAAGCCTTCTTTTTTACGCTTTATTCATTTTCCGCTATCCATTTAACGGTGTCTTCAAGACTTTCTCTGAGGGGGCGGGGGGTGTAGCCAAGTTCCTTGTGTGCTTTCTCATATGAGAAATTACAGTTGGAAACCAGCTTTCTTACGGCATAACGTGTAAATATGGGAGATTGTCCCGACACCTTATAAAAAACCTCCATAACCGGAGCGGCTACATCTATTATACCCTTGCCCAGCTTCATTCTGGGAGGTTTGTTTCCGCAGACATCGGCAAGCAGTCTGATAAACTCATCAACAGTGCAGTGTTTATTGCAAAGAAGATACACTTCTCCTGCTCCGCCTTTATCGCCTGCAAGTATTGTGCCGACAGCAACGTCACGCACATCAACAAAATTATATGCACCAAAGGTCATTGTAATGGGGAATTTGCCCGAAGAGAACATTCTTATCATACTGCCGATACTTGAAACCTTGAAATCGTAAGGCCCCATACAGGCACCGGGCTGACATACTACGGTTTCAAGCACACCGGGTTCATTGGCTTCAAGCACTTTTGCAGTAGCCTCTGCCTTAGTCTTTGCGTATGTTCCTTCAAGCTTATCGGGGTCATACTCATAAACTTCCGTCATAACCTGATTATCGGGAAGGGGAACATATGTATCAACGCTTGACATATAAACAAGCCTTTTTACACCTGTTTCTTTACAGGCTTTAATCACATTTTCCGTACCGGTAACATTTACTTTGTAAACAAAATCCTCATTTCCGGGCTTTATTTCAACACAGCCAGCTACGTGATATACAATATCACAGCCTTTGAATGCCTCCACAAGAGAATCGTAATCGGTGATATCTCCCTTAATCTTTGTGCATTCGATGCCGTCAAAGTAACCGGGATCCTTTCGGAGAATAATTCTCACATCTCTGTCATCGTAATTCTGCAGCTCCTTAAGAATTGCAAAACCGACGTGTCCCGTAGCACCTGTAAGACAAACCGTTCTCTTATCCATTATTTCACAACCTTTCACTATATTATTACAGCATTAGATACACAAAATTATAAATACCTGCGCAATAAATGCCAAGCCCTGCCACAATAAAAATATGAAAAACCGAGTGTATGTATCTTTTTTCGGCACCTGCCCGTAAAAACAGGCACCCGATAAGAAGAATAATACCGCCGGATATCAGGCATATAAATGCAGCCGGAGGCAAATGAAAATAAGTTTCACTGCCGAAAAGTGCGCACAGCGCGGCTGTTGCTATATAAAGGGTCATTCTGAAGGCCTTGAATCTTCCGAAAAAAAACACCGTAAGAATAAGCCCCAATATCACGCTTCCCCAGGAAAACACAAGCATCAGCACAGCACCCAAGGTGCTTCCCTTCTGAAATACGGCAGGTACACAGCCTGTAACAGTTCCCGCAACAGCAAAAAATATTGCGCTGTGATCCACTACCCTCATTATCTTTTTTGCATTTACTTCTTTAATTCCGTGATAAATAACGGATGAAACAAAAGAAAATGCAGTTCCCGCTGCATATAAAACAGCGCACAGCAAGGCAAAGATGTTATCTTTGCACAGGGGAATAAATTTTACAAGTATAAAAATCGGAATAGCAAGTCCCGCAAGGTGTGTCAGTACATTAAGTATTTCTTCACCTTTTGTGTAAGAAACAAGCTCTATATTATCAGTTTTCATAATTTTCCGTAAGCACTATGGTGATATCGTTTACATTAGTCCCTGTAGGTCCTGTTGTGATTATATCCCCTGCCGCTACAAGGGCATAGTTTGAATTGTTGTCAGAAAGCTCTTTTTCGGGGTCAATGCCTTTTTCAAGCATTCTGAAATAACTTTTCCCGTCGGCATAGCCGCCTGCATCATCCGTGGGCCCGTCTGTACCGTCTGAGCCTGCTGAAGCAAAGCAGATTCCCTTTGTGTCTTTAAGTGCTATTGCCGCAGAAAGTGCCATTTCCTGATTTCTGCCGCCCTTACCCTTTCCTTTAAGAGTAACCACGGTTTCACCGCCGAAAATGTAACAGTGCCGTCCCGGCATTTCAGGGATGCTTTCAATTATTTTCACGGCTTCTTCTCTTGCTTCCCCCGTAAGGCTTCTGCTTTTATGATGCACACTAAATCCCAGCTCTTCTGCCTTTTTGCCTGCGGCATCACAAAGAATGTTTATATCTCCCGAGAAATAATATCCGCCGTCATTTATAAGGATGCTGTCTTTTTTCAGTATTATTTCCCGTATATCGGGAGAAACATCGGGAAGGTATTTATTGATTATATTCAGAATTACACCGTTATCGGTATTATCTTCTGCAGTAATTCCCGAAGCTATTACACTCTTGTCATTTGAAAGCACATCAGACAGTGCAATTGTTACTACCCTTGCAGGATATGCCGCCGCGGCAAGTCTGCCGCCTTTTACAAGAGAAAGCCTTTTTCTTATTGCATTTATTTCATCAATGGGGGCACCCCGTGACAAAAGCTTTTCGGTTATATCTCTTTGAATTTCGGGAGATACACGGCTTGTTTCAAACAAGGCACTGCCGCCGCCGGATAAAAGCACAAGAAGTATATCATCTTTATTAAGTGAAGAAGCAAGCTCAAGTCCCTTTTCTGCAGCAAGTATACTGTTAGAATCACTTATGGGATGAGAAGCCTCAATGGCTTCAAAGCGGGAAAAATTCCAACCTTCACTGTGGAAATACTTTGTAACAAGTAAACCCGATTTAATTCTGTCTCCGAGCACATCCTCTGCGGCCTTTGCCATAGGACACGCAGCTTTTCCCACGGCAATAACGGTAATATTTTTTTCTGCGTAAAAAAGCTCTCTGATAAGCTTTTGCGTATTATTATAAGGCAAAGCCGCCTTTATTGCCGCTTTGATTATTTCGTAAGCTTCAGTTTTCATAATTCTATCACTGTATTAAGATTATCGGGAGAAGAGGGATACATAAGCTCTGTTATAAGAAGCTCAATCTGGTCGGTTGTTTTAAGAATACCTGCTTTTTTGTTTTTATTTACAGGTAACTTTTTTACTATGCGTGAAGGCAAAGTACCCACGGAACAAACTACCATTTTTTCTGCCTCGCCTGCATCCCTTACGGCATATGAACCGTCGAAAATACTTAAAAATACTTTTGTTACAAGAGAAAGCAGGGGCATCTTTTTAATTTCTTTAAGAGCTTTTTTATCAACACCCTTACCGAAGGTGAAGAAATTAATAAGTCTTCCTGCGCCGCCGCAGCTTGCTTTGAGAAGCTTTTTACATACAAAACGGATAAAAGGATAAAGAAGGTTATATGAAGGAATTTTAATTCCGTTGGCTCTGAGCCTTTCATAAAAATCGGTTTTATCGTTTTTGCCTGCTTCAAGAAGATTCAGAAGCACTCCCGTTGTATGCTTTTCAAAATATGAAAAATCGCATTTTTTGCCGTTATAAGTGAATTCTTTAATAAATTCCACACTGACCTTTACATTTTCTCCGTCAAAATCAAGATATGTAACAGGTGCGGGATAACCGGTAAGAGAACCTAAGTTTATCTGTGTGATTTTATTGCCCTTTTCGGAGACAAACTCTGTTGTTCTCTGCATATGGGAATGCCCTACAAACATAAGCTTCAGCCCGTTATCCGCAAGAACAGAGGCAACTTCAAAATTTGAGCCTATTGACTGACCGCTGTTTACAAGCTTACAAAAAGGATGCAAAAGAAGATGATGCTCCATTGCAATAACCTTGCATCCGTCACGGCGCGCCTGTTCAAGCATCTGCACCATCCAGCCGAGATGCGCTTCGCTGTAGCCTGATTTTCCGCCTGCGGCATCACAGTCATCGTGAACCGCAAGAAGGCGAAGCCCCGGGCAAACCTGAAAGCATCGGGAAACAAGCCCAATAGGTGTGGTATAAGAAGAAATACAATCCTCTTCACCGAAGGCAGAATAATAACGTGTAAGGTCTTGCGCATTAAGCGTTTCAACATCGTTATAAACATCATTACCCTCGAATCTTCTGGGATTATGGTCAGAACACCAATCGTGAGTTGATGTGATAAGATAAAGCTTCTTTTTTTTCCTTAATGTCTTGAATTTTTCAAGCACTTCATCGTGACTTACCTTTTCACCGTCATTGGTAATATCACCCGCTATGCAAACACAGTCGGTGCTGTCGGAAGCAAGCTTTTCAAAAACCGTATCAAGCACGGCTCCCGTTTCTTTAAGGCATTTCTGGTCACTGCCTTCTCTGAGTTCATATGCCCTGCCCGTATTTCCGAGCGTCTCCGAATAATGGTGAATATCGGCAATAAAAGCCATTCTGTAATTCGCCATAACAAATCCCCATTCTTGAACAGTTTATTAACATTTTATAAACAAAACCCCTGCTTTTATCAACAAACCGCCCATATCTCATTTATTTTCTCTGTTTTTCTGTTTCTGTTATTCAATTTGTGTTAAAAATATATTAACATATTAATTTCCGTAAAACAACATATTCAGGAATATGTTATAAATATTTACCAATTCAACAAAAAAAAATCATAATTTATCGGGGAAAGGGGCGCAAAAATCACCATATTTGCCGCGCAGTAAATATAAGGGTGCGTGAGACTGTTGAAGTGTAATGTAACTTTTGATATATTGCTCGTAAGAAGTTTAAATGCGCTTTGTCTTTTGCACCTCAGAAATATTGTCGCCTCACTCCCTTGGAGCAGTCGTGATGCTCTGTATTTCTTCACAAATCCCGTATGCCTTCATCCGCCCCCGGCGGCGGTACACTCCTTCGCCCCTTTCCCGTGGTGCTTTCAAAGTCTCAGCAGACTTTGTTAAGTTAGTTCCCCCGAGCACGTAAGGCAGATGTGTGGTATTGACATTAAATACACATATTTCACGCAATTGCATCCGCTTTTTTGCGAAAAAGCGGCGCACTTACGTAAAATCTGTGCATTTTCTGTCAATGAAGATAAGTTTGCAGTATTTTTTTATATTTTTATTTAATTAAACTAAAAATAATATCACTTTTTTT
>JAZSRT010000029.1:0-11916 GCA_045538645.1 Acutalibacteraceae bacterium | reverse complement strand
CCCCCGAAGCTCCCTCTTCCCCGACACCACCGGAATCTCCTCAGTCCGTGTAAAAAAACAAATAGTGCGTACCGCAACTGTTTTATCGCTGTTGATATATTTAAAATGAATTAATAATATCTATAACAAAAATAATGAGTTGTACATTTGCATCTTAAAAAGTGCATTGTACAGCTCTTTTATTTTTACAGCACGGCATTATTGGCAAAAAACTACCATTCAAATACAACTTTCTGACCATTCGCGCAAGCCGTATTGAAAAGGAAAATACTGTATGATAAAAATAAATTATCATATTTATCGGAGGTATGTACTGTGAAAATAAAGAAAATAACGAAGAAAATTTTATGCTCAATCCTTGTTGTAATTATGTGCCTGACAGCAGCACCGATTCAGGGCTTTGTTGACTTGGATCGGACTTGGTTTGGTTTCAATATAAAGGCAAATGCTGCAACAGTTGATGGGTACTACACCTATGAAGTTTACGACGGTAAAGCAACAATAACAGATGTTGATACATCAATCAGCGGTGATGTTACAATTCCGTCAACTCTTAGCGGATATCCGGTGACATCTATCGGATATTCTGCGTTTGAGGATTGCAACAATCTTTCAAGCATCACAATCCCCGATTCTGTAACGACTATTGATAATACTGCGTTCAGAGATTGCTCCAGTCTTTTAAGCATCTCTATCCCCAATTCCGTGACATCTATCGGTGGTTCTGTGTTCAGAGGTTGCTCCAGTCTTTCAAGCATCACAATCCCCGATTCTGTGACAGATATCGGAAATGATGCGTTCAGTGGTTGTTCCAGCCTTTCAAGCATTTATGTAGATGAAAATAATGAATATTACAGTAGTGATTCATATGGTGTATTGTTCAACAAAGATAAAACAAAGCTGGTAAGATATCCTATAGGCAATAGCAGAACAAGCTATTCTATCCCCGATTCCGTAACAGTTATCGGTTATGTTGCGTTTGAGGATTGCACCAACCTTTCAAGCATCACGATCCCCGATTCTGTGACAGATATCGATTGGCTAGCATTCTATGGTTGTACCAGCCTTTCAAACATCTCTATTCCCGATTCCGTGACATCTATTGGTGGTACTGTGTTCGGGGGTTGCACCGGTCTTTCAAGCATCACGATTCCCGATTCTATGACATATATCGGTGAATTTATGTTCGAGGGTTGCACCGGCCTTTCAAGCATCTCTATCCCCGATTCCGTGACAAATATCAGTCGTAATGCGTTCAGCGGTTGCACCAGCCTTTCAAGCATTACAATCCCCGATTCCGTGACGTCTATCGGTGGTTCTGCGTTCTATGATTGCACCAGTCTTTCAAGCATCACAATCCCCGATTCTGTGACAACTATCAATTATTTTGCGTTTGATAATTGCACCAGTCTTTCAAGCATCACAATCCCCGATTCTGTGACATCTATCAATTATTTTGCGTTTGATAATTGCACCAACCTTTCAGATGTTTACTATTCCGGAACAGAACAGCAATGGAATCAAATATTTATAGACCACCACAACGAAGATTTAACAAATGCAACAATTCATTACAATCACAAACATTCATACAAGACTGTTGTAACGGCATCCACATGTACAAAAGAAGGCTACACAACCTATACCTGTGAATGTGGTGACTCTTACACGGAAAAAATCGGTATTGATGCAAATGCACATAAGTGGGATAACGGTACAGCTACTACAACTGCAACCTGTAAAACAAGCGGTGTGAAGACTTACACCTGTCAGCATAATTCTGCACATAAAAAGACAGATATCCTCGGTGTTAATGCCTCAAATCATGTTAATACAAATAATGTTGCTGAAATTCCTGCAACAACTGAAAATGTAGGATATACAGCAGGTGTTTATTGTAATGACTGTAAGAAGTATATTTCAGGTCATACAGAAATTCCCAAGCTTGTTCCTGAATTTGCCGATTCAAAGGACGCAAAGAAAAAAGGAAACGATATTCTTTCCAACAACGGCCTTACTGCGGCACAGCTTCTTTCACAGGCTGATAAGAATGCTGTTATTACAACGGTAAAAGGAAATGCAGTTGCCGAAAAGGATTTGATCGGTACCGGTATGATTCTTAAAATGCCCGACGGAAAAACTTATACTATCGTTGTCTTCGGTGATGTTGACGGTAGCGGTACTGTTTCTGCAGCGGATGCGAGACTTACACTCAGAGCTTCTGTGGGACTCGAAAAATATGACAGCAGTTCAGCACAATATAAGGCTTCCAACATCGAAAGCTCCGACAAGGTAACCGCAGCCGATGCAAGACTTATCCTTCGTGCGTCTGTTGGTCTTGAGGATACTAAAAACTGGATAAAATAATAAGAATTGCCTTTCCCTATCAGGGAAGGGCAGTTTTTACGTAATTTGAAAATTCGTTTTTTTGTCGCAATTCAGATTTTTGTTCTTAATTTTTTGTTTTTTTCTGTAAATTCACGTATATATATGTTAGAATGAAAAAAACGGTGCGGAGGGGATTAGTGTGTATAAGGTCAGTGTTCCTGTTACAAATAACAATATTAATCTGTACGGCAGAGAAAATGTTTATGCCGAGCTTAAAAAGTTTGACCCTGACAGAGTTTTTATTTCCATAGGAAGCTATGAGCCCGATGAAAAGAAAAGGGCGGAGGTTTTTTCGACCCTTAAGGAGAATATTGCCTTTTTAAGAGATAAAGGTCTTGAAACGGGTGTGTGGATATGGGCATTTATGTATGACGGCGGACCATACACCTGTATGAAAAGCCTGAAGGGGCAGGATTATCCCGCAAATATGTGTCCTCTTGATGAGGATTTTCTTGCTTTCGCTGAAGATTATGCTGTCGAAATGGCAAAAAGCGGTGCGGATATTATTATGTATGACGATGATTTACGTTACGGCTTTTTAGGGGATGCCCCCGCTTGTGTATGTGAAAATCATCTTAAGAAAATAAGTGAGCTGCTCGGTGAAGAGGTAAGTGCGGAAAAGATAAGAGAAAATGTGTATCTCGGCGGAAAAAACAAATACCGTGATGCATATCTTAAAGCAAACGGAGATGCTTTCAGAAGCTTTGCCCGCCGTATGCGAAAAGCTGTTGACAGTGTGGATAAAAATATCCGTATGGGGGCATGCGCCTGCCTTAATTCATGGGATATTGACGGAGTAAGTGCACCTGAGCTTTCCGGGATTTTTGCAGGTGAAACAAAGCCGTTTTACCGTCTTATAGGTGCGCCCTATTGGGGAGCATTGAAAGCATGGGGAAATTCTCTTCAGGACAGCATTGAGCTTTCAAGAATGGAATGTGCATGGAATAAGGGCGCTGATATTGAAATTTTCTCAGAGGGTGATGTTTATCCGAGACCCCGTACCAACGTGCCTGCAAGCTATCTTGAAGGCTTTGATACCGCACTGAGAGCAGCAGGATGCACTGACGGAATACTTAAATACGGAATGGATTATGTATCTTATCCCGGTTATGAAACGGGCTACAGTGCATATCACGTAAGAAACCGTGAGCTTTATAAACAGATTGCAAGGTATTTTGACGGTAAAAATTCTGTGGGAGTAAGAATTTATGAATCGGAGCGTAAGCTTGCTGACGCTGAATTTTCTGAGGAGATGCATATTGATAATTTATTCTTTTCATTATGTGCCCGTACACTCTCATATAATACTGTTCCCACAGTTTATGAAGGCAAGGGAATAACCGGTGCGGTTTTCGGCGAAAACGCCCGTCATCTTACGGAAGATACTTTTGAAAGAGGACTTATTCTTGATATTTCAGCCGCAGAAATTCTCAGCAAAAAGGGAACAGATACAGGTGTAAGTGATTTCGGAGAAAAAACCGTCAGCGGTAATTTTGAAATATTTACCGATAATAATAACCGTATCAGCGCAATGTCGGCAAATATAAGGGATATAACCCTTAAAGAAGGCGCAGAGGTTTTAAGTATTACCGAAAAGAAGGAAAAAAGCATTCCGATGTCTTTCAGGTATGAAAACAAAAACGGGCAGAGATTTTTTGTTCTTAATATAATTCCCGATATCAACAATCCCAATGTTTTACGGCATTATGAAAGAAACAGACAGTATGTTGAAAATGTTCTGTGGCTTTCGGGAGAAAAGCTTCCCGCTGTTATATCGGGACATCCCGCACTTTATATGCAGTGCAAAAAAGCCAAGGATTCACTGTCTGTGGGGCTGTGGAATTTCTTTGCCGATGAGGTATTTTCTCCTGTTGTTACTCTTGACAGGGAGTATGAGCATATAGAATTTATAAATTGTACGGGAAAACTAAGAGGTTCACTCGTGGAGCTTTCGGATATAAAAGCTTTTGGTTTTGTCGGTTTTGAAGTAAAGTAAAAGACTACGCTCCTTTTTGCGGGGAGCGTAGTCTTTTGGTTAAACAATGCTTTATGTATTAATATTTATCAGATAAGACCGAAAAGGGATGTTATTGCTTTGTAAAGAGCTTTGAAGAAAGAGAAGAAGTCTAAGCTTGCTGTCATATTATCGGTACCTTTAGCATTTTCGAGATTGCCTTTACCGGTTGAGGGAGTACCATCATAATCCGATGTGTTGGAGCAGAGCCAAGAAATCATTCCGTCAGGGTATGTGAGAGTTACTTCATCCCCAAGTCCGTTAACGGTTGTCATATAAGGATATGCACCGTTTTCATCTGAGAACATATCATGGTTTACTGCATACCATGAGTGATGTGCGCTGAGAGTTCTCTTGCCGTCTTCATAACATACTCTTTTAAGTGTAGAAAATCTTATATTTTCGGGATTGTTTGTTACAGCACAGAGATTATCCCAAGTGATTGAAACATTGAAGAAATAGTTTACAAGAGGATCGGTTTTGCCTGATGTGATCCATATTGGCATATCTGCGATTTTTTCAAGATGATCGGTTGCAGGTGACCAGGCGGGACAGATAGGGAATGCGGCTGCGAACATTTCGGGATAAGCAATAGCCATTTTGAGTGTCATTTTGCCGCCCATGGAATAACCGCCTACATATATTCTTGAAATATCAACATTGTCTTTATTTTTTGCTATAAAGTCATCGATAGCAGCTTTTAAGGGTTCTATCATACCGTTTGTCCAGCATTCACCCTTTTCTTCTCTTGAACGGGCTGCAAGGATAAATGCACCGCCGTTTGTAAAGCGTGCCTGGAATTCATCGCTTGCCCAGTAAGAAACATTGGAAGCAGAAACCTGAACACCGTCTTTTGAACCGTTACCCAGACCGTGAAGCCAGATAACAAGCGGATATTTTGCGGTATCATTTTCTTTTACGGGAGAGAAATAACGGTAATCAATACTGTCACCGTCTGCCACGGGACCTTCTCCGAAAACAAACTGAGAACAAAGAACACCTGTCCCCTCATTGATTGAAGCCGCCATAACAGGCACTCCGAGAAGCAATGTAAGAGTTAAAGCAAGAAGAACAGAAATAATTTTTTTCATTCTAAAAACTCCTTTTATTTATTTTCATTGACACAATGCCATATACAGTGTAACAGTTTTATATTAAAAAGTAAATAATAAATCCAAAATTTGTATGTAGTATTTTATACTTTCGTTTTTTTGTATCGCATAATAATGTTGTTTTCAATGTTATATCGCTGATGCGATATCATATCTCAAAAAATTTGTAAATAAGTGATAAGTGATGCGATGCGTTTCGCCCACGCGCCGAAGGCGTGCATCACAGGCAAAGTCTGCAATCACGCACGAAGTGCGATATCATAGCGTCAGCTATATCATCCGTTCCGACAGGAACGGATATCATTGAAAAAAGTCACCTTTGTCGGTAGACAAAAGTGACTTTTTTCGTGCGAAAGACTACCTAAACGGTGCAAAATCGAGGTAAGAAAGCCTAAAAGTATGCGATGATGCATATCATCATTGGAAATAGCTCTTATATCCCGGTTCGGCATTTAATTCTTTAAGTAATTCATCCATATTTTCAAAAAAAGATTTTCCAACGATTTCTCTGAATGGTTCCCACATTGCCGGTAACGCATTGTCATGTGAACAAATATACTTCCATTCATCTTCATCGTATTGATAGATTGCTTCCAATTGATAGGTAAAAAATCCCTTTTCGTCCTTCAGTACAACATATCTCATCGAGCGATCTTTTGAATAAATCACTTTTACAATTTCATCGGAAAACGCATCAAGATGTTTGTCGTACATCATTTCAACGACAGTTTCCCAAGAGGGCATTGGCGGTGTTTCTTCCTTTAATTTCTTCTTAAACAATTTTGTAAAGAAGTTCTTTTTACATTCTCCTTTGCGGTTCTGCAAGATGCAATCAAAAGCCTGCGGATATTGCCACAAAGTTTCTCTGCGTGTTGATATGCTGCATTATCTATCCGTTTGGTTTCAAACATAAGTTTTAGCCAATAGCTTGTTTCGTTGGATTCTTTGAGTGCAATTTCTAACTTTGCAACAAAATCTTTCTTGCTTTGTGCATACTGCGCTTCGTGAATGTTTGCGCCGACGGATGTACCGGCTCTTGCAAGCTGATCGGTCATATAAGAACTTTTCGGTGCAGTTACACCGTCAACAAGATTTACGACAGCAACAGCAAATTCAAAAGATAAGTCAAGTAATTTGTTTTCGGACATAAATACACCTTCTTTCATCGGTATTTTATCATAAAATGTTACATTTTTCAATGATATATCGCTGACGCGATATGATATACGGCTATGCCGTATGATATACTTGCTACGCAAGCATGATATAATATCCGTTCCTTCATATGCCGCAGGCATATATCATCGCTCGAAGAGCGATATCATATCGAAGATATATCACCCGTTCCGACAGGAACGGATATCATTGAAAAAAGTCACCTTTGTCGGTAGACAAAAGTGACTTTTTTCGTGGTGGGAACAACAGGGCTCAAACCTATAACCCCCTACTTATAAAACAGGTGCTCTCCCAGCTGAGCTATACTCCCAATATGGTCGGAGTGAAGAGACTCGAACTCCCGACATCCTGCTCCCAAAGCAGGCGCGCTACCAACTGCGCTACACCCCGAGTTTACAAAACACTGTTCCGGTCAAAGCGCATCCGGTTTTTTTCAGCTTTATCAATATATCACAATTATCCTCCTGTGTCAAGGCTTATTTGAAATTAATTTAGTTATTACAATTTAGTAACTATTCGCAAAGATTGTTGATTTTTGCTGTTTAAGGGTATAAAATCTTTATAAAGATTATTTATGATAAAGGATGCTGAAAGCTGTGAAGAGAATGGGTATAACGGGAAGGAAAATTTTGTGTGCGGTATTGTGTTTATGTTTTCTTTTTTCATTATGCCCCTTAAGCTATGCTTTTGTAAGAGGAGATGTTGATTCCGACGGAAAAGTAACAGCTTCCGATGCAAGAATTATCCTTCGTATAAGTGTTGGTCTTGATAATTTATCTGAGGATAATTTAAGTCTCGGCGATGTTGATTACGACGGTAAAATCAGTGCAGCCGATGCAAGAAAAGTGCTTCGGTTGTCTGTCGGAATTAACGAAAAAGATGTTAAACCCGATATTCCCGGTGCAAAGCTTGTGGGCTATACATCAAAGGGTTATTCTATATATGAAGCGAACAATATGACATACATAGACGGTATTCTTATTGCAAATAAAACCTACGGATTGCCTTCGGATTTTGCCCCCGGCAAGCTTAGTGATGAATGCGTGGCTGCTTTTAATGATATGCAGAAGGATGCCAAAAGATTAAGGCTCAATATTTATATCAGTTCAGGTTACCGCTCATATTCACTTCAGCAAAGTTTATATAACCGATATTGTCTTGAAGACGGACAGGCACTTGCAGACAGATATTCCGCGCGTCCGGGGCACTCCGAGCATCAGTCGGGACTGGCATTTGATCTTAATACCATTTCCCAGTCATTCGCAAACACCGTTGCAGGTCAGTGGATAGCCGCTCATTGCCACGAATACGGATTTATATTAAGATACCCAAAAGGAAAAGAACACTTAACAGGCTATATGTATGAACCCTGGCACCTTCGTTATGTGGGAGTTGAGATAGCAGGTAAAATAGCCGAAAGCGGCCTGTGTCTTGAAGAATACTACGGTATAACCTCATCATATAAATAGTTACAAGCGTGCAAAAACCACCCTGTTCGGTGCACAGTTATATATAAGAGTACCCTTGACCGCTTTTGTTTGGCGGTGAGGGTGCTTTTTTTGTTTTTTTTACCGTGCTGCGGTACTTTGGGGGAGTGTTTTTCTTTGTTGAATTTATGATTTTCTTTTGTCTGAAATTTCTTCTTGAATTATGTGTTTTATTATTATATAATGAAGTGTAATTAATAAAAAAGGACGAGATCCTATGAAAAAAACAACAAAAATGCTGTCTGTAATGCTTGCATTTATTCTTTTGGTGCTTCCTTTAAGCAGTCTTGTGTCTTTCAGTGCAGATGCTGCAGGTAACTGGACTTGCTCGTGGGCATCAAGCACGGTAAATTCTGCCGTATCTCTTGCAAGTATGAGCTTGCAGGATATTATTCCTTCAAGAAGTACCGTAAGAATCGAATTCAAGGTTTCAACAGGCGGTGAAAAACTCAGATTCAAGTTCTCAAATGAATTCGGCGCCGCTGCAATTACCATAAATGCGGCATCTGTTGCAAGAACCGAAGGGGAAGGTAAAGCTCAGGTAAAAGCAGGTTCCATGGCAACAATACTGTTCGGCGGGCAGCCTAAGGTTACTATCCCTGCCGGAAAAACCGTGTGGTCTGATGAAGTGAAATATGTAACAAGATCGCTTGAAGCGCTCAGTGTAAGTCTTTATTTTGACAATGCTACATATATTACTTCTGCAGGTCTTTCAAATGCAAGAACATTTTTGGGAATGAGCTCTCTTGTCAATCCCGAATATTCCCAGTGCTACAGTGAAAAGATTGCGCGAGCAAGAGAAGTAAGCATAGGTTCGGCTGATATTACATATCACACAACACCCTTCCTTTGTGAGGTAGACGCTTATAACAGCAGTGTTACCAAAAATACGGCTGTTTTTATCGGTGACTCCACACTTGTTAATGACACATATATGTATTTTGCCGAAAAGCTTGTAAAAGCGGGTATAACAAATGTAAGTGTTGTTAATGAAGCGATAGTTGCCAACAAACTTCTCAGTGACGGCACAGGCCTTATCGGCAATCTTTACGGAGATGCGCTTATTGACCGTTTTGAAAGAGATGCTCTTTCAATTGCGGGTGTTAAATGGGTATTTGTTAAAATTGGTCTTAATGATATACTTCATCAGTTTTCAAATTCAATGGGAGCAGAAGTTCCCCATTATTCGGCACAGGATATAATAAACGGATATAAAAAGCTTGTTGAAAAAGCTCATGCAAAAGGTATCAAGATATATTTCTTCAGCAAAACCCCCTGGAAGGGATACGAAAGAGCTTTCCTCGGTCAGGAAGGTGATATCGTATGGAATATGCAGATGCAGAATATGTGTGATGAGCTTGATAAATGGATAAAAACAAATAATATTGCAGACGGTTATATTGACTGTTCCGCTCTTGCAAATCCTGCGGATGAGTATGCACTTTGTCCTTCATTTACTCCCGACGGTGCACATCTTACGGATATTGCATCCATTGCCCTTGCAGACCTTATTCCCGTTTCATTTGTAGGTGTCAATAATTCAAATATCCGCACAAGTGCCCAGATTAATAATGTTGACCCTTATAAAGAAAAAAATCAGATAATATATGACATGGAGCATCCCACCGAAAAAGAAACTACTTCTTCTCCCTCTGAAGAGGTTACCACTTCAAAGCGTGAGGAATCCACTACAATGGCTGAAAAACCCACTTTGTACGGAGAAGTAACTACTTCTGCAGCGGGTGAGGAGCTCAGCACTATCCCCGAATTTACATATGTTGCGGGAGAAAATGTAACCGTTCCCGTTATCGGAGAGATGAACGCAACACAGAAATATCAGAATCTCGGAGTTTCTCCCGATTACAGTGTTCTTGATAATCTTCCCGAATCACAGTACAAAGGTTCCACCATTCTTTATATTCTTATTCTTTTTTCTGTTGTAGCAGTAGCAGGTGCGTTTCTTTTTATGTCCCTCGGCAGAAAAAAAGACAAAGAATTTGAATAATATCTTGACGGATATTCTTTATTAAAGTAAACTAAAGTCATAGGTTAATTTAACCTGTGACTTTAAATTTTTTCCTACGGGAGGTAAACAAAATGAAAATAACCTTTATGGGTGCAGGCAGCACCGTATTTGCAAAGAACGTTTTAGGCGATGTTATGATGACACCCGCGCTTCGCGAATGCGAAATTTCTCTTTATGACATTGATGCACAGCGCCTTGAAGAATCATACATAATGATATCGGCTCTTAATAAAAACATCAACGAGTCAAGAGCTGTTGTAACAAAACATCTTGGTGTTGAAAACAGAAAAGAAGCTTTAAGAGGTTCGGATTTTGTTGTAAACGCGATTCAGGTAGGTCTTTATGAGCCCTGTACGGTTATTGACTTTGAGGTACCTAAAAAATACGGTCTTCGTCAGACAATTGCCGATTCAAACGGTATCGGCGGTATTTTCAGAGCACTTCGTACTATCCCCGTATTAAAGGATTTTGCAGACGATATGGCAGAGGTTTGTCCTAACGCATATTTCCTTAACTATACAAATCCCATGGCACAGCTTGCAGGCTATATGCAGCGATTCACTCCCATTAAAACAGTCGGTCTCTGCCACAGTGTTCAGGGCTGCTCAAGGGGACTTCTTGACGGTCTCGGTATGGAATATAAAGAGCCTATCAGAGAAAAAATTGCAGGTATCAACCATATGGGCTGGCTTCTTGAAATTGAAGATGCCGACGGAAATGACCTTTATCCTGAAATAAGAAAGAGAGCTATTGATGTATTGAACGGCGACCATACCGATAAGTATGACCTTGTAAGATATGAATATATCCGCCGTTTCGGTCACTACTGTACTGAATCCAGCGAACACAACGCAGAATACAATAATCTCTTTATTAAGTCAAAATATCCCGAGCTTATTGAAAGATACAATATTCCCCTTGATGAATATCCCCGCCGCTGTGTAAATCAGATAGCACGCTGGCAGGATGAAAGAAAGATTTATCTTACAGACGATGTTAAGCACGAAAGAACACACGAATATGCTTCTTATATTATGGAAGCTATCACAACCGATGTTCCCTATAAAATCGGCGGTAATGTTATAAATAATGGTCTTATTCCCAATCTTCCCGCAGAGGCTTGTGTTGAGGTTGCCTGTCTTGTTAATAAATACGGCATACAGCCCTGTTATCAGGGTAAACTTCCCGAACAGCTTGCCGCTATGAACAGACTTATGATAAATGTTCATCTTCTTACAATTGAAGCCGCAGTTACACTCAAAAAGGATGCTATCTATCAGGCAGCCCTCCTCGATCCTCATACATCTTCCGAGCTTTCAATTGACGAGATTATTTCTCTCTGTGACGACCTCATAGAAGCCCACGGAGACTACCTGCCCAAATACCACTAAATCATAATTTATCGGGCAGTTGCCCGATAAATTATGATAATGAAATTCACACCTTCGGTGTGAGTGAAATATTGCTTCGCAATGTGAAATATGAACTTCGTTCATATGAAATATTTGCTTCGCAAATGTTTCGGGACCTGCGGTCGGCATCATATGTGCTTCGCACGTTCCTGTAGCATTTCAGCGTTGCACCGTAGGTGCGAGCAATAGAGCGTAAGCGGAATAAGACACGAAGTGTCTTCCTTCACTTTTGCCGACGGCAAAAATTTCACTTGACCGCAGGTCAAATTTCATATTTGTCGCAGACAAATATTTCACACGC
>JAZSRT010000026.1:0-35390 GCA_045538645.1 Acutalibacteraceae bacterium | reverse complement strand
CCGGTCCTGCAGGTGCTGACGTTGCTACAGGTCCTACCGGTCCGACCGGTCCTACAGGTCCTACAGGTCCTGCAGGTGCCGACCGTGCCGAGGGTGCACAAGGTCCCGCAGGCCCCGCAGGCGCTGACGGTGCTACAGGTCCTACAGGTCCTACAGGTCCTGCAGGTGCCGACGGTGCCGAGGGTGCAGAAGGTCCCGCAGGCCCCGCAGGTGCTGACGGTGCTACAGGTCCTACAGGTCCGACAGGTCCTACAGGTCCTACAGGTCCGACAGGTCCTGCAGGCGCTGTCGGTGCCGAAGGTGCTGCAGGTGCTGACGGTGTTACACCGACATTTACAATAGGAACCGTCACTACAGGTGCCGACCCTGCAGTAACCATTACAGGTACACCGCCTGATTATGTCCTGAACTTCGTTCTGCCCACTGCATAAACGAAACCGCACTTTTATAAAATATACCTTCCGCTGAATCGGTCTGCTGTTTTTTACGGCAGGCCGGTATCTGCCGTAAGGCACTTTATGAGGAGAAACATATGAAGAAATACAAAATAAGTGTTTACGCAATAGCAAAAAACGAAGCGAATTTCGCACGGCGCTGGGTTCAGAGTATGAGTGAAGCCGATGAAATTATCGTTCTTGACACAGGAAGCACAGATGATACGGTTGAAATACTGTCTTCTTTTGAAAAAGTCAGGGTATTCTCTCAGGTAATAACTCCCTGGAGATTTGATACTGCAAGAAACATAAGCCTTTCAAAGGTTTCTCAGGATACGGATTACTGCGTATGCACAGACCTTGATGAGGTTTTTGAGCCCGGTTGGAGAATGGCTCTTGAAGCGGCTCTTGAAGCAGCTCCGCATAAAGTAAGCTACCGTTATACATGGTCATTCAACTCTGACGGAAGTGAAAACACCGTTTTTAATATAGAAAAAATACACAGAAGACGAGGCTTTTTATGGACACATCCCGTACACGAAATACTGACTTATTTCGGGGAAGGAACTCCGATAAGTGTTTTTGCAGACGGTATACAGCTTAACCACTATCCCGATCCCGAAAAATCAAGGGGACAGTATCTGCCGCTGCTTGAATTATCCGTAAAAGAAGCACCCGACGATGACAGAAATATGCACTATCTGGGTCGGGAATATATGTATCACGGCAGATATCAAGAAGCTATTGATACTCTTTTAAGGCATCTTGCAATGAAAAATGCCGTATGGCAGGACGAAAGATGTGCTTCTATGAGATATATTGCAAAATGCCATGAAGCGCAAAATAACAAACAGCAGGCTTTTATATGGCATCTCAAAGCCTGTGCCGAAGCACCTTATCTGCGCGAACCGTGGATGGGTACCGCTGAGTTTTTATACAGGCTTAAAGACTGGCACGGAGTTATTTCATTCACGGAAAAAGCACTTATGATACACAATCAGAGCAATAATTACATCACGGATTCTGCCTGTTATGCCGAGAGGCCTTTTGATCTTTTATCTATAGCATATTATCATACGGGAAATACGGAAAAGGCAAAAGAAAATGCACAAAAGGCACTGAGTTATGTTCCCGATGACAAAAGAATAAAAAACAACCTTGAGCTGTTCTGCAAGAAAGCATCAGAACAGCCATCATAAAACAAATACTGACATAATCTTGTAAAAAATGTAAAATAATGTTACACTGAAAATATATTTTTTCAGAGGGTAGCAAGGAATATGAAAAACAATAAAGCAAAAAAAACCGTATATACCGTTTTAATATGCTGTATTGCTCTGCTTACAGCAGTATTAATATTTATATTTACGGATAAAAAAAGTGAAGCACCTGAAAAAACTTCTGCAGTTACGGAAGAAACCGCACCTTCCGAAGCTACACCGATACCCGAAAATACCGTAACGGTAGGAACTGCAGGCGATATTCTTATTCATAAACCTGTTTACGAAAATGCAAAAACTGCTGACGGCAATTATGATTTCAATCACATTTTCACCTTTGCCGAAAGTACTATAAGTGAATGTGATTATTTCATCGTAAACCTCGAAACAACCTTCGGAGGTACAGACAATCAAAGCTACAGCGGTTTTCCCCGTTTTAATTCGCCCGATGCCGTGGCAGATGCCTTAAAAAATGCAGGAGTTGACTGTGTTCTTACCGCAAACAATCACAGCTACGACACAGACGGCAACGGAGTTTCAAGAACTATTGAAACCGCCGAAAAAGCAGGGCTTGACTATACGGGTTCAAGGAAAAACACAGCTGAAAAGCAGTATCTTATAAAAAATATAGACGGAATAAACTTCGGCTTTATATGCTACACATATGAAACTCCCGTGGCAGAGGGATATAAGGCTCTTAACGGAATTATACTTGACAGCGATACTTCTCCCCTTATAAATTCATTCAAGCCCGATGCTCCCGATGAATTCTTAGCAGAGCTTGAAACAAACATCGAAAAAATGAAAGCAGAAAATGCAGATGTTATTGCCGTTTTTATGCACTGGGGCGAAGAATATCAGCTTACAGAGAACAATAATCAGAAAGCCGTTGCGCAGGCAATATGCGATCTGGGCGCAGATGTAATAATAGGCGGTCATCCCCACGTGGTACAGCCTGTTGACTTACTTACTTCCTCTGACAATACCCATAAAACAGTCTGTGTTTATTCTATGGGAAATTTTGTTTCAAACCAACGCAGAAGTCTTATGGGATTAAAAACAGGCCACACTGAAGACGGTATAATCTTTGAAATGACATTCACAAAATACTCTGACGGTGAAGTTAAATTTGACTGCATAGAAATAATCCCTACATGGG
Source organism: Acutalibacteraceae bacterium (assembly GCA_045538645.1). Taxonomy (GTDB): domain Bacteria; phylum Bacillota; class Clostridia; order Oscillospirales; family Acutalibacteraceae; genus RUG806. The sequence continues at coordinate 32,577 of JAZSRT010000026.1, read as the reverse complement.
TGCATCTGTATTATGAAAACGGAAAACAGATACACGCAATTGTTCCTCTTGACGGCGATATTGAAAAAGATGCAGAAGCCAAAGGCCTTACAAAATCTTCAGACGGAACAAGCCTTGCAATACAATCAAAGGAAAGAACCGTAAAGCTTACCGATGAAGGTGAAAAAAAGTGCAACGATTACCTTTTATCAGAAAATGCTCCTAATGTAGGATAAATTATAAAAAGCTCCTTGCTTATGCAGATTTCAATTCTGCATAAACAGGGAGCTTTTATAATTACTATATTATTTACTTACTTTATTTAAATCTTCGGCGTTGTCTGTTGCGGCTTGCTGTCTTCTTAAACGAAGCTGACTTTCAATCTCTTGTTTTTTCTCTTTACTGTCTTTAACAAAACTTATAAAGAAGAGATAAAGAACAGAACCGACAACGGGACCAAGCATAAACATGGGCCACTGCCATTTAAGGAATTTTTCATTCTGCATAAGACCGTTTTCTTTTGCATTTGAATCATAACCAAGGAATTTAAGAATGAAGCCCTCTATAAGAGTTGAAGCACCGCTTGTCATCTTTGTGGTGAAATTCTGCATTGAGAAAGAAATACCTTCGGTACGAAGACCTGTTTTGAGTTCAACCTCGTCAATGGAGTCACTTGTAAGCGAACGGTGTGCAATATCCATCATCTGACCGGGCAGATTAACAATTGCCATAAGTGCTGTCATTATAATAAATTGAGGAATGGACTCAAAACCTACAAAAAATGCAATTATTCTTAAAACTGCGGCAAATACCTGAGAAGTAAGAAGTATTCTTTTCATACCGCCGATTTTTTTAGCAACTGTTGTGGCAAAGAACATAACGGGAGTTCCGAGCACACCGCTTGCCGCACCGTAGATAACTTCTGCCGTGGGGCCGTTTATTGAACCGAGCTTTACGCAGTTTTCAAAGAAATATGCATTCTGGACCTTGGGTGAAAGTCCCTGAGAAAATCTTGCAAGGGATATAAATATGAGTGTGGGATTGTGTCTTAATACAAGCAAAGACTGCAATACCGACTCATCCTTTTTCTGAGGAATGGCAACTCTTTCTTTCATCTTGTAAGCACTCATGGAAAGTATTTCCCCGCCTACGCAGAATATAACAGCGCAGATAAAAAATATCTTCATATCCGAAACACCTGCGGAATTCAGCATATCTCTTATCATCTGAAAGGCACCGACAACAACGCTTCCTGCACCGGCACCTATTGATACCCATTGAGCAACTCTCGATCGCTCTTCGGAATGGGGCGATGAAAGAGGAATCATTCCCCAGAGGCTTACATCCTGGAATGAATAGAAAAAGTCAAACAGAAAATATGTCAGAAGAATATATATAACTCTCATATTTTCGGACATATTGAAATTAAAGAACATTGCAAGGGATATTATGCCGAGAATGGGCGGGAAAGCAATAAGGTACGGTCTAAGCTTCATATACGGCTTATAGTTACGCCTGTCAACAACAGCACCGATTATGGGATCGTTTATTGCATCCCAGACATGGCTTAAGGTAAAAACAGAGCCTACTTTTACAGGGTCCATATGCAGAAGATTGATACAGAAGTATCTCAGCCAGTTGGAAACATAGCTGTACGTAAGGTTCTGACCGGCAAGCCCTGCGGCATATGAAAAAATTTCAATATTGGGGACATACCCCTCACCTTTTGTTTCTTTTGAAAAAAGAAAGAATGTTTTCATAAAAAAACTCCTTGCTGTATACTGTATATAATATAGCACATTGATAAAATTAAGTAAATGTTAATAAATACCAAAAAAGAGAGTTATTTTTCAGCAAGAAAACGTTTTACCATACCCCTCAGGATAGTCCGCCGCCGAGGTAAGCACCGCGGAGCGTTCGGCGGGACATATAGTCTTTTTTACTTTATAGAAAGCAATTTCCTATAAAGTAAAAAAATTGTCGGAAGAAAATAACCTCCGACAATTTTATTATTAATCCTCTTTTTCTTCTTCGTCGTTTTTCTTTGATTCTTTAAGCTTTACAACGGTTTTTTCAATTCTGTGCTCTTTTACTTCCGTAACACTGATTTCAAGTATATCTGTTTCGGCTGTAAGGGTTTCTCCGTCTTCGGGAACAATTCCGAGAACAGAGAAAACATACCCGCCGAAGGTGTCACAGTCATCACAGTCAAGGGCAATTTTAAGCTCCTCCTCAACATCACTGAGCTCTGCCGTACCGCTTATCTTCCACACACTTTCGTCAACCTTAAGGATATCCGGTTCTTCTTCCTGAGCAGCAATGGTATCTTCATCATAATCACCGACTATGCTTTCGAGAATATCGGTAATGGTAACGATACCTGTCATTCCGCCGTATTCATCAAGAACTATGGCAAAATAATTCTTTTTGCTTTTCATATTCTTAAAAAGAACATCTGCCTTTACGGTTTCAGGGACAAAAAACGGAGGCTTGACACAGTTTTTCATAATATTGTCCTGAGACTTGTTTTTAAGGCGGAAATAATCCTTTGCATTGAGAACACCGACTATGTTATCAACAGTGTCACGGCATACAGGGAAAAATGTATGACGGCTTTCGTGAATGGTTTCCTCCCATTTTTCAACAGTGTCATCCATCCATAAAAGATCAATGTCGGTACGGTGTGTTGCAATATCGTCGGCAGACAGATCATCAAATTCAAAAACATTCTGAATAAGCTCTTTTTCTTCTTCATCTATTGTGCCCTTTTCACTGCCGGCATCCACCATCATTCTTATTTCTTCTTCCGAAACAGATTCTTCGTGCTCATTGGGGTCTATTCCCATAAGGCGCAGAATTCCGTTTGTTGAAACGGTAAGGAGCCATACTACAGGAGCAAAAATTCTTGAAATAAAACTTATAAGCCCCGAAATTCCGAGTGCCAGGCTTTCTGCCTTTTTCATAGCAAAACGCTTGGGAACAAGTTCACCGAAAACAAGTGTGAAATATGAAAGAATAAGAGTTATTACAACAACCGAAACAGAGTTGATTATTCCTTTTGCCGATTCGGGCACACCGAGCTTAAGAAGTCCGTCAACTAAAAGTGTTGCGAAGTTATCAGCAGCAAAAGCCGAACCTAAGAAGCCCGAAAGTGTTATTGCAACCTGAATGGTGGCAAGAAACTTTGCAGGTGTACTTGTGAGCCTTGCAAGGCGCACAGCCTTTTTATTGCCCTTTGCAGCAAGGGAAGCAAGCTTTGCATCATTCATTGAAATGATCGCAATCTCAGCTGCGGCAAAAATTGCATTAAGTGCAATAAGAAAAACCTGTAAGAGTATTCGCGGTAAAATTTTCATTGATGTTTTCCTCCAAAAAAACACAAAAAGCACAACCCTCGTAAAACTACGGGAGTTATGCACATATTTTATTTATTGAATTTATTTACGGTAAAACGTAAGTTCCCTGTACCGTCGTCAGAACTATCCACTTGTGCAGATATCCTTTCAAAAAAATTTTTTATCATTTTATCATACGGTTTATATTTTGTCAACATAAAAACAATATTATCTTATCGGAAAAACACATATCGTACCTGATATTATTTTTTTTATAAATATGAGGAAATTCTTCTTGACTTCACTTTATTAATTATTTATAATGTGCGTGAAAAACAGGACGTTTTTCAACTAAACAGAATCGGGGTGAACTATCAAATTGAAAACTTTAGCAAACAAACCTTTTCCCGAAAAATACCGCGACCTTTATAACGGATTTTTCAAGGATGAAGAGCCTTTGTTCATAATCACGGGTGACCTTACCTTTGAAAGAACTTACGGCGAAAGTGCTTTATGTTTCACAAAAACTCAAATTTATGCTTTCGATGACAGCTTTGAGAACAGCTGCAGAATAATACCCTATGACACTCTTAAAAAAGCAAGGGTAAAAAGAATGTACGGCAACGCAACATTTGATCTTTATCCGAATGAAGGCAAACGTATAGTTATTATGCGTATGTCCTTTGCTGCGGCAAACATGGCAGATGCCGGTGCGGATTTCATAAACGGCATCATAGAAAACGGCTATTCGGACGAACTTTATTACGCTGTCGAAAATACATTCCTCAAACAGCGTTCCTTCTGTCCGAAGTGCGGAAGAAGGCTTCCCTCGCCCAATGCAGACTGTATAAACTGCAAAGGCAAAGGCAAGATGTTCTCAAAATTCCTGCAGTACGCGATGCCTTATAAAAAAGGTCTGTTTGTATGTATGATTCTTTCGGTTTTTGCAACTGCAATGTCACTTGTTCCGCCGTATATTACGGGGCATATGGTAGACAAAGTTCTTCCCTCGGGCGAAATAAATCAGCTTTATACAATGATACTGTTGCTTCTCGGAGTATATATCCTTCAGTATACAATATCTGCTTTCAGAACATATCTGTTAAGACTCACCGGTGACAAAATTGTTATCGGTATCAAAAAAGATATATATGCAAAAGCTCAGTATCTTCCTATGAGCTTTTACGACAAAACCTCAACAGGTTCTGTTATCAACAGAGTTACATCTGATGCCGCTGCAATTCAGAATTTTGTTCTTAAAATTTCACAGGAAGCGGTTGTTCAGTTTTTTACGCTTATCGGTATTCTTATAATAATGCTTGTGCTTAACTGGAAGCTTACTCTGTTTTCACTGGTTCCCATACCTCTTGTGGCATTCATAGGAAGACGCTTCGGCAAAAAAATAGGTCCCCGCTATATGAGACTCTGGAGAAGAGGTTCTGCTATTTCAACTCTTCTTGCCGATACAATTCCCGGTATACGTATTGTAAAGGCTTTTACAAATGAAGAAAGCGCTGTTAAGAAATTTGATTCATACTGCGATGAATGGATGAAAGAATCTCAGCAGGCGGCAAAAATTGCAAGTATATTCCCTGCATTTATGACCTTCCTTGTAACCTGCGGTTCGCTTATCATATGGTTCTCAGGCGGTTCTTTTGTAATCAAGGGTGCCGAAGGATTCTCAATAGGTCTTTTAGTTTCTTTCATATCATACGCAAGTATGTTCTATAACCCCATAAACTTCTTTGCAAACTTCAATGATACATATCAGAACACCCTTGCATCTGCAGAAAAAATACTTGATATACTTGATGCTGAGCCCGAGCACAACTTCGGCAAGGGTAAAATCCCCGCAAAAATTGACGGTAAAATTGAATTCAGAAATGTCAATTTCTCATTTGACCGTTCAAAAAAGGTGCTCAGCAATGTAAACCTTGTTATTGAGCCCGGCGATGTTGTGGGTATCGTAGGCACTACGGGTTCGGGTAAATCAACACTCATAAACCTTATTATGCGTTATTATGACGAATATGAAGGTGAGATACTCGTTGACGGAATAAACCTTAAAGATATCGATATGGAATACTACCGTAATCAGATAGGCTTTGTTCAGCAGGAACCTCTGATGTTCAAGGATACCGTATTCAACAACATTGCTTACGGCGCAGGTAATGTCCACGTAGAACAGGTTCTTCGTGCCGCCGACATAGCAAATGCTCACGGCTTTATTTCACGTATGCCCGATGCTTACGACACTCTTTTAGGTGAAAGAGGAATAGGCCTTTCAGGCGGTGAAAAACAGAGAATCTCAATTGCACGTGCTGTTATGAAAAATCCGTCAATACTTATTTTTGACGAAGCAACGGCTGCAGTTGACTCCGAAACCGAACATCTTATTCAGGAAGCTATAGAAAGACTTATCCGCGGCAGAACAACACTTATGATTGCGCACCGTCTTTCAACACTGAGAAACGCAAATAAAATTGTTGTTGTTGATAAGGGTGAAATAATAGAATTCGGCACTCCCGAAGAGCTTATGGCACTTAAGGGCAAATATTACAAGCTCATACAGATTCAGTCTATGGGCGAACAGCTTCAGGCACAGAAGGAAGCTGAAAACTTTGAATAAGGAGGGGAAAACATATGATTAATTATATAGACGGTCCCGAAGTACGGATAACCGAAAATGACGGCATATTTGTTGATGTTGAGTTTTATCATACAAAAGAAAAACTTGAAGGCATTGAGCTTCACAGACTTTTTCCCCGTTCAGGTTCAAACAAATACATCGTTCTTCTGAATGAAGAAGGCGAACAGATAGCCATTATAAGAAATATTGACAATCTCGATGCCGATTCAAAAGCTGTTGTTGAAAAGGTGCTTGAAGAATACTATATGATTCCGAGAATAACAAAATTCATATCTATGACAACAAAATTCAAGATATGGATGTGGACAGCAGAAACCGACAGAGGTACTATTACCTTTGAAATAAGAAATCACATCGCCTCAATAAAGCCTCTTTATGACGGCAGAGTTCTTATAAAGGATGCTAACGATAACCGCTATGAAATACCCGATTACAGACTTCTTGACAAAGAAAGTCAGAAAATGCTTATCCCTAAATTATAATAAAGGAGAAAAAATATGAAACTTGTTATTGCCATAGTTAATAATGATGACAGCGCTGTTGTCGCTTCCGCTCTTACAAAAGAAAATTTCATTGTAACAAAACTTTCTACCACAGGCGGATTTCTGATGGTCGGCAACACTACCTTCCTTATCGGTACCGAAGATAAAGATGTAGGCAGAGTAAAGGAAATAATCAATAAGTATTCAAAAACAAGAACTCACTCCGCTGCAACCACAGAATCCTTCGGCAGAGGCTTTTCGGAAGGCGCTCTCGCCCAGGATATTTCCGTAGGCGGTGCAACTGTATTTGTGCTTTCCGTTGATTCAATGGATAAATATTGATAAAGCCACAAAAAAATAATTTTTTACTTTTTATGAATTTCCTATAAAGTAAATCAAACGGAGACACTTTCAGGTTTAAGTGTCTCCGTTTTGCTTTATACTGCTTTATTCTTATAACCTATACCGTTACTGTGATTTTTTGATATCAAACCAGAATTCTACGCCGTTTGCTCTGTTTTCAACTCCGTAGGCTTCTCCGTGGAGTCGCTGAATGGATGCAACGATTGCAAGTCCCAGACCGAATCTTCCCTGAGAACGTGAAAGGGATTTATCGGCTCTGTAGAAAGAAGTCCATATTTTGTCTATATCCTTCGCTTGTATGTTTTCACCTGTATTGAACACATACAAGCGGTATTTTTCGCCTGTATCTTCTGCACGGCAGATTATCTTTTTTTCTCCGGCAACGTGAGAAACCGCATTTGAAAGATAATTATTAAGCACCGATGCAAGAATAATGGTATCACCGTTACCCATGTATTCTTCATTAACTTCATTTATCGCATCTATTTTCTTATCTTCCAGCAGGCTGTTATTTCTCTCATACCAATCGTCAACCATTTCTTTAAGAGAGAAGTTTTCTCTCTGAGGCTCATAAGCACCCGAATCGTATTTTGTGATTTCGAGCAATCTCATCACCATATTGTTCATTCTTACAGATTCTTCAGCAATGATGTCGCAATACTGCGCAGCCATTTCTGAATTGCCTGATTCATAGAACATCTTTGCCCCTTCTGCATAGCCCTGAATAATGGCAATGGGGGTTTTAAGCTCGTGGGAAATACCCGAAATAAAGGTCTGTCTGAGATTATCAATGGTTTTTTCGTTTTCGATATCCTGCAGAAGCTTTTTATTTTTCTGACTGAGATCGTTAAGCGCATTGTCAAGAACATCGGAAAGGATGTTGATATTTTCTGAAAGCTGTGTCATTTCCACGATTTTTGTGGAAGGAAGCTTTTCGGAGAAATCAAGAGTTGACATCTGTTTTGTAATTGAACACATATTATCTATGGGCTTTGAAAAACGCCTGAGATAGAATATGAGGATTATAAATCCTATGGAAAGCGCACTCATAAGGAAAACAAAGGCAATAACAAAGTCTATTTTTGTGGTGGAGATAACCTGGCTTACCTGCATACACACTTCTATACGCTCTCCGCCTTCAAAATAAAAATAGCACACAAGAAAGTCAACATCAATATTACCGCTGTCGTAAACTTTGATAAGAAAACCTTTATCACCGGCATCAATTGAGCCTTCTGTGGTCTTGTATGTAAGCTTATATTTAGAATCAACGGTATCTGCTTTTGAAATATCCCTGGGCAAATCGGTATGGTCATGATCAAGAGAAGAATATATAAATCTTCCGTCCTTGGAATATATTTCTATATTTGAATCGTAGCCCTTTTCAACATCTCTTAATACATCCGAAAAATCTTCAGTACCGTATGCACTGTTAATTTCGTCCACTGCAAAATAAAGTCTTACTGCAGGGTTAAGATAATATACCCATTCCGGCAAAGAATAATAACATATCGTAATTATGATCACAGCGATAAAAAAGATCAGAGCGATGCTGTTCATAAGCCTCGCTGTGATCTTTTTTTGTCTTTTTATTACTTTTTCTTTACCGGAAGCGTGTTTTTTATTACGCATCCTTATTCACCTCAAGTTTATATCCGGCGCCGTATATGGTTTTTATATGCTGTGCGCCCCATTCGCCGAGCTTTGTGCGGAGTCTTGCAACGTGGGAATCCACGGTACGAACATCGCCGTCAAAATCAAAGCCCCATATATCATCCAGAAGCTGTTCTCTTGTAAATACACGTCCGGGAACAGCAAGAAGCTTCTGTAAAATACTGTATTCTTTTAATGTAAGACTTATGCTGCGACCGTCAAGCCATACTTCGTGAGCAAAAGAATCAAGCTTAAGCTCATCAATAGTAAGAACTTTTACGGGAGAATTACTTTCTCCGCGTCTTAAAAGAGCCGCTACTCTTTTCATAAGCACCGACGGGCTGCAGGGTTTTGTAACATAGTCATCTGCACCTGCATCAAAGGCTGTGAGCTGATCATATTCCTGACTTCTCGCAGTGAGCATAATTATCGGAACCGATGACTTTTCTCTTATTCTTCTGCATATTTCCCAGCCGTCGATATTGGGCATCATAATGTCAAGTATCAGAAGAGCCGTATCGGGATTCTCTTCAAAGAGTCTGAGTGCAACATCACCGTCATCAGCCTGTAAAGGCTCATAACCTTCCTGCACAAGAAAATCACTGACAAGGCGCCTGATAAGCTCCTCATCGTCTGCAACAATGATTTTTTTCATAATATAACCTTCTTTTTTTCACGGTGTGCCGTGTATTTTATGGCGGTGTGCCGCCTTATAACCATACAGCCTTAATCTGAAACAAATTTTTTATACGGCTGTTTTTGTTCAGAAAAGCAACAAGTGCCTTTCAGGAGAGTAAACCACTGCGATTTAATAAGCCTTGCAAAACAAAGCATTTAACGCAAATGCGGTAAAAATAACTCTCACCGATATTAAACATAGCTATTATAACAAATATAAATCTTTAAGTCAACCGATTATTACACTTACTGCAATAAGTACAATCGACTGAATAACAAGATGCCCCGTAACCGTAAGACCTGCACCGAAAGCACTTCTGAAGGTCTTTTCTTTTTTACGGTACTGCATAAATCTGTCGGGAAGAAGTGTATAGATAACACAAGCCCCCGTATAACCTGCAGTATAAAGTATCATGGTATCCATCAGTGTTAAGCTGTTAACATTAAAATAGAACCACACAAACAAAAGCGGCCACATAATACGAAAAACTGTTCTTATGGGTGTTTTATACTCAGATTTTTCATACCATTCAATTGAGCATTTTTCACAAAGAGCATATGCCAATGTGCCGAATGTACCGAATGCGGCAGCGGTGGGTGCTCCGAGGAACACAAAAATAAGAGGAATGGCAGACCACAAGGGTCTTTCAATAAGTTCGAATATATGAATATCGGGTTCTTTTCCCGTTTTCTTCTCAATAATTTTACACACAGGATACTGAAGTACACTTATAAAAAGAAGCACGAGAGGAACTATGGCAAAAACAACACTGTCATTTCCCAAAGGCAAAACAGATAAATCTGCACCTTCGCAAAGCTTTGTAAGATGCTTTGAAGTAAGAGCAAAATAAAGCATCAGTGCACCGCCCGAAAATGCTCCGAAGGTATGCTCCATTATCTTCCAGCCGTCGATAAAGCCTTTTTCGGAAAGCTTACCGAATACACGTCTTTGTTTTTTGCCGTATTTTCTTCTTTCTATATCATAAAAAATAAGTCCCAGCAAAAATCCCATACCGCCTGTAACAAAGCCTGTTATTCCTGCACCGAGCGCAAACATATCCTTGTTGATAACGGCAAAAACGGCAAGCACGGCAATTATCATCACATTGCTGCCCCACTCTTCACGGCGGTCAAGAGAGAAATAAAGACGGGGGAATTTTTTATTTTCTCTGTCATAGGGAGTATTGAATATCTTTGTTCCGATTACGGAAACAAAAGGGAAAAGTGCAAACATAACAATTATTTCCCACATAGAGTAAATACCCGAAAGAGCCCCGGGGAGCATAGCTATTACAAAACCGGGAATGCAAAACCACAATGCACCTTTCAGGAAAATACCGACAACACCCTTTTTAAGCTGACCGAAATAAGGGCCTTCCGCATCACGGGACAAAAGGTAAGACATGGTCTGTGCATAGGTTTCTGTGCCACCGTAAAACATAGATAAAGCACCTGCGGCGGCAAAAAACAGCCACAGCTCTTTACCCGCATCTCCTGCGGCAAAGAAAGCAACACTTATCCCCATAAGCGCACCGGGAAGCAAAGCTCCCTTTTCACCGCCGATAACAAATCCGCGGATACCCCACCCGTAAGATACGGCAAACCCTGCAAAAAGTACGGAAAGAATAATTAAACCTGTTGACATAAAAACACCCCTTAAATCATAATTTATCGGAACGATAAATTATGATAATGATATACGCCGTTGGCGTATGATGTATTGCTTTGCAATATGATGAATGATGTATTTGCCGTTGGCAAATATGTCGGGACCTGCGGTCGGCATTATAAGTGCTTTGCACGTTCCTTTATTATATAGGAAATTGCTCGCGTTGTGGGCAATTTAGCTTATAACAAGAAACACCTACAGCCCCCAAGATTGGGGGTAGGGGGTTGATAAATCTTAAGATTTTTTCTTATAAAGCGACGGGCGAAGCCCGAGCGGTAATAGAGCGAAGCGGAACAAGACGCGTCAGCGTCTTCCTTCACATTTTCCGTAGGAAAATATTTCATCCGAACTTTGTTCGGATTTCATCCGTCGCAGACGGATATCACCGACACGAAGTGTCGATATCATTATCATAATTTATCGCAGTGCGATAAATTATGATTTACTGTTCTCTTTTCTTTTTAAGGGTTTCATATACTTCATCCGGTATCTCGGGGTTGCCTTTGGAATATGAGGGGATATACATATCGCCTGCTTTTTCTTTTACCGTACAGGTGGTGTCGTTTCTCCACTTGTCTCTTTCGCTCTTTTCGCGGAGATTGGGAATATCATAGCTCTGATTGTTGTTCATAGCACTTAAATACCCGAAATGACCGGGCAGGAACATATCCATAGCCTCATAAACATCAACAATTTCAGCATTGCGGTTACCCTTAATTGCCTGAACAAAGTGATACATTGTGTAGAAGTCCGAGCCGCCGTGACCTGATTCCTCAGCGAGCTTACTTAAGGAGTCATCTGTTCTCATTTCTTTGGCTTCAAAGGTGTTGTCGCCCTCATTTTCATCAAGATTTCCGTAGAGTTTTCCTACTCCGCCGGCTTCCGCATCTTCTCTTGCGCTTTCAAGTCTGCCCTTTGAGCCATAAACAGAATACCATACAGAATTTCTTGAGGGACCTACACCGTGAACACTCTTGAGGACTGCACCGTTTTCGAGTGTGACCATTTCAACAGCCATTGCACCCGCATATGCACCCATTCTGTACATTCTGTCATTAAAAGGAATTTCAAAGCCAGATACCTTTACGGGACGAAGACCCGTTATGTGAAGAAGGGGACCTAAAGAATGAGTGCAATAATAGAACGCGCTCATAGTATTTCTCCAGTGATTCGGGTCGCAGTTTGAATATCCGTGCCAGCCGGGCTCACAGTTGTGGACATATTCACCCTCACCGTATTCAAACTTACCGAGGTTACCCTCTTTATACTGTATTCTCATTTCACGGGGAGCGGGCATATAGCAGTAATTTTCTGCATAGGCATAAATCTTTCCCGTCTCTTCAACGGTCTCTATAAGTTCGACGGCTTCCTTGAGATGCTGACAGGGTAAAACTTCACTTAAAACGTGCTTTCCCGCCTTCATAGCCTTTATTGCAAGAGGGGCGTGCTCGTTTGCAAAGTTAGCAAGTACAACACCGTCCATATCATGCTTTATAAATTCATCAAAATTATCATAATATGTAATGCCGTCTTCGCCGTATTTTTCCTTTGCCTTACTGAGGAAATCGGGGGCATTGTCACAGATTGCAACAACCTCTGCGTTGAAGCCTGTCTTACAGTAATTGAGCATAGTCTGGCCTCTTCTTGCACCGACAACACCGATTTTTACTTTTTTTGCAAGGGATTCTCTGTATATTTTTTTATAAAGTGTACAGTCCTCATAAAGCATATCAACACTGTCGATGTTATACTCTTCAAGCACCTTGCCCCAGCGTTCTTCCATACCCATTTCATACTGGACGGGAACAAAACCTGATGTAAGATAGCTCTTTACTGCGCCCTTTCTCCATTCGTCTGTGGTAAGACGGATAAATTTTACGCCCTCTTCGGAAAGCTTGTGTATGCAACGGTTATTAAGATATTTTCCCAGACCCTTGCCACGGAATTCAGTCTTCATACCTACCATATGCATATTACCCATATTAAGGTCTGTATGATTTATTGCTGTGATAGTACCTATGTGTTCTCCGTTGTAATCAAGGAAGAAAACATCATCATAGGGATCGCAGGCTTCTATGCCGAGAATACTGTCATCAAACTGTTTTTCTGTGGCATCATCACCTACAAGACCGTTCTTGCAACACTCTACCCAAGCCATTTTATCTTCTTCACAGGTATATTTTGAAAAAGAATAACCCTCGGGAAGAGGTAAAAGGTCTACCTTTTTATCATTAATCCAATACATTTTTAACTGTGCCATTGGTATCACTCCGTTTTTTATTTATTTATATTATTAAAATAGCACACTGAAAAACCACCGTCAATTATTTTCCGATTTCATCAGTAAATTTTTCCATTATTTCGGGAATATTTATGCACTGCGGACAAAGCTCCTTACATTTTCCGCAGGCAATACAAGCTGACGGTCTGTTTTCTTCGGGAATACTCTTAAGCTTCATAGGTGCAAGAAATCCGCCGCCCGTAAAGGTATGCTCATTGTACATACTGATTATTTCGGGAATATTTATTCCCATGGGACAATCCTTTACGCAGTATTTGCAGGCTGTGCAGGGTACACCCGCCGTCATACTCTTTGCAAGTGCTTCGAGGTCTTTTTTCTCTTCTTCATTCAAAGGATCATTTTTGGAGAACAGCCTTATGTTTTCCTTCATTTGTTCAAGTGAAGATGCACCCGAAAGCACGGTTGTTACGCTGTCTATGCTCTTTAAGAAACGGTAGCTCCATTCAACGGGAGAAAAATCGGGATATTTTTCTTTCATTCCCTTCATAGCATCGGTATATACGGCAAGCTTACCGCCTCTTAAGGGTTCCATTACCCATACGGGAATATCGAGTTTTTTAAGTATTTCAAGCTTTTCGTCTGCCTTCTGGAATTTAATATCCACCCAGTTTAACTGTATCTGACAAAACTCCATATGTTCGCCATACATTGCAAGAAAACGGTTCATGGTTTCAGTGCTGCCGTGAACCGAAAAACCCAGGTGCTTTATTCTGCCGTTTTCCTTTTGCTTTATGAGATATTCATATGTGCCGTGAACGGGATTGAGATATTCATCAATGTTCATCTCACAAACATTATGAACAAGATAGAAATCAAAATATTCCATTCCCGTTTTTTCAAGCTGACTGTTAAATATCTCCTCAACCTTTCCCATATTGCTAAGGTCATAGCCGGGGAATTTTGTTGCAATATAGTATGAATCGCGGGGATATTTATTGAGTATTTTTCCCACTACCCTTTCACTCTCGCCCCCGTGATAACCCCAGGCAGTGTCAAAATAATTAACTCCGCTTTTAAGGGCAATGTCTATCATAAGCTCGGTTTCTTCTTCATTTATCTTTGAGTCCGTTACGGGAAGACGCATTGTACCCATTGCAAGAAGTGAAAGCTCTTTATCTTTGAATTTTCTGTAAAGCATATTTTTTCTCCTTTGTTTTGTATATTAAATATACACTAAAAAAATTTTTTTTACAATATACTTGACAAATAAAAGAAAAACAGATATACTTTAATTGTAGTTAGCATATGCTAACTTCCTACTAAACAAAGGAGAACCGCCCCACCCCCTTATTCCGAACATATAAAACTCCTCTTTCAATTTTCCTTTTCCTTCCTATGCGGTTCTCCTGCTGCTGATTCTTCAGAATAATATATATCTCCAAAAAATAAGGTTCTGTATAAAAATACGGAACCTTGTTTTCTTGACACATAAATATATATGTGTTATTGTTAAAACATAGATTATTTTAAGGAGAAAACTATTATGAAAAAACTTATCAGCATTTTCATATGCGCATTTCTGTTAGTACCGATAACCGTATTTTCAGAAATTCCCGCATATGCACTTACGGCAGCAACATATTATATCGATTCCGCTGACGGAAACAACAGTAATTCCGGCCACAGCCCTGAAGAAGCCTGGAAAGATCTCGGAGGTTTTACCAATGAATCCTTAGGTGCCGGTGACAAGGTTCTTTTTAAAAGCGGCGAAACATATGACTGCGCAGTTACTCTTTCAGGCCTTAAAGGCACAAAAGCTGCCCCCTTTGTTATTTCTTCCTACGGCGAAGGTGAAAGACCGATATTGAAAACCGAGCTTCACGAAGAAGTGTTTACTTTTATTGACTGTTCATATATCACCGTTTCGGATGTTCAGATAACAGCCCCCAACGGAGGCGGAATATGGATAGACACCATAAATGAGGAAAGTGTCGGCATCACTATAGATAATGTCTATTTCTTCGGTATGCCCAACGGTAAGGTAACGGGAAGAGATGATATGTCAAGAGGAGCTGCCCCTGCCCGTGCCGCTGTTGTGGTAAAGGGACTTCCCGCAAATTCAAGATATCCCGTAAATGATCTTACTATAACAGACTGTGAAGTTTATGATACAGCAAACGGTTTTCTTATCTGGGGTTCATGGAATGATGAACAGAATCCCTGGTGTGACGATGATGAAGCAGATCCCATATATAACACAGGTGTTCTGATTGAAGGCTGCTATTTCCACGAAATGGATGCAGAAGCTATTATAATCGGCATATGCGACGGTGCACTTGTAACAAATTGCAGAGCTATTAACACCTGTCAGGGTGAAGGTGTTGACGAAAACGGCGAAATCCTTTATTTTACTGCCGCTATGTGGTTCTGGGGCTCAGAAAACAGCACTATTCAGTACTGTGAAATTGCAGGTCAGAAAAATGTGGGCGACGGTATGACCGTTGACTTTGACTCAGGCACTAATAACTGTACTTATCAGTATATTTATTCACACGACAATCAGCGTTTTGTTGTAAACAACGCAAAAGATAATCCGCAGAGAAACAACACCGTAAGATACTGTCTTTCCGTAAATGACAACAAGGGCAGAAGCTCCCTTGCATCGGGCAACGGTGAAGACGGACTTAAGTTTTACAATAATACCTTCATAAACTGCGGTGAATTCCAGTTCTATCACCTTTATAACAGCCTTATTGCAAATAATATATTCATACCCATAGAAGGCGAAGTGATAAACTTTGACCTCGGGGATGAAATAGAGGGCAGAAACACCTACCGTAACAACTGCTATTATAACACACTCAATCCCGGCTGCGACCTGCTTTCTATGAATACATTGCCCGCATTTGTCGGCGGTGATGGAACAGATGCATATAAGCTCGCTGTCAACTCTCCCCTTATCGGAAAAGGTATGAAAATTGACGACGGCATTACAACTGACTTCTACGGAAACGAAATAACAAGCACAAACATCGGCTGCTATATGGGAGACGGTGAAGAACCCGAAACAGAAACTGAAAACATCTTCACAAAATTCTTTAGACTGATAAAAAATCTCTTTGACAGACTAATGCACGAGCTGAAAATTATCAAAAGAGAAATAGAAGAAAGCATAAACAAATAACATCAATAATCAGACTTTGATACACATAGTAAAAAAGCCTCAGATATACCGCCAAAAGTATATCTGAGACTTTTTTTCAGATTATGTTACTGAAAAACATTATTACATAAAATGATATAATCCGCATTCACAAAATGCATTGATACCGAAAATTTTGTTAAAGAAATTAATTATTTTCCATATAAAGGAAAGAAAAGAACTTTCGCTGTGGCAGATATGGGAACAATAGGAAATTTCTGTTTCTGCACCGCAGATGTCACATTTACCGTTTCTGTCCCAATCCCAGTGTTCATCGGCAGGGATTTCTTCGTGACCGAAAATAAATTCTTCGCATTCTTCACAGTAAAGCCCTTCTGTGTATCCCGCTTCAGTACAAGTGGAGTATATTTCGGGCTCATATTTAAGCTCATGTGTGCCGCCGCCCAAAACATCGTGAACAGCCTTTCGGACAGTAACCTCAAACTTATAATCAAAATCGGAATAATTATAAATCACGATATAATATGTCTTTCCTGCTTCAAGTTCAGTCATTACAACAAAATTCAGACCGTCTTCATCATCGGCGTAGTCAAAATACGCATAATCCTCATCATAGATATCTGCAGCAGGGTCAGCATCCTCAACCTCACTTGAAGAAGAAATAATATATGCTCCGTCTTCTTCGGGAGTAAATCTCAGAATTTTTTCAACATCTTCACCGAACATCAGTTCAAGCGATTCACCTTCAATGACATCAATGCCTGAAAATACTTCTCCGCATTCGCACAAGCCAAAATTACCTGAAACAGCTATATGCGGACATTCTTCACCGCAGAATTCACAGAATCTGTCAATATAACTATGTGCGCAACCGAGAGAGATATCAAATTGTGCTTCTCCGTTAAAATCTGAAATCACAAAAAAATAAAGTTTTCCTGCTTCAAAATAATAGCTGAGACAAAAATCCAAACCGTTTTCATCGTCACCGGATTGAAGCAACTCTGCTGTCTCTCCGTCGTAAAGGTCACAGTACGGGTCATTTTCATAATCAGAATAAGAACGCAAAGCAAAGTATCCGCTTTCTTCGGGAACAAAAGAAACCATGGAGAAGGGAAATACTTTAGAATCGGGGACTTCTACTTCAATAGTGTCACCGTAACTGATTTCATACTGTGGGTAAAGAGTGATAGCACCTGCGGTAACAACGGAAAAAGCAAAAACTATTGTTGCTGCCAGAACAATTGCAAAAATTTTTTTCATAACTTTTTCTCCTTTTTTTGTTTTTGTATCAAAATCCGAGGCATTCTCGGTTTGTACCGTAGAATATTTCCTCTTTCCCCGAAATTCTTCTGCACATTTCTTCGGCAAAATCCCAATTATCACTGAAATCAAACTCGTAACTGTGCCCCCAGATATATAAAAGCTTGGGGGTGTCTGTTTCAAGTTCGATAAACTTATCTATCATTTCAAGGCATCTTGAAGTATCGTTATGATGCACTGTAGGATTGAACACATAAAGATCCTTCTGAATTTCAAAATCGAAGGTGTGAACCGTTGTTCTTGCATATTTTACACCTGTATTTTTTGCTATTATATCGGCAACTCTTAAGTCGAAATTCACTCCGCCGCCGGGGTATGCCATACCGATAACCTCATATCCCGCAAGCTCGCTGAGCTTTTCTCTGTCTTTTTCCACCTGACGGATTATTTCTTCTTCCGAAAGTGCGGGCAAATGCGGATGTGTAAGGGTATGCACTGCCACCTCATGTCCGTGGTAAAGTGATTTTATCTCATTGCGGCTGACTTTATTATGTAATACACTTTTGTTTCCGTAAGTCAGTGTATTTTCAGTATCAAGCAAATCGGAATTTATATTGAATGTTCCTTTAAGAGAGTATTTATTAAAAAGTTCAATAAGCCGTCTGTCCTGCGTAACGCCGTCATCATAGCTGAAGGTTACCGCTTTGAGTTTACCGTCAAACATTTTCTTTAGCCTTCTTCTTTTCATATTCTTCCATTATCTGTCTTGTTTCAAGAGGTTTATCCGTAATAATGCCGTCAACACCGTATTCAAGCAGCTTCAGTATGGTGTTCTTTTCATTTACGGTCCATACATTCACCCGAATACCCATCTTATGAGCCATTTTGACAAGGTTTTTTGTAACGGCTATATGTGCGGGATGAATAATATCACAGCCTATTTTTTTTACCATAAAAAACGGGTAAACAACAAATCTGCATACAGAAGGCTTGCTTATCGGATATAAAAATGCAGTTTTGCATCTGGGGTCTGTTTTCTTTACGGTAATAAGCACTTCAGGGGAAAAGCTTGAAATAATTACCCTGTCGAGACAACCGTATTTTTTTACGGATTCAAGTGTTTTTTCAACAAGACGTGAAATATTGTTGTCTTGCGGACATTTGAGTTCAATATTAATTATTTCACACTCACTCTTAGTTGTAATTTCAAGAAATTCATCAAGAGTGGGCAAGGGCGTATTTTTGAATTCTTCGGAAAAATACGACCCGAAATCAAACTTTTTAAGTTCTTCAAGATTATATGTTGTAATTGCTCCTCTACCGTCTGAAGTTGCATCAATGGTATAATTGTGACAGATAACGGGAACACCGTCACGTGTGAGATGCACATCAGTTTCAAACCCGTCTGTTCCTTCATTTATTGCCGTAACAAATGCAGGAACGGTATTCTGAGGAGCCTTTTTGTTAGCTCCTCTGTGTGCGATAATTTTACAAGCCATAACATTTCCCCCTAAACTATCAACCGTTACAGATATTATGCTTTTGCATCAGCCAATATCTTTTCCACGTTAAGAACCACATTACCGTTATTGAGTGCATCTGTATCTTCGGATGCAGGTTCGATACTATAGAAATTTTCAGCATACGAAGTAATGGATTCAAGCGCAGGTGTACCTGCAAATCTTGCTTTTGAATAAACAGCCTTTTCTTCCGTGCCTTCGGTGTATTTCAGCGCAAACAGACAGTAAACAGTACCGTCACTTTCCTGCACAATGCATCCCACATCCGTTACTGTTACGTTTTTATCTTCATTTATGCTGTAAAAGCCTTTAACATATGATACGGCAGATGCTTCTGCGGCAGCTGCGTTGGTATTGAAGGACTCAAGTTTTTCGTCAAGGTCAGACAATGCAGAATATCTTTCTTTTTCCTTTTCATCTTCGGGAACAATTTCACTCAGAGCATTGTATTCATCCATTATCTCGGCATAGCTGATGCCGTATTCGGTGAATACTCTGTTAACCTTATCCGAAAGCTCATCAACACGGTCTGAAAAATCTTTTAATTTATCATATTCAGCCCTTGCTGCATCAAGGTCATCTTTGTTTTTTACGTCCTCTTTATCTTCGCCGCTGAGCATTGCATAGGCTTTTTCAGCACTTTCAATAAGTTCTTTCTTTTCAAGTGTTACTTCGCCTATAGCTTTTATTTTTCCTTCGCATAGCTTAGCTTCTTCACTTTTGCCGCATGCACAAAAACATACCAAAACTAACGACAATATGGTGATAACAGATATTATTTTTTTCATAATTTGCCTCCCAATCAGGATATATATATTATATTTTATCATATGACCATTAATATTACTACACAAATATTAAATTAACTTTTTGTTAAATACGCTTTTGTTTTCTGTCGATTTCCTTCAAAAAAATGTTGACATCCTGTATAAAATGCTGTATCATAAGAATTATTAATAGATTTTATATATTAATAATTTTTCATAATCGGTGATAAGAATGGATGTAAGAAATTTAAAAACATTTCTTAAGGTATCAGAGCTTAACAACTTTACAAAAGCGGCATCTATATTAGGATATTCACAGTCTGCCGTAACAGTGCAGATGCAGCAGCTTGAAACAGAACTGGGAGTTCCCCTTTTTGACCGTATAGGCAAAAACATCAAGCTCACGCAATACGGTGTTACCTTTGTGGAATATGCCACAAGCGTAATTGAAGCTATAGAAAGAGCGCAGAATTTCGCAACGGAAAATGAGGATATGAGAGGAACTATACGCTTCGGCCTTGTAGACTCCATATTAAAATCCTGCTTTATTCCGATTTTTCCCGAATTCAACCGCCGCTATCCACATATAAACCTGAATATTTTTGTAGGCTCCGCAAGAGAAATAGAAGCAAAAGTAAGGGCAAACGAGCTCGATTTGTGCTATATGCTGGACTATAAGGTACCGAGAAAAGAATGGGTGCGTGTGCGCGAAGAAGTTGAACCCATAATATTTGTAACAAACCCCGCAAATCCACTTGCCGATAAAGAAGAAGTAACTTTTGAAGAAATAACAAAAGAAAAGCTTATCCTTATGCCTCAGGGTGAAGGTTACAGATATTTGTTTGATGACGAGCTTGCAAAAAGAAACCTCTTTGTCACCCCCTCAATTGAAATTGCAAACACCGATACCATTATGCGCCTCACAAAAGCATCAAATTATGTAACAATGCTCCCGGTTTTTGAAGTGAGAAAAAATATTCAGGAAGGCAACCTTAAAAAGATAAACGTACCCGAATGCGAATTCAATCAGTGGTCACAGCTTGCATACCTCAAAGGCAAAGCCATGACCCCACAGCTTCAGGTATTCATAAACACCGTCCTGGAACTCCTCCCGCCCATATCAGACTGACAAATGTAATTACACTTAAAAGTCCGCACACAGAAACCTGTGCGCGGACTTTTTATTATGATAATTATCGGGCTGTAAGCCGATAAATTGTGAACGATGTTTGCCTACAACAAACAAACATCACTGTCCGAAGGACAACATCACTCATTCCGCAGGAATGAACATCACTATCATAATTTATAGGGTAAAAGCCCTACAAATTATGATTTTGTCCATTTTTTATGGTCTTCAAGACCTACGGATGCTCTGAGGATAAGTCTTGCGTCCGAGGCGGCTATGGTGTCACCGTTTACATTTGCTGCCGTATACAGCGCACTGCCTTCTTCGATTGCTTCAAGTCCTACACTGGCTCTTAAAACAAATCTCGCATCGGCAGCGGTAATCTTTCCGTCACTGTTCACATCCCCGGGACAGGCAAGTGAATATTCTTTGCCGTCGGGGAGAATAAGTGTCATGCCCGTTACAGCAATTGTGTCATCAGAAACGGTTTTTCCGTCTTTATCCTTTATGATACTGCCTTCTGAGGCATTCTTCAGCATTTCGTCCACGGTAAGTCCTGAATTAAACATAATGAATTCTCCGTTTATGCAGGCACTTTCACTTTCGGTAAATACACCTTTGAGCTTCGGTATCTCTTTATGACCGCTTATGTACTTTTCACAGTCATTACAGTAAACACCCTCGGTGTAACCCACACTGTCTGCGGTTGCAGGAACAGCCGGTACATTCTTTGTATCAACGTGATTGTCGGGTGCCGATCCCATATCTTCTGTATATGTGTGGTTGCCGTTATGCTCACAGGTAAAGGTCTTTACACCCTTAACACTGCAGGTGGCTTCGGTGGTGATTTCACCTTTGTTCCACTTATGTGCATCGGGGTTAACGGGGATTTCATCGGATATTTCAAGATATGTTCTGCAGTCGGGACAGAAAACACCCGCACTGCAGCCGGGAACGGTACAATTCGGTGTTACCGATTCAACAGTGTGCTTATTCTTATGATCAATTGCAGGTATTTCTTCGTGACCGCTTATGTACTTTTTGCAGTCGTCACAGAATACGCCTGCAGTATAGCCCTTATCGGTACAGCTTGCCGCAAGTTCCTGAATATTCTTTTTATTGACGTGATTACCTGAACTAAGCCCCAGATCCTCGGTATAGGTATGACTTTTGTTATATTCACAGGTATAGGTTTTCACACCGCTTACACTGCAGGTTGCTGTTACGGTAACCATACCCTTATCCCACTTATGTGCAGAAGCATTGATTGCAATTTCTTTGTGGCCGCTTATATAGGCTTTGCAATTATTGCAGTATACACCTGCAGTATAACCTACGGAAGAACAGGTAGCTGCCACAGCAGGAGTGTTTACGGTATTGTTATGCACACTGCTGTCCTTTGCTACACCTTCATTTTTTGTATGAGAGGAATTATTCCCGCATACATAATGCATTACACCTTCGGAAATACAGTCGGGTGAAGAAGTAAGTGTACCTTTGTTCCAGCTATGGGCATTTTTGTCAATTGCAACAGTGCTGTGTCCGCTTGTATAAGTTTTACAGTCATTACAGTACACACCTGCAGTATAGCCTGTTGAAACACAGGTTGCGGCTTTTGCGGGAACAGTTACACTAGAACTGTGACCGCAAAGAACATTCACTTTGCAGGTATCGGAATAAGAAATACCGTTATAAGTAATTTCGGCTGTGATAACAGCATTGCCCATTTTAACTGCTGTCACCTTACCGCCTGTCACACTTGCATTTGAAGAAGATGCCTTCCAGCTGACACTGAGTCCTGCAGGAAGAGTCACGGCAGAAAGAGTTTTTGCTTCTTTTTCGGTAAGGGTAATACTGTCTTCGGATAAAGTAACCGAAGGTGTTTTTACCGTAATATTAAAGCTGTCCGAATATCCTTTATAAGACACCGAAACACTTACATTCCCTGCCTTTTTTGAAGAAAAGCCCGAAGAAGTAAAGCCGGAAGAAATGATTTCATAACTGCTATCTGAAAAGCTGACCTTAAGCTTAAGTCCCGAAAGGTCAATACTGTCACCTATATAATATTCTGTTTTTGTGCAGGGAGAATATATTTCAACGGAAGAAACCGAAGGGATTATATCCGAATAAGCATATTTTTTCTGAGAAAGATTGTTTGCATCATTGGGGGTATTATTTATATCGCAGATAAGGTACCCGTCTTCATAAACAAACCCGAAAACAGAATAGTCGGTACTAAGCTGCGGTGAATAAATTTTTTTATATCCCGAAGTTGAAACAGTATATTTATACACACCGTCAGCAAGGGAATAAAACAGTTCCCCGCCTGCAGAAGAAAGACAGGCAAAATTTGAAACCCACACACCTCCGTTTGGCGACCGCCATTCATCACTCACACTCAAAAGCACTTTTTTATCGCTTAATCTGTTAAGCGTTTCAGAGGTGTTGTCGATATAATATATTTCGTTATCGACCAGCTGAAATGCCGTAGAGGAATTCTGCCAGAAGTAACTGTCATATGCGGTATCCGCGGGAGTAGAATCAAAGTCATATGCCGTGTGTCCCGTCTCTTTTATACCTGCAGTGGAACGAAGGAAATTATCGTGGTCCACTCTTCCGATAAATC
Organism: Acutalibacteraceae bacterium; assembly: GCA_045538645.1. GTDB lineage: Bacteria > Bacillota > Clostridia > Oscillospirales > Acutalibacteraceae > RUG806. Next base: position 9,061 of record JAZSRT010000026.1, on the reverse strand, counting down.
CTCTGTCGCCGCTGCCCCAGGCTCTGTCATCCCAGGTAACATCAACATGGTAGGGTTTGTTATTTATATAAACAATATTCCATCCGTGATTAAGTTTATCCGACGAACAATAGTAGTTATCAATACCCACTCTCTGCAAAAGATACATATATGCCATAGCATATCCCTGGCACACAGCAGCTCTCTTTCCGAAAGCACCGTATGCTGTGTGCTTTACATCTGAAGCAGTTACATAATCATACTGGGTCCACATACAAAGTCTGTCGTGCAGCAAAAGGGCTTTTTCAACATCGCTAAGATATATATTATTTTCTATACCGCTGAGTAACTTATCAGCCACTGATATAAACTGAGAAAAACAAGCAGTATATTCATCCTTTGTATCGGCATAATCACGGTATTCAAAATTGAGCGCGTTTATTTTACTGCTGTATGTACAGCCTATTCTGTTCACATTGAAGGCTTCGGGGGTGTTGTACCATACAAAATCGGCAACATATTCAAAACAGCTTACGGGAATATTTAAATCTGAAATTACAACATTCACTGAGCATTCCGATATGCCGCTCAAAACACGTTCTTTTAAGATATCCGTGTCTACATAACCTTCCAGTATCTCCAATGAGTTTTTCATATCTTCCGGAGAATCATATAATACAGGCGATTCCATTTCGGAAACATACACTTTTTCCTCTGTCCCAAACGCAGATGCGCCTATGGACATACTGCTTATAAGAATAAAAAAAGCAAGAACAAAAGAAATACTCTTTCTTATCTTCATAACATCACCTTAAAAACATTCTTTTATATCAAGTGTAGCACATAAGATATTACAATTCAATGTAAAAAAAATTCCTGACTCAGACAAGATACGGCACATTAATACCGTTAACCCACCATATTTCTGCCATTCAGCCCTTTTACCTTGACTTTCAATATCACGCACATAATAATTATTAATAGAGGTGTGTGTTATGAAGAAAAAAATAACAAAAAGTATTGTTTTTATATCAATCTTTTGTCTGTTTCTGACATTATGGGGTTGTAGTGAAACTATAAAATCTCCCTTTTCAAAAGAAAAAGATCAAACCCTGATGGTTTATATGATAGGCTCCGACCTTGAAGCAAAGGGCGCAGCAGGTACTGAAGATATGCAAGAAATTGCAGACAGCGGTATCGATCTCAAATCAGCAAACATTATCGTATATTCGGGAGGCAGCGCAAAATGGCACAACGGCACTGCATCTGCTGACACCCACACTCTTCTTGAACTGACGGAAAACGGTTTCATAAATGCGAATTCGTTTTCTCAGGTGTCAATGGGGGAAAGCTCCTGCCTGTCAGACTTTCTTACATATGCTTATGAAAACTATCCTGCTGAATCTTTTTCACTTATTATGTGGGATCACGGTAACGGTCCGCTTATCGGTTACGGTAAGGATATTCTTTTTGATGATGACTCTCTTACCCTTTCAGAAATGAAAACCGCCATGGAAAATTCTCCTTTCGGTCCGGAGAATAGACTTGAATGGGTAGGCTTTGATGCCTGTCTTATGGCATCGGCAGAGCTTATGAGCGTATGGAAGGACTATGCATGTTATCTTGTTGCATCTCAGGAGGTTGAGCCTGCTTTCGGATGGAATTATTCATTCCTTAAAAATCTCACAACAGCTTCTGCGGAAGAACTTACAACGGATATCACGGAAAAATTCCTTTCCTCCTGCGAGGAATATTATGAGGAGAGAGGCTTTGAAAACAGAGACACAACTCTTTCTTGTTTAGATTTAAGCTACACTGCCCGGCTTGAAGATGCAATAAATGTTCTTTTCAGAAAAGCAAGTATGAATCTGTCGGATGATTACAACACACTTGCCGTTTCAAGAGTAAAATCAAGAGCACTGGGAAGAGCAAGTACAGGCTCTGAATATGACCTTATCGACCTGCTTGATATGACACATCAGATGAACAGCTATTACCCCGAAGAGTGCAAACAGATACAGGATATTATTTCGGAAGCAACCGTATCCAATCAAACAAACGCGAAAAACCTCTGTGGTATTTCAATTTACTATCCCTTCTATAACAAGGATTACTACAAAAACTCATGGCGTGAAGAATATAAAAACATAGGTGTTCTGGAGGATTATTCGGAATATATTACGGAATACAGTAAATTCTGGCTGGAAAATGACAGTTTTCTGAATACCGAAAGCCCCGTCCCCGAAAAGGAAGATGAAAATACCTACAGCATCACGCTCTCGTCTGAACAAAGTGCTGATTTTGCATCGGCAAATTACATCATACTGCAAAAAGAAGGTGAAGGAATATATACAAAAGTATATTCTTCAGCGCAGACCGAAAAAAACGGAAACAAGCTGAGTGCCGACTTTGACGGTAATATTCTCTATGGCACAACAAATATAAATGAATACTTCATCCCCCAGACAATGCAGCACGACACCGTCGGTGACATTACCCGTTACAGCGTAAGTGTAGTGCTAAACAATAGTCTGGCATATACTGATTATCTGAATCTTCCTGAAGGCTATGAGCTGCAAACAGAAGGGTTTCTGTTTCAACTTGCAGCTGACAATAAAACAAAGGAAATTATACAATCCGCCCTTATACCAAATGAAACCGATAAAAACAAAAACTCACTCATCACCGGAAAGCTTGAGGATACGCAGCTGTCACAATGGTCAACTCTGGGCTTCGTTGACGACAGACGCAGATACGTCACCCGTTATGAAAATGGGTTAATAAAGCCTGTTAAAGAATGGGACCACTCCGGATGGATTAGCATGAGCTCTGTTCCCGTTGATAATTTTACAGGATTTGAATTTATGCCCCTTAATATTGGTGAATACTGCTTCCTGTTTGAAATAGAGGATGTCTACGGAAACAAATATTGCTCCGAAATGTATCCCATAAACATCACCGAGGAATTTTCTGCCGATAAAAAAAAGCCGGAGAGAGAACTTACATGGAAAGAAAATGAAGATAAGGTTCAGATTATTAATGAACAGGACTTAAGCGTTTACCTGACAGTAACAAAGGCAGAAGACGGAGCAACAAGATATACTCTTGAAGCTGAAAACAACAATGATTTTTCCGTTTTTATTGAAGCATCGGATTTTGTCATAAATGATTCATTATATGTGCGAGACGGGAAGCTTTCCGGACATATCCAATTACTGGTTCCCCCGAAAGAAAAGAACACGGCAGAATTTCCTCTGAAATTCGGCACTCTTGAAGAATATCAGAGACTTGATTTGATTGATTCAATAAAGTCTCTCGGATTTTATATAAGTGCCATGACATTTGACGGTAAAAAAATCATGTATGAATATAATATTGATGTTTCTGTTCCGCCGGAAAAATCTTTTATTCCTGATAATTATGAAGAAACCACCGTATGGTATCACTCAGTTCAGTACCCCTCACACGGACTTTTTGCCAACGAACAGGTTCTTTGCGAACAGGATGGATTAAGAGTTTCCCTTCTTACACTGGGCGGTGAATACGAAAATATGGACGATCAGCCAATTAATGGAATTCTGAAATATGAAAATCTTACAGATAAGCCCAAATATGTCTGCTATGGTGGTGCGGTTTTTGACGACATCTCATTAATAGATGAATTCAGTGAACCCCTCCTTCTCAAAGGAGGCATAACAACATACGAACAATTATATATTAATTCTTACGATGTCACTTTTGGCTCACCGTCAGAAATGTCACTGTATATCCATTATTCGGATTGCTACTGGCTTCCGCTTATTGACGGCGGCGGTCCGGGATTTATGAAAAATATTGTCTGTCCCGTTTCCTTATCTCAACACGGCAGCGGTGCAACCTTACCCGAAGAAGGAGAATTGCTTTACGACAATCATTCCGTAAAGATTTACCTTACGGAAATTATACCTGCAAAACACAAAGGATATGACCATACATATCATTTTACGGTAGTCAACAATTCAGACATTGATATAAAGGTAGCCGCTGAACACATAAAAACCGGAGGAATTGAAGATAATCCCTACTACAGCATTGGCGGAATGTGTGTAAAAAACACAAAAACAAAATTCATTGTGCATATCAGAGAGGATTATGTCTGGGGAGATGATGTTACGGCAGATTTGTATATATATGACTTTTTTGAAGAAAACCTTCTCTATGCGGAGAAAGATGTTTTCAATCTGACCATACCTGAATATACACTCAGCGAATAAAGGAGGATTTTAATATGAAAATTTGTCTTAATTGCGGTACAGCCTGTCAGGATGAAATGAATTTCTGTCACAAATGCGGAAATCCGCTGAATACTGCGACTGACTTTGATGCAACGGTAAAAGTAACCCCTCAAAACAGCAACATTCCCGTAAAACCCGGCCCTGCAGTGCAGAATATTCCCCCTGTAGCAGAGCCTGAAAATGCCACTGTGGCTACAAGGAACAACCTTGCTTACAGACCAGCAGAAAATATCCCTGCTGCACCTGTTTACGATACACCCGTTGTTCCACCTGCTGCCGTTCCCTCTCAGTCTGCAGACTATATACCTGCAGCGCCTCAGAACCCGACTCCCCCACAGCCTGTGTATAATGCACCCGTCACCCCTGTAGCAAACACTCCCCTACAGACAATAAACAATACTCCGTATGCTTCTCCGACAAACATCCCTGAGCAACCTGTAAATAATACACCTTGCGCCACTGCAGAAAATGATCCCCCTCAGCCTGAAGGCACACCCTCTTACACTCCCCCTGCTTATATTCCGTGGCAGATGGCTGTAGGTCAGAATTCTCAGGGAAATAATACAGATTACAATCCTGATATTCCGCCCCTTGATACCCGTGGCAATCCCAAAAATCATAACAAAAAAAAGAAGCTTATCCGCAATCTGATAATTATTTTTATTCTGTTGGCAGGTATAGCAGCTGGCGCAGTATTCATGTCAAACGAATTCTCTACTCCTTCTCCGGAAAAAATAACACAAGCACCTGTTAAAAACGATAATAATACAGCCTCTGAACAAACCAACATCGGAAGCAGTTTATTCAGCAATAGTGAGCTAAGCTATGTAATGATATACAATCCGGGGATATATGACGAAGAAAAAGACCTGGACACATCATATCTCAGCACAGGTGATTTCAATGCCCTTCAGATTGATGTTGCAGGCTCAAGAGGAAACGATAATACTGAAATAAATGCATCTCTTAATACTATAACAGCCGGAACCTATGACAAAAATGTGCCGTTTGATAAAATAGATCTTTCTACAATAAAAGGCAACGGACTTGAAAAAAATTATGAGAAATATGCCCTTGAATCCTTCTATTATTTTACCGATCTGTATAATTCAAAAAGAGAACAAGGTCTTTTTGAATGTATTTATGCAGGCAAATACTGTTACATATGGACAAATACAGATAATGTTGACCTTTCCGTTATTGAAAAAATAGGAAATGATTTTGATAATACATTATATTCAAAAACCGTCAGTATTTTCGGCAAACCGCGTTTTACAAACGATGTTGGTAAAGTAAACTTCCTGATATACGACTTTGATTCCCCCGGCATCTGCGGTCTGACCTCAAACAGGGATATATTCTCTTCCTCAGAGGTGTCACAGGAAATGATAGAAGAGTATGGCTTCAACACCGACCATGCATTGATTCATATAAATTCTGTTCTCTGCGAAAATGATCTATATATAAAATCTCTTGAGGCAACACTTGTACATGAATTACAGCATTATATATGCTCAACTTCAACACTTATGTCCCCGGATATGACATTTTGCAGATCATGGTTAAATGAAGCAATGTCAGGCTACATTGAAGAAGTTGTACTTCCCGGAGTAAAGACAGCCGACGGACATTACAATGCTTTCAATGAAAGTGCACTTATAAAATCCGGTCAGTCCCTTTACAATTTTACAACAAATGAAAACGATATAGGCGTATACGGCTCTGTTTATCTGTTTTCTGAATATATAGCTTCAATAGGCGGAGGGGCATCGGTTTTCACAAATATTCACTCCTATTGGAGAAACAGCTACAGCGATACACTCTGTGAAGCAGAAGCTATATATAATTCTGTGCCTGCTTCAACAAAGGAACGGATTGACAAATTGGTGGAATATCCCTCAGATCTATATTTTACAAGCAATGAAGAAGCGTGGATGAGTAAACTCACACTTGATTTCTATCTGAAGTATCTCAGAAAGGATGCTAAAATCAACAATTTTTCAAAAGTCACACCTTACACACTTCTGTATAACAATCTCGGAGGTGCAAATATAGAAGGCGGCGGAAGAATTATCGTTGCGGTGAAAAACAGCGAATTCAGTATTCCCGAAAATGCCGATCACGGACTTGTTTATGTAGGTCTTGACAAGAACTTCAAGCAGATAACAGAAATTATCTGTAACTGATAAAATAAATACGACAAAAAAATCATTTACGGCAAATAATTTAGGCAGAAGAGTTTTTCTCTTCTGCCTGAAATTTTTTAGTTATAAAGATCTTATTTCATTTTTTCCTCAAGGAATTTTACTGCAGTTGCGATGTCCTTTGCAGGGTCGTCGCCTACTTCTCTTTCTATTGTGAGGAAGCCCTTGTAGCCGATGTCGCTGAGGGCAGCAAGATATTTATCCCAGGGCACACTTCCTTCACCAAGGGGAACTTCTTCAAATGAGGGGCCTGTTACGAGGGCATCGTCTTCCTTTATGCCGTAAATGGCTTCGGGGTCTTTATGATAGAGCTTTACACCGTCTTTTGCGTGGGTGTGTACAATATAATCCTTAAGATTATATACAGCACCTGCAGGGTCGTCGCCTGTTACCATAACAAGGTTTGCAGGGTCAAGGTTTACACCCACACCTGTTGAACCTAAGGTATCGAGGAAGTTTTTAAGAACAAGTGATGTTTCGGGGCCTGTTTCAACTGCAAAATGTGCGTTTATGGAGTCAGCATAGCGGGCAAGCTCACCGCAGGCATCCTGCATTATCTTAAAGCGGGGATGTTCTTTGTCTTCAGGAACAACACCTATGTGAGTTGTGACGATATCTGTTTCAAGATCCTTTGCAAGGTCAAGAATTCTCTTTGACTTTTCGATAAGCTCGGGATTTCTTTCGGGGCGGTAGAATCCGCAACCAAGGTCACCGCAAAGAGCTGAGATAACAAGACCGTTATCCTTTACAAGCTTCAGAAATTCTCTTCTTTTTTCGTCAGAGAGATTTTCGGGAGCCATTTCTCCTCTTGTAGAATAAACCTGAATACCCTTTGCGCCAAGCTCGGCAGCCTTTTTAACTGCTGTGGGGATATCGGTTCTGAATGAATCAATAATTATACCGATAGGAAAATTGTACATTGGCATCACCTTTTATTTCTTTCTTAATTTTTCGTAATTTTTAATAAAGCCGTTCCAGAACATTTCTATTTTTTCAACACCGCCCTCGGAATCGCTTTCCATATTAACGGGGATAACGGGGTCATGAACGCTGAGCCTAACTAAAAGCCAGCCGTCTCCGCACCATTTGTTGAAATTTACTCTGAAGCCCTCGCGGTTATCATCGGCGGGGATAATAAGGGGGAACTGTTCACAGTATTCACTGAAATCATTTATTACCTTTTCGCCGTATGCACTAAAATCATCTTCTTCTATAATATAGCGGACTTCCTTTTCTGCAAAGGGCATTTTAAGGGGCATTAAAAGAGAATCAAGAGTTTTACCCTCTTTTCTCAGGTTTGCCATCAAGATGATTATCTTTACCATAAGGTATGCGCCGTCATCAAGGAAATAGTTTTCTCTGAGTGCGGCGTGACCCGATGTTTCAATGGCAAGAGGACAGTCTATACCCTCCCTGTTCAGTTCAATGGCTTTATTTATAACATTTTTATAGCCTCTCTTAAAGCGGTAGTGCTTACCTCCGAGATGTTCATTTATAAATTCCCGAAGTCCCGATGAAGTTACACTGTCCGTAACAATTGTACCGCCGGGGCTGTTTTCGAGAGCAATAACGGAAGACAGTGCAATAAGTGCATTACGGTTGATTTCTTTTCCGTCAGAAGCAACACAGGCTGCACGGTCAACGTCCGTATCAAAAATAATTCCGAGATCTGCTTTGTTTTCGGTAACAGCTCTTGAAATAAAGCCCATAGCTGTTTTGTCTTCGGGGTTTGGGATATGATTGGGGAACATTCCGTCAGGCTCTAAAAACTGCGAGCCTTCAGTTTCGGCACCCAATTCTCCCAAAAGCTTTCTGAAAAATCCGCCTGCACCGTTTCCCGCATCAACAACAATATGAAAGCCCTTAAGCGGCATTTCACCGTCGTTTATTCCGTCTGTTATCTTCTTTTTGAGAATTTCGGAATACTGTGACATAAAATCAATCTTTTCGGCTTTAGGAACAGCAGCTGCAACATCTGTAAGAGTGTCGGCTTTTTCGAGAATTACCTTTATATCCTCACCCTCAAAACCGCCTTCTTTTGTAAAAAACTTAAGACCGTTTTTGTCATAAGGGTGATGGCTTGCGGTTATCTGAACGGAGGCGGTAACTCCGAGAATAACAGTAGTCATAAACATAGCGGGAGTTGAAGACAGTCCGCAATCAAAAACCTTTATACCCTCAGCCGCAAACACCGAGAGCAGTGCATTTTTTATTCTCTCTGCAGAAATTCTCGAATCGTGCCCCACAGCAAGAGTTATCTCACTCTTGGAAGCACCTGTTTTTTCACAAAGATAAGAGATAAATGCCGAAGCAATTTTCATAACAGCTCCGTCAGTAAGCTCAGTATTTTCACCAACAGCAGTACCGCGGATATCAGTACCGCTTTTTAATTTCATAAGTGACATTGTATCAATCCTTATAAATCATAATTTATCGAACTGAAAGTTCGCTAAATTATGATAGTGAAATACGCCTGCGGCGTGTGAAATATTTGTCTGCGACAAATATGAAATTTGACCTGCGGTCAAGTGAAATTTTTGCCGTCGGCAAAAGTGAAGGAAGACACTTCGTGTCTTATTCCGCTTACGCTCTATTGCTCGCACC
>JAZSRT010000071.1:0-54325 GCA_045538645.1 Acutalibacteraceae bacterium | reverse complement strand
GGGCTTCGGGGGGGATTTATGTAGGTTTGGGATTAGTACTGGAAGTTGTAGAACTTACAGGTATTAATCATGTGAGCACTCTTATCCTTAATAGTTGCGATAAGAATCTTAGCTTCACCGATAAGAATGTCAACATCTGCTAAGTGATCAATAGAAATGAACTTTCCGTCGGGAGTCATTTCAGCAACGATCTTGTAGCCCTTGTAGTTAACATGAATGCCGCTGTAGCTCTTAAGAATAGCTGTAACTGTAGAGTCAGTTGTAAGGGTTTCTTCAATGTCTTCCCAGTAAAGAAGTGAATTTGTTACCTGACCGAGAACTGAACCCTGCTTCTTGGGTGTATCTTCATCCTTCATAATGATTGTGATCTTATAGTTGCTGCCTGCGGGTTCGCAAGTTGCAGATGCAATCTGAGAATAGTCTGTAAGCGTCCAACCGCCGATACGGTTCTTGGCATCGTCTGAGCCCTTAGCACTTACCTGCTCTTCTGCATCAGCTTCAACTGTCATAAAGCTACCGAGAACATTAACAATCTGATCGTCAACCATACCGATACCGGTGATGTTGATATTATCAACTGCCTGCCATTCTTTCTTTGTATAACCTGCAGCAGCATTGTTCTTGATGTCATTAACAGCCTTCTTATAGAAATCTGCGATTTCTGCAGTTGTGGAAGGCATACCTGTTGATGTACCGCTGTTTTCTGAAGGAGTTTCTGCAGGTGTATCGGGTGTGCTGGGTGTATCAGGTGTGCTGGGTGTGGAGGGTGTGCTGGGTGTGGAAGGTGTGCTGGGTGTAGAAGGTGTGGAAGGTGTAGAGGATGAACCCGGATTTACAACACCGACAAGACCGCTGATATCGATATCATTACCGTCTTTATCTACAAAACGCACGTGAATTTCCTGGCTGCAGGAAGCGAATGCAAAAAGCATACCTGCAACAAGAACAAGAGAAATTACTCTTAACACATTTTTCTTCATTAGGTGTATACCCCTTTCAATGTTACGGAATAACCGTTTTGTGGTGCTGCATCCTGAAAAGGGATGCAATACATAATTAATTTACAACATAATAAAAAAATTGTCAAGTGCCTTTGTAAAAAATACTGATTACAAAATTTGCATTTTTGTTACAATTGGCGAAAAACAGCGAAATGCACAATACTTAAATAAAATATTTATGCATTCAATCAAGCTTTTTTAAGGTTTTAGTAATTAAAATCAGTATAGTCTGTAGTGGTAACAAGTGTTATGTCAACATCGGTATTTATGGTGACAACCTTCTTAACGGATGCGTCGATAAGGCTCATAACACAGGTAACATATGTCGAATAAGAAACAACCTTGCCGTCTGTATCAAAAACCGCTTTTGCATAACAGCCCGAATATTTTACCTGTATGTTGTTTCTGTCAACAGTTGCATCTACCTTGGGGGCATAAGTGCTTACAACGTCATCAACTGTAATAAAGTTGAATATTTTTGCATAAGCACCCGTTTCCTTTGCGGGGTTGGTTGCCGCAGGAAGCTTTACGGTTACGGCGTAATTTGTTCCCTCAACAGAAACATCAATACTTTCAACATCCTCAATCATAAGCTGTGAAACATAACGCTCTCCGTCGGGGCTCATTATTTCCGCACAGGAACTACCCTTGGTTGCTGTTTTTTCTTCGGTTTCTTCGGATAAAAGTGCACCTTTAACAAAACCTACAAGCGCATTTGCCGCCTGATTTGAAAGCTTTATATCAGAAACCGTGGTAAGCTTTGCCCTTTTAAAACCGGGCATATCTTCTTTTACCATATTAAGATTGCTGTTGAAATATTCGAGCAGCTCTTCTTTCGACATATCAAGAGGCTGTTTTTTGGCAGGCGCAGTGGTTGTTTCCGAAGAAGAAGTTGCATCTTCTGCTGCAGTTGTTAATTCTGCCGCATCGGGAAGTGTAACCGTGATTTCAGGGGTATAAGGCACGGTGGTCTGTACCGTCCCGGGATTGCTGTTTACCGTTTCCTGCTCGGGGAATGTTATTTTCACATTCATACAGGATGACAAAAGAATTACCGCACAAAGCATTACGGCTATATACGCAAGCTGTTTTTTCATATGTTTACCTCTATTCAACTCTTTTTTCTAAATTTACAACATTAGTATGATTTTGTCAATAAGCCCGCCCGATAAAAGCTTACACACTTCCTTTTCTTTCTTCTTGACTGAACAGCTTATATTTTATATAATTGAATCAGTATTATAAAAAGGTGATACAATGAAAAGAATAATTACCGCATTCTTATGCACGGGAATGTTATTATCTCTTTTTATTCCCGTAAATGCATTTGACATTTTTTATCAGAAAACATCCACACCCGTAATAAGCGGATATAAATATACCGCAGAAACAGAACCCTGTCTTTCCGTTACTTTCACATCAGGCATCAGCGATGCGGAGCTTATCAGAGAAGCAACATATGATGCCGTGGCGGAATTTATCGGCTCTGAAGACAAGCTTCTTGCTTCCGAATACAGATATCTTGCATTCAGAACAAAAAATTTCTGTCAGGTAAGCATTGACGGAAATAACTGGTATACAGTATATGAAACAGAAAAGGCAGAGGAATCATTCACGCTCTCTTATCACTCGGACATACTCAAAACACTGATACTCGGCGGCGCTGATGTTTCGGCATGCACAAACGGAGCGCAGTTCAGAGTAAGAATAATTACCGCTTCCGAAAATTTTACATTTAAAAATGAAGCCACGGTATTTACATATGCCGAGTCTGAGCCTATCGTATTTACAGGCGGTGCTTTCGCGTACATACACTTTATTTTACCTTCCGATGCGGTTTTTGCTCCCGATATTCTGAGCATATCTTCTCAGCCTCTTAAAGAAGATGTACAGCTATACCCGACCGAGGGCGAAAATATCAACAAATATATTCCTTCACGAAACGGGTATATATTTTTCGGCTGGTCTTATGACGGTGAAAACAGAACAGGTATTATCCCCGCAAGCACCCGTGCCGTAACACTCACTTCCCACTGGACACCTATAGTATACGAAATCAATTATGTAACCGCAACAAGATTCGGATACCCCTTCGGCAAGGCAGATCTTTCAGACTTACCCACTGAACATTCTGTAGGCACTGCGTCTCCCATATATGACATAACTTCCCCTGTTGTCGGATTTATTTTTGACGGCTGGTATTTAACCGAAGATTTTTCGGGGGAAAAGGTAACGGAAATTCCGGCAGATTCCATAGGTGATAAGGTTTTATATGCAAAATGGGTATCTGCAGAAGAAATAGCCGCAGAGCTCAAAGCAAAGCAGGAAGCCTATATAAAAGAAAAAGGCTTCGGCGATATAAATGATGACGGTAAAATCAGTGCCGCCGATGCACGGCTTATTCTGAGATTCAGTGTAGGACTTGAAAATATTGAAAATGATATACTCAGAAGAGTTGATTACAACAATTCGGGACGTATATCCGCAAACAACGCCCGAACTACACTTAGAATATCTGTGGGCCTTGACAATCTTTATGAAATCCTCTTAACAAACGGAATGCTTGATTCTATAAAATAAATTGGATTGATTACTATGAAAAAATTTTTATCTGTTATTTTAGCTTTTATACTTCTTATGGCTTTTATGCCCTTTGCATATGCCGTAACGGGCAGATATATAGTTACGGCAAATTTCGCGGCGGTTTACAAAAGCCCCAATATCACTTCGGAAAAAATTGCCGAAATAACAAAAAATACCTATGTTGACATCACGGAAGTAAGAAGCAATAATTTCGGTAAAGCTTATATAGCCAAAGACGGTGTTACGGGCTGGATACAGATGGAAAACCTTACAAAGGCAGATGAACCTTCCGCAAATACCGGCATTAAAGAAATAGTTATAAAAAGCTTTCCGACAAAAACCACATATATTGACGGTCTTGAAGAACTTGACCTTTCGGGACTTAAAGTAGCAAGTGTTGACAAAAACGGCAAAGAAACCGTAATCACAGGCTACAGTGTTTATGCTCCCGAATTAAAAGCTCCCGGAGAAAAAACCGTAAAAATATCCTACTCACCCGACGGTATAAATTACTTTTATGTAAGCTTTACAGTTGAAGTTGTAAGAGTACCCGTTAAAAGCATCAGCATAGAAAAGCTGCCGTTGACACAGTATAAAGAACACGCTCCTCTTGATCTTTCGGCACTTCAGATAAAGACTGAGTTTCAGGACCCCTCTTTGAACAAGGTGCTTACTTTTGAAGAAATAAAAAACGATTCAGATTATATAATCACTTCCTGCCACGGTGAAGCTCACGGCAGCAGACTGGAAAAGGGAGAACATACCATTAACATAAGCTACAAATACCCGGATATTTCCTGCAGCTTTACCGTTGATGTAATTCCCCGTAAGCTTGTTTCATTAGAAATAAAACAAGCTCCCGATTCTGTAACGGTATACGACAGAACCAAGCTGCCCGCTCTTGACGGACTTATTCTTGAAGCAAAATACGATAACGGCGAGATTGAAGATATATATCATTATGACTGCAAGGCCGTATGCGAGCCCTCACAATTTATGATAGGCCCCGGGAATATGGTAGATGTATATTTCGGAGATCTGTTCGTCACTATCAACTTCATTTATTCCGAAGTAAAGCCAAAGGGAATAAGAATTCAGACACCGTCTCCCGTCCTGTCTTTCCTTAAAGGTGAAGAAATAGACCTTTCGGGAATCCGTGTGTATCTGTATTATACAGATGGCAGCTTTGAAGAAATTTTTGATTATACCATAAGCAATATTGATTATGCCTTTATAGGCACACAGAATATAGTTGTAAGATATAAAGAATTTTCCGAAGTATTACCCATAATAATAACTGCTGTTTTCAGCAAGGGCGATATAAATGCCGACGGAAAAGTAACCGCAGGCGATGCAAGAACCGTTCTGCGCGCCTCTGTAGGTCTTTCCACTCTTGCGGGAGCAACATTCTTTGCAGGCGATGCCGACAGAGACGGCAGAATATCCGCCGCAGATGCCCGTCTTATTTTAAGAGCATCCGTGGGACTTGAAAATCTTTATATCACATTATAAATATATTATTTTGAAAGGAAAATATAATTATGAGCAAGAACAAAAACAACGCCCCCATTGAAGAAGAAAACGAAATATTTGAATTTGTCGATGAAGAAGGCAATGTAGAAAAATTTGAAGTTCTCGACTTTATTGAATTTGAAGGTTCCGATTATGCGGTTCTTCTTCCCGTAACCGATAACGAAGAAGAGCTTATGGTGCATATACTCGAAGTAGTTGAAGAACTGGATTCCGAATATGACACATATGTAGGAATTGACGACCAGGAGCTTATTGACAAGGTATATGCAGTGTTTATGGAAAAGCATAAAGAGGATTTTAATTTTATTGATTGATTATTTACCTCTTTCCGAACAACGTGGCAAAACAAACGAGCGAAGAGACCATACGTCGCTTCGCTCATATTGTCAGGTTCTGTATTTATCCATAAGTGCCGAGAAAAGTGTTTTTGCTGATGGCGGTGTGTAGGTAATGGCATTTGCACCTGCTTCCACAGTCCTTCTTATACTTTCTTCCGTAGGTCCGCCTGTGGCAATTATTGGAACATCGGGGAATTTATCACGGATTTTAGCAACCAGCTCAGGTGTTTTATCTGCCGCAGCCACATTAAGAATAGCGGCACCTGCATCTAATCTTGCCTTTATATCGGTTTCTTCACTTACAACGGTAATAACAACGGGCACGTCAACTGCCTTTGCCACCGCAAAAATATTAAGATCCGAAACAGGGGCATTAAGCACCACTCCGCAGGCTCCCTGAGCTTCAACATCCTTTGCAAGAGCCACGGTTCGTACCCCCTGAGTGGTACCGCCGCCAACTCCGCAGAAAACAGGTGTATATGCACCTTTTATAATAGATTCGGATATTGCACTCTGAGGAGTAAAGGGATAAACCGCAAAAACGGCATCGGCATCACAGTTACGGATAATTGCTATATCCGTGGAAAAAATGAAGGTTTTCAGCTTTCTTCCGAAAACACTTATGCCGCTGCATTTACGGGCAATTTCAGGTACTTTAATTATATTATGCCTCAGACGGCTTTCGTATTCGGGAATTTTTATTTTTGCTTCTTCGTTCATATTCTCTTCCTCCTTTTTAATATTTTATCATATGTTGCGCCCTTGGGTCAACGATGAAAGAGTTTGCTTATGTACAAAAAAATCTATCTTGAAATAACAAATGTGTGTAATCTTGATTGCAGCTTCTGTCACAAAACAAAAAGAAAAAAACACTTTTTGTCGGAAGAAGAATTCACACTTCTTGCTGCAAAAATCAAAAAGCACACCGATTATATTTATTTTCATCTGATGGGTGAACCCTTACTTCATCCTCTTTTGGGAAAGCTTATTGATATTGCGGTTTCCCTCGGACTTAAAGCTACCATTGCCACAAACGGAGTTCTTATAAAAGAAAAAGAAAACGAGCTTCTCGGCAAAAACTTATACAAAATCACTTTTTCACTTCATTCTTATGAAGCAAATAAGCTTGATATCACACTTGAAGAGTATCTTAATAATATAATCGAATTCTGCAAAAAGGCTGAAAAAGACGGCACCATATGTGTTTTACGCTTATGGAATGACGGCGGAGAAAATAAGCTTAACGAAGAAATAAAAAATATACTTAAACAGCATTTTACATTCAGCGAAAACCGCAAAGGATATTCTCTTTCGGAAAAGATATATCTTGAATCTGCTAAAAAATTCATATGGCCCGACAAGGAAGCGCCCACACAGAATGTGCATTTCTGCATGGGACTTCGTGACCATATAGGTGTTTTATGCGACGGCAGTGTTGTGCCCTGCTGTCTTGATGCCGACGGAGAAATAACTCTCGGCAATTTATTCACAAGTGAGCTTTCCGACATAATTAAAACATCACGTGCAGAAAATATATATCACGGGTTTTCCGAAAAACGCTGCACGGAGGAATTATGCAGAAGATGCGAATATGCCGCCAGATTCGGATAAAAACTTAAACTGTTTTATATAGCAGTTTTATATAATAATTTTTTAAGCAGATATCTTTTTGAGTCTTCTGCCCTCTTTACGCCAGCTGAAAATTATTTCGGGGGCAGAAAATATCTCGTCAAGCTTTTTCATAAAGGGTACTATATCACCGAAATCAAGTGCCCTGTGATCAAAGGCAATGCATATGGGCAGAACCTTTCTTACTTCTATTTTATCATCATCGGTAACAACGGGCTTTTTCTGAACTGCCCCCACACCGAATGCACACACCTGAGGAGGTACTATTTCAAGAAGTGCCATAGCACCCTTCTGACCGAGATATGTGGAACCGATGTTTGAAACCGTTACCGTTCCCTGTTCAAGGTCGTATGCTGTAAGTCTGTCATTTTCGGAAATAGCCTCATATTCACGCTTTGCTTTTCCGCTTAATGTTTTAACCTTGTGCTTACCTGTTTTTGAACCGATAAGCCTGTATACGGTTTTTAAGATATGACCTTTTTTAAGTCCCTTTATTGAATCGTTGAGCGATACGCTGAACATCGCTTCATCAAGATTTGTGTTTTCTGCTCTGCGGTTTATATCATTGATATACTGTGTCATATCATCAAGGTCACGGCTTTCAAAATTTCGGAGATTCACCGTCATCATTTTACCGTTGGGAAGAATGGTGGGCATTGAAATATTTATATCTTCAAAGGTGTTTATTTCACCGCGTACAAGTCTTCTGTTAAACTTTATATGAGCATTCATTTCGGGAGCGGCTTTAAGTCCCTCTGTTATGATTTTAAGAATAAGAGTATTGAATGTTATCTTTGTTCTGTATTCGGAATTCATTTCTTTATAAAGACCATAAAGCTCAGTTACATCAGCTTCATACATATATGATACGTGGGGAATTTCTCTCCAGCTTTCGCTTGTCATATTGGCAACTATCTTTCTCTGTATTCCGAAGTGTTCTGTTTTGATTGTTTTCATAATTTTGTCTCCTGTTCGTAATTCATTTTTTTGCCTGCATTGTCATTGCTTGCATTTTCAGTTTACCCGGGAGAAAACCGAAAAAACACCACCTTCGGTTTGCAAACCAAGCAAAGCGCGTTAACTTCAGTTTGCATTTTCAGACGCAACCGAAAAATCTTACTTTTCAGGAGGAATATATGAATCTTTTTACTGCAAAAAAATTAGCGGCACTCAGAAAATATCATTCACTTTCACAGGAAGCTCTTGCCGAAAAAGCAGGGGTAAGCCGTCAGGCAATTTCAAAATGGGAACGGGGCGAAGCCTCTCCCGACACAGATAATATTCTTACCCTTTCAAAGATATATGATGTATCTGTAGATGACCTTTTGGGGGATAAAACAGCTGAAGAAATAATCGCTTCAAAAGAAAAACAAAAAGAGGAAGAAAACACCCCGCAAAACCCCGCAACCGTTGATACACAAGGGCCCGCAACCGAAGTTGTCAATAATTTTCCCGCTGCCGCAACCGAAGCTTACAGTGAAAAACCCTCAAAAACCGAAGAAGAAAACCGACAGCCGCCCGCATCCCCCGCACCTTCAGACAAGAGTGTTTCAGTCATCGGAAATATCTCCGGTAATACCGTTTCATCCTCTGAAAAAAGTAAAAAAAGGAAGAAAGAAAAACCTCTCCCCTTATACCCCGGCGTTGCAAAAAATATGCTGAAATTCCCTTACATAATTTTAGCTGCAATAGTGTATATTATTATCGGATATGCATTGAAAATCTGGCATCCCACGTGGCTTATTTTCCTGACGGTGCCCGCATATTATCTCACCGCACCCGCATTTTTTGCCCCCACAAAAAAGAAAATTTTAATGCGTCTTCCTGCTTATTATTACATAATAATGCTTTATATATTCCTGGGAATCCTTTTCGGATTATGGGCAAAGACATGGATTCTTTTCCTTTTTATTCCTGTTTATTATTGGTGTGTTTCTATAATAAAAATCAAATAAAGAAGCAAAAAAATTACCGCTGAAAAACAAAATTTCAGCGGTAATTTTTTATTTAATAAAGTTCTTACGCATTCTTTTTAAGATTGTATTTTTCTTTATACTGAGCGTATTCTTCATCGAAGGTGTGGTTGCCTTCTTTAACTTCGCCTAAGTATCTGTGGGCGTCAAAGCCGTCGGTTTCGGCTTCGATTACGGCAACGGCTATGTTAGAGCAATGGTCTGAAATTCGCTCAAAATTATTAAGTATATCGGAAAGAATAAAGCCAAGCTCAATTGTACATTCTCCCGCCTTAAGACGGTCGATATGTCTTCTTCTGACCTTCTCCGTAAGTCTGTCTATAACCTGTTCGAGAGGCTCAACACGGGAAGCAAGAAGGGTGTCGTTCTTTGAATAGCATTCTGCGGTTATGGTAATTATTTCTATAAGCGCATCGGTAAGCACGGTAAGCTCTTCGTATGCGGCGGATGAAAAAACAGCCTTCTTTTCTTTTATCTCTTTTGAAGAATCAAGAAGATTAAGCGCGTGGTCGCCAAGTCTTTCAAAGTTGCCTATGGAGTGAAGCATTCGTCCCGTTTTTCTTGAATCCGCATCAGACAATGAAAGGGCTGCAACTTTAACAAGGAAGGTACCGATATCATCTTCGTAAGCATCAAGCACTTCTTCCTGTCCGGTTATCCATTCTGCAGTCTGTTCGTCATAATCACAGAGAATTGAAAATGCCGCAAGAAGCATCTGCTTTGCATCGTCAGCCATTTTTACGGTATAGTTATCGCATTCGCTGACAGCAACGGAAGGAGTAACAAGAAGACGTTCGTCGATATTGAAAAAATGCACATTCTTCTTTTCGGCATCCTTATCCTTAACACATATCTCGGTAAGCTTTATAAGAAGCTTTGCAAAGGGTGACAAAACAACGGTAATTGAAACATTGAAGATTGAATGAATAAGAGCAATACTCCATGCAGAAGCAGCTTCGCTGAATAAAGCAGGATTGAATATTATATCAACCACCCAGAACACTATCAGGAAAAGCACTGTTCCGATCACATTAAGGGCTGTGTGAAGGAAAGCAACACGCTTTGCTTTTGCATTTGTGCCCAGAGCTGAAAGAACGGCAGTGATACAGGTGCCTATATTCTGACCCATAACAATGGGAATGACCATTCCTATATCAATAAGCCCCGTAAGTGCAAGTGCCTGAAGCATACCCACGGATGCGGCGGAGGACTGAATAACTGCAGTTATAACAGCACCTATAACAACTCCGAAAAGAGGATTATTGAATCTTATAAATACATTTTCAATTCCTTCAATATCCTTTATGGGGTCCATTGCAGCACTCATAAATTCCATACCGTACATAAGAACCGCAAATCCCACAAAAACAGCACCCAGACTCTTTTTCTTGGAATTCTTTGAGAACATCACAAAAATAATTCCGATAAATGCAAGCACAGGTGAAAAGTTTTCGGGCTTCAGCATCATCATTGCAAGATTTGTGCTTTCAATACCTGCAAGGGACAGTATCCACGCAGTAAGAGTTGTTCCTATATTCGCACCGAAAATTATAAATATCGTCTGCGAAAAATGCATTATTCCTGAATTTACAAGTCCCACAAGCATAACCGTAACCGCCGAAGAGGACTGCACGGCAATGGTTATAAGCGCACCGAAGAAGATTCCGAGAATGGGGCTCTGAGTAAATTTTTTAAGAAGTCCCTCAAGCTTTCCGCCTGCAAGTTTTTCAAGGTCTCCGGACATAACATTCATACCAAACAGGAAGAATGTAAGTCCGCACAGCATTTTGATTATACTTTCCAGTATCTGAACTTTATCCATATCTTAAATTCCCTTTATTTTTACTTAAAATACATATACACCTGACATTTTATCATACCGTTATAAAGCTTTCTGCGCTTATCGGCTTTTCGTCCGAATGCTTTTTCAAACTCTTCATCGGCAGTTATAACGGTATAGCTTCTGCCTCTCTGCGGTATAAATTTCTGACCCATAGTCTTATAAAGCTCACGTGCATTATCAATGTCAAGAAGGCGTTCGCCGTAGGGCGGATTCACTATAACCGTCGCCTTTTCGGTTTCGGGTTCAAAATCCTTTATATCTCTCTGAATAAAGGTTATGTAA
Source organism: Acutalibacteraceae bacterium (assembly GCA_045538645.1). Taxonomy (GTDB): domain Bacteria; phylum Bacillota; class Clostridia; order Oscillospirales; family Acutalibacteraceae; genus RUG806. The sequence goes on along the minus strand of JAZSRT010000071.1, from coordinate 43,143 downwards.
TCCTCAACACGTGCCTTTCTTGCATTTTCTTTTGCAATCTTCAGCGCCTCGGGGTCAATATCATAACCGTAGGCATGAAAATCAACATCGTGTCTCTGAAGACTTACCGCACGGCGTCTTTCCTGCTGCCATATTTCCTGAGGCATCCAGCTCCATGTTTCGGCAATAAACCTTCTGTAAAGTCCCGGTGCAATATTAAGTGCCATAAGCGCACCCTCTATCAGTATGGTACCCGAACCGCACATGGGGTCATAAAGCGTGTGATAATGCTGAAGCTTTGATATTTTACAAAGAGAAGCGGCAAGCGTTTCTTTAAGAGGAGCTGCATTTGCATCGGGTCTGTAGCCTCTTTTATGAAGACCTCTGCCCGAGGTATCTATATAAAGAGTGACCTGATTTTTCATTATGGAAAACTGCATCTGATACAGCGCTCCCGTTTCTTCAAACCAAGGTATTGCATATTTGGTTTTAAGACGTTCAACAACCGCCTTTTTTATAATTGACTGACAGTCGCTTACGCTGAAAAGATCGGAATTGAGAGAATATCCCTTTACGGGGAAGCGGTCTTTTTTACCGATATACTGTTCCCAGGGAAGTTTTTTTGTACCCTGGAAAAGCTCTTCAAATGAGTGAGCCTCAAAGGTACCCACAATTATAAGTATTCTCTCGGCAAAGCGCGAGCATATATTTGCCCTCGCAAGCATGTATTCATCACCTGAAAACAGCACTCTGCCGTTTTCGGCTGTAACATCCTCTGCCCCCATCTCACGAAGCTCATCGGCAATAAGCCCCTCAAGCCCCAACAGGCATGGTATACATAAGTTTAGTTTCATAATTTATCCTTTCTGCGATTTTTGTTAATTCGGAATCCGGGACCTGCGGTCGGCATCATATGTGCTTCGTACGTTCCCGTAGTATTTAAGCATTGCTCCGAAGCAGCGAGAAACAGAGCGTAAGCGTAACAGGAGCGTAAGCCCTTCCGACAGGCTGCTTTTTCACTTTTGCTTCTTACTTATCATAATTTAACAGCGTTAAATTATGATTAAGGGCTTTTGTGCTTCTTTCAAGTATGCCGTGCATATGGGCTATTGCCATACCGTAGTTTACTATGGGTATGTTTTGATTGCTGCAGCGGTTTATTCTTGACTTCATTTCTTTTTCGTTAAGCATACAGCCGCCGCAGTGGATAACAAGTGAAAAATCCGAGAGATCTTCGGGGAACTCTCCGCCCGAAGTAAAGCTGTAACGGGGTTTTGCATCCGTAAAATTTTCTATCCACATAGGAATTTTTACGCTTCCTATATCTCCGCACTGTCTGTGGTGAGTACAGCCTTCGCTTATAAGGACACGGTCGCCGTCCTTCAGCTTTTCAAGAGCTTTGGCTCCGCTTATCAGAGTATCAAGCTCACCCTTATAACGTGCCATAAGTATAGAAAATGAAGTAAGGGGAATACTCTCGTCAAGCATTTTTGAAACCTTTCCGAAAACCTGCGAATCGGTGATAACAAGCTTCGGCTGTTCTGTGAGCTTTGAAAGTGCCGGGATAAGCTCGGTATCTCTGCAGGTTACGGCAATTGCCCCCTTATCGAGAATATCACGCAAAACCATCTGCTGAGGCAGGATAAGCCTGCCCTTTGGTGCCGCCTTGTCTATAGGGATAACGAGAAGTACCGTATCGCCTTCATCTATAAGGTCGCTTACTATTACCTTTTCATTTGCGGTAAGCTTTGCGTATTTTGCAATAAGTTCCTTCAGTTCGTTTATATTACTGCCTGTTTTTGCACTTACTGCAATTTCATTTTCTTTTTCGGGTTTTATAATTACGTCTTCATCCGATTTGTTGAATGCAATAATATAGGGAATATTTTTTTCTTTGAAAACAGAGATAAGCTTTTTTTCCGTTTCGGTTATCTCTTTTGAAGAATCGTGTGTGAGAACGGCAACATCGGTTTTTGAAAGAATTTCAACTGCCTTTTTTACTCTGAGCTCCCCTAAAGCCCCCTCATCATCAATACCGGGGGTATCAATTATCACAACAGGACCTACGGGCAAAAGCTCCATAGCCTTTTTTACGGGGTCGGTGGTGGTGCCTTTTACATCACTTACAACCGAAAGCGACTGTCCCGTAACAGCATTTACAAGACTTGATTTGCCCGCATTTCGCAGACCGAAAAAAGCAATATGCACTCTTTCACCCGAGGGTACACTATTAAGATTGCTCAAATATATCACTCCTGAGTGTATTATGATTTATCAGAATCTGAAGTCGCGTCGGTTGGAATTTTTGATGTCGGCAATATTTTGTTTTGCAATTGCCTTAACCTTTTCGCTGGTGACTTTTTCAATTTCTTTTTCTATCATCTTAAAGCCGATTTCTTTTGTTCTTTCACTTGCATAGTCTGTAAGATATTCGGTAAGTGTCATAAGTGCATTGGGATGACAGCAGTTTATTATCTGACCGTTTTTGCAAAGTGCCATAAATCGGTCGCCTGTTCTGCCCTCACGGTAGCAGGCTGTACAGAAAGAGGGAATGTGGCCGTTTTCCATAAGCCAGGCTACAACGTCATCAAGAGTACGCTGATCGGAAACATCAAACTGCTCGGTATCGTGGGGACGTTCCTTTTCGGTATATCCGCCTACAGATGTTCTTGAGCCGCCGCTTACCTGTGAAACACCCAGTCTTAAAAGCTTGGTTCTTGTTTCTTCGGATTCTCTTGTGGAAATGATAATACCCGTATAGGGAACTGCAAGACGGATGCAGGCGGTTATTTTTGCAAACATTTCATCTGAAATTGAATTATCGAAGGCATCGGGATCAATGTCATCGGCCTTTTTGATTCTGGGCACGCTTATTGTGTGGGGGCCCACACCGTGAACGGCTTCAAGATGCTCTGCGTGCATTATAAGTCCCGCAAATTCGTATTTATATAATTCAAGTCCGAAAAGAACGCCGAGACCTACATCGTCAATACCGCCTTCCATAGCTCTGTCCATAGCCTCGGTGTGGTAGTCATAGTCGTGCTTGGGACCTGTGGGATGAAGCTTTAAGTAGCTTTCCTTGTGATATGTTTCCTGGAAAAGGATATAAGTACCGATTCCCGCTTCTTTGAGCTTTCTGTAGTTTTCCACCGTTGTGGCGGCAATGTTTACGTTTACTCTTCTGATGTCACCGTTTTTGTGATGTACACTGTATATGGTTTTTATACATTCGAGTATATATTCTATGGGATTGTTTACAGGGTCTTCGCCTGCCTCTATTGCAAGACGCTTGTGTCCCATATCCTGAAGGGCAATTACCTCTGCTCTTACCTCCTCCTGTGTCAGCTTTTTTCGGGCTATGCGTTTGTTTTTAAGATGATAAGGGCAATATACACAGCCGTTTACACAGTAGTTTGAAAGATACAAAGGTGCAAAGATAACTATTCTGTTGCCGTAAAAAGCAAGCTTGATTTCTTCTGCTATTTCGTATATCTTTTCAATTTTTTCGGGTATTTCACAGGCAAGAAGCACGGAAGCCTCACGGTGTGTAAGTCCTGCGCAGACCGTGGAATTGCCGTTTTTCTTAGGACGGGCTTTTTCGAGTATAGCATCTATAAGCTCGGCATTATTTTTATTTTCTTCGGCATAGCGGAGAGTTTCAAGTATTTCTTCGTTATTGATAAACTCTTCAGCCTTTAATGATTTCGGATCGTAGACTGCCATTTTTTATTTCCTTTCTATATCGCCGCGGTCACATACTATTTCGTAACCGATATTTTTCATCTGTTCTTTCAGTAAATTCAGTTTTTCTGCCGATTCCGCACCTGTTGAAAGCTTGTTATTATAAAGCATATATCTGTTTTTTGCTTCTTCGGGGGATAAATTCGGCATTATTACGTTTGCACCTGCAAGTATGCCTTTTTCTCTGCCGTCTTTTTCCAATGTACCGAGAGCCGTTGTTGCAGGTAAAAGTATGTCGGGATGCATTATTCTTATTATTGACAGCAGGTAACAGGTAAAGTCCGCACTGCCTGCCTTTTCTTCTGCAAAGGGTGTGTCTTTATGGGGAATAAACGGACCTATACCGCACATTTCGGGGCGGAATTCTTCAATAAATTTCAGGTCCTTTGCAAGTGTATCAACACTCTGCCCGGGAGAGCCCACCATAAAGCCGCAGCCTGTCTGAAAACCTGTTTCTTTCAGGCTGTAAAGACATTTTTTTCTGTTTTCAAGTGTAAGTGAAGAAGGATGCAGGTATGAATAATGCTCACTGTCTGCAGTTTCGTGCCTTAAAAGATATCTGTCGGCACCCGCATTAAAAAGCTCCTTATATTCATCCTTTGTTTTTTCGCCAAGGGATAAGGTTACGGCACAGTCGGGATAGGCAGATTTTATCTTTTTTATCATAGTACACAGAAAGGGTACCGTGAAAAATCCGTCCTCACCGCCCTGCAGAACAAAGGTTCTGAAGCCGAGAGAATAACCGTTACTGCAGCAGGCAAGTATTTCTTCTTCCGACAAACGGTATCTTTCACAGCTTTTGTTGCCTTTTCTGATACCGCAGTAATAACAGTCATTTTTACAGATATTACTTATCTCAATAAGCCCTCGGATGAATATTTTATTGCCGTATATCTCTTTACGGAGCTTTACAGCTTCGTTTTTCAGCACTTCAGCCCTTTCGGGCGAAAAAACCGTTATCAGCTCTTTATATTCCTCAAGGCTCAGTTTTTTTTCTTTGATAAACTTTGTAACAATATCATTCATTGCTTTTTATTCCCGAGTATGCAGTTTTGACGCTTATTCCTTCAAGGTTGCCTATTTTTCCCGAAAGGGCAGAAATAACATTTGAAGGCGCATCAAGGGCAATACTTATAATATTGATATTTTTTTCTCTGTAGGGTATACCCATTCTGCCGATGATGTACTGACCGTATTCATGCAGAAGTCCGTTCAGCTTTTCAACGGTATCATTGTTTTCCACAATAATACTCATAACAGCAACACGTGTTTCCATAAAATCAACTCCAGGTCATAATTTGTAGGGCTTTTGCCCTACAAATTATGATTTTGCTTTAGCAAAAAAGCACTGCTCACCCAAAAAAGGTGCGGCAGTGCAAAAAAGGTTTGTATTTTATTACCGTCACCTTATCCTCAGAGACAATTCTCTTTATGTCAGGTTACTTTATTATATACTTATATTTATTTTTTAGCAAGGGGGTTATTCTTCCAGCATTTTCAGATAATTGCTGAGCTGTTCTTCTGTAGGCTTGTAGTCTGTTACGGAACAGCAGGGAATTGAGGGTTTTGTGCCGTCGGTGCCGTAGAAGGGGGAAAGACGGTCATTTTCGTATTTTGCCCGGTCTTCTTCTTTTGTGAAATCGGGAATATCAAAGCTGTTACCGCCCGAAAGCACCGAGCGGTGAGAGAGTATTGCAACGCTTGCCATATTTACGGCTGAATATATGTCAAAGGGGTGTTCGGGCTGTCGGTTTTCTTTTATACAGTCAATAAACATTCTTGCTGTAATAAAGTCCGCGCCGCCGTGTCCGCTGGTTCTGATAAGCTCCTCATCCTCGTCCTGCCAGGCGGGTTCATAAAAATTGACCTCTTCCTTGCCTTCGGGAACAGACCAGGAATTGTATCTGAGCATAATCTTATCGGTTCCTCTGACATTTTCAATCTGTCCTTCGGTTCCGCATACACGTGAGCTGTTGTGATGAGCGCCGAAAGCCGCACATCCCGTAATTCTGAAAACGGAACCGTCATCATTAAGTGTTGTGATAATTGTTGCTCTGTCGCCGACAAATCTGCTTGAAGCTTTTTCTGTAAAGCCGTGGAAAACCGGCATAGCGGTTACTTTTTTCGGAGTAGCTCCCGTAAGGCTCATAACAGGGCCCAGAGAGTGGGTTACATAATAAGAACGGGGAAGGTAGTTTCTCCAGTGCTCGGGGAAATATATGCAGGATTTGAAAAAGTCCGCATCTCCTGCACTGACGGGGTGATTGTATTCCCCTTCCGCATAAAGGATTTTTCCGAGAGTGCCCGATTTGCACACACGTTTTATTTCACGGTTGAATATCATCTGCGGATAATTCTCTGCAAGCATATAAACCGAGGAGGATTTTTCAAAAGCCCTGATAAGTTCAATTCCCTCTGCCATAGTACCGTTACTGATACATTCCGAAAAGACATGGATATTTTTCTCAAAACATTTTATTGCATAAGGGGTGTGCTCGTGGAAATAGTTTGCAAGAACAACAGCATCGGTTTTGTGTTCAATAAAAGAATCAAAATCCGAATAAAGTGCAACATTGCCTCCAAGCTCCTCTGCACCTTCTTTTAGCCTTTTTTCATTAAAATCGCAAAGTGCAGTTATTTCACAGCCTAATAATCTCAGGTTTTCTGCAATGCTTATTCCTCTGCCTGCTCCGAATATACTGATTTTTATCGGTTCCATTTCGTTTTCTCCCGTTTGTTATTTTATTTCTTCAAAATCCGAAGCGGGATGCTTACACAAGGGACAGATAAAATCATCGGGAAGTGTATCGCCCTCGTAGATATATCCGCATATAGTGCAAACATAGCCTTTTTTACCTTCTGTCTGAGGCTTGGGTTTAACATTTGCGTGATAATATGAATAAGTCATGGTTTCCTTGTCGGAAATAACCCTTGCTTCCGTTATTTCGCATATAAACATTCCGTGAGTGCCGAGATCCACATACTGTTCAACCTTAAGCGACATAAAGGAGTTAATGTATCTTGGAAGGAATACAAGTCCGTTATCGGAACGAAGAGGGGTACAGTCTGCAAATTTGTCAACATTTCTGCCGCTTTGGAAGCCGAATGCTTCAAACACGCTGAAGGGTGCTTCAACCGAAAGACAGTTGACGTTCATTTTGCCTGTCTGCTTTATAACGTGGTGAGAATAGTTTTCTTTATTTATGGTAACCGCAATACGGTTAGGAACACTTGTTACCTGTGTTACGGTGTTTACGATAAGTCCGTTATCCTTTTTGCCGTCATTTGATGTTACAACATAAAGTCCGTAGCCTATTTTGAAAAGTGCGGTAAGATCATTTTTATTTGCGGTGTTATCCTGACGGGCAAGATAATCCTTGCAAAGCTCATCGGAAAGAGCCTCTATTTCTTCTGCATTCTTTTCGTTCATGGCGGACATTATGGAAACGGTGTTTTCGGCGAAGGTAAGATTTTTACTCTTTTCAAACTTATTTTTCATTATTTTTGCCGCAAGGGGTGCCCAGGAGCCGTTTTCTATAAAGCCTACGGTACGGTTTGAGAAGTTTCTTTCCGTAAGGTGATTTATAAACTCACGCATAAAGGGGAATATTTCGGAATTATAGGTTGTTGTTGCAAGAACGATTTTAGAATATCTGAATGCATCTTCAACTGCTTCTGCCATATCGCATCTTGCAAGGTCATTTATAACAACCTTGGGGCAGCCTTTGGCTTTGAGCTTTTCTGCAAGCTGCATAACTGCCTTTTTGGTGTTGCCGTAAATTGATGTGTAGGCAATCACGATACCCTCTTCCTCAGGCTGATATGAAGACCAGGTGTTATAAAGTCCCAGATAATATCCGAGATTTTCTGTGAGAACGGGACCGTGAAGAGGACAGATTTTTTCAATTTCAAGTCCTGCTGCTTTTTTAAGAAGTGCCTGTACCTGCGTACCGTATTTGCCGACGATGCCGAAATAGTATCTTCTTGCTTCACATGCCCAGTCCTCTTCTGCATCAAGAGCACCGAATTTTCCGAAGCCGTCAGCCGAGAACAGTACCTTATCCGTGCTGTCGTAAGTAACAATTACTTCGGGCCAATGCACCATAGGTGCCGTAATAAATGTGAGAGTATGCTTGCCGAGATTAAGAGTATCACCCTCGGCTACAACGATTCTGTTATCCTCATAATCCGTACCGAAGAAATTTTTCATCATTCTGAAAGCCTTTGATGACGCCACAATTTTTGCATCGGGATATGTTTTCAGGAAATTCACAATGTTTGCAGAATGGTCGGGTTCCATATGCTGAACGATAAGATAATCGGGCTTTCTGCCTGCCAGAGTGTTCTGGATATTATCAAGCCATTCGTGTGTAAAGCCTGCATCAACGGTATCCATTATCGCAATCTTTTCATCAAGTATGATGTATGAATTATACGCCATACCGTTCGGTACTATATACTGTCCCTCAAAAAGGTCTGTCTGATGATCATTTACACCTATATATTTTATATCGTTTGTTATAAACATCTTTTGTTTCCTCCGTTGTGTTAAATTAATTTTACCATATGTTCTTTAATTTTATCATATGTTTTTTAATTTTTCAATTATTATATCAGTCGAGAATTTTTCCGTCTGTTGAAACGGTAACTACCTGCCAGGGAATGAATTTTCCCGAAGCCTGTAAGGCTCTTTTTACCGCGTTTTCAATTCCGCCGCAGCAAGGAACCTCCATTCGCACTATTTTAACGCTTTTTATGTTATTATTTTTTATTATTGCCGTAAGCTTCTCGGCATAATCACCTTCGTCAAGCTTCGGACATCCGATAAGCGTTATATGATTTCTTATAAAATCGTTGTGGAAATTGCCGTAAGCGAATGCCGTGCAGTCTGCAGCTACTAAAAGATTTGCACCGTCAAAATAGGGAGCATTCACGGGAACGAGCTTTATCTGACAGGGCCACTGCTGAAGCTGACTTGTGACAGATGTTGCTTTTACGGGGGAAGTTATATCTCTTTTTATCGCTTTTGAGTTTGTGCCGGGACATCCGCAGGGAAGCTTTACACCTGCCTTTTGCATTTTTGCCTGTTTTACTGCCTCTTCGTTATATTCGGGGGCTTCTCTTTCTTCAAAGCTTATGGCATTTGCGGGGCAGGCAGGAAGACAATCTCCGAGACCGTCGCAGTAGTCTTCTCTTGTAAGTCTTGCCTTGCCGTCTATCATTTCTATTGCACCCTCATGGCAGGCTGCAGCGCAAGCTGCACAGCCGTTACATTTTTCTTCATCTATTTTTATTATTTTTCTTATCATAACGTATCTCCTTTTTCTAAAAGCATTTTCCGTTTTTGCAGTCCTCTGCTGTTTCGCCTCTGAAGCAAAGCTCATTACTGCATTGTGAGTTTTTTGTAAAATCAACGAAATTTTTAATTGTTGTTTCTGCAATATTTGTAAGCGCCTCTTCAGTTAAAAATGCCTGATGTGAGGTTACTATTACATTGGGCATTGAAATAAGACGGGCAAGAGTGTCATCCTCAAGAATATGTCCCGAATTATCCTCAAAGAAAAGGTCGCTTTCTTCTTCGTAAACATCAAGACAGGCGGCACCGACTTTTCTTGTCTTTATGCCTTCTAAAAGTGCTTCCGCATCAACTAAAGCTCCTCTTGATGTGTTGATTATCACAACACCTTTTTTGCAGAGTGAAAGCGCATCTTCATTTATTATATGATGTGTTTCTTCCGTTAAGGGACAGTGAAGTGAAATTATATCGCTGTTTTCAAAAAGCCCGGTAAGAGAAACATATTTTGCCTTATTGCTGTCTTCAATGCTTTTATCGGGGAATTTATCGTATGCAAGCACATTCATACCGAAGCCTTTACAGATATCAATAAATACCTTTCCGATTTTTCCCGTTCCGATAACACCTACCGTCTTTCCGTGCAGGTCAAAGCCCGTAAGTCCCGAAAGACTGAAATTGAAATCTCTTGAACGGATATATGCCTTGTGAATTCTTCTTATTGAAGTGAGAAGAAGTGCTATAGCGTGCTCGGCAACTGCAAAGGGGGAATATGCGGGAACTCTCAACACGTGAATTTTTCCGTGGGCATATTTCATATCAACATTATTGAAGCCTGCGCATCTTAAAAGCAGAATTTTTATTCCCATTTCATAAAGTGCATCTATTACCTCTTTATTTACGGTATCGTTTACGAATACACATACTGCATCCGAATTTTTTGCAAGAAATACCGTATCTTCATTAAGCTTTGTTTCATAATATTTTATCTTTATCCCGTATTGGTCGGCGTGTTTATCGAATGCCGTTTTGTCATAGGGCTTTGTATCAAAAAATGCTATTTTCACAAAAATACCTCCTTGTGTTTTCATCTTTAGTATAGTATAATCGGGACATAATATATGTTGAAATTTCAACAAAAGGAAGAAAAAATGAAAAAATATCAGGAAATTCTGAAAAAATGTCCCTTGTTTTTTGATATAGCCGAAAAAGATATCCCCGTAATGCTCGGTTGTCTCGGTGCAAAGGTAGATGTGTTTGATAAAAAATATACGGTTATGGCAGAGGGCAGCAATGCAAAATACATAGGTATTGTGCTTTCGGGTGCCGTTCAGGTTGAACAGACAGATTTTTACGGCAACAGAAGTATTTTAAGTGTGGTAAGCGAGGGTGAGGTTTTTGCAGAAGCCTTTGCCTGCAGTGACACAGAAACACTTCCCGTGTCTGTAATTGCATTAAGGCAGAGTGAAGTAATGTTTATCGATTGTACCCATATTCTTCATATATGCAAAAACAACTGTTCATTTCATAATCAGCTTATTTTTAACCTTATGAAGGATATTGCGTCAAAAACCATTATGTTTCACCAAAAAATAGAAGTTGTTTCAAAAAGAAGTACCAGAGAAAAGCTTCTTGCATATCTTAGTATGATATCAAAAAAAGAAGGAAGCCCGGGGTTTTATATTCCTTTTGACAGACAGGAGCTTGCAGATTATCTTGAGGTTGACCGAAGCGGTCTTTCTTCGGAAATAGGAAAACTGCAAAAAGAAGGTTTGCTTATAAGCAAAAAAAATTATTTTGAACTGAAATGAATTATCCGCCGCAACCCTGTAAAAGGTTACGGCGGATGAAATTTTCAGTGAAATTCGGATGTTGCGGTTTATCTGTGAATTCTTATTACTGTTACCGAGTACATCGGAACGGAATAATTAAAGCTTGAAGAAATACCGTCGAGAGTGAATTCTGATATATTACAGTCTTCTTCTGCGCCTAAGATATTGTCATTGTTAAGACTGTCGCCTCTGAGCTGCTGAATTGTTGCCGTTGAGGAAACTGATGCTTCGCCAAGGTTTACTGCGCATACTTTTGTTTCGCCCGTTGTGTTTACAAGCTTAACTATAATATCGCCTGTTTCGTCCGTGCTTACAACCGTATAAGCTTCCGCATAAGCGTCATTCGTAAAATCGTGTTCAAACTGAAGAACACCGTCAATATAGCCTTTTACGGTTCTGCCTGAAATTTCAAGCTTTATTTCATAGGTTTTTCCTGTTTCAACGGTAAAATCGGATGAAGTGCCGAGAATTTCTGTCTTTATATTGTTTTCAACAAGCTGAACCGTGCTTCTTGTGTTACCCCAGCCGCCGATGTTCCAGAAATAATTGTTTTCGGTATCTTTAACACCGAAGGGAATAAGGAAGCCTTCTTCACCGCCTGTTTTTGTAGCTTCAACGGTAAATGTGTAATCTGTCCATGTATCGTCACCGAAATAAACAACGCTGCCTGTATTTGTATAATTCATTTCGGTTGTTGTCTGATTGAGCTTACCGTTCTTTATTTCCCATTTGCCGTCTGTGGGATTTATCCAATTCCAGTACAGATTTTTAATGCTGAAGCTATCCTCATCAAGTGTTTTACCTGTTTTGTTGTCGGTTACTTTAACATTATCGAATTCGGCTGTGGTATACCAGGTTCCGAGACCAACCTTCCCTGTTATGGGTTCTTCTTCGATTTTTGCCCCTTCAAGAGAATGGCTGAGAACTTCTGTACCCTGATTTACCGAGAATAATTTCTGTACATAGTAGTTTATTGAAGAAGTTACTTCGTGATTGTTGAACCATATAAGGTCGGGTGCCCAGTGTGTTGCGGTAAGATTACCGAACAAGGGGGCATATGCTGCCATGGTAACAATATCACCGTTTCTTTCAAGACCTGTCATATAAGCGGCTTCTGCAAGTGCAGATTCCAGACGGTTGCTCTTTGCCGCATATTCGCCTAAGAATACATTTATACCGCCGCCGTATAAGGTATCGGTCATTTCCGAGAAATCACGTCTGTAGTTTTCTTCGTCGTAATAATCTGCATTTTTCAAAAACCATATGGGGTCGTTATAATAATGCTGGTCTGTTGCTCCTGCAAAGTCGTATACATTTTCAGAGCCCGTTTTTTCAAGCTCGTTTTTTGCATATTCGTATGAGGGAAGGTAATTTGCTCCTCTTGTGCCGTCTGCCGTACCTGCTGAATAAATAAGCTCTATGCCTTCATAAAATCCGGGGTTTTCTGCCTTTGCCTTGTTGAATTCTTCGAGAAATGCGGAATATCTTTCAAAATAAACCTCTCCCTCGTTTTCGTTGCCTATGCAGATGTATCTGAGGGGGAAGGGCTCTTTATGACCCATTTCAATTCTTACCTTGCCCCAAACGGTATTTTCGTCACCGCGGCAGAATTCAATAAGGTCAAACATATCATCAATATAACGCTGAAACTCGGGTGTGTACATTTCTACGGGGCCCTTGCCTCTCATCTGGCAGAAAAGTCCGCAGTTGAGAACGGGAACACCTATTGCGCCGATATCCTCGGCAAGAAGGAAATATTCATAAAAGCCGAGACCGTAGCTCATAAAACAAGGAAGCTCATCCTCTGTTGCAGCTATGTTTGTCCAGAGATTTGTGCCCTGCTTTCTTGCTGCTGTGTCACCGTATGTATTGTTGAAAAGAAGGGGCTCACGGTTTTTGTCAACACCTATTGAGTCTTTCCAGTCATATGCAGTATCGTCATCATAGCCTTCGATTATACAGCCTCCGGGGAAACGCAGGAACTTGGGCTCAAGCTCGCTGAGCTTTGTTGCAAGGTCATTTCTTAAGCCGTTTTCTCTGCCCTTAAAGGTGTTTTCGGGGAACATTGATATCATATCAAACCATACCTCGCCCTTGTCGGTAAGAACCTGAAGGGTAACTCCCTCGTGTGCTGTTACTGAAGAAGTGAGTGAAAGCTCATACTTATGCCAGAAAGAAGAGCTTTTTATCATTTCAACGGTGTTTTCAGCAACCGCTTTTCCGTTTACTGCAATACGCACGGTGATTTTTCCGCTGTAGCCCTCGGGTGCTTTTGCGTAAAATGAAACATTATATTTTTCATTTTCGCAAACACTCATACCTTCAAGAAAACCTCTGTTTTCAATACCTGCTTTTTCGGATAATGTGTTTTTTACCGAAAGGAAGTTTACATTGTTTTCGTTAAGATAATTTTTGCTGTCATTTTTTATAACCGTACATTCGGCACCGTTTACAGCCGAATAAGCATAAAGTTCATCCTTGGCGGCAATTTCAGTATATTCAAAAGAACGGTTAGCCACCATTTCTGCATAAAGTCCGCCGTCTGCGGCAAAATTGATATCTTCAAAGAAAATACCGAAAAGCAGATCGCTTATATCGTGTATTTCTTCTTCGGGATCAATGTTCAGAGTATAGTCCGCCGTTTCTGTGTTGTAGGATAAAATCTGATTTTCCTCGGTTTCCTGTCCGCCAACACCACTGCCGCAATTGAACAGGGATGTAAGAGAAACAAAAAATGCCGTAAGAGTTGCTATTATCATTCTGAAATAACTGAGTAAAGAATACTTCATTCCGGTTTGCTCCTTTTTTCGATACTGTAATTATAATAAGTAAAAATAAATCTGCAGTCAATATAAAATTATATTTGTAAAAGAAAAAATATTTTATTGAAAAATCAGTAATGCGGTATTATAATGATGTAAATAATTTTACGGAGGGTAATAATGTCGGTTTTCAAACGGATAAAAATTGATACAGCAGCAATAATGTTTTCTTCTCTTACAACAAAAAACTGGGGCAGAACCTTCAGGCTTTCTGCATATTTCAAGTCACCTGTTGAGCCTGAATACATAAAAAAGGCATGTCTTGACCTGATGCCCTATTATCCTGCCATATATGCATATCTCAAAAAAGGATTTTTCTGGAATTATCTCGCTTTGTCGGATTTGCTTCCCGAAATAAGGGAAGAAAATGAAAAGGGTATGCTCCCCATTGTTTCCCGTAAAGACCAAAGACCCGATTTCAGACTTACTTATAAAGACAACCGTATTAATATAGAATGCTCCCATTCTCTTGGTGACGGTAAGGGAATATCGGAATATTTCAAAGCCTTGCTTACCCGTTATAACGACCTGAAAAACGGCGCAGAGGGTGAATATATCACTTGTGAAGATCCTTCGGAAAATATAAAAAATGCATTCAACGACCATTATAACGGCGGAGAAAAAGCAAAAGGAGACCCTGAAAAGGCCTTCCATTTTGAAGAAAAATATATTGACGGCTGCATAAAGCTTTTATTTGCCGAGATGAGTACAGCTAAGGTCAGGGAGCTTGCCCGTAAAGAGAATGTGACCGTTACACAATACCTTACCGCAGTATTGATGCTCGGTATAATAAAATGCAGTAAAAAACCGATATATGAGCCTGTCACCGTTGCCGTACCCGTAAATCTCAGAAGATTCTTCCCCACTGAGAGTGTAAGGAATTTTACGGTGCAGTCCTTTGTCACCTTCCGTCCCGAAGGCAGACAGGATGTTTCTTTAAAAGAAATACTTGAAGAAACAAGAGGTCAGCTTAAGGCACAGCTTAAAACAGAAGAACTGCAGAAAACAATAAACAAATACGGCTCACTTGTGAATAATCCCGTAATAAAAATAGTGCCGAATATTATAAAACAGCCTGTTATGAGAAAAATGCAGTTAAAAACACATTCAGGTGTTTCCACAATATTCACAAATTACGGAGCCTGTACTCTGCCCGATTCTCTTAAGGGAGATATAGAAAAGCTTCAGTTTGTAAACGGCGACACAAGAAAATACGGTCTTGCCGTTACCTGCTCGTGTATATCTTTTGATGATATACTTTCACTTTGTTTTTCATACGCAAACCGTGACACAGCATGGTATGATGCCTGCGTAAGGATATTGAACGAAGAAGGAATTGATGTTAAGACAGACGGCAAATTATGATTTACCATTTATTTTCTACATATTCACAGAAGCCGAATAAATCTTTAAGCTCTAAGACTTCTCCGTTGTCAAGTATGACTGTTCCGTTATAGTTTCCGTATATCTGGTGGCAGTTCATTCTGCCTATCTTAAAGTCCACATCGGAATGATTATCCAGTGTGGGGGTAAGTGTCATATTGAATCTTCCGTCTTCCGAAATAAATTTCCATTCCTCAAGGAATCTGTCCTTGGGGAATTTTTCTACGTCCACTGCACCGAATTTATGCACTTTTCCGTCATAGAACAGGCAGGTTTCCGTAGCTTCACTCTCGTCGCCGATTGCCCAGGTAATTTCAAAGCTGAAAAGATGCCGTGTGCCGTCAGAGTCGGTAATATAGGTTGAAGCATTACCCCAATACCATACCATTTCGTGAATTGTATTTACTCTGCCCCAGTCCATAGCACAAAAGGCAGTGTCTTTACTGAACTTATACACAAAGTCACCGTAACGGAAAAAACCGCCTGTGGGCATAGCAGTCTGCTTTGTGGTCATAAAATACCTTGTGCTGTCTTCTTTGAACGGCAGAACGGTTGTAATATTTTCCATTCCTTCGGGAATATCCATACTTATTCTGCATTCCACGCTCTCACCCTTATGAGGTTTTCTGAAATACAGAGTTCTTTCTGTTTTTTTGGTAAAGAAATCAAACTCGGCTTTTCCAATTTTATCCTTGAATCTTCCGGGCACATCACCTTTTGCGGGAGGGACAAATCTGTTACCGCCTATAAAATATGATATGGCATCGCAGATTATTTCACCTGTATTAAGGTCAGTGAGCTTTGCCCCCACATAACCGCCTATCCCGATGTTTGCAAAGCTTATAAGAAGCTGTACCTTGCCGTCTGTTATGGTGTAGAAATCCCATTCCTTACGGGAAATAAGGGAGTGCTTTACAAGATTTCTGTCATAAGTAAACACATTCTTCCTTGCCCATCCCTTCGCATTAAGTGTTCCGTCGGGATTGAGAAGCGGGGTTTCTTTTGTATACTCAGTCTGAGCCGAAGATTTTTTCCACCTTGTAAAAGGAATATAAGTACGCGGTAATTCTTTATTCATTGCCCTTTCTCCGTTTTTTATTAATATTTGCGGTAAACGGTTTTTAAGTAAGTGCCGTTACTCTGTTTTTTACTATTATATCAGATGATAAAAATATCTGCAAATCTTTTGTGTTTCTGCTCATTATAACAGCATTTTGGCGGAATGTGCGAAATTAAATACGCTCAGTAATTGATTGTAATTATTACTATTTAAAATTAAAAAGAATCTTTTCACCAAACTTTTGTATAATTTATTGACAAAAGGCAATTATAAACTTATAATGAATTCAGTTTCAGTGAAAACAAATTCATTATAAAGAGGTGGCATTTATGTTTATTGGGAGAGACAAAGAAAAAGCATTGATAAATGAACTTTTAACTAAACCTTCGGGCAGTGCTATGGTATATGGTAAAAGAAAAGTCGGAAAAACCACTTTAATTACCGAAACGCTGAAGAGCAGTAAGGATAAAACTATTTATTACGAATGCATAAAATCAAGCATTGAAGACAATGTTGAGGGATTTGTTGATGTTCTTGTAAGAGAACAGGTGTTGGCAGTTCCTCTGAGCTTCAAAACGTTTATTGATGTGTTCTCATACCTGAATACTTTGCCTCAGACCTTCAACATCATAATTGATGAGTACCCTTATCTTAAAATGTTCTCAAGCCCTGAAACTGTTGATTCTATGTTTCAGATAATTATTGATAACAGCTTGTCAAACATCAGACTGTTTATCTCCGGCTCCCATATCGGCATGATGAAAAATATGCTTGAAGAAAAGAATGCTCTTTATGGCAGATTTTCTCTTACAATTCACCTGAAAGAGTTGAACTACAAGGAGGCGGCTTCTTTTTATCCCGATAAAAGTGCTTATGACAAAGTCAGTACGTATTCTGTTTTCGGCGGTTCGCCGTATATAAACAGCTTTATTGATTCAGATAAATCATTGAAAGAAAATATCGTAAGCACCATTCTTAAGGATACTCATCCTGTTTATCAGTATGCAGAGCATCTTCTGATTACCGATTTTACCAACGCTGTAAATGCAGAAAGAATTTTTTATGCAATTTCAAACGGTAAAAAAAAGTACGGCGAAATTGAAAACAAGCTTAAAATGAATAACAACGGGCTTCTTTCAAAGCAATTAGCCGTACTGACCGGAATGGAAATAATATCAAAAACGTTTCCGATAAATAAGCCCGATGACAGTAAAAAAATCTCTTATGAAATCAACGACAACCTCTTGAGATTTTACTACGCCTTTATTTATAAAAACAAAAGTGCTTTGCAGGTCCTCGGTGCAGAGGCTTTTTACAATGAGTATATTGAAGAACCGTTAAAGCAATTTATTTCTTTCAGATTTGAAGAAATTTGTCGGTCATATTTTTCACTGAGTGCAATTTCCGGAAACCTTAAGGGCATAACAAATATCGGAGCCTTCTATTACGATGACAGTGTAACAAAAACCTCGGGTGAATTTGATGTTGTTTTACAAAGAAAAGGCACAGACACGGATTTTGTTTACGATGTTTATGAAGCTAAATATTATGCTTCCACTCTGTCCCGGGGTGAGATGTATAAAGAAGCTGAGAAAATAAGAAGTCTAAAGGGTTTAACCCTCGGCAGAATCGGATTCATAGCAATATCCGGCTATGAAAAAGAGGATGACCGGTTTCACTGCATCAACGGTGAAGAATTGTACAGCTAAAAGTTCAGCGACAGTACAGGTAAAAAACCGTACTGTCGCCTTTATCATAATGCTCACACTTTATCATTCAGCACAAGGCTTCCATCTGTAAAATATACAGTGTTGATACCTTTAAGCCAAACTTATCAGGCTTTTTTTCTGACCAACTGAACAACCGCTTCCACGTGAACAGTGCGGGGGAATAAATCGAAGGGGACGGCTTTTTGTGTTTTGTAGCCGTTTTCTTCAAGTATTGCAAGGTCTCTTGCAAGGGTTGCCGGGTCGCAGGAAACATAAACTATTCTTTCGGGGTTCATTTCACTTACTGTCATAAGAAGCTCGCTGTCGCAGCCTTTTCTTGGAGGGTCAAGAATAACAGTGTCGGGTTTTATGCCTTCGTCTTTCAGGATTTTTGCTGCTTCTTTGGCATCGCCACATATAAAACGGGCATTTTCCGTGTTATTGAGTTTTGCATTTATTTTTGCATCTTCTATAGCTTCGGGGACTATTTCAACACCTATAAGTGTCTGTACCCTGTCTGCCATTGTAAGACCGATTGTGCCTGCTCCGCAGTACATATCCAGCAGCACTTTTGTATCGGGTGTTATTGCGAATTCTGCCGCTTTTTCATAAAGTCTTGTTGCCTGTGCGTGATTTACCTGATAGAAGGAAAGAGGCGATATCCTGAAACGCTTACCGCACAGTACATCTTCTATATAACCTTTTCCGTAAAGTACCGTTTCGGTTTTACCCATAATCACATTTGTATCTTCCGTGTTATGGTTAAGCAGAACGGTTTTTATATTTTTATCTGCTTTGATAAGAGAAGAAATAAGCTCATCTTTTTTGAATATCCTGTCGCCGTTTATAACAAGGCAGACCATTATTTCCCCTGTAAAAAAGCCTTTTCTTATGTAAATATGTCTTAACAGTCCCTTACGTGTCTTTTCGTCATAGGAGGGAATTTTATACTTTTCGCACCATCTTGCAACGGCTTTAAGAATATCTGCAAATTCCTGGGGCTGTAAAAGACAGTTTTTGCAGTCAATCACCCTGTGTGAAAACGGTGCATAAAAGCCTGTGAGCAGTCTGCCGCCCACGGTAGCAACAGGATACTGTGCCTTGTTACGGTATCTGTCGGGTTTTTCGGCACCCACACATTCTTCGGGAACAGTGTCGAGATGGCCTATTCTTGAAAAGGCATCCCTGACCTTTTGTGTCTTTATTCTTTTTTCGGCTTCATATGAAATATGACGGTACTGACAGCCGCCGCAACGGGGAAAAACAGCACAGTCGGGTATTATTCTGTCGGGAGAAGCTTTTACTATATACTGTATTTTACCTATTGCATAATTCTTTTTGGCTTTTATGATAATACACTGAACGGTATCACCTGTAGCCGCACCTGCAACAAATACAGCCTGTCCCTCATAATGCCCCACACCGCTTCCTTCCGAAGAAAAGCCTGTGATATCAAGATCTATTATATCGTTTTTCTTAAGTGACATTTTAAGTACCGTTTAATTATAATGTTTTTGCAAGCTCTTTAAGATACTGCTTAAAGCCTTCGCCGATTTCGGGGTGATTAAGGGCGATTTCGCAGTTTGCCTGCATAATACCTAATTTGTCGCCCATATCATAGCGCTTACCTTCAAAATCAACAGCCACAAGTCTGTCGTTTTCGGCAAGGGTGGATATAGCTTCGGAGAAATAAACCTCGCCTGATTTGGGATTGGGAGGAGTCTGTCTTATAAGGTCAAACACATCGGGTGTCATAATATTTCTTCCCAGTATCGAGAAATTAGAAAGTATTTCTTCTTTTGCGGGCTTTTCAATTATTTTATGTACGCTGTAACAATTTTCCCCTAATGCAGTAACATCAAGAGTGCAGTATTTCATAACCTGCTCTGTGGGGCATTCCTTTACACCTGTTACACATTTGCCGTATTTTTCGTATGCATCGATAAGCTGACCGATAACAGGACGTTCATCGTTTATGATAACATCGTCACCGTAAAGAATGGCAAAGGGTTCATTGCCTACAAAGGCTTCGGCTGTAAGAATAGCGTGACCTAAGCCCTTTGTTTCTTTCTGTCTTACATAATAGATATTGGCTTTGTCTGCAACAGCGTGAACTTCTTCGTAAACTGCCTTTTTTGCAGGGTTTTTCTTAAGATTTTCTTCAAGCTCAAAGGAATAATCGAAATGATCTTCAATAACTCCTTTTCCGCGGTTGGTTATAATAAGAATATCAGTAATTCCTGCTGCTGCGCATTCTTCTACAAGATACTGAATGGCAGGCTTGTCAACAATATTGAGCATTTCCTTGGGAACTGCTTTTGATGCGGGAAGCACTCTTGTACCGAGGCCTGCTGCGGGAATAATTGCTTTTGTAACTTTCATTTTATGATCTCCTTTGATTTATTAAAATATCTTAAAATTTGTCGGCTAATATAATCAGTGACGGCAATACGCTTACTATTGTTACCGCAAAAGATGCGGCAACACCGATAACGGCACCGATTACTGAAACTCCGCCTTTATTTTCCAGAGCTTTTAAGTATTCTGCGGTGTCACTGTGCTTTTTGCGTATTGAATAAATATCCTTTTTGATTTTCTTTTTGTAAAGAATATCGGCAGACATTGCCATTACAAGTGAAAGGGTAACATTTATGTAAGAAAGAACAACTGCACAGGTGTATTTTGTTTTATCGGCACCTGTAAATTCACTTTCTTCATAAGCCTTTGAAAATTCATCTATTTTTTTCTGAGCTTCGTCAAAAGCTTCCTGTGAAAAGGCTTGCTGCTCTGCCGCCTCGTGATAGGCTGCGGCAATTACCTCACCCGAGTTATTGAGATATGTTTTCATAGGCTCTGTGAGTGTACAGTAGCTTTGTGCACCTGTAAGAACAAGCATCGCAATTAAAAAGATGATACCTTCTTTATACAGCTTTCTGTAGAAAAACCATATGGGACCGAAAAGAAATGCCCAGAAGGAAACCGAAAATTTTCGGTTGAAGCGCTCAATAATTGCAAATTTCCTGATATATCTTCCGGATTTATTACCTATATATGCGGCATATTCACCGGCAGGCACGGAATCTATTTTTGTTTCGGGACGAAGACCGCCGAATTTCTGATAGTAATTATAAAGTGCTTCGCCCGAAAGGGATAACACTGCATCATTTATATTTTCACCCTCAGCAGCATCGGTTTTATCTGTGTTTTCATAAAGAGGTTTTTTGCACTGCATACACACTGCATCAAATCCGTAATTGAGGGAGCCGCAATGGGGACAGGTAACGGCAGATTCGCCGTTCTTGAATTTGTAGCCTGTGTGTGCAGGATTATTTTCCCTTTTTATTTCCGGAAGCTTCGGCTTAAGTCCTTCGGGAAAATCCCAGGAAAAGTCTTCGGCGTGTTTTTCGGAATTTACACATTCGCCCTTTTCGTTCCAGCATTCTCTGTGATGAGGCGAACCGCACTTCGGGCAGACGACAACATCGTCGGCTTCGGTAAAAATTTTATTACAGTATACACACTGCACATCTTTGAATCTCATAATCTTTCTCCCGCTGATTCGGATAAATAATATACTATTTTATATTTTATACAAAAAGGCTTAAAATTTCAATAAAAATCGTAATATTAATATTTATTTGACATATCTGTTTGACAAAACAAAAAATATTTGACATCCAAATATATTTTTTATATAATTAATTGGTATGTGTAAATAAAAATTTTGAGGTGAAATATATGCTTCAGTATGAAGAATTAAGACTTTCTTTACTTGAACAGGAAACTCCCCTTAAAGAGCTTAAAGAATCTCTCAGTATTGACAGCGTAAAGAAAGAAATTGCAGAATACGAAGAACAGACTGCTGATGAAGCATTCTGGAACGATGTTGCAAATTCCAATAAGGTGCTTCAGAAGCTTTCAGGGCTCAGAAGCAGAGTTAAAAAATATGAAGACCTTGTTGCAGATTACGAAGATACTCTCACTCTGATAGAAATGAGTGACGAAGAAGAAGACGAAAGCATGATAGAAGAATGCACAGAGGGTGTTGAAAGAGTCAAGACTGAAATTGAAAAGCTTACTCTTGAAACTCTTCTTTCAGGTCAGTATGACAATAATAACGCAATTCTTACCTTCCACGCAGGCGCAGGCGGAACAGAGGCTCAGGACTGGTGTCAGATGCTGTTCAGAATGTACGGTCAGTGGTCAACAAAGCACGGCTTTAAGTTTACTACTGTAGACTTTCTTGACGGTGACGAAGCAGGACTTAAATCCGCTGTTGTTGTTATCGAAGGCGAAAATGCTTACGGTTATCTCAAAAGCGAAATGGGTGTTCACAGACTTGTCCGTGTTTCTCCCTTCGACTCTTCGGGAAGAAGACACACTTCCTTTGCTTCTCTTGAGGTTATGCCCGAAATTGACGATACAATTGAAGTTGAAATCCGCGAAGAGGATATTACAATGGAAGTTTACCGTGCTTCGGGTGCGGGCGGTCAGAAGGTTAACAAGACCTCATCTGCTGTTCGTCTTATTCATAATCCCACAGGTATAGTTGTTTCCTGTCAGGTTGAAAGAAGCCAGCATCAGAACCGTGAAGTGTGTATGAGAATGCTTAAATCAAAGCTTATCGAGATAAAAGAAAGAGAACATCTTGAAAGAATTGAAGATATCAAGGGCGTTCAGAAGGAAATCGGCTGGGGCTCACAGATACGTTCATATGTATTTATGCCCTATACACTTGCAAAAGACCACAGAACAGGCTTTGAAAACGGTAATATTAATGCTGTTATGGACGGTGAAATTGACGGATTTATCAATGCTTACCTCAAGCAGCAATCACAGACAAATTTGGGGAATAATTAACCGTAAATAAATAATAAATTGCCGAATTGTTGCGAAATTGTGTTACAATGTGGCAAAAATGTTAAAAAAGTTAGTTAATTGTTCACATTATTGCACTTAATCCGTAAACACAAGGTGATAGAATAGCTTTGCAGTAAAAACTGCACATTAATTGATTATTCCTTTTATTTATTTTCTCTTCCCCAAAAGGAAAAACCCGGCAATAGCCGGGCTTTTCCTTTTATCGGGGATTTTTTTCGCCCGAATTAAAATATATTAAGTCTCAAAGCTGCCTAAAAATATCAGGTAAAATCCGACAAAAGCATAAAAAATCAATTTTACCCGCAAAAGATTGTAAGTATACTT
The DNA here is from genome assembly GCA_045538645.1 of Acutalibacteraceae bacterium. Lineage (GTDB taxonomy): Bacteria > Bacillota > Clostridia > Oscillospirales > Acutalibacteraceae > RUG806. The sequence goes on along the minus strand of JAZSRT010000071.1, from coordinate 20,119 downwards.
ATAATAATTGTTGACAAAAATTGATTTTTTGGGGTATAATACTTAAAAAGGAGTGTGGTTGAATTATGGCTATTACTTCAAAAGACGGTATTCTGAAGGTTTTGATGGCATATAATCCATGGTGGAAAACAGGCGTTGTTAATCCTAAAATGACTAAATCTTATAAGAGATTTGCTTTTCACGAAGCGATGAAACGACTGAATGAAAAAGATATCCGAAGAACTGTTGTGCTTACCGGAACACGGCGGGTGGGCAAAACAACAATCCAGTACCAGATGATTGAAGCCTTGTTGAAATCCGGTGTAGCTCCGCAAAAAATCGTTTTTATTTCTATGGATCATCCTATGTTGAAATTAAGTCAGTTTCATGAAGTATTGGAATGCTATCATGAAAATATTTATGCCGAACAGGATGTATATTACTTTTTTGATGAGATTCAGTATGCTCAGGACTGGGATCGTTGGTTAAAGATAATTTACGATAATCAGCCTGATACAAGTGTTGTTGCAACCGGATCGGCAAGTCCCGCATTAATGAAGGGGAATCGAGAAAGCGGTGCCGGCAGATGGACCGTGATTCAGGTGCCTACATTGTCTTTTTATGAATACTGCGAATTGCTTGATGTTGACTGCCCTGATATTCCGCCTGACCTTAAGGTGACTTCACTTCTGCATATGACGCAGCCTGAACGAACGCAGATTATGCTCCGCTTATCCGGAGTACAAAATCATTTTATGCGGTATTTGCTTGTCGGCGGTTTTCCTGAACTTGCTCTCGCGGACAATGATCTGATGGCACAGCAGGTCATGCGTGAAGATGTTGTGGATAAGGTGCTTAAGAGAGACCTTCCGTCTTTGTACAGTATACGGAATGCAACAGAGCTTGAACGGATCTTTTTATATCTGTGTAATGTATCATCTGAAATTGTATCCATAGAAGCCATTACCAAAGAGTTGAATGGTGTTTCACGCACAACAGTAGAAAACTATATACAGTATCTTGAAAGCGCAAATCTTATTTATCAGAGCTGGCCTGTGGATATGGCAGGCAAAAAAGTGCTTAAGGCCAGACCTAAAATATATATTGCAGATGCAGCCATACGTAATGCGGTACTTATGGATGATACGATTATGACAGATGCTGTCGGAATGGGAAAAGTTGTGGAAACGGCAATCTATAAGCATGTTGCAGCTTTCTACTATCAATCTGCCGCATCAATCGGTTATTTCCGCGGGGGAAAAAAGAATAAAGAGATAGACATCGTGGTTGACTATCCCAATATCAGAAATATCTTAATTGAGGTTAAGTACCGTGAAGGTGCTCCGATTGCTGACGATGATGCAATTTCAGAATTATGTGAAGATGCTTCTGCTGCAATTATAGTTACAAAAAACGCAACAGATTTTGGTGTACACAATACCTCTTGCGGAAAAGAACTGCTGAGAATTCCCGCTTTTGCTTTTTTGTACTTGTTAGGTAATGCAGAAAAACACGGGTACCGCGGAATAGAATAATTAATTTAACAGCACATAAATCAAAACTCCGGGACAGCCGCCCCGGAGTTTTTTTGAATGCTTAATTTACCAATGAGCCTTACCGCAGCTGCATACACGATACTGTTCCATACCGAAAATTCTGAAGAAGAAACAGAGAAGCTTGTGAATAAAGCGTATAAATTCATTTGAATGGCACATACAGGTGCAGTTTTTTGTGGTTTCGTCAGGTGTTTCCGGTTCATCAGGCTGTGTCGGCGTGTCTTCTGGAGTATTTATAATTGTAAATTCAGGCACATCTCCTTCTTCAGCCGATAAGGTCAATTCTGCATAAGTGCTCTCATCAATTTCACCGAAACTGTATTCCTTCCCCATATAAGTGAAAGTAGCTTTATCTTTCAAAGGAGTAATTTTTACAGTTGTAACATCTTCAGAAATTTCATGTACATAATGTTCACCGATTTCAACTTCACCAAACATCAGATATTTTGATGAGTTGCTGATTTTGATTGAATTATCGGAATATACAGCCAATCGTCTGTATTTATCCATATTCTCTTTTCCGGAGGTTGCAAAAAGATATGAAGAAACAGACACGAGGCAAATAAAGCTATCAATCGTACCGGAAAATGTTTCATAAACAGCTTGTTGAATATTTCCGTTTTCATCCTGATAAAAATATGTTTCTTTTGTTGGGCAATTGTTGTCATAAGCATATATTCTTTCCTGACCGTTAACAACTTCATACCTTAAAAAATTAACAGCGTGACCGCCCTCGTTTGTTTTTCCGTAACCTATTACTAAGTTTCCTTTGCCATCGTAGTTGTGGTTGTTAACATAGTTTATTACATCATCCCAATCGGTTGCTATATCATTATTACCTGCAACGATAGCGCCGTCTCTTAAGCTTCCCTGAAGTCCGTGATAGTAACAAATAGGTGCTTTTATAGCAGTTGTTTCTTTTAATTCATATAAATTTTTATCATCATCAAAGGGCTTAGGTAATATTCCTAAATAATATCCTGAGCTTGTTACCGACATTCCAAAGCAGTGACCACCGCTGGAATCGCTGTCACCATAATTTTTGAAACCATAGGTTTCTTCGCCGATATTGTAAATATTAACTTCCTCAACAGGTTCCCATTCACAGAGGTAATGCCATTTGAATTTTTCTGTATGCATATCGTTCCAATATCCATCTGTTCCAAGCTGAGCACAGTTCTCATCATCCCCCTTATTGTTCGGCTCACCTTCTCTCCATTTTGTATATACGATATCTTCGCCAGTTATCCATTTAAAGTTTCCTTCTTCCTCAATATCATAAAGGCCAATTGATGCTGCATCATCATTCAAGAGATAAAAAACAAAATTTTGTTCTTCTTCTGATGTTATAGTTACTAAATGACCGTTTAATTCTTCACAATGCTTTTTGGCATCTATCCAATTTTTCTTGTATGTAAAGAGTTTATAGTAATGTCCGTTGAATTCAACGGCATCAGAGGGGATTTCGACTGTGCTTGTTTCAGCTGCAAAGCTTACGGGAAGGCAGGTTATGCACATAACGGCAACAAGTACCGTGCATAAAATTTTCTTCATCGTGTTTTTCATTTATGTTTTTACCTCCTGAAAATAAAAAAGTGTGTGCTAACCGAAGTCTGCACACACGAAAAACACAAACTTCGTTTAGCTACCACACTATAATTTCATTTCTCACAAAAAGGGAATACGAAATCACGAAGTCTGTGCTTTTACCAAAAGATAAAAACACTAACCTCTTTGTGAGAAAACAATATTAAATTATAGTGTGGTGGTTTTATTATAACAAAGCATATCAGGATATTCAAGTGTTTTAATAATTCTTCACTGCACATAAAATATTTTATTGAAAGATATCCCGCAATTCCTTTGCTGTTGATATTTTTCTGCGGATGTGGTAAGATAGTAAGCAAGTTAATAAGCAAGTTAATAAGTAAGTTGATGCACAAGCTGATAATATAAAAATTAAAAAAAGGGGAATAAATATGGGTAAATATCTTATTGTTAATGCCGATGATTTCGGTATGTGTCACAGTGCTAATGAGGCGGTTTTTGATTTGTTTCAGTCGGGAAGATTAAAGTCTGCAACTATTATGATGCCTTGTCCCACGGCAAAGGATGCTGTGGATTTTTCCATAGCACATCCCGAATATGCCATAGGCATTCATCTTACAATGACTGCCGAGTGGAAGGATTACCGCTGGAAGCCGCTGACTGACGGAAAGAGCCTTATTGATGAACAGGGCTTTATGTGGCATTCCGCAAGGCAGGTAGGAAAACACGGCGATCTCAATGAACTTGAAAAAGAGGCAAGAGCCCAGATAGAGCTTGCCCATGAATGGGGAATGAAGCCCTCACACGTTGATAACCATATGGGTTCTCTTTACGGTCATCTTACAGGCAGATTCAGTCTTCTTAAAATGACACTTCGTGTCTGCGGTGAATACGGATATGCCTACAGAATGTTCCTTGAAAGTGACAAGCGTATTTGTCCCAGAGGCGTGCCCTATTTTGCATATGCCGCCTGCACAAAGCTTTCTAAGGCATGGGCAAAAAAATATGGTGTTATAATGCCCGATTATCTTCTGTTCCCTGATTGGGGAGTAATGCCCAAGGATACATACGAAAGCTACAGAAAGCGTATACTTGAAATATGGTCAGATATTCCCGAGGGTGTAACAGAGACCTTTGTTCACCCCGCAAAGGAAAGCGACGAGCTTAAGAGTATCACCGGCAACTGGTGGCAGAGAGTGTGGGAATATCAGCTTATGAAGGATCCCGAAACAGAAAAATATCTGAATGAACACGGAGTAGAACTCATAAGCTACCGTGATTTGATTGAATTAAAAAGTAAGAAGTAACAGAATTTGTGTTTATTCTTGTTTTTTGAGTAATAATATTATACAATTAATCTGATACAGTTTTTTATGAAAGGGGCATACGGTTTTATGAATGATATTAATAAGCTTTACAATCTGTGGCTTGAAAAGGCTTCTGAGGAGGAGGTTCTTTCCGAGCTCAGATCCGTTGAAGGAAATGATGATGAAATTCTTGACCGTTTCTGGCAGAATCTTGCTTTCGGAACGGGCGGTCTTCGAGGAGTGCTGGGAGCAGGTACAAACAGAATGAATGTTTACACTGTTTCGCAGGCAACTCAGGGACTTTGTAATTATCTTAACGAGGCATTTGAAAATCCTTCTGTTGCCGTTGGTTACGATTCAAGAATCAATTCCGATAAATTTGCAAAAGCTGCAGCATCGGTTCTTGCGGCAAACGGAATAAAGGTTTATATTTTCAAAGAGCTTATGCCCACTCCCATTGTGGCATATGCGGTAAAGGAGCTGGGTTGTTCTTCGGGTATTGTTATAACTGCAAGCCATAATCCTTCAAAATATAACGGATATAAGTGTTATGACGAAAGAGGCTATCAGATGACAGACGAAGCCGCCGAGAGAACACTTCAGTATATCAATAAATGTGATATTTTTGAGGATGTAAAAACAGTATGCTTTGATGAAGCAGTAAAAGAGGGCACTATTGAATTTATCGAAGACAGCTTTCTTGATAAGTATTTCTCTCTTGTGCTTTCAAGAAGCATAAACCCCGATATCACAAAGGAATCCGACCTTTCTGTTTTATATACACCTCTTAACGGAACAGGCAACAAGCCTGTAAGAAAAATACTTTCTCTGGCAGGAGTAAAGAATGTGACAGTGGTTCCCGTTCAGGAAAATCCCGACGGAAATTTCCCCACCTGTTCTTTCCCCAATCCCGAAATCAGAGATGCTTTTAATGAGGCACTGAAAATTGCCGAAACAAACAAAGCAGACCTTCTTCTTGCAACCGACCCCGACTGCGACAGAGTTGGTATTGCGGTGCTGAGTGACGGTGAATACAAGCTTCTTTCAGGTAATGATGTGGGATGCCTTCTTGTTGATTATATCCTTTCACAGAAAAAGGCAAAGGGAACACTCGCAGAAAACCCCATAATTATAAAGTCCATTGTATCTTCGGATATGGCTACAGCCGTTGCAGAAAGCTACGGTGCAGAAGTTAAAAATGTGCTTACAGGCTTTAAGTATATCGGCGAGCTTATGACAGAGCTTCAGGAAAAAGGCGAAGCAGACCGCTTTGAATTAGGCTTTGAAGAGAGCTACGGTTATCTTTCGGGCATGCACACAAAGGATAAGGATGCCGTTAATGCATCAATGCTTATCTGTGAAATGGCAGCTTTTTATAAATCACAGGGTAAAACTCTTGTTGATGTTATGTCTTCACTCTATGAGCGTTTCGGTTTTTGGAACAATGCACTGTTTAACTTTGCCTTTGAGGGTGCAGACGGTATGAAGAAAATGCTCGGAATGATGGATTCTCTGCGTGCGGATGCTCCTAAATCATTGGGCGGTAAGGATATAGTAAGAGTTGAAGACTATAAGCCCGGCATTGCACTTGATGTAAAAACAGGCGAAAAGACAGAGCTTGACTATCCTTCATCAAATGTTATTATTCTTCAGGCAGATAATAAAGATAAGATAATTATCCGTCCTTCGGGCACGGAACCCAAAATCAAAATATATGCTATGGTTCAGGGGGCAAATGAAGCTGAAGCTAAAGAGCAGACGGAAAAATATAAAAAGGACATTATGGCAGTCCTTGGCATAGGAGAATAAAAATGAATAAAAAAACAACTAAAATTATCGCTATTATATTGGCTGTGCTTATGGCAGGCAGTGTCTGCACCGCCGCACTTGTAGCATTTCTTTAATAAAAGATAATTACAGCCGGCATACAATAAAGTGTGTCGGCTGTAAAAGTAATAATATCAGTAAAAATCGGTATTTAAGGGAGATTTTTATGAAATGTGATCTTCATTGTCATTCGGTTTTTTCAGACGGAACCTGGACGCCTGAAGGGCTTATTGATTATGCAAAAGAAAACGAAATTATAATAGCGCTTACCGACCATAATACTGCAATGGGGCTTAAAAGGTTTATGTCAGCCGCCGAAAAGCGCGGTGTTACGGCAGTACCGGGTGTTGAATTTTCATCCGATTATAACGGAAAAGAAATACATATTTTAGGCTTTTTTATCGGCAGTGAATACTATAAAGCTGTTGATGATTTATCGGATGAATATAAAAAGAGAAAAACTCAGAGTAATTACGATATGATAAAAAGGCTTAATTCGGCAGGCTTTGACATATCCTTTGAAAAATTACAGAGTGAAGCGGTAAGCGGTTCCTTTAACCGTGCCGCAATTGCTGCCGAAATGAAAAGAAAAGGTTATGTTTCAGATAATAAAGAAGCCTTTGACGGAGTGCTTTCAAAAAAAGCGGGATTTTATATCCCCCCGAAGCGTGAAAACACACTTGACATAATAAAATTTATAAGAAGTATAAATGCTGTTCCCGTAATTGCACATCCTTTTATAAGTCTCAGCGAGGATGAAATTACAGAGTTTTTGCCCCGTGCCGCAGAAGCCGGACTTATGGGAATGGAAACAAGGTATTCCCTCTACAGTGCCGAAAACTCGGAAAAAGCAAAAAAACTTGCCGACCGTTTCGGTCTGCTCGAAAGCGGCGGCAGTGATTTTCACGGCAGTAATAAACCTGATATAGAGCTTATAACAGGCAAGGGGGATCTGAAGGTTCCCGAAGAATTCTACCGTAAGCTTTATGAAGCAAATCTTGAACAGAGGGGATAAATATGATTTACGCAGTTTCCGATCTTCACGGATATCCTTTAGAAAAGTTTACGGATAAGCTCAAAGAAATAAATTTCGGTGAAGATGATTTTTGTTATGTTCTCGGTGACGTTATAGACAGAGGAAAAGACGGAATCAGGCTTCTTAAATGGATAATGGGTAAGTCAAATGTACAGATGCTGCTTGGTAATCACGAAAAAATGATGCTCGACAGTGAGTTTCTTTTTTCTGAAATCACCGATGAAAGTATAGACACACTTACTCAGGAAAAATTGGCTGCTTATTCAACCTGGATGGCAAACGGCGGTATTGTGACACTTGAAGCCTTAAGGAAGGAAAAACCCGAAGCCGTTAAAGATATATATGATTTTCTGAAAGAATTGCCTTTATATGAAGCAGTAAGCACAGAAGACCACGATTATATTCTTACCCACAGCGGACTGGGAAATTTCAGCAAAACAAAACGCCTGTCACAGTATTCCGAAAAAGAACTTCTGTGGACAAGGCCCGATATAGATACAAAATATTTCGATAACGGCATAATAACAGTTTTCGGCCACACTCCCACAGTCAACTACGGAAAAGAGTATGAGAATAATATAATAAAAACCGACACCTGGATAAATATAGATACAGGTGCCGGACACGGGTTTGAACCTACGGTAATACAACTTGTATGAATTGTAACCCGGCGGTTTTTTACTGCCGGGTTATTATTTCACATTCTGTTTTCTGAGTAAGTATCAGTTCATCATATGAAGGAACTTCTATACGGCCGGATACGGGATTTTTGATGCTGATTATTGGTGCATCAAGTTGAGCTTCTACATCGGATTTTTCAAATGAAAGGTCGGCACCGTCCATTGTGCAGTTTATAAGCTTAAGCTTTTCACAGTAACAAAGAGGCTGTGTGCCGGATATTTTACAGTTTATAAAGGTGATGCTTTTGCTGTACCAGGCAAGATATTCACCTTTTATTATGCTGTCTTTTACGGTGATGTTTTCTGCGTGCCAGAAAGCATCCTTTGTATCAAAATTGCAGTTTGTGAAGGTGCAGTTTTTTATGTACTGAAATGAATATTTTCCCTTAAGCGATACATTATCGAAATTGAGATTTTCTGCTTTAAGCATAAAATACTCACCCTCTGCCGAGGTGTTATTCATATTTATATTTTTTGAAAACCAGCCGAATTCGGGTGAAATTATGTCCGAATCGGTTATTTTTATACTTTCACATTCTCTTAAAGCCTTGATTCCGTGAAGCTTTGAGCCTGCTATATTTATATTGTCGGAATACCATAAAGCCGCTCTGCATAAAGAGGTCATTTCACAGGAATTTATATTAAGTGTATGGGTATGCCAGAAGGGATATCTTAAATTAAAAAAGCAATTTTCGGCGGTGATGTTACTGCTTTCCTTAAAAGCACTCTCACCGTCTGCCGGTCCGTCAAAACAGCAGTTAACGGCTTTAACACCGTCACTTCCGTATAAAGCTCTTTCTTCATCAAAGGTTTTGTTTTCAATAACTGTCATTTTATTTTCTCTCCGTAAAAAATTTTTACAGGCTTTCAATCAGTTTCATAATAAGCTCAGTTACAAACACCGTAACACAGCAGGAAACTGCCACTTTAAAAAGATTGAAGCCTATAGCTGCCGTAATTATTCCCGCTGCAAGTGCAAGAAGTCCCGATACAGGTGACTGTGTAGCATTTATTATTGCGGGGAATGTCATAACGGCAAGGGTTACATAGGGTACATAATATAAAAAGGATTTTATAAAACGGTTTTTTATGGGTTTTCTCAGCATCGTCATGGGCAGTGCCCTTATAGCATAAGATACAGCGCCCATAATGAGTATGTAGATATAAATATTGTGTGTCATACTGCTTTTTCCTCCCCGTTTTCTTCTTCATCGTCATTTTTCGGGAAGAATATTGCTGCAGCACCTGCTATTATTACCGTAAGAATTATTGTGCGGGTACCCTCTGCAATTTCGCAGATATACGGCAGTTTGCTTGCGGCAAAGCTCAGTATAAAGCTTATTATAACAAGTGCCGCAATTATTTTATCCTTTTTTGCAGGCGGAATAAATACAGCCATAAACATACCGTAAAGTGCAACGCTTAATGCACTCACAATTGAAGCTGAGAGAACATTACCTGCAATTACACCCAATGCGGTGCCCAGTGCCCACAGGGGAACTGCAGTAAGAGAGCCGCCGTAGTGATAATAAGGATTAAACGGACCGCTTCGGGCAACAGATATACCGAAAAGCTCGTCCGTAATATACATAGCCGATAAGGGTCTGTGTCTGAACGGCATATCGGGGGATGCCTTCTGACTTAATGCACAGGACATCAGCATATATCTTGCATTTGCAACAAAGGTGGCTATTGCAACCTCTATATAAGATGCATTTGCCGCAATAAGTGTGAATGCAACATACTCACCTGCAGAAGCAGAACACAAAGCACTTGCAATAAATCCCTGAAAAGCCGAAAGCCCTGCATTTTTTGCAACAACACCCAACGAGAACGCAACGGCAAAATATCCGAAACCAATGGGAAGCCCGTCTTTCATTCCATTCAGAAAGACGGAGCGGTTTGCTTTTAATGAATAAGAAAGTTGAGATGACACGAAAAATTTACCTTCTTGCCGTATAATTTTTAACAAGGGGAATTTTAGCACTTTCTTACAAAAATTTCAACTGTAAAACGTGCAATATGCTAACAAAAATTCCGAATTTCAGATTAAGAGTCCTTTGAGCAATCTGATGGTGTTTTCAACACCGTCTTTATGGCTTCGTTCGTAGCCGTGGGAGGAGTATACTCCGGGGCCTATAAGCCCGTGACGGAAGTCGTGACCTGCTCTTAAAGTGGCTTCGGCATCGCTTCCGTAATGAGGATAAATGTCAACTGCATAATCGGCACCTGTTTTTTCGGCGGCTTCTATAAGCTTTGTTGTCATTTCGTAGTTATACGGTCCGCCGGAATCCTTTGCACAGACAGAAACCTGTTTTTCGGTACACATAAGTCCCTCTCCGATACAGCCCATATCAACGGACAGCACTTCCGTAATACCCTCAAAGGGCACTGCCGCCGCTCCGTGGCCTACTTCCTCAAATACCGTGATATGAAGATAAATCTTTCTATCAGGTTCGATATTTTCGTCTTTAAGCAATTTTGCAAAGCCGAGAATGGCTGCAACACTTAACTTGTCATCAAGAAAACGGCTTTTTATATAACCGGATTTTGTAACCACCGTTCTTGTATCAAATGCAACTATATCTCCATTATTAATACCAAGCTTTTTTACATCCTCGGCATTATTTACATCTTCATCAAGCACAACTTCCATATTGTCAAAGCTGCGGTCTGTTTTGCTGAATTCGCCGTTTACGTGTACGGAAGGATTTTTAAGAAGAAATGTTCCTTCATATATTCCGTTTTTTCTTGTGATAACACGGCAGTTTTCGCCTTCGGTATTAAAGCCGTTCAGTCCGCCTAACGGCGTTATTCTCAGTCTGCCGTTACTCTTTACTTCTGCGACCATACCGCCCAGAGTATCAAGATGCGCTTCAAGAAGAAGTGCGTTTTTGTCGTCCTTGCCGCCCATATCCACGGCAACACCGCCTTTTTCGGTAATAAAGGCAGAGCATCCTATCGCTTCAAATTCTTTCTTTACAAAATCCGCAGCATTCCTTGTATATCCCGTAGGGGAATCGATTGCCAGTATCTCCACTGCTTTTTCTACCGCAAATTCTGCATACTTTTTGTACATTATACATCACCAATTTAATGATAACATAAACTAAATTCAAATAAAAGACTAAAAAATGAAATAATCATACATTTTACACCAAAATTACCCTGCGAGTTTTTGTAAAAATAATTGAATTAAGCATTTTTATATGTTATTATATATTGAAGTATTATTTTATAAGGGAGTTTTTGTAATGCAACTTATCGACAAAGCAAAAGATCTCGTTTCAGATGTTTTTACATACTGGAACACACCCCCGGCAGGAAAATATGTTCCGTATAAAGGCATATTCGGTTATTCCTTCGGCGGAATAGGTGCCTATATGATAATCACTCTTGGCACGGCTTGTCTGCTTTCGGCAAATAACACACTTCTGACAATGACATTGGGTGTAAAACCGACCCATATGTATATAATGTACGTTATCTGTGTTATAGCTAACATCCCTCTTACAGGTATTCGTGCAAGTATAATTGATAATACCCGTAATAAAGCAGGTAAATACCGACCGTACATACTTACCATGGCAGTGCCCTCCGCAATTATATGTCTTGCTATGGTATGGATACCCTACGGCTCATTCTCTGAAATCTCCTTCCTTCAGGGGCAGATTTTCGGAGAAAGCAAAGCTTATGTTGCAAAATGCGCAATAATATTTGTGCTCAATCTCCTTTTGCACTTCTTCTATTATTTCTTCTACGATGCATATGAAAACCTTATACACGTTCTCTCTCCCGATTCGCAGGAAAGAGCAAATGTACAATCTGTAAAGAGTGTTGTTTACTCATTTGCTCCCACTGTCGTAAATCTCATTTCCCCTCTTATTGCTGAACACATTTTCCATTCAAACACCACAGATATACGTGTTTACAGACTTCTTTATCCCATCCTCACGGTTCTGGGACTTCTTCTGTGCATAGTTGTTTACAAGAACACCGAAGAAAAAATAGTTCAGGCTAAAACACACGTTGTTCAGATAAAATTTATTGATGCCTTAAGAGCTGTTGCAAAAAATAAATATTTCTGGATAATCTCCCTTGCAGGCTGGATAGGCTTCCTTGAATCTTCCTATTCAAATATTCTTGCATGGCTTTATAACTACGGCGGAGCCTGCAACGCCAATGAATACAGTATCATTGTTACCGTATACGGAAACGCATCTCTCTGGGGAATGCTTCTTGCTCCCTTTGCAATAAAAAGGTGGGGCAAAAAAGCTGTTCTTATCATAACCAATCTGTTCAATATCCTTTTCATTCTTATGATGCTGCCCTGCTGTCAGGATATCACAAAGGCTACAATCTGGCTTGTTATGGGCTGTCTGTGGCTTAATGCACTTATGGGCTCCTTCGCTCACATCCTCAACCCCGCAATTCAGGCAGATATCCGTGACTATCAGCAGTATAAAACAGGCGAAAGAATAGACGGTATGTTCTCCGCTGTTGCAACTATCGGTACCGTTATCACTCTTGCAACCTCAAGCGTACTTCCCTTTATTTATGAAAGAAGCGGACTTACGGAAGAAAATGCACTCAAAGTAACCTCCGACCCGAATATCGTCAACCGCATTCTTGTTGACGGAAAAACCATAGCCCAGGTTCTTGCAGAGCAGTTTGCTAACGGACAGGACAACTATTCAAATGCAACCTCTGCACTTTATGATACAAATATTCTCCTGAATCTTCTGCAGATTCTTATTGTCCTTGCCGCCTTCGGCGCATTTATGAATGTTATTCCTTATATATGGTATGACTTCAATGAAATAAAACAGAAATCCGTTGTGCGTGTTCTTAAAGTAAGAGCTCTCTTTGAAGACTTCGGCAACGATGTTACAAATGACGAAGGTCTTGTTGACGGTATTGATATCATAAGAAATTCCCGCAGACTTTGCACAGAGCAACCTAAAGAATTAAATAAAAAAGCCTACCGTTCCGTAAAAAATAAAGAAGAGAAAAAGGCAGCAAAAAAAGCTTATTTTGAAACAAAAGATTTCAACAACGAAATTGAAATTGCTAAATTCGTCTGTGATGAGCTTGACCGTTTCTATTCCCCCGTCGGCAAGTTTGAACTCAGTCAGGCAAATAGTATTTATGCAGAAGGTATAAATGCGGTTCTTTCCATGGATAAGACAAACATTAAAAACGAACTGAAATCTGCAAGAATTATGCCTAAAAATTCAAAAGACGAAAAAGAAATAAGAAAAATTGCTATAGAAAATGCAAAGAAAAAGCTGACAGCCATAAATTCCGCAAAAAAATATTTCAAAGATACAAACGAGCTTATTCAGCCTGATTTCTCAACACTTGAAAATCTTTATGACCGTGAAGATGAAATCAATGCTGAAATGAAAGAGCTTTATCTTGCCCTCGATAAGGCAAAGAAATCGAAGGATGCCGTAACAAAAGCAGATCTTTCACAAAAAATTGCATCTCTTAAGAGTGAAAAGCAGAAAATACTAAAGGACATTAAGGCAGAAATGAACCGTCACGCATATTTCAACCGTGCCGCAAAGCCCTTTGTTGATGCTCAAAAGCTTATCAAGCAGGCAGAAAATTATACTCATCTTGATGACATAGAAGCAAAATACGAAGATGCAAAGATTCGTGTTGATGAGGCAAGAGCAGCACTTGAAGCTGAAAATGATAAACTCAAAGCAGAAAGAACTGCAAACAAACGTAAATAATCATTACCCGGGGGAGAGAGAAAATCTCTCCCCCGTGAAAGAAGAAAAAAATGAAACTTAAAGAATTTTACGAAAAAATATACAACAAAATTTTCTCAATTTCCTTTTTTAAGATGTTCCTTAAAATTCCGGGAGTTGAAAAGCTTTTACAGTACGAAATAGTATCATATCTTCTGTTCGGTGTTCTTACCACGGTTGTGAATTTTGCAACTTATATGGTAATGGGTATATTTGCGGGTGATAATTACGAAGAAAAAATTCTTTTCACCTTAGGAAAGTTCGACTTCCAGCTTATCCTTCTTATGAATGCCGTAGCCTGGATAGTATCCGTGCTGTTTTCTTTTATTACAAACAAGCTTTTTGTTTTTGAAAGCTCATCCTGGAAGGGTAAGGTTTTCGCAAAAGAATTTTTATCCTTTATAGGTGCAAGAATAATCTCCTTTGTTATTTTTGAAGAGCTTATTTTTGCTTTGCTTGTAAATGTTCTTAACTTAAATGACCTTATTGCAAAAGCTGCTGTTGCCGTATTTGTTGTAATATTCAACTATGTGGCAAGTAAATTAGTTATATTCCGTAAAAAAGGTGAAGACAATGCTTAATATCGCAGTATGTGACGATGAAAAATATATATGCGACTTTCTGAAAAAAAGCATTTTTGACTGTCTTGCAAAAGCCGATATAGAAGGAACTGTTACGGTTTTTGATGACGGTCAGCCCCTTGTTGACCTTTATAAAGAAGAAAAAGCAAATTTTGACCTGATACTTCTTGACATAACAATGAAAAAATGTGACGGTATGACAGCGGCAAAAAAAATACGTGCCGTTGATAATAAGGTAATGATAGTATTTGTCACCGCCTCTGCCGAATATGTTTTTTCGGGATATGAAGTAAGGGCATTCAGATATATATTGAAGCCCGAGCTTCTTCACGGGTTTACGGGTGTTTTCAGAGAATGCCTGAGTGAGCTTACAAAATCCGACGAGGAACGGTTTACCTTTCAGAAATCATCGGAAACGGTAAGTATTCCCTTAAGAGATATTCTGTATTTCGAAAGCGACAAGCGTATTATTACCGTAAAATGCCACGGGGAAGAATACTCTTTTTATGAAAAGCTTGATTCAATAGAGGAGCAGCTGAAAAAACAGGACTTTGTCCGCTGTCATCAGTCTTTTCTCGTAAATGCAAAAAAAATCACATCCGTAAGAGTAAACGACCTTACCTTATTAAACGGAGAAACTCTGCCCATAAGCAAAAGACGCGCCAAAGAAACCAATGAGGCCTTTTTGTGGGCAATGAGATAACAAAACTATGATAGATATAATCACAAACAATTATCAGGAAATAATACTTAACACCGCAAGAATTTTTTCTTCGGTGTTTGAAATAATGCTTGCATATCTTCTTATCAACAATTATTTCAAACCAAAAAACCGCTTCAGACGTTTTGATTATTTTACATTTTTCCTTCTTGCGGCAACGGTAATACTGCTTCAGGAATATGCGGGTATCGGCAATTTCAGGTATATTGTTGAATGCTGTATTCTGGCAATTATGCTGCTTACAATGTATAACGGTAAGCTCAAAGATAAAATTACGGGCATAATTATATTTTCCGCAC
The DNA here is from genome assembly GCA_045538645.1 of Acutalibacteraceae bacterium. Lineage (GTDB taxonomy): Bacteria > Bacillota > Clostridia > Oscillospirales > Acutalibacteraceae > RUG806. Next base: position 4,826 of record JAZSRT010000071.1, on the reverse strand, counting down.
TGGTTGCAGTATCTGTTTTATTATCCGATATAAGCTTTGTGTTTATAACAAAGCATTTCAATATTTTATCGGAAGAAACTCCGTTTACGGACCTTCTCAAAATAAGCCTTACTAATATTATAATGATTCCCCTTGCAGTACTTATAAGCATACTGCCCAAAAGAACAAAGGGGGGAACAATTGTTTTCAGGCTGTGGTTAGGATTGCTGATTGTCCCCGCAGTAACACTTCTTACATTTTCCGTCTTTCAGTATATTATTGAAACCTACGACCCCAATCAGCAGATAACAACCTACATCTATCTTTCCTGCATAGGTATAATACTTATAAATGCAGTAGTTTTCGTTCTGTTCTGGTTTTATCAGAGACAAATGAGCATCAAACGTGAAAACGATATTTTAACTTCCCAGTTAAGTCTGCAGGAAGCCTCTATAAAAAACCTTGAAAATGCATATAACCGCACAAGAAATTTCCGTCACGATATAAAAAATCATCTGCTTACAATGAACATTCTTGCAGAAAACGGAGACCTTCCCGAAATAAAAAAATATCTTAAGGAAATGAGCGGAATAATAGATGAATCCTCTTATGTAAGAATAAGCGGGATTTCTGCCGTTGATGCAATACTCAACGAAAAGCTCTACGAAGCTCAGGGGGACAGCATCACAACAAATTATGATGTTGTGAATATGACCGATAACAACATAAAGGCACTTGACCTTTGTATTATTCTCAGCAATGCCCTCGACAATGCCATTGAAGCCAACCGTAAGATAGAAGACCCTGATATGCGATATATAAAGCTCAGAATTCACGGTGACAAAAATTATACGGTTGTATCAGTTTCAAATCCCACTTCGCAGACACCTGTTAAAATTGCAGACAATTCATATTTAACCTCAAAAAAAGATTCTTCAAGCCACGGCTTCGGACTGAAAAGTATTGAAAGCACCGCAAAAAAATATGGCGGTGAGATGCTTATAAAATGTGAAGACGGTGTTTTCACCCTTGTAATAAGACTTTGCGCTTCGGAGGAATAAAGGAGATATTATTATGAATGATTCCATTTTTGAAGAGATTAAAAAACTTAAGGAAGAAACGGGAACCGTTATTCTTGCACACACATATCAGAATCCCGATATCATTGATATTGCAGATATCACAGGTGATTCTTTTGCCCTTGCAAAAAAAGCACTTGCCGCAGGTGCAAAAAGAGTATTGATGTGCGGTGTAAGATTTATGGCAGAAAGTGTAAAGATACTTTCACCCTCCACTGAAGTTTTACTTCCCGTGCCCGAAGCTACCTGCCCTATGGCAGAAATGATAAGTCCCGAAAGAGTGAGAGAATATAAAAAGAACAACCCCGAGGCGGTGGTTGTTGCATATATAAATACAACTGCGGCATTAAAAGCCGAGTGTGACGTATGCGTAACATCCTCGAGTGCATTAAAAATAATATCTCAGATTGATGTACCCGAAATACTCTTTATCCCCGATAAAAACCTCGGTTCTTTTGTACAGGCAAGCTTCCCCGAAAAAAATATAGTTTTGTGGGACGGATATTGCCCCGTACACGCAAAGATTACCGAAGACGATATATTGAGTGCAAAAAAAGAGCATCCCGAAGCACTTCTTGCGGTGCATCCCGAATGCGATAAAAATGTAGTAAAGCACGCAGATATGGCAGGCTCCACAGCTGAAATAATCGACTTTGCCCTGTCTTCAGACAAGCCTGTTATAATCGGCACCGAAAAAGGCGTTGCAGATTATCTTATACCCAATAATCCCGAAAAAACCTTCTATTATCTCTGCCCCGAAAAGCTGGTTTGCAAGGATATGAAGCTTACAACACCCGAAGCAGTACTTAAAGCACTTAAGGGCGAAGGCGGAGAAATTATAGAGCTTGATGAAGCTCTTGCAAAAAAAGCAAAACACAGCATTGATGAAATGCTGAGACTCGGCTGAGCCTCAGGGAGGTGCAAAAACCATGAATAAAAAAACTTCCGTTATAGATGTTCTTGTTGTGGGTTCAGGTGTAGCGGGAATGTACGGTGCACTGCAATTTGAAAACGACACAAAAGTAATGATACTTTCAAAGTATTCCAAAACCACATCAAACTCCAATCTTGCCCAGGGTGGTGTGGCGGCTGTTCTTAATCTCAGTGACGACAGCTATGATCTGCACATAAAAGACACTTTTATTGCAGGCAGACACGAAAACGACCCCGAAAGCGTGGATGTTCTTGTACACGAGGGCCCCGAGGACGTAAGAAAGGTTATGGAAATGGGAGTCCGCTTTGACCGTGACAAAGAGGGTGAGCTTGATATGACCCTCGAAGGCGGACACTGCCGCAGAAGAATAGTCCATTACAAAGACTGCACGGGTGCAGAGCTTGTAAGAGGGCTTTTGGCGCAGGTAGAACAAAAAGAAAATATAATCTATCAGGAAAATACTGCTCTTGTAAGACTTGTAAGAGTAAGAAGCGGCTTCAGAGCAGACCTTTTGCAGGACGGTGAATATTTCAGCGTTTTCTGCAGCTACTGTATGCTTTGCACAGGCGGTGTGGGAAGAGTATATAAATACACCACAAATCCGAAATCCGCAACGGGCGACGGCATCAGAATAGCATATGAGCTGGGTGCAAAGATAAAAAATCTGAGCTACATACAGTTCCACCCCACAGCCTTTAATTCTGAAGACGGCGAACAGTTCCTTATAAGCGAATCCGTAAGAGGCGAAGGTGCATATCTTCTCAACTGCAACAAAGAGCGTTTTATGGACCGTTATGACGAAAGACTTGAGCTTGCACCCCGTGATGTTGTTTCAAAGTCTATAATTCTCGAAAGCCGAAGAACGGGCAGCAATAACTTCTATCTTGACATTACCCACGAGGATGCAGACTTTTTAAGAGAACGCTTCCCCGCAATTTCGGAGGGCTGCAGCCGGTACGGAGTGGATATCACAAAAGACCTTATCCCCGTTTTTCCCTGTCAGCATTACTTAATGGGCGGAATCGAAGTTGATATAGATTCCAAAACAACAGTGCCCCGCCTTTATGCCTGCGGCGAATGTGCAAACACAGGCGTTCACGGCAAAAACAGACTTGCAAGTAATTCTCTTCTTGAAGCTCTCGTATTCTCAAGAAGAGCCGCCGAAGACATAAAAAGATGTATGACGAACGGCTTTGCAAAGGTCAGCGAATTACCCGTAAACCTCGATTTTTCAGGCGCTCCCCTGCCCGAAGGCCTCAGAACAGAGATAAGAAGCATTATGCAAAGAGCGTTTTTCGTGCTTCCCGATGCAGGTGCCATACGTTTCGGCCTTAAGCAGATAGACAATATACTAAAAAGACTCAAAGGCGCAAAATACGCACAGACAACAAAATACCTGGAAGCCCTGTCCCTTGCCACCTGTGCATATATCATACTTAAAGAAGCAGAAGAAAATACATAAATCGTAATTTATCGGGCGGATGCCCGATAAATTACGATAATGATATACGCCTTTGGCGTATGATATATTGCTTTTACAATATGATATAAATGCTTCGCATTAATGATATATTTGCCGTTAGCAAATATGTCGGGACCTGCGGTCGGCATTTTATAAGTGCAGAACGAAAAACAAAAAATTTTCAGCAATGCACCGCAGGTGCGAGCAATAGAGCGCAAGCGGAATAAGGGCGTCAGCCCTTCCTTCATATTTGTCGCAGACAAATATATCATCCGTACATTGTTCGGATATCATCCGTCGAATGACGGATATCATTAGCACCAACGGTGCGACATCATTATCATAATTTGTAGGGCTTGCAGCCCTGCAAATTATGATTTATCAAGGAGAGAAAATTATGTTATTACCTCAGTTTTATATTGACGATATTATAAAAAAGGCGCTGGAGGAGGATATTAATTATCTTGATACCGCCACAGCTTATGTTATCCCCGAAACCACCATTACAACTGCAAAATTCGTTTCTAAAGCTCAAGGCATTCTTTGCGGAATTGATGTTGCAATGCGTGTGTTTACCTTACTTGACCCCAACTGTCATTTCACCGTTTACAAAAAAGACGGGGATAAGATTCAGCAGGGTGATGTGATTGCCACTATGGATGGCAGGGCATCTATGCTTTTGCAGGGAGAGAGAACCGCACTTAATCTGTTACAGCATATGTCGGGCATTGCCACTGCAACAAACGAGTGCGTTGAGCTTGTAAAAGGAACAAACGTTAGTATTGCAGATACAAGAAAAACACTTCCCGGAATTCGTGCATTGCAGAAATATGCAGTAACCTGCGGCGGCGGCAAAAACCACCGTTTTAATCTTTCCGACTGTGCAATGCTTAAAGACAATCATATAGATGCAGGCGGCGGCATTACCGCAACGGTAAATAAGCTTCGCGAAAAAATCGGTCACACCGTTAAAATAGAAGTTGAAACAAGAAATATGGATGAGGTAAAAGAGGCTGTAGCAGCAGGTGCCGATATCATAATGCTTGACAATATGACTGCTACGCAGATGAAAGAAGCCGTGGATTACATCGACGGCAGAGCCCTTACAGAAGCCTCCGGCAACATAACCGCCGAAAACATAAAAGAAAAAGCCCTTTCGGGAGTAGACATAATCTCCATGGGCGCACTCACCCACTCCGTAAAGGCTTTTGATATTTCAATGAGAATAGACTAAATCATAATTTGAAAGGCGATAGCCTTTCAAATTATGAAGATAAAAGATAATAGATAATGGATAATAGAATCGGGACCTGCGGTCGGCATTTTAAATAGAGCGAAGCGGAACAAGGCGTTTACGCCTTCCATTTCTTTT
>JAZSRT010000120.1:0-73081 GCA_045538645.1 Acutalibacteraceae bacterium | reverse complement strand
AGCCTTTCAAATTATGAAGATAAAAGATAATAGATAATGGATAATAGAATCGGGACCTGCGGTCGGCATTTTAAATAGAGCGAAGCGGAACAAGGCGTTTACGCCTTCCATTTCTTTTATCTTTTCTCTATTATCTATTATCTCATAATTTATCGAACTTTCAGTTCGATAAATTATGATTAATCTTTGAGTATTTTTCAAAAAACTGATAATACTTTAAATATATTACTGCGGAGGGTGCTGTTTATGTTAAAAGGAGTTAATCACAGAGTTGTAGAAATTGCTCAGCCGGAAAGTGCATATTTTGATAAGGTTTTGTTTTTTGTGAAGCCTGAATTTTCGGATTTAAGCGAATCAAGACTGAAGACCAAGGCGGACGTTCTCATTAAGGATGCTGCCGCACCGCCCGAAAGAAAAAACATATCAGACAGAAAGAAGAAGCTTGCACTTTATTTAAAGATTATATCCGCTGCAGCAGCAGGGGCGATTGCAGCGTCGGCAGGCATTATTGCTTTTATTACCTGATTGTGATTTGTCCGTTATATTATTACAGAAAACCATTATATGCATTACTTTACGGGCAGTTTTTCTGTGAATAAAAATGCATAATAATCTGCGGCAAAGGAAGAGTCCGTATAGTTTTTTTGACAGTGCGGATAATCTTTATGTTCAGATGCCGCAGATAAATAAATTTTTACTCATGTATCTTAAAAACAAAAATCTGTTATTTTCCCACACAGAATTTTGTGAATACTTCGTTTACTATTTCTTCACTTGCTTTTTTGCCCGTAAGGGTGAGAAGATGCTCTATGGCGCAGTCTATACTCACATTTACGGCATCTACGGTAAGACCTGATTCAAGTGCCGATATGGCTTCTTTAAGACATTCTTTTGCCTTTCTTGCACATTCATACTGCCTGCCTGCAGAAAGAATTTCCTGTGAAAAATCAAGTCCCTCGGTTCCGAGAATTTTTTCCAATGCGGTTTTTATTTCTTCGGTGCCTTCTTCTTTTTTTGCAGAAAGAGTTATGGTGCAGGGAATGTATTTTTCGATTTCTTCCTTTGTAAAATACGGTGTAAGGTCTGATTTATTAACTATTGCCAGGCATCTTTTATCTTTACATAATTCCAATAAAGAAATATCTTCTTCATCAAGAGGACGTGAAACATCAAATACGGCAAGAATAAGATCTGATGAATCTATTCTGTTTTTTGCCATATTAACGCCGATGCTTTCAACTTCGTCCTCTGTTTCGTGTATGCCTGCTGTATCGGCAAGTCTTAAAAGAATATCGCCGATTCTTACGGTTTCTTCAACAATATCGCGTGTTGTACCTGCAATTGAAGTAACTATTGAGCGCTCACAGCCCGAAAGCACATTCATAAGTGTTGATTTGCCCACGTTGGGTTTTCCGCATATTACGGTATTTACACCCTGCGTGACTGCCTTGCCGCTGTCGTAACGGTCAAGAAGCTTCTGCAGTTCTTCTGAGGCTTTTTTTACGGTCTTATTCAGTTCTTCGCCTTCTACTGCGGGGATGTCTTCGTCGGGGTAGTCGCTCCAGGCGGCAAGGGCGGCGGCAGATGAAATGAGAGAAGAACATATTTCTCCTATTTTTTTGCTGACATTGCCCTTAAGAGTGTTTCTGGCGGCATTGAGTGCCGCTTCACCTGTTGCGGAAATAATACTCATAACACTTTCTGCCTGAGTAAGATCCATTTTTCCGTTGAGATATGCTCGTTTTGTGAATTCACCTGCTTCGGCAGGAACTGCACCCAGAGTGAATATAAGTCTGAGCACCTTCTGCATTATATAAAGTCCGCCGTGACAGCATATTTCGCATACATTTTCGCCTGTGTAGCTTTTAGGTGCTTTATACACAATTATAACGGCTTCATCAACAGGTGAATCTCCGTCAAAAATCTGTCCGTATGATGCCTGATAGCCTTTCATTTCAGTAACTTTTTTACCTGAATATGCTCTGAAGCATTTTTCGGTTATATTAAGTGCATCTTCACCCGATATTCTTATTATTCCTATTCCGCCTGCCGCATTGGGTGTGGCGATAGCTGCAATTGTTGACATAGTTGACCTCATTAATAATATTATAATCATTATTATTATAATACATTATAAGTCATTATTGCAATAAATTTAATTGCGTGATATAATAATTAATCTGATTTTTTACATAAAAGTTATTTCGGAGGGCTTAACGTGGACTATTTTTCGGGAAAATATGATGTAGCTGTTATAGGTGCGGGGCATGCAGGTATTGAAGCGGCACTGGCTGCGGCAAGACTCGGCACTAAGGTTATATGTTTTACCATAAACCTTGACTGGATAGGTAATATGGCTTGCAATCCTTCTATCGGCGGAACATCCAAAGGTCATCTTGTACGTGAAATAGATGCTCTCGGCGGTGAAATGGGTATTGCGGCTGATAAAAATACTCTCCAGAGCCGTATGCTCAATCTCGGAAAAGGTCCTGCCGTACATTCACTCAGAGCTCAGATAGACAGAAGAGAATATTCCAAGTATATGAAAAATGTGCTTGAAAAACAGGAAAATCTGTCTTTGGTTCAGGCTGAAATTATATCTCTTAAAAGAGGTGATAATTCTTTTTGGGAATTAAAAACACAGCTTGACTGTGTATATCATGCCCGGTGTGTTGTTATTGCAACAGGTACTTTTCTTGACGGAAAAATATATGTGGGGGATAAGTGCTACAGAAGCGGTCCCGACGGTATGTTCCCGTCAATAGGTCTTTCAGATTCATTGAAAGAACAGGGAATAGGTCTTCGCAGATTCAAAACAGGTACTCCTTCAAGAGTAAACCGCAGAAGCGTTGATTTCTCCGAGCTTGAAGAACAGTTCGGTGATGAAAGGGTAGTGCCGTTTTCATTTGCCACCGAAGAAAAACCCGAAAATATATTGTCTTGTTTTATTACATATACCAATGCCGAAACAAAGCGTATTATAATGGATAATCTTCACCGTTCACCGCTTTTCGGCGGCAATATTGAAGGTGTAGGACCAAGATACTGCCCAAGTATCGAAGATAAGATGGTTCGTTTTTCTGAAAAGGAAAGACATCAGATATTTATTGAGCCTTGCGGTCTTGATACAGAAGAGCTGTATTTGCAGGGACTTTCTTCATCACTTCCCATTGATGTTCAGGAAGGTTTTGTTCATTCGATAAAAGGACTTGAACACTGTGAAATTATGCGTAATGCATATGCTATCGAATATGACTGTGCAGATCCTCTTGAGCTTCGCCCCACTCTTGAATTTCTTAATATTGACGGACTTTTCGGAGCAGGACAGTTTAACGGTTCAAGCGGATATGAAGAGGCTGCCGCACAGGGACTTGTTGCAGGTATCAATGCGGCACTTAAGGTGCAGAATAAAGAACCCTTTATCCTTGAACGCTCAGGCTCTTATATCGGAACTCTTATAGATGATCTTGTTACAAAAGGCTGTAATGAACCTTACAGAATGATGACATCCCGTTCAGAGTACCGACTTATATTAAGACAGGATAATGCAGATATCCGTCTTATGGAAAAAGGCTATAAGCTGGGTCTTGTCAGCGAAGAAAGATATAACAAGCTTCTTAAAAAGCTTGAACTGATTGAAATTGAAAGAAACAGAACAGAAAGTACTGTGATTTCTCCCGGTGAAGAAATAAATGCTTTACTTGTTTCACGTGAAACATCTCCGCTTTCTACAGGCTGTAAGCTTGCTGATCTTATAAGACGCCCACAGCTTAATTATGAGGTTCTGACCCCCTTCGACAAAAACCGACCTGAAGAGCTTCCTTATGAAGTTTTTGAACAGGTCGAAATTGATCTGAAATATGAAGGATATATTAAGCGTCAGCTCGCTCAGGTAAATGAGATGCACAGACTTGAAGTGAAGCTGATACCCGAAGACATTGATTATAAAGACGTCATTAACCTGAGAACAGAAGCTATTGAAAAGCTTTCAAAAATCAGACCGAGAAGTATAGGACAGGCTTCGAGAATTTCAGGGGTAAGCCCTGCGGATATTTCCGTGCTTCTTATATATCTTGCTAAAAATTCAAAAGGAGAGTAATGTTATGATTTCAAAAGAATTGCTTGAAATATCCTGCCGTCAGCTTGAAATCAGCATAAGCTCTGATGCAGTTGACAGATTCGACAAATATGCCGAACTTCTTGTTGATTATAATAATAAAGTTAATCTTACTGCTATTACTGCTCCTGATGACATTGTTATAAAGCATTTTGTTGACAGTCTTTGTCTTAAAAAATATGTTGACCTTGATAAAGAGAAAAAAATAATTGATGTCGGCACAGGTGCGGGTTTTCCCGGTGCGGCATTATTATGCTCCGATCCTTCGCTTGATATTACAATGATAGACTCAGTTAACAAAAAACTTGATTTTATAAGATTTTTACTGAGAGAATTAGGGCTTGATGCTCAGGTTATAACCATACGGGCAGAGGATGCGGCAAAAAAGCAGGAGTTCAGAGAAAAATATGACATAGTTACTTCCCGTGCTGTGGCTTCTCTTAATGTTCTTGCTGAATATTCTGTTCCTCTTGTGAAAGTCGGCGGATTGTTTGCGCCTCTTAAAGCTGTGCTTTCAGCTGATGAAGATCAGAGAGGATGCTCTGCCATAGCTAATCTTGGCGGAAAAGTAAAAAATAAGATAAAGTATTCCATTCCCGACGGCAGTGAAAGAGAAATAATTATTGCTGAAAAGATTTCGCAAACTTCACCAAAATATCCCCGTGCCTATGCACAGATATCCAAAAAACCGCTATAATAATAAAATTACTTAATTTACGACACTGATAAATAATTAAATTTCGCAAAAGAGCTGTGATATTATTTCGTTGTAAGGACAAGCCTTACTTGAATATATCACAGCTCTTTTTTGGTGCGGCTATGTTGAATAATAAAGTAAAGTCGGGAGGACGGATAATTCTTATACCCGCAGAGGATGTTTTTCCGTCAGAAAACAGTTCAAGAAGCATTATTTCTTCAGATGAATTATATGCTCTTTCATTATCGATATCACAGGTAGGTTTATTGAATCCCATATCGGTTTACAGCATCGGTAACGGGAAATACAGAGTTGTATCAGGTGAACGGCGTCGCAGGGCGGCACTTGATGCGGGGCTTACATATTTACCCTGTTTATTATTAAAGGGCAGCAGTGAAGATGTAAAAATAATGAATCTTGTTGAGAATATGCACAGCAAGGAATTACATTTTCTTGAAATTGCCGAGGCTATAGACAGAATGAGGGAAACTATGTCTCTTGAGGAAATTTCCTCTGCACTCAGTATTCCCGAAGGTCTTATTTTATCAAGAGTGCGCCTTCTTTCTATGCCGAGAGATATAAAACTAAAGATAATTACATCGGGTTTCAGCGAAAATATTGCAAACTCATTATGTAAAATAACTGATGTGAGCCGCCAGAAAGCAATAATAGACATGATGATTTCGCTTGATATAAGTTTTAATGAAGCATACGAAGCTACTGAGGAGCATAAAAAAACTGTCTTTTCCGCACATTTTAAAGATTATACTGTATTTCAGAACACTATAGAACACGCTGTTGCTATGATGACAGCATCGGGAATACAAGCAGAAACTGAAAAAAGCGTTCAGGAAGATCAGATAATATATAAGGTTACAATCAATAAGGTGGTATAGAGGTGACTCTTTATCATATACAGCCCATATCTTTCTCTTTCACACCCCACATCCAAAGCAAAAAGGCAGCCGCTTTTCCCGGCTGTCTTTTTGCGTATTTTATAACAGCCGGTGAATATTCCCGTGCTTTTCTGTCATATACTTCTCTATGAAAGCACAATGTCACATCGCAGAACGGTTTAAAATGAAGGAAAGGAGATGAATAATTGATATTTTCTGCGAAAGAGGTATTAATACGGTCAGTCTGAATTCCTGGTCTTATTTTACTTAAATGTGCTTACAGGAGTATAAATATATCTGTTTACGGAGGCAAATTAACTATGAAAAGAATTCTGACACTGTTTTTCACTCTTGCGGTGTTTGCTGCATTCTTGCCTATAGTGGCTTCGGCTGCTGCTACACACCACAAGCATATCTCGGGACCGCCCGTATATGAAATTGAATACGAAGCCACTTGCACCAAGCAAGGAAGTTATAAGTATAATTATTACTGTATTATTTGTGATAAATTGCTTAAGTCTGATAAAGTAAGGGTGGATGCGCTCGGTCATAATTGGCAGGATGCTACCTGTACTACGCCTAAAACCTGTCTTACCTGCGGTAAAACAAAAGGTGAAGCATACGGACATACAACGGGCGAAGCAATTCTTGAGGTAGAGTATGAACCTACCTGCACGGAAAAGGGAAGCTATAAGTATAATTATTACTGTACCGTATGCGAAAAGTTCCTGAAATTCGACAGAGTAAAGGTAGATGCTCTCGGTCATAACTGGGCAGAAGCTACCTGTACTGTTCCCGAAACCTGCCTTACCTGCGGTGAAACAAATGGAGAAGCACCCGGTCATACAATGGGAGAAGCAGTTCTTGAGGTAGAATATGAACCCACCTGCACGGAAAAGGGAAGCTATAAGTATAATTATTATTGTACTGTATGCGAAAAATTCCTTAAATTCGACAGAGTAAAGGTGGATGCTCTCGGTCATAACTGGGCAGAAGCTACTTGTACTGTGCCCGAAACCTGTCTTACCTGCGGTGAATCAAATGGAGAAGCACCCGGCCATACAATGGGAGAGGCAGTTCTTGAGGTAGAATATGAACCCACCTGTACAGAAGAGGGAAGCTATAAGTACAATTATTACTGTACGGTATGCGAAAAGTTCCTTAAATTTGACAGAGTAAAGGTAGATGCACTTGGTCACGATTGGGCAGAAGCTACCTGTACTGCAGACGGTTACTGCAAAATCTGCGGTATAGCAGGCGAAAAAGCTCAGGGGCACGTACCCGGAGAAGCTGTAGTAGAGGTCGAATGGGAACCTACCTGTACCGAAAGCGGCAGATATAAATACAACTATTATTGTGAGCATTGCGGTAAATTTCTTAAGTTTGACCGTGTTGAAGTACCTGCTACCGGTCACGACTGGAAGGAAGCTACAATGATGGATGCCGCACAGTGCAAAAACTGTCATATAAAGACAGGAGATTCTCTTTTCTTTCAGTATCTTAATAATGCATTATGTAAGGCTTATGCTTGTCTGAAGGAAAGCTTTTCGAACTGCTCTTATTCAAAAATATTTTGCTTTTAATTTCTGATTTTTTCGGCTGAATAATAACATTCTGTAATAACATTGCCTTAAGCTTACAAAACCGTAAGCTTAAGGCTTTATTGTTTCACGTGAAACATTTAATACACCATTGAATACATATTGAAGCATTTATTTTTTATTAAATATTGATTTTTGCCCTGCACTTTGGTATACTTGTTTATTATATTGGTAATAAGTATAAAATAATATATAAAGGAGGAGCCGCTGATGGCAAAAACCGTTGCCGTTCTTAACCAGAAAGGCGGTGTAGGTAAAACTACCACTGCCGTAAACCTTGCCGCCTGTGTTGGCGCAAAGGGAAAAAAGGTTCTTTTGGTTGATATTGACCCACAGGGTAATTCCACAAGCGGCTTTGGAATAGATAAAAGATCAATCAAAGTTTCTTCTTATGATGTGCTTGTTGGTAATAATAAAGCAAATGAAGCTGTTGTACATACCGAATTTCAGGGTGTTGACCTTATAGTATCAAATATGGATCTTGCAGGTGCAGAGCTTGAAATAATTGATGTTAAAAACCGTGAGAGTCTTTTAAAAAATGCACTTGCGGTTATATGGGAGAATTACGATTATATTTTTCTTGATTGTCCGCCTTCATTGGGGCTTATCACTCTTAATGCGCTTACGGCATCAGACTCATTTCTTGTTCCGATACAGTGTGAATATTATGCCCTTGAAGGTCTTTCACAGCTTATGGCTACAGCCCGTAATATAAAACGTCTTTACAATCCCTATATCGAACTCGAAGGCGTTTTGCTTACAATGTATGACGGAAGACTTAATCTTACGCAACAGGTTGTTGAAGAAGTTAAAAAATTCTTCCCCAAAAAGGTATATTCTACCACAATTCCCAGAAATGTACGTTTATCAGAGGCGCCGAGCTTCGGTCAGCCTATTATATATTTTGACAAAAGGTCAAAGGGAGCAGAAGCATATATTGATTTTGCCGATGAATTTTTGTCAAAGCAGGACAGGAGGTAAATAAATGGCAGTAAAAAAAGGCGGTCTCGGAAAAGGTTTTGACAGTCTTTTTCTCGATAATTCATCCGATGCCCTGTCTGAGGGCGGTTCTGTGATGCTTCCCATAGGTGATATTGAACCTGACAGGGGACAGCCCAGAACAAAATTTACCGAAGAAGCTCTTATGGAGCTTGAAGCATCAATAAGAGAATTCGGTGTATTACAACCGCTTCTTGTGCGTCCCATGTCTGACGGTTCTTACAGAATTGTAGCAGGTGAAAGACGTTGGCGGGCTGCAAGAAGGGCAGGACTTAATGAAATTCCCGTAATTATCAAATCTCTTACCGATGCAGAGGCGGCGGCTATAGCTCTTATTGAAAATCTTCAGCGAGAGGACTTAAACCCCATTGAAGAAGCCGCAGGTATCAGAAAGCTTATTGAAGAATACGGATACACGCAGGAAGAGGCTTCGGAAAAGCTTTCAAAATCCCGTCCCGCAATTGCAAATGCTCTGAGATTACTTTCCCTGCCCAAAGAAGTTGCAAAAATGGTTGAGGAAGGAAAAATATCGGCAGGTCACGCAAGAGCCTTACTCGGACTTGAAGATGAACAGCTTATTTCCGACATTGCAAGTGAAATTGTTGAAAAACAGTTATCCGTAAGACAGACAGAACAGCTTGTAAAGGCACTTAAGAAACCTAAAAAGGCTCCTGCACCAAAAAAAGCAAGAGATAAGTTTTATGATGAGGTCGAGCTTGCTTTATCGGGAGTTCTTGCAAGAAAAGTTGTTGTTTCAAATTCCGGAAAAGGCGGTAAACTTGAAATAGAGTTCTTTGACGAAGAGGACTTGCAGAAATTAGCTAAATTGTTCAGTGAAGACTGATAAGGAGTGTAAAATATGATAGATATAAAATTTTTAAGAGAAAATCCTGAAGCCGTAAAAGAAAATATAAAAAAGAAGTTTCAGGACAGCAAGCTTCCTCTTGTTGATGAAGTTTTAGCCCTTGATGTTGAAAGCAGAAAGAATAAGACTGAAGCAGACAATCTCAGAGCTTCAAGAAATAAGTTTTCTAAGCAGATAGGCGCACTTATGGCACAGGGCAAGAAGGAAGAAGCCGAAGAAATGAAAAAGAAGGTAAATGAGCAGTCTGCTGCCCTTGCCGCTGCCGAAGAAAAGGAAATTGAGCTTCAGGAAAAAATCAAGAATATAATGATGATAATTCCCAATATTATCGATGAATCTGTACCGATAGGTAAGGATGACAGCGAAAATGTTGAGGTTCAGCGTTACGGTGAGCCCGTTGTTCCTGCTTTCCCCATTCCTTATCATACCGATATAATGGAAAGATTCAACGGTATTGACCTTGACAGCGCAAGAAGAGTTGCAGGTAACGGTTTTTACTATCTTATGGGAGATATCGCAAGAATACATTCCTCTGTTATCTCTTATGCAAGAGATTTTATGATTGAGCGCGGATTTACCTACTGTATTCCTCCCTTTATGATCAGAAGTGACGTTGTAACGGGTGTTATGAGCTTTGCGGAAATGGAAGCTATGATGTATAAAATAGAGGGCGAAGACCTTTATCTTATCGGCACAAGCGAACACTCAATGATAGGTAAGTTTATTGATACAATTATTCCCGAAGATACACTTCCTCAGGCTCTTACAAGCTATTCTCCCTGTTTCCGTAAAGAAAAGGGTGCTCACGGAATAGAAGAAAGAGGCGTTTACAGAATCCATCAGTTTGAAAAGCAGGAAATGGTAGTTGTATGTAAGCCCGAAGAGAGCAAAATCTGGTTTGACAAGCTCTGGCAGAATACCGTTGACCTTTTCCGCAGCCTTGATATCCCCGTAAGAACTCTCGAATGCTGCTCAGGCGACCTTGCAGACCTTAAAGTAAAGAGTATTGACGTTGAAGCATGGTCACCAAGACAGGGCAAGTACTTTGAAGTAGGCTCCTGTTCAAATCTCGGCGATGCACAGGCAAGAAGACTTAAGATAAGAGTAAACGGCAAAGACGGAAAATATCTTGCACACACACTCAACAATACTGTTGTTGCACCTCCCAGAATGCTTATTGCCTTCCTTGAAAATAATCTCAATGAAGACGGAAGCGTTAATATTCCCGAAGCACTTCGTCCTTATATGGGCGGAAAAGAAAAGATAGTTCCCGTTAAATAATTAATTATATTGCAATAAATAAAAGATTATGGTAAAATAATCTTTACATATATTAAAAGGAGCTGACACTATGGATCCTATTAAAGTTGATTTTTCCGACAGCGGAAAGAAAAAAAGTGTAAAAGATGTGCTTATTCCCCCCGAAAAAGCAGGTCTTAAAATCATTATCAATATTGTTATCACACTGATAGTTGCAGTTGTGGCATATTATTTCCTGTTGCCGCCTATGAACCTCCAGTCATATGATTTTTATATTTACTGGGCTATTGTATTGGGTTCTTATGTGGGTTCTGCATTTATCACATCAGGTGCTTTTGCAAAGCCCGAATACGTGCCTTATGTAAAACGCCAGGCAACAGTACCCGTAATTCTTGCTCTTGTTCTCGGACTTATTGTGGGTATCGGCTATATCATTTCAAGCCCCTTCTTCAGAGCAAAGAGTTATGCTGAAATTCTTACCATTGAAAATGCAGAATTTGACAACACAATTTCTGTTATTGACAGTATTTCAGACTTTGACAAGGTTCCTCTTATCGATAAGGATGCTGCACGTGCCCTTGCAGATAAGACTCTGGGTGATTTCTCTACTCTCGGTCTTGAATCTCAGTTTGAAATTCTCGAAAATGACTCCACTCAGATAAACTACAAGGGTTCTCCCTACAGAGTTTATCCTCTTCAGTACGGTGATATTTTCAAATGGGTAACAAACTCCGTTATGGGTGCCGATTATGAAGGTATTCCCGGTTACGTAAGAGTTAACCTCAATACTCAGGAAGCACAGCTTATTACAGATTTCGATATCAAGTATTCAACTGCAGAGCACTTCGGTGAATATCTTGCAAGACATCTCCGCTTTAAGTATCCCACCTACATTTTCGGTGATACTTCCTTTGAAATTGATGATTCCGGTAAGCCCTTCTGGGTTGTTGAACACATCAAAAAGACCGTCGGTCTTGTTGGCGGTGACGATGTTGTGGGTGTTCTTCTTGTTGATGCTGTTACAGGTGAAGACATTTATTACACAGCAGAAGAAATCGGTGCTGACAATTCCGAAATTGCATGGATCGACCAGGCATTTGATGCAGACTTGCTTGTTCAGCAGTATAACTATCTCGGTAAATATGCAGGCGGTTTCTGGAACTCCATTATCGGTCAGTCCGGCGTTAAGCAGGCTTCTCAGGGTTATTCATTCATCGCAGTAGGTGATGACGTTTACCTTTACACAGGTGTTACTTCCGTTACTTCCGACGACTCAATTCTCGGCTTCTTCTTTATCAACCAGAGAACCAAGGAAGGCTTCTTCTACAATACCACAGGTGCAACAGAAGCTGCAGCACAGCTTTCTGCACAGGGTAAGGTTTCGGATAAGGGCTGGAAGGCTGCATTCCCCATCCTTCTTAATATCGACGGCGAAGCTACCTACTTTATGGCTCTTAAGGACAGTGCAAATATCGTAAAATCATATGCTATGGTTAACGTTCAGCAGTATAACGTTGTTGCAATTCCCTCTGAAGAAAATGACGATCTTTCAAGTGCTGTCAGCGAATATATCAAGGGCTTAAAGGCTCTCAGCCCCTCTGTTGTTATTGATATAAGCTTTGATGCATCTGCAAATAAACCTTCTGTACCTGGTAGCGATGAAGCAAACGGCACGGGTACCGTTACAGGCAGCATTTCCGATATAAGAACAACTGTTGTTTCAGGCAACACATATTTCTATATCGAGCTTGATAACTCAGGTGTATATTACTACGTTGCCGCAGATGTGGCTGATATGGTAGTTCTCTTTGATATCGGTGATACAGTTACCGTTACTATTGATGAAAACAGCGAAGGTCAGCTTGTAGAAGCACTTCAGATGACATACGGCGCTGTAACACCCCTTGTTCCCGAAGAGGAAACAACCGCAGCAGAAGAAGCTACTGAAGCTATTGAGGAAACTACAGTAGCTGTCGAAGAAACAACCGAAGCTATTGAAGAAACAACAGCTGCATAATTTAACAGACAAAGGACGCACTCCGCAGAAAGGAATGCGTCCTTTTTATCTGTAATGCTTTATTTTGTTGAAAAGGTGAAGATAATTCTGAGAAAACTGATTTATAATTACCCGATAAAATGTTATTGAACAAAATGGTCATCGGGTTGTACAACAAAATACAAAAAATTGTTGTAATAAAAAAAATTATACGCTATACTTAAAAATATAAAATATATTGTGCCATATTTTTTGAATAAGCATAAAAATTCTGCAGGAGTAAAGCAAAATGGAAAAGAGAATTCACTACTTATTTGTTATTTTCAGAAATCTGATAATATTTTCTGTGATTTTTGTAATTGCTTTTATGTGTATTGAAAAATTTTTATCTCATAAGAATAAAATTCCGGATAATCTGCAGGAAATTGAAACAGAAGATTTCAGAACTATTCTGATGAATATGGAATGGACAAAAATTTCCCCTGCATCGAAAATTTCACTGAAAAAGCATTTTAATCTCCCTGACAGTAAGCTTAATCAAATGAAAAATGAAATTGGATATCCCTTAAGTGAAATGTACTGCGATGATATATATGATACAGATGATGCTGTAAATATTGTTATTATAGGGGATTCTTTTGTATGGGGTGCCGGCTGTACAAACAGAAATGAGCTTTTCTGGAATGTGTTGGAGCTTTCATTGAGAAAACAAGGATATAAATGCAATGTTTTCGGTGTAGGAATTGCAGGTGCAAGCTCTGTTGTAGAATTGTCATGGCTGAAAGAAACAAATCTTGTAAAAGAGCTGCAGCCTGATATTGTGATAATCGGGTATGTTTATAATGATGCCGAAGATCTGGAGGCAGTACAAAGTAAAGAATTTAGAAGCTTTAATTATCCCTTGGCTGATAATGCTTTATTCAACAGTGTATTTCCTAATATATCAGACAGTCTTGCAAACTATATAAGAGCAAAAACCATGTATAACGAAAAATACGGTTCATCATACTATGACGGAATTACAACGCTGTCAGATGATGTTTTTGCAGAATATGAAAAAGAGTTTCTTCAGCCTCTTGATGAATTTGCAGAAAGTTCAGATTTTCCCGTAATCCTGATGACATTGCCCGGAGAACCGAATAAAATGTTCTATCCCGCACATTATGCACCGTTTTATGATAATATGGGAAATTACAGTAATGTATGCTTTTATGATTGTCATCAGTATTTGTGCAGCAATTATTCGGGAAGAAGACATCAGAAGAATTACCATGTCAATTTTGCAAACAGACATCCGGGTCCTGCAGTAAATAAATGTTATGCAGAATATATAGAAAAATTTCTGAAAAAAGATTTCGGTGACATATTGGGCGAACCTGTTATGCAGTATAATGAGCCTTTCAGAATAAATGAGTATCTTCCGAATAAAATTTCTTTTGAAACGGTTCAGATTACTGAAAATGAACTGATATACAGCTTAACATACCCCGAAAAAAATAAGAATACAAAAATTTATAACCAGTATACTAATTCTTATTTATTAAACTATCCCATAGGTGAAGATTATATTAAGCTTTCATTTGAATGTCCTGTCGATATTGAATCAGTAGAAATAACAGCAGATTCTGAGGTGTCAGGCATAGATTTGTATTATACCCGATATAATGAAAAGCTTGGATATGATGACAGGTGCTATTCCTTATTCGGAAAGACGGAAGAAAGCAGCTTTGTCTGGACTGATACGGAAAAGACCAAGGTTTCTTCATTTTGTATAAGTGTTGACTCAGAAAGCTCAGAGGAAGTCGGACTGCAGATAAAAATTCAAAAGGCACAATAAGGAAAGGAAATAAAAATGGGAAAATATATTCTCGGAATTTCTGCATTTTATCATAATTCAGCGGCAGCGATTATCAGCGAAAGCGGAATTATTGCGGCTGCAGAAGAAGAACGATTTACAAGAATCAAAGGTGATCCGGCTTTCCCCATAAATGCAATAAAGTTTTGCCTTGACAGTGCAAAAATCTTACCTGAAGAATTGAAATGTGTTGTTTTTTATGAGAATCCGGTTAAAAAATTCGGAAGGATTTTTATAGGAGCGTTTTTAGAGGCACCTAAAAGCATCAGTCAGTTTTTATTGGCTATGCCTGACTGGATAACAAATAAGTTATGGGTAGAAAATATTATCAGAAAAGAGCTTATGATTAAAAAAGATGTTCCGGTGTACTTCGCGGATCATCATTTAAGTCATGCGGCTTCGGCTTTTTATCCGTCGCCTTATGAAGAAGCTGCAATAATAACTATTGACGGTGTCGGAGAATGGACAACCACCGCATACGGCATCGGCAGTAAAAATAATATACAAATGATAGGCGAAAACCGATATCCCAATTCCTTAGGACTTTTGTATTCGGCGTTTACATTTTATACAGGCTTCAGAATCAATAACGGAGAGTACAAAATGATGGGGCTTGCTCCTTACGGTAAACCGAAGTATGAGGAGATCATAAAGGAAAAAATTGTTAAAATAGGTGATGACGGAAGCATTATTCTGAATCAGAAATATTTTTCTTATACCTATTCAATGAAAACAATAAACAAAAGCTTTGAAGAATTGTTCGGACGGAAAAGGCGTAAGAAAAATGAACCTATTACGGAGTTTCATGCTGATATTGCTGCAAGCATACAGGCGGTAACCACCGAAATTATTCTGAAAACAGCACAGTTTGTCAGAAATAAAACCGGTATTAAAAACCTGTGTCTGGCAGGCGGTGTTGCTCTTAATGTTACCTCTGTGGGGGAATTAAGAAAGAGCAGAATTTTTGATTCTGTATGGATTCAGCCTGCTGCAGGTGATGCAGGTGCTTCTTTGGGGGCTGCCTATTACGGATTATATTTAAAGAATAAAGCTAAACGCAATTATTCGGTATATGACAGTATGAAAGCAAGTCTTCTCGGATATTCTGTTGAAAACGCTTCGCCCGAAGATGATAAAAAGCTTCAGAAACTTCAGGCTTCCTGGCAAACTTATACTGATGATAAGCTGGCAAAAATTGCGGCAAAGCTTATATCAGAAGGTAAGATAGTAGCAATAGCCAAGGGACCTGCAGAATTTGGTCCGAGAGCATTGGGTAACAGAAGCATTCTTGCAGATGCGAGAGATGCTGATATGCTGCAGAAATTGAACAGTAAGATAAAATTCAGAGAAGGCTTCAGACCCTTTGCTCCTGCAGTTATTAAAGAGGATGCTTCACTGTTTTTTGATATTGAAGAAGAATCAAAATATATGCTTATGGCTGTTCCCGTAAAAGAGGAAAGAAGATTGCCGAAAAAATACGGCGAAACTCTGGCTGAAACTGCATCTTTTGCAAGGTCTGATATTCCTGCTGTAACACATATAGATTATTCTGCAAGAGTGCAGACAGTTTCCAAAAGAGATAATCCTTTTTTCTATAATGTTTTATCAGAAGTTAAAAAGCTTACGGGAGTAGGAGTTGTAATTAATACTTCTTTTAATATCAAAGGCGAACCTATTGTCAATGATGTATGCGATGCATATCACAGTTTTATGAACTCGGGGATAGACTGCGTTATAATAGGTAACCGACTTATACTGAAAAATGATGTAGAGGTAATATAAATGAAAAAAAATACCGATATCAAAAAAGTCACATTTTCAGAGTATAAAAGCTTTGCTGACAGAAAAAAGGAAATATCAGAATGCAACATTTTCGGAATGGTTGCGGGAACAGTTATCATTATCAGCTCTTTGATGAAAATAATATGCAGCATGGGTGCAGAGGAAAAAATCGGTTATTGCATATTATTCTTCGGTGTTGCAGTTTTTCTTCTTGCTGTAATATATCCGCTTGTTTACAGTTTCCCGCTGAAGCTTTTGAAAAAGGTAACCAACCGTATAGGTAAACCGATTGTAATGATCTTTATTTTTCCTGTATATGTCTTATTGTTCCTTGTTTCTCTGTTTACAAAAAAGAGAATAAAGTTAGGATACGGCTTTGAGAAATGGTCAGAAAAAACAGATACTGCGGTTTTTTTCAGTGATTATAATTACAGCGACTTTGTTGGTAAGAAGCATCCGTTCTTTGCAGTTTTATATAATCTGTTTATGTTCTTTTCCCATAATAAAATTCTCTTCCTGTTGCCGATAATTATAATCCTCATGTGTATCGGTTTTGTGTTTTTCTTTTTATCTACAAGTACTGTGTTTTCTTTTGTTTATACTCTGTTCTGATAATATTCGTATAACAAAAATAACATATGAATAAATCGCAGCTACTTGCAGATTGCGGTAAAATATTAATAATCTCTGTTTTATATTCTTTGGAAAGAATAGAGAAGAGATAGGAAAGATTAAGCTGCGATTATGATAAAATTCTTCAATGGATTAATAATCATAAAAGGAACTGGGGCTGTTGCAACTCCGTTTTTCGGATTTGCAACAGCCCCAAGTTTTTATCTGAGCTCAACAAGTCCCTGCTCGTACATTCTTTGAAGGGACATCATAATGCCGAATTTTGCGTGGTACCAGGTAAGGCCGCCCTGGAAATAAATTGCGTAGGGCTCGTTTACGGGGCCGTCTGCTGAGAGTTCTATGGATGAGCCCTGAACGAATGCGCCTGCAGCCATAACAACGTCGCAGTTGTAACCGGGGATGGGATAGGGAATGGGGGTAACGTAGCTGTCAACAGGAGCTGCTTTCTGAATGCCCTCTGCAAAGGCGAGCATTCTTTCACGGGAGCCTAAAAGAACGGACTGAATTATATCGTGACGGCTTTCTTTACTGTCGGGGACACACTTAAAGCCCAGGTTTTCATATATGTTTGCGGCAAAAATTGCACCCTTAAGAGCACCTGCAACCACGGTGGGTGAGAGGAAGAAGCCCTGATAGAAGTTAGTAAGCAGAGAAAGGCTTGCACCCACATCCTGACCTATTCCGGGGGCGGAAAGACGGTAGTGACAGCGGTCTATACATTTTTTTGTACCTGCAATATATCCGCCAATGGGTGCAAGACCGCCGCCGGGGTTTTTGATAAGTGAGCCGACTATCATATCTGCGCCTACGTCTGAAGGTTCAATTTCTTCTACAAATTCACCGTAGCAGTTATCTACCATAACCGTAACACCGGGCTTTACTTTCTTACAGAAGGAAATCAGTTCGCCTATCTGTTTTACGGAGAAGGAGGGGCGCATCTGATAACCCTTTGAACGCTGAATGGTAATAAGCTTTGTTTTTTCGTTTATGGCTTTTTCTATATTTTCATAGTCAAAGGTGCCGTCGGGGAGCAAATCCACCTGACGGTAAGAAACACCGTATTCTTTAAGTGAACAGGATGATTCACGTATGCCTATAACCTCTTCAAGTGTGTCATAGGGCTTACCCACGGGGGAGAGAAGTTCATCCCCGGGGAGAAGATTTGCAGAAAGTGCAATTGCAAGTGCGTGAGTTCCGCAGGTTATATGAGGACGTACAAGGGCAGCTTCGGTGTGAAAAACATCTGCATACACCTTTTCAAGAGTATCTCTGCCCATATCATCGTGGCCGTAACCTGTGGTTCCCGCAAAACACTGAGCATTTACACGGTTATCCTGCATGGCCTTTAATACTTTTGCCTGATTGTATTCGGCAATTTCATCTATTTTACTGAATCGCTCACTGAGAGAAGAAAGTATTTTTTCACTGTAAATGAGCACTGCATCCGAAATGCCTAAATCTTTATAAATTCCGTTATTCACAATAAATCACCTATATAATATTTTACGGAACAAAAGTATAGCATAAAGTTTTTCCGTTTGCAACGAATAAAGCAATTGATAATCAAATACTTTCAAATAAATTGCAATTTTCTCTTGACATATGAATTATCTTTGTGTATAATAACTCCTGTTCCCGATAAATGCGGATGTAGCTCATCTGGTAGAGCGCCACCTTGCCAAGGTGGAGGTAGCGAGTTCGAGCCTCGTCATCCGCTCCAAAAAAACAGCTTCGCAATAGCGAGGCTGTTTTTTTGCTTTATAGGAAATTCCTTCCTATAAAACAAAAAGATTATATGTCCCGCCGAACGGAAAGTAAACTTTCCTCGGCGATGGACTAACCGAAAACGTTTCGCCGCAGGCGTACGGCGAAACCGTTTTCTTGTCCAATCCGCAGGATTGGTATGTAATCGCAGTCAGGCGTATGTAATCACGCAAAGCGTGTATGTCATCACCCCGGAGTATGCAAACTACGGATTGATCACATACATTTCTTCGAAATGATTACATTCCGAAACAAAATTTCGGATTACATTCACGGCTGTGCCGTGATATTATTAAATTCCCATTGACAGCGGCAGCTTGCCGTGATATAATTTGACAAAGTTAAATACGAAGGCATAGCTCAGTTGGTTAGAGTACTTGCTTGACATGCAAGGGGTCGGTGGTTCAAGTCCACTTGTCTTCACCAAGAAAAAGTCCTTGAAAACCTTAGGTTTTCAAGGCTTTTTCTCTTTTATCGCTTGCTATAAAATAAGCTCGAAAATGCAAAAAGGTCAACAAAAGGTCAACAGAAGGTCAACAAAAGCACCGAAATTTTGCTTGATTCCGGTATGGGAAAAGGGTGAGAATTTATGGCAAATATCACAGCAAAAAGGAAGAACGGAAAGATAATTTCGTTTAAGTTCAGAGTGTTCATCGGTATGAATTAAAAAACATTCTGATCTAAGAGGAAATCAATTATACCGATATTCAGTACACCGCTATCATCATACCAGCGTTTGCGGATGTCGTGGCGGATTATGATTTTAGGGAAGGAATCGCCGGTAAGTGCGAAAGGTCTGTTTTCGATTTCGGCTTTCTCCTCATCGTGCAATGCATAAGCAGATTGGATATATATCCGTTTTCCGCCTGTGGTTGCAACAAAATCAATTTCTCTCGGTACCTGTACGGTACGTCCTTTTTTATCGGTATCATTACCGTATACGATACCGATATCAACTGAACAACCACGGATAATAAGCTCATTATAAATAATGTTTTCCATTATGTGTGTCATTTCTTGCTGACGGAATCCGATACGTGCATTCCTGAGACCTATATCTTCGCAGTAGTATTTGTTCGGATAATCAAAATAGCTCTTGCCCTTAACATCCCAACGCTTGCACTCGCTGAAAAGAAAAGCATCAGAGAAGTAATCCATATAGCTTTTTACGGTATTCGGTGCAACGGTGTTTTCGCCTGCAAGCTTTCTCTTAGAGTTCAGAGAGTTCGCAACATTGGTGGGATTGGTAAGTGAGCCCACAGAGGAACACAAGAGATCAAGAACAGCATCCAGAATATCCGTGCGTCTGATTTTCTTTCGTTCAATAATATCCTTTAAGTAGGTTTCTGCAAACAGGGAACGCAGATATTGCATTTTTGCCGTATCATTCGGGCGGGAAAGAATAAGAGGCATACCGCCGTAGAATGCATAGTTATCAAAGGCTTCGTAACGGTCGCCGCCGACAGCCGAAAAATATTCGGAAAAACTAAGAGGATGCACACGTATCTCGTCGCTTCTGCCCCTGAATTCGGTGAGTATATCGGAAGACAGCATTTTAGAATTACTGCCCGTTACATAAATATCAAGATTCTGTAATGAGCGAAGGTCGTTTAATGCATCATAAAAGGTAATCCTTTTACCTTCGCTGTTATAGGGATTAGGGACATCATCTGACAGTTGAATTTCATCAACAAACAGATAAAATTGCTCGTCTTTTTCCTCAACAATTCCTCTTACGTATTCAGCGAGCAAAAGAGGATTGCGGTATCTGATATCTTTTGCCAGGTCAAGTTCAAAAAACAGAATTTGTTCTTTTTTTATTCCCTGTCCCAGTAAGTAATTACGGAACAAAGTATTCAGCAGATATGATTTTCCGCATCTGCGGATACCGGTGATAACCTTTACCTGCCCGTCCCACATATATGAGATAAGCTGCTGCAGATACCTGTCTCTTTTTATTTCCATAATTACCTCCTGTTGAAAACTTTCTTTGTATATTATGCAACCTTTCAATAGAAATCATACTTCAGAAAAGCTGAAAAGTCAAGAATCTTATTGAGAACTTCGCTGATTTCTCAAAGAAGTTCTCAACAGAAAAGAATATACCCGCATAAATCAAGAAGCTTCAGAGGACGAATAGAGAGGCAAATTATAAGGTTTTGTTAATGAAAATCTATTAGGGGACGGTCTATGATTGTTGGTAAAAGCTCTATTGATTTGATTATTCCAAACTAAATTTTTTATAATTCCACTTCAATCATAGAACCGCCCCTGATTTTTTGGTTAGGTTTTATTAAGTGCAGAGTGTCAGATCATCCAGATGGGAACAATATAGTTTTCAGAATTGATTGCTGATAGTTTGGGGCGCATACAAAGGACAGCACCGTTGCCGCGGGGGACGGATGCTTTATTCAGCAGATCGAAAGCACTGACTAATTCCTTACCGGGATTAACAGAGCGTTTTATTTCCAGAGGATGAAGCATACCGTCGCTCTCAATCACCATATCGATCTCATTGGAGTTACTGTCGCGGTAATACCACAAGAGACATTCCTTTGCATTGTTGCGGTAAGACTTCAGTAGTTCCGATACTACAAAATTTTCCAGAATAGCACCGTTGATAGCACCATTTGCCAGAATCTCGGGAGAAGAATAACGGGTCAGATACGCTACAAGACCGGTATCAAAGAAATACATTTTCGGAGTCTTGACAGTACGTTTCAGCAGATTGTTGGAATAGGGGCGCAGGAAGAAAATTACATCTGATTTTTCAAGCACCTGCAGCCAGCGCTTTGCCGTATCATCAGATACACCTATATCCTGTGCAATATCGTGGATATTGAGCATTTGTCCTGCACGGCAAGCAGCAGCACGGACAAAATCACGAAACAGCAGTGTGTCTGCAAGCTGAACCTGTTCTCTTACATCGCGGTCAATATAGGTTTGCAGATAGCTTGAATAGAACACATCCCGGTCGGTGAATCTGCCTCCGGCAAGACCGGGCATAGAGCCCTTCCAGATTCGGTTATAGATTTCAGCAATATCAGCAGGTGCATTGGTTTTCTCGCGTGTTTTCAGTGCATTTAAATCTAATGTAAAAGGTGTACAATTGCCGGAGCCGTAAATCTCATGCTGAGAAAGCCCTGACATATGCAAAATTGCAACACGGCCTGCAAGAGACTCCTGTGCAAGCTCTAAAAGCGAAAATGCCTGTGAGCCTGTGAGCCAATATGCGCCGGACTCAGCACCTTTGTCAATCTCCATTTTGATATATGAAAAGAGCTCAGGGGCATATTGCACTTCATCAATCATAACAGGTGCAGAGTGCATCTGCAGGAACATTGCAGGATCACGCTTTGCAAGACTGCGCTCCTCCATATCATCTAATGTCACATACTCGCGGTCATCAGTCATAAGACGGCGTAAAACGGTGGTTTTCCCCACCTGACGGGGACCTGTTATTAAAATACAGGAATATTCTTCCGACAGAGCCAGAATTTTATCTTCTATATCTCTTTTTATATAATTCATACAAAACCTCCTGAATGCTAAAATACGATACAATCTTATTTTAGCTTTAAACGCTGCACCTGTCAAGGCAGATATCCGATACAATCGTATTTTTGCCTGAGATCTTATAAATATGATACAGTTTCAGGAATATACAGACAGCAGAAAATTTTATGATTTACTTGAAGATTGCGGATGACAATAAAATAATGAGAAAAAGACAATTAATGAAAATGTCAGGTGCACGAATGGTCTTGTGCGATGTCTGAATGAAATGTGTTATCCGTTGGAGCGAGGTTGTATTGAATTGTTCCGGAGGCTGTGATATTATGAAAAAAACGAAGTTGAGGAGTATATTATGAAAAAGCTGTATTTGTTAATTGTTGCTTGTGTGACGGTTTTGCTGTTGTCAGCATGCGTTTCTGAGAAAAACGTTCACGAGGATTACACGGAATCATCTGTAAATTTTGATTTATCACAATATAAATATCACGGAGAGCTGTCAGAAGGACTTATCTGGGTTGTTGATGAGGTATCCGATTGGGATACTGACCCATATGAGATTTATGCATATCTGGATTGTGACGGAAATGTTGTTTATGGTTGGCATGCTGTAGGAACATTTTACAACTACGGTTTTTATGATTGTCCTGCAACATCTTTGCAGGATTTCAAAAATGGTTATGCTTTGATATATGATAATGGGCCGATATCTAAAGGGGGATTTGCTGATGCAGTCTTAATAGATAAAAATGGCATAGAATTTGCCAGCATGCTTATTTCGGCCGATATCGACAACAGAGGGGCAAAATTAGATTATTTGGATTTTAACAGCCAGGGATATGCTTTTTTTATCGGCAGAGAGGACTTTGATGAGAATGTAGGAATGTATTTTATTAATGATTCCGGAGTTCATAAATTTCAATGTAATGAAAACTCATATATTGCAAGGTATACTCTTGATAATATAGATTTGATAAATAATAAATATTTATATGTAAAATGGTGTAATTATCAGTTGTTTGATCTGCATGGCAATATGGTAATGGATTTAGGTGAACTTACCGGTCTGCAACCGGATTATATCGATATTGTTTATGATACTTACATAGAAGCACATTTTACAGGTAAAGATGAAAAAAGCTATGTGTGCGTAATTGATTTCAACGGTAACTTTATTAATTCTCCTGTATTAAAAAGCCAATATGTAAGAAATATTGAAGAATGGGAGCAAGCCGCTACAGACTCAATAACAGGCATATGGGTTTGTGAGACGCCGGACTTCAGGACAGATACATTGAACATTTCGGAAAATACATTAAGCTGGAGAACAGAATGGAATAATGGGGCAAGTGAAGAATCAATTATGTATTACAATGATACAGAATTTTATGAATCTTCTTACCGGGTTCCTTATAAATCTGAAAATGGAGCAATTATTGCAACACTCGCAGATGGTTCAGAAATTACTTTTGTAAGAAAATCATAAAAAGGGGACCTTTCGGTAGATAGGCTGTTCATTTTACCGGGATATTATCAAGTGTCGTTTGCGGTCTGAGGATTTTTATTCCTTTGGTATTTGCGTTTGCTGTTCCGGAATTAATAAGTATAGTATTTTACGCCGTAAGGCGGACTTGATAAACAAGGGGTCGGTGGTTTAAGTCCGCTTGGCTTCATTATGAAAGAAACTCAGTTTGTTTATAATAATCTGAGTTTCTTTTTTATTAAAATATAATGTTGCTATAAATAAAATTTACTGATATAATAAAAATAACAAATCGAAAGGAAGAATTTTTATGAACAAGTCATTGCGGCCTGTAGGTATCAAGGATTATTTCGGATATGCTATGGGTGATTTCGGTTGTAATATGAGCTTTGCTCTTACAACAAACTATATGATGCTTTTCTTTACTCAGTATATCGGTGTTTCCCTTAAGGACTGGGCATGGATAATTATTGTGGGTAAGGTATGGGATGCTATCAACGATCCGCTTATCGGCGGTCTTGTTGATAAGGTGCGTATCGGCAAAAACAGCAAATTCAAGCCCTGGATAACCATAGGCGGTCTGGCTCTCGTTGCCTGTACTGTGTTTACATTCCTTCCTTTAGCTTCTGTAGGTTCCTACGGAATTAAGGTTGCTTACTGTCTTGTTGCATACTGCATATGGTCGGTTGCTTACACTATGGCAAATGTGCCCTACGGTGCTATGCATTCGTGCATAACAGATGAAGCCGATAAGCGCACAAATCTTTCAACCTTCAGAAGTATCGGTGCCGCACTTGCACAGGGACCTCTTATGATAATCCTTCCTATGGTTATATTTGACGATAAGGATAATCTTCTCGGCGGAAGAATGATATGGGTAGCTCTTATCTGTTCTGCAGTAGGTTTCTTGGGCTTCTTCCTTGTAAACCGTCTTGTAACCGAAAGAGTTGAAATTCAGGAGAAGCAGGAACAGTTCAATTATATAAAGACCCTTAAATCTTTTACAAAGAACAGACCTCTTATTGCTCTTTGTCTTGTTTCAATTCTCAATATAGTCTGCTTTATGTCTATGACAACAGTAAATCAGATTATATTCCAGTCTTATTTCCATAACACAAAGCTGCTTTCAATTGCAAATGTAATTTCATATCTGCCTATGGTATTGGTAATGCCTCTTGTGGGAATTATTACAAAGAAAATAGGCAAAAAAGGCTTCCTTGTTGCAGTAAACGCCATAGCTTCCGTTGCCGGTGTTATAATGTTCTTTGTTATGGAAAAGGTTGACCCTGCAAACAGCTCGGCGCTGATTTTGTGGATAGTGGGACTTATGTTCCTGTTCTTAAGCAATGCGAGCTTCGGTATTATCGTATGGGCAATGGTTGTTGACTGTATCGACTACGGCTTTGAAAAAACCGGTGTTAAAGAAGAGGGAACAACATATGCTATTTATTCCTTCTTCAGAAAGCTTGCACAGGGTCTCGGCTCTTCTTTCTCAGCCCTTGCTCTTGCCGCCTGCGGCTATGTTGAAGAACTTGGTGCAGAGCAGACAATGGAAACTGCCATAAATATCAAAAATATGTATATCCTTGTAATGACCGCAGGTGTTATACTCACAGTTGTAATTATGCAGTTTATGTATAATATAAAAGAAAAAAACAAATCATAATTTGTAGGGCTTTACCCTACAAATTATGATAATGATATACGCCTTTGGCGTATGATATATTGCTTTTGCAATATGATATAAATGCTTTGCATTAATGAAATATTTGCCGTTAGCAAATATGTCGGGACCTGCGGTCAGCATTTTATAAGTGCAGAACGCAGAGTGAAAAACGCAGAACGAAAAACAAAAAATTTTCAGCAATGCACCGCAGGTGCGAGCAATAGAGCGTAAGCGGAATAAGGGCGTTAGCCCTTCCTTCATATTTGTCGTAGACAAATATATCATCCGAGCATTGTTCGGATATCATCCGTCGAATGACGGATATCATTAGCACCAACGGTGCGACATCATTATCATAATTTATCGGTTATATCGGATAATAAATTAAGTACCCTTACCGCACAAATCAGGCGGTTAAGGGTACTTTTATTGTGTTTATCTGATTGTTTTTTGTTACGGTTCTTTATTCAGCATCTTCAGCTTCTTTTATGAGTTCATCGGGAATAGCTTCGCCGTGTTTAACGAATGCAATGAATAATGCTGCAAGGGCGAACATTATGGGGCTGTAGTAGAACAGTGACATATATGTGCCTGCGAACATTCTGATAAAGCCGTAGAGAATGGGAGAAGCAATCTGTGCTGAGAAGGTTGCTGTGTAATAATAGCCTGTGAATGTGCCGACCTTTTCAACACCGCCGATTTCAAGAACAAGAGGAAGGGTGTTTACGGTGATGAACATATTAGCAGCACCGCCGAGGATAAGCACAGGGAATATAAGTACGCCGAGGATGGCTGTAACATTTGAAACACTGTCGTGAAGCATTCCGAGAGCTTCACCGAAGAGAGTGCCGGAAGCGGCAGCAAGTTCAGTTTCTGCAACCTTAACGATACTTGCGTAAACATCAAGAACTGCATTTTTGTCAGCACCGTTTGCTATTGCTGTTGCCATAGATTCATCGGAAGATGCCTTAAGAACTGCGTCAAAATCTTTATATACGGAATTCTTATCTTCTGTACCCGCATCAACAGCTTTGCGGTATTCGATATAGCCTTCCATGGAAATCATCATTTCGTCTGTAACTTCTGTGCCGTTTTCTTTAGCTGTAGCTGAAATATCGGCATTGTATTCATTGATCTGATCGTTTACTGTTATATAAGCATTATTTACTGTGATATAACTGTTTATTGAAAGTCCTTTGCCGCCGAGCATTGCAACGAATACTCCGAAGAATACTACGAATGCTGCAAGGAAAACGCTGAGACCTGCAAGGATAGTCTTTTTTCTTCCGAACTTCTTACCCATCTTACCGGCGGGGATAGCAGCAGCACCGGAAACAACTGCAAAAATAAGCATAAGAATTGTAGCTTCTGATGTTATTTTATGAAGAATTTCCTGTGCAAAGAGTGAGAAGAAGGTTGTAATTGCGTTTGAACCGCAGAAGAGGAAGAACAGACAGCCTAACATAAACAGAAGGCTCTTCTTTTCGCCTGAAGACAGCTTTATAGCTTTTCTTGCAGCTTTTTCTGCTTTCTTGGCTTCTTTTTCAGCAGCTTTTTTAGCCTTTGCATCGTTATAAGCATTAACCTCGCCCTTAAGCTTTATGCTGGTGTCCTGTTCTTTTACGCAGAACATAAGCACAAGCATACCTGCTATCATAACAACTGAGCCGATAGCAAAAACATAGGGGAAGGAAACTACTTCGTTTGCCTTGATTTCGGTTGAACTCATACCTGTGAAGATACCGCAGAGAACAATAGCTATTGTACCTGCAACCATACCTACAGCAGAACCGATACCGCCCATAAGGTTAATGATTGCGTTACCTTCACTTCTGAGTGCGGGAGGTGTAAGGTCAGGCATAAGTGCTACAACGGGAGCTCGCCACAGTGACATTGTAAATACAAAGAGTATGATACATACCATTGTAAAGGGGAGAGAACCGCTGTTTAAGAAAATAATGGGAATAAGGAAGAAGAACAAAGCGGATATAGGAGCACCGAAAAGAATGAAGGGACGGCGCTTACCGAGCTTTGAGTGGCATTCATCGGAAAGTCTTCCGAAGGTAGGCTGGAAGATAACACCGAAAATGTTATCGAAGGTCATTATAATACCGATAAACAGGGGAACAAGTGTGAATCCGCCGCCTGCCAGAGCTACGTTTTCGCCCTGAGCTGCTGCAAAGTCTGCAAGGATGGGGAGCTTTTCAACAAGTGTGTTACTGAGATTGGTAACAGCGGCACTGTCTGAAAGCAGTTTGTTAAGTATTTTGGTGATATACGGGTCATAAATTGCCCAGGCTATGGATGTGGCAAGAAAACCAAAACCTGTGAGTATGGTTTTTCTTACATCCAGTTTGCCGTTTTTAACGTTCATTACAAACACTCCTTTATATTTTTCGGCGAACCGAAGTGTTACAAAAACATATTAGCAAAAAAGAATAATAGTTTCAATAACTGTTAACAAACTGTAATTAAAAGTTTGACCAGAAATCGCTGTCATCATCTGCTTCTTTACGCATACGTCTTATGTCTGAAAAAGTTTTATCATCTTCTTTTGTATCGAAAGAAGAAAAATAATCGTCACGGTATACTGTGGATGCAATATCTGTTTCGGGGGGAACAAATTTTGCATTGAGGGGATCGTTTTCTTTTTCCTTCTTTTTGCTTCCAAGCTCAAACCTTGGGGGAGCAGGTGTTTTTTCATCGGCAAAAGAAGCTATGGATTTTTTGCGTGATTTCGGGGATATGTCCTGTTCGAAAATGTCATCCTCGTCACGTTCACCGCCGTCATTATTTACAAGTCTGCTTAAAAAGCCCTGTTTTTTCTGCGGCTTCTGAGATGCAGTCTGTTTTGCGCGTTTGCGGGGAGTGGCTTCTGCGTACATATCAAGAAGATCGTCGCTTACAGTCTGCTTTTCGGGATCACCCGCATCATATTCTTCATCTCCGGTTATCTTATTGAAATCAATAACCTCGGGGGGCTTTGTATAAGGTGCACCCTGCATAATAAGCTGCTCGGCGGAGTCTTTGAAATGCGGCTTTGAATGCTCGGAGAAAACGGGTGGCTCTGTAATTTTCTTTTCTTCAGATTTTGCTTTTTGTTGAGAAGCGTTCTTTTCGGGAGCTGCTTTTTTGTTATCACTGTCGGGATGTGTATTTCTGACGCTTACTTTTTTTGCCGGATGGGATGAAAAAATATCATCTATGTCATCTTCGTCAAAAATTTCATCTTTAGCGGGTGCTTTTCTTTCTTTTGCGCGGGAAGAAGCTTTGGTATCGGAAGTATTTTTCACTCTTGAAACAAGATTTTCCGCAAAACTGTTTTTGGTTTTCAGCGGAACATTAATTATCATCGGAGTTATGATAAAGCCTGCAAGTATCCACAGAAGCTGAAGAATAACTGCAATCCAACTGTTTACCGTGCCTGCGGCATTTGCAAAAACAAGTATCAGTGAGAACAGAACACCTGCAAGTGCTCCTGCTTCACATATTGATTTTGATACCTTTTTAACTTTTTCAAGCTTTATTGCACCTGCCATTGTGCGGCAGAAGGAATCGAAGGAATCAGAGAATACAATGCCTGTGTTTTCCGAATCGGTTACGGTGTTTTTCTGTGCCGAAAAGCTTTCGTATACATCGTTTTTGATTATACGCAGGCTGTTTTCGGGAAGAGAGAGGAGTTTTTCTGCAAATTCCTCCGTAATATTGGGGTCTTGTATACCTATAAGAATGTTTGCACCGTTGGATGTAAGCTCCGCAAGACTTTTTGCGGCAAGGGTATTACAGGTATATTTTATTGAAAATACTGCAGCAAAGTGACCTTCTATGGCTAAGAACAAAGGCTTTATGTTTTCACCAAGCATAAACGGAACCGAATTTTCATCGGGGAGCTGTACATTGTGGTTAATAAGATAGTCTTTTGTTCCGAGAAGCACCTTACAGTCGCTTATCCATGCAGAAACTCCCAATTTGTCTTCATACTGAAGACCCTCGGTTTCGGGGAAACGGTCTTCATAGCCTTCGCTGAAGCGAGAGAAGGCATTTCTGAGAATACCCTCTGTGCCTGATGTGAGAACAGCTGCACAGAATTCTGCCTGCTTCTGTGCCACGTTTTTACTGCAGGAAACATCGGTTACTTCTGCAGAGAATATATCGGAACCCGAAAGCACGATATCATCAATATTGCAGAAGCTGTGAGCATCGGAAAAACTGCTTATAAAAGAAGACTTGACCGAAAGTACATTGTTTTCTGCAGACAGCATAAAGCCCGTGAAAACAAGAGAGCTTATGGGGAAGGAGAGTGCGGCACACATTGTAAAGCAACCGAGCGCATAAGTGAAACTGCCGGATGTGACAAGGGAAGCCACAAAGGCAACAAGTGCGGCTGCCATTGATATTACCACTACCTTTGAAGAAGCCTGTGCGGAAAACGCACCGCCTGCGCATTTTTTAAGAAAATCGGAAATAAATCTTGTTTTTCCTGCGTATACCACATTTGTTTCGGTATTTGAACGGTCTTTAAGAAGGCTTGCTATTATATTTTCATCGGATATGGTTCTGAGATAGGATTTGTCACTTGTGGCGGCTGCCGCCTTGAAGCAATGGCGTGTACTGTCACAGTAGAATATTTTTGAAATAAGAACAGGCACCGAAAGA
This sequence comes from Acutalibacteraceae bacterium, assembly GCA_045538645.1. GTDB lineage: Bacteria > Bacillota > Clostridia > Oscillospirales > Acutalibacteraceae > RUG806. The sequence goes on along the minus strand of JAZSRT010000120.1, from coordinate 43,298 downwards.
AGTATTGCGGCACTTGTAAGCAAATGAAAATCACTTTCCGATTTAAGAAGTGTGAAGTATGCTGAAATATTCTGAATAAGTGCGCCCGCAAAAACAGCAAGAAGTACACTGTCTGTTTTCGGTCTGATTTTAAGAACGGAAAACAGACCCTTTTTAAGATCGTCAAACATCAGTACGGCACATACAAGCAGTGCAAACAGGTTTACTGAATTATATACAACCGTACTTGACCCGAACACGGTGAAAAATCCGTTGTTCATTGCCGCAGAAAGTGAGGTGATAATGTTTATCGGTAAAAGAATTATACCTATAAGACCTACTGCTGCGGTTTTTATTATAAGATTTTTTCTGATTCTGATAAGACTTGAGAAAATTTCTTTTCTTTTTGTGGGATCGGTAAATTCTTCATCGTCTACGGGAACAAAGTCTGTATCAAGGTGACCGAATTTTTCCTGGAAAAATGATAAAAAGCCCGGAAGTATTTTTTCGTCTGAAGAAGAAATGCTTTTATCTTCGCTTTCTCCCGTGGGACTTTTTCCCTCTGACCAGTAATTAAAGTCATTCATTCTCTTTTCTCTTACTTCCGTAAGTTCTTTTTCGAGAATTTCCGTTTCCTGAGTATTATTATCTGCTTCATCACCCGAAAATCCGTCCATTGTAAGCTGGTCTATATCTTCCTGAGTGAGAGAGCCTGATGTTTTTGCAATTTCTCGTAATAAAGAGCCTTTGTTGTTTATAACTTTTGTTTTGTCCGAAGTGCTTTCTTCGGGAAGCTTTTCAATAATTACCTTGGGTTCGCCCACGGTATTATCCTTTTTTTCGATAACGGTGGGAACTATTTTTGTCTGGGATTCAGCCGTTTTTTCGGGAGTCTGTTTAAGACTTGTTGTTTCCCTTGCTTCTCTTTTTATTTCATCGGCAACGGTTATAAACTTGGGTGCCCCTGCCATAGGTGAATGATTGGCATCATAAGTATTAATTTTACCCGTGTAGCCTGTCTTTTTTCTTTTTTCGGGCTGGCGGGGCTTGAGCCTGTCTGTATATTTTTCAACGGCAGTGGGAACTTCCGCATCTGTTTCGGCATTTACGGAAATAAACGGAGTGCTGTTTGTTTTTATAAATCTTGTATTGGGGATATTGTCCGATACATCTTCCTCCGTATCTTCTTTGAAGCCGTTAATTTCTTCTTTTTCTTCTTCGTTTACAAGGCTTTCTGTAAACAGAAGCTCGCCTGCCTGCTTTTCTTCGGCATATTTTTCCGTAAAATCTTCAAAACCCACTCTCGGAGGGGTATCAGAGTCGGTATTGTTTACGGGAATTATGTCTTCTCTGTCCGAAGCGTCTGAGGCTTTAGCATTTTTAAGTTTATTAAAATGCTTAAGGAAGTTATTATATTCACTCATACATTTTCCTTCTTTCCCGTTTTATCGTGCAAGAGCTGCTTCAAAAATAAGGATAGCTGCAGCTACGGAAGCATTCAGAGAGTTTACGTTGCCTTTCATTGGGATAGAAAGAACACCGTCACAATTTTCCTTTACAAGTCTTGAAACTCCCGAGCCTTCGCCGCCCACAACAAGGGCAATGGCACCTGAAAGGTCTGCCTGTCTGTAGGGAGTGCCGTCCATATCGGCACAATAGACCCAAAGACCTTTTTCCTTAAGTTCTTTTATTACAGCTGTTATATTTTTTACTCTTGCAACAGGCACATATTCAAGTGCACCTGCTGAGGTTTTTCCCACAATACCCGATAGGCTTACGCTTCTTCTTTCGGGAATTATAACACCGTGGGCACCTGCCGCATCGGCTGACCTTATAATTGCTCCGAGATTATGGGGATCTTCAAGGGAATCGCAGATGATAACAAAGGGAGCTTCCCCTTTTTCTTCCGCTTTTTTAAGTATAGCTTCAACGCTTGAATATTCGTGTGCAGCGGCTATCATTATCACGCCCTGATGATGAGCGTGTCCGCACATAAAATCAAGCTTTTTTGAATCAACCTCTTTTACTATAATCCCTTTTTCTTTACATTCGGCGATTATAGGCTTAACACTTCCCGAAAGCTCGCCTCTTTGAATAAGAAGCGAATCTGCGGGTCTTCCGGCTTTGAGAGCTTCTTTAACGGCATTTCTGCCGATAATAAGATCGGTACGGGGTTCCGTTCTCTCTTTTTCGGAACGCTCTTTTATATCATCTTTTCCTCTGAAGCCGTTTTTGTTTCTTGTTTCTTTATTAAAGTTTCTTTTTTCAGATGAATTTCCGTTATTTTCCTTCTTATCCGTGAAGGATTTATTATAAGCCATAAAGCACACAACTCTCTACATAATTATACATAATATATTATATAATACTTATATTATTATTGCAAGTAAAAAAAGAAGCAAATCATAATTTATCGGGCAACTGCCCGATAAATTATGATTTATTCTTCGTTGACTATTTTTATTTTTCGTGATAAAATAGAAAAAAATATGTCTATCGGAGGGACCCTTTTTATGGCAATGACAATGAGGATAATGCTGATTATTATCACAATACTTCAGTTTCTGTTCCCCTTTATCGACTTTAATGTTCCCGAAGTTCCCGGTGAGGAAACAACAACTGCGGTCGTTGAAGAAACCACAACTGAAGAACGCCCCACCTTTGATGAGGGTTGCCGTCATGCAGGCGGAGAATCAACCTGCTCCAAAAAAGCAGTATGTGAGCTTTGCGGTGAAGAATACGGCGACGGCGGAACTCATAAGTATAATAAGTTTGTAACACCGGCTACCTGCTATGAGGGCGGATTTACAAAATATATCTGTTCCGTATGCGGTGACAGTTATCTTGACGATGTGACAGAAGCTCTTGAACACAATTATAAGAGCAGAGTTATTGAACCCACTTGTACAGAACCGGGAAGAACTGCTTATGTATGCGAATACTGCGGAGACAGTTATAATGAAGACATAACTGCCGCAACAGGACACAGCTATAAGAAAATGGGCGAAACTGCTCCCGACTGTGTAAATAAGGGATATATCACATACACCTGTGAAAACTGCGGCGACAGCTATAACGAAGAAACAGATGCCGAGTTAGGCCATAACTATGCTGCAGTTGTAACTCTTCCCACATGCAGCGTCGGCGGTTATACCACATATACCTGTCCCGGATGCGGTGATTCTTATACAGGTGACGAAACACCAGCACTGGGTCACAGCTTTACAAATTACATTCCAGACGGTAATGCATCCTGTAGAAGTGACGGCACAAAAACAGCCTACTGCGACAACGGCTGCGGTAACTTCAGCTCTTTATGGGACGAAGGTTCAAAGCTTCCTCATATTGACGAAAACAAGGATAAGCACTGTGACCACGGCGGCGAAGAGCTGTTTATGGAGTTTACTCATCTGACTTACCCCGCTGAAGCTGTTAAGAAAGCAGAGGATTGGGGGCTCAGTGTTGAAAAGATAACTGCAAGAGCAGATAAAAACGATGACGATATTTATGAAGCAAATAACGGCTATCAGGATGCAAACGGTGTGTTCATTTCTCCGTATTACACTGTGAAGGTTGACGGAAATTCCGTTCCTGTATACGGAGCACTGACTTATATCGGTACAACTGCAACAGGTGCAATACATTCGTTCTCTGAAATCTATATTGAAAAGGGTGAGTACTGCACCTTTGAAATTGAAATAGCTTCCGGTACACTCAATATTACCGATGCTAAGGTGCTTCCCGAGTCCTACGGTGAAGAGGTAGTTGTATCAGGCGGCAAGGCAACGGCAATACTTTCGGGCTTCGGTGCCCATACGTTCCTCTTCAACGGTGAAAACCAGGCTTATACCTATACAATTTTTGTCCGTGAAGAAATTGACGAGGATGCAGAAATTGCAGCACTCAGAGAACAGGGCTACACGGTTACGGTATTTGAAGGCTACCTTCAGCGTGACTACACTGTATTCAGCGGACCCGAAAAAGCTAAGAATGTTATTTACCTTAAAAAAGGTGCTTATGTAACGGCAAACCACAAGTTTGAAATAGGCAGCGATGCGGATAACAGCGGCAAAGCGGAATATACAGCAGAGGGCAAACCCGCTTCAGATCACAACGGTATAGGTCTTAACCGATTCCCCTTTATCGGTGTTCACAATACTTCGGATATCAAGATTCTCGGCTACGGCGTTATTGACCTTACCGATCTTGATAGAGCAGAGAGAAGAGGTATTGTTCTTGACTACACAAACAATATTGAAGTAAGAGGCGTTAAGATAATCAATTCACCCGAATGGTCATTTATTACATACAGATGCGATGGTGTTGCAATAAAGGATGTAGACGTATTCGGCTACCGTACAAACTCCGATGCTTTTGATATCAGCAATTCAAAGAATGTAATTCTTGACGGCTGCTTTGCAAGAACCGGTGACGACCTCTTTGTTGTCAAGACTCTCGGCGGCAATGAAAACGCAGTTGCCGAAAATATCACTGTTCAGAACTGCTATGCATGGGCTTCAAAAGCAAGAGCATTCGGTCTCTTCGGTGAAAGCCACCGTTCCGTAACAGGCGTTACCTTCAAAGACAGCTTTGTTCTTATGCATGATGCAACATGGGATGAAAACAGAATTCCCGCAATCGGTATGGTGATTGAAACAGTAGATCCGAATAACGGCACTGTAACTTACAAGGACATCACATTTGAGAATATCGAAATTTCAAGAAATAAAGCAGCTGCCGCAAATATTCTTATCTTTAATCAGGTTACAAACAACTTCAATATTGACAATGTTAATTTCAAGAACATTTCATATCAGTCCAACGAAGTTGAAAACCGAATCGTATCTTATTCTGCAACAGGTTCTATCACAAATATTACATTCGAAAACACCACCTGCGGCGGAACAAAGGTAGTTGATTCCAACAAAATGAGCTACTTCACAGATGAAGCAGTAAATTACATCACAGTTAAATAAACAAACGCAAAATGAGGCTGTGCAAAACAGCCTTATTTTTTGTTCATAAATTGTTAATTGACTTTTTATAAATGTTTTTCTATTATATTAATAACAAAAAATAAACTGATATTCCGGAGGAAAACAAATGAATACTGTTTTTATGAAGCTTTTGTCTATGATATCTGCTTTTCTGATGCTGTTTTTAAGCCCCGGCGGACATATCCGTTCGTCGATTATTGGCAACTGGTGTCCCGATTATTACGGTGAACCTGCCGTTTCACAGCCTCTCGGTGAAGTAGAAGTGCCTCAGCATCCCTATCTTGCACCCGAAGGTGTTAACGGTATGCACGGCAACTCCTATAATACCGATGCTTATTCCTACAGCGGACCTCTCGGCATCAATCCCGTTGTTAACTCCCGTTCAATGAACGTTTTCGGCGGTCTTGTTGCAACTCTTATGTTCGATTCTCAGGGCAGAATTATGTGCATCAGCGGTAACGTTGTCGGTTTCAGACTTCTTCTTATGGATGCAGAAACTCTTGAAATTCTCTGCGAAACAAGACTTCCTCAGAGAGCATCCACTCTTGAAGCTATCAAGACTCTTGACTTCGGTAAAATTTCAAGCGACACATCAGGCGGTGCTTATTGCCACCTTCTTGAAGGCGACAGACCCATCATCGGCAACTCCGACAACGTAGTTCAGATTTACTATGTTGACGAGTCCTCAGGCAAACCCGAATGGAAGATTGAAAAGGAATGGGATCTTGCTCCTTACTTCCCCGAAGGCTCATATCTTACAGACGCAATGCCTGACCACAAAGGAAATATCTGGTTCGTTACACGTCCCGGTGAAGTAGGCTACATTGACCATGAGGACGATTCCGTTCATATGATTACTCTTGAAAACGAAGAAATCCAGAACACCTTTGCTATGGCAACAGACGGTATTTACATCGTTTCCGATACAGCTATGTACCGTTTCGATATTAAGGAAGACGGCACTCCCTACTTCACATGGAGAACTCCTTATGACAGAGGTACTACTCTTAAGCCCGGTGCTATCAATCAGGGCTCGGGTACAACTCCCACTCTTCTTGATGTTCCCTGTGCAGACGGCAGCATCAAGAAGGTATGTGCTATCACAGACAACGCAGACAGCCGTGTAAATATGGTTATCTACGACAGACTTAACGGCGATATCATTGCTGAAATTCCTCTTTTCGAAGAAGGCCACTCAGTAAGTGAAAACTCCATCATCGCCTACGGCAGATCCTTTATTGTTGAAAACAACTACTCGGAATCAGGTGCGGGCTTCCTTGAGAACAACCCCACAAGCTATCCCGGAATCTACAGAATCGACCTGAATGAAGACTGCACAGGTGCAGACATCGTATGGATAAGCGATGAAGCAGCTCCCACAGTTGTTCCCAAGCTCTCTACGGGTAACGGTCTTGTTTATGTATACACAAGAGAAATAAATGATGATATTCCCAAATCTGCAGTTGCCTGGTACTTCACGGCAATCGACTTCAGAACAGGTGAAACCGTTTACAAGGTATTTACCGGTACAGGTAAAAATTGGAACAATTCCTACGGCCCCATTACCATAGGCCCCAACGGTACAGCATATGTAGGTGTGTTCAACGGTCTTGTTTCAATATCGGATTCGTAAAATAAAGGGGCTGTAAACAAAGAAAGCCATATAACACAAGGCGAAAGAGTGTCAAAAAAATACTCTTTCGCCTTCAGTTTTTAGTTCTAAATTATGATTCGTTTTTGCCGTTCGTTAAATTTTAAAATTGTTTTTGCAGTTTTTATTTTTAGGAGAGAGATAATGAAAATCACGGAAAAATCCGTTTTTGAAAATGCTTCGGGGTATTGCCGTGCGAGAATCCCGGGAATAGTTTGCTTAGACAGCGGTACTCTTGTTGCATACTGTGAATTAAGGCAAAGTGACAGCGACTGGGCTGTTATTGATGTGGGTATGAGAAAAAGCTATGACGGCGGTAAAAGCTGGAGTGAGAGAAAAATTCCGGTTTCCGGCGAAGGTGAAAATACGGTTAATAATCCCGTGATGATAGCTGACGGAAATATTCTGCATTTTCTTTACTGTGTTAATTATTCAAGAGTGTTTTATATGAACAGTACCGATGAAGGGGAAAATTGGTCTGAAGCACGAGAGCTTACAGAGAGTATCAGAAATCAGACAGGAGAATTTTTTTGGTCCTGTATTGCAACGGGCCCCACTCACGGAATAAAGCTTTCATCAGGCAGACTTCTTGTGCCCGTGTGGTTAGCATACAACAAAGTAGATGCCAAAAGCCACCATCCGTCGGTGATATGTGTTATGTACAGTGACGACTCGGGCAACAGCTGGCAGCTCGGTGAGATATCAGACAGTCTTTGTGACGGCAGTGAATTCTGTATTGCCGAAGCAGACAATACCGTTGTTGCAAACATCCGCCACGAAGGAAATAAAAAGTGCCGTGCCGTAGCAGAGATTGACAGTTTCTGCAAAATTAAAAATATCCGTTCTGATGAAAACTTGCCTGATCCCGTATGCTGTGCAGGACTTTGCTCTGCAGGAGATGTTCTTTTATTCTCCAATTGTGCAAATGACACAAGCAGAGTTGATCTTACCTTAAGAAAACTGAAATATAACGGCAGTATATCTGACAGCTTGCTTATAAGTGAATCGGGCGGTTACAGTGATATTGCCGTTTCTCCCGATAAAAAAACTGCATATGTTCTTTATGAATATGAAAAAATGCTGATTTGTGCAACAGTGAATATGTAAATTTTGTGTAAAATGCTTTACAAGGCAGCTTTATGTGTGATATATTTATTTTAATAAAAAAACCGGAGTTGATATTATGGGACTTTTATTTAAGGTATTTGTTTCTGTTGTTCTTACTTTTCTGAATGTTTTCACCTTCCCCATTTTCGGGTCATTTGCAGGTGAAGACAATTATGAAGTAAAGAATGCGGAAGAAATAAAACTGAATTTTGCAGCAATTTCAGATGTTCATATGACAGATGAATTTGCACGTGTTCAGGTTCTTAAGTGCGGACTCTGGGATATGGACCGTGCAAAGGATGAGCTTGATGCGCTTGTAATTGCAGGTGATATTACCGATCACGGACTTGAGGAGGAATACATAAATCTCAAAAAGGCTTTTGAACCCTATAATCCTGCAGGTGAAATTCTTATGGCTGTAGGCAATCACGACACATGGACAGACGAAGATGACAGATATGAACCTGCAAAGGAAAACTTTATAAAGTATTCCGAAGAAATCACGGGCAGAGTTCTTGAAGAATGCTATTACACCACCGAAATCAACGGTTACACATTTATTGTTATGGCAAGTGAAGGCACAAGCACTTCCGCTTATATAAGCGACACTCAGCTTGAATGGCTCAGAGCCGAAATGGATAAGGCTTCCCAAAAGGGGCTTCCCGTATTTGTAATTTCTCACTGGCCCGTAGCCGAAACTCACGGTCTCCCCGAAACATGGGGCGACGAAGAACCTGAGCTTCTTGACGGCAGCTTCGGCAAACAGAATTATGAAGTGGAAGCTATTCTCAAGGATTATGAAAATGTATTTATGATATCAGGTCATATTCACAACGGTTTTGTGAATGAAAATCAGACTGATATATACGGCTATACTTCTGTTGAATCTTACGGTTCTTTCCACAGCATAAATCTTCCTGCGTATATGTATATGAGTATTCGCGGCAGAGTTATGAACGGCTGCGGCTACAGTATAGAGGTTTATGAGGATGAGGTTCTTGTAAGAGCAAGAAGCTTTACTTCAGGTATCTGGTATACCGATTATGATGTTACTATTCCGATAGTGTAAGAAAAAAAGGCTTAAGTTTACCGAAAAAAGTAAACTTAAGCCGATTTTTTCTTATAAAATCACATATTCATATTGTGCGCCTTGAATGTGCCGTAATAGTATTTGGCTATGTACGCTGAAAGAATTTCTATGGGGGTGTCGCAGTTATTTTCCACCCATTTCATAATATGCGCTGTTGTGCCGCCGGCTACAAAAGTAAACGCATTTTTTAGTTCATCGGCACGGCTTTCTTCAATAAGAGGATTAAGAACATCCTTTATTGTATGATATGTTACTTTACCGAAGCTTACGTGGACAGTGTTGTCGGCATTCTGATTGAATATGAATTTATAAAGGTCGGTATTTTCTTCTACCGTTTTAAGGTAGTAATATATTATCTGATAAAAATCCTGATAAGTAAAGTCTTTAAGAGAGCTTTTGGTTTTGATTGATTCCTGTATATGTTTTATAACATTTTTCTGAAGAGAGAAAAATTCATTTATGATTTTTTGATGAAGGTCATATATATCGGTGTAATACGCATAAAAGGTACTGCGGTTTACATCTGCTTTTGAGCATATCTCGGTTACGGAAATTTTATTGAGAGGTTTTTCTTTCATCAGCTCATATAAGCTGTCTCTTATCATCTTTTTGCTGTACAGAGTACGGCGGTCTTCTCTTTCTTTAGCCATAAAAATCTTCTTTCTTGAAACTTTTGCAAAAAGTCATTATTGTTTTTGGATAAACACATTGTCGGTTTTTGAACATTGCATTGATTTTAGCACGAATTGTTTTGAATATCAACAAGAAATTATTAACAAATTATTGATGAAATTAAAAAAAATTTTTTAATTTATTGCAACACTTATGCGGTTTTTATTATCATATAGTCGGAAGGGGCGAAGACTATGGACGGACAGACTGTTAAAAATCTGATAAAGCAGGCAAAACACGGCGATGCTCACGCATTCGGCGAGCTGTACAGCCTTTATGCCACGGAGCTTTACCGTTTTGCGCTTTATATACTCAAAAACACATTTGATGCCGAGGATGCGGTGCAGAATGCCGCAGTAAACGCATACAGAAAAATGAAGGATCTGAAAAAAGAGGAAAGCTTCAAGTCCTGGTTTTTTAAGATTCTTTATAACGAATGCAGAAAAATAATCCTGAGTAAGCCGCGCCTTTATGAGGTGCCTCAAGATGAAATGTCCGTTTATGACAAAGAAATCCCCCCCGATTCCGAAAAGTCTGACCTGTTAAGTCTGCTCGACACCCTTCCCCAAGAGCAGAAGGCAATTGTTATTCTTTCCGTATTTGAAGGCTATACCTCTGAAGAGATAGGCAAAATACTCGGAATGAAAGCAGGTACGGTACGCTCCTCCCTTTCAAGACTTCTCACAAAACTAAGAAAGCAGATAGAAGGTGCATATAATGAACACTGAAAAAGATAATGCGGAATTTTTAAGAAATTCAGTTGATGAAAATATAGTTCTTCCCGAAAGCCTTTTAAAAGAAAATATAGAAAAGCTTGTTTCGGGCAAAAAGCAGAAAAGCTCCAAAAAAGGAATTATCCGCCGTTTTGTTGCGGTGGGAGTTGCCGCCTGTATAGCGGTGGCTGCAACAGCAGTATTAAGAAACAGTAATTTTACCCTGCCTTTCTTTACCGCACAGGTCGAAAATTCGCAGGAGGCGGCAGATGAAACACAAAAGTCTTCTTCCCATGCCGAAATAATATCTCTTATAAGAGCCTATGCTGCAGAAGTGGAAGAAGAAAATGAAAAAACAGTTATTTTCAATTATGCTGCCGCTGCGCCCGAAGCGGCAATCGGAGCTGTTGATGATGAAGAAATGCAAATCATCACCGAAAGCGATGCAGGAAGTGTAATTAACGGTACAGCCGATACTACTGCTTCTTCTGCTAACAGAGGCGAACTCAATCTTCGCGAAAAGGATGTGCTTGAAAACGACATCTTTATAAACGACGGCGAATATCTGTATTATATCAACATTAACAGTGAGATTTGCATTGTAAAAGCCGAAGAAGACGGAACTCTTACCGAAACCGCTGTTATAGAAAGCTCATATCCGGAATTGGGCTACCGTAATATTTCGGGTCTTTACCGTTATAACAACTATCTTATTGCCTGTTTTTCTCAACAGATAAATTCTTCCGTCTATGAAAGCAAATGGCAGCTTAAAAATTTAAGCGGTGCGGTGATTTATGATATTTCTGATAAATCAGCCCCCAAGGAAGTGAAGACAGTTTCTCTTGACGGTTTTTATTCTTCTTCGAGAATAGTTGACGGAAAGCTTATTCTTGTAAGCACCTACGACATCACCCGCTATTATTCAGGCAGTGACGATGAGCTGCTTTTGCCCTGTGTTTATAATGGTGACGTAAGAACAGCAATTCCCGCAGAAAGTATAATCTGTACAGAAGATGAAGACCCCGAGTGCTATGTGATTGTTTCAACCCTGCTTCTTGATGACATCAATCAGGAAGAAAAAACTGTTTCTTTCCTGGGTCATTCAAGTGATACCTATTGCACAAAAGAAACCCTTTACATTCTCGGAGAAAAATATACCTACCGCAATGTAAACGGTTCGTCTTTTGCCACATTTATCGGTGTCGGAAATGCTGATACAACAATAACCGCTGTGGATATCACGGGAAACGAAGCCGTTTATAAAAACAGAACCGAAATCGGCGGCAGTATTCTCAACAGCTATTCAATAGACGAATATAACGGATATCTGCGTATGGCTGTTAATAAGGAAAACGAAAATCTTATAACAGTTCTTGATAAAAACCTTAAGAAGGTTGGTGAAATATCGGGAATTGCAAAGGGCGAACAGATAAAGTCTGCACGATTTATGGGAGATATGGCATATGTGGTTACCTTTGTACAGACAGACCCTCTGTTTGTAATAGACCTCAGCAACCCCGAAAAGCCTGAGATAAAAGGCGAAGTAAAGCTTCCGGGATTTTCCTCATATCTTCATCCCGTAGGTGAAGGACTTCTTGCGGGTATCGGTTCGGGCGGTACCGAAGACGGACTTGACGGCAGTGCAAAAATAAGCCTGTTTGACGTAAACGACCCCGCAAGTCCCAAAGAAATTGACAGCTTTATTTTAGAAAATGCCAGCTTTGAAACCAATCCCAAAGCCTATACATCCGTAACGGAAAATTCCTTCCTTATACCTTATTGTATATGGGGAACTTATATGAACGGTTATTCCGACGGAAGATACCGCACAGGTGCTTTGTGGATGGAAGTGAAGGACGGTAAGCTGTCGCTTAAAATGGATTATTGCGCTGTTTCTCCCTATGGCACTTCAAGAGCAACATTTATAGATGATACGGTATATATTTACGAAACGTTTTCGGGTGTGGCTTCTTTCAATATGGAAAGCGGCGAACTGATATCAACTCTTACCGCCTCCCGAGATTCCGTAAACAGCTATGCCTCAGGCACTGCTAAGGCACCGGCAGAACCTGCAACCGAAGCAGCCGCAAGTTCAATTGTTGCACCTGAAGTGGCTGTAAGCTCAGCTCCTGTAATCACAGCTCCTGCAGCATCTGCAGATTCCTGAAAATAAAATATAAATAAGAGATAAGGAAAACGTAAAAAGCGGCAGATCTTTATCTCTTCAGATAAAAGAAAAGCGGAGACGAACAAAATGCTGTTCCTTCTCCGTTTTTCTTTTTATTTGCATTTTAAGGGTTTTCTATATTATAAATGCACAAAAAAAGGATATCAATACCGTTTGTGACAGAAACAGTTGTTGTTCGGACAAAATTATTATTTTGTTTTTGTTGACATTGTTAAAAACTGTGTTAATATAAATTTATATCATTATCGGGAGGAAATAATATGACTAAGCTTTATAACGGCAATCTCAGCTTGTCGGGTAAGTTTTTTGCGGTTATAACCTGTGCGATTATGACAGGCTTTATGTGGCGTGTCAGAGGGGACCACGGCTGGGGCTCTATGTGGGGAATGTTTGCCGTGGGTGTTATGCTTATACTTTTTATTTATGCCGTATTCGGTGAAAGAAAAAAGATGAATTATGAAATGCTGCCTGTTGCAGTTTTTCTTTTAGGTATTACAAACGGCGGTTGGGGAACACTCAATTCGCAGATGGGCGGTTATCTTACAAGCACTGCCGCATTTACGGGTGAAGAAGCCGCAAGACTTGTTGAGATAAACCCCGTTCACGGTCTTTTTATGATGCTGTTCTTAGGCTTCGGATGGATGCCGCTGTTTGCCTTTGTAGTGGCTTCTCTTTTTTCAGAAAAAGAGTATAAACTGAAGCACTATATTATTCTTATTGCAATATTTTATGCAGTTACATATATCTTTAAGTTTTCTCTTTCTCATTTTATAATAGAAGCCGTTCATCCCGAGGCTGTGGCTTTCTGTAAAGAGGGCCTTTCGGACAGAGGAATTGAGCTGTCTCCGATGATGGCTTATATAAAGGAATTCGGTTCTGCCTCCTGGGCAAAAAAGATTCCCTTTGCAAGAAATTATTTCACAAGCATCGACGTAATGTCAGCCGCATTCGGTGCGCTGTTTACTTCTCTCGGTGCACTTGTCATAATAAAAGACAAGTTTACAGCCCTGATATCATTTTTAATAAATACCACTTGCGCACTTTCCATTACCGTAGCTGATGTATTTTTAATTATTGATTCCGATAAAGGACTTATTCCCCTTGGGGATAAAGTACCTATGTGGATACAGGCACCTTCATGGTCGCTGTGGGAGTTTTTCACGGGCTTTTTATTGGGACTTGGTATTATGCTGATTCTTGTTTGCCTGCCGAAAAATTATATAAGAGAAGAACCCTTTGAAGGTGTACTTCTTATTAAAAACAGAAAGCTGCATTATATATACACTTCCTTTGCTCTTATCACATTTACTTTGTGTCTTACCGTAACAAGACCCTTGGGAATGCGAATAGGCTCAAGACTTTTTGAAAACGGAATTGTTTCGGATGAAGATCTTGTTGGAACAATTATAACCGTAGTTCTCACCGTTATCGGCGGTGCAGTTGCTCTTTATATATCAAGAGGACTGCTTAAAGAAGAAAAAATGCCCTTCGGACTTAATGTGAATGCGTTCAGCAAAAAAGCCGTAGCAGGATATTTTGCAATGACCTCATTGGTATATTTTTTCACTGATGATGAGCTTCCCTTTGAAGGAATAAGAAGTGTCGCCGATTTTACAAATAAATTCAACGCAGGCGGACTTACCGTTCTTTTACTGACCATCGTTGCAGCAATACTTTTCTGCATATTCTGTTACCTTACTTTCCGAAACGGAAAAAAGAATAAAATTATACAGACTGAAAAATTATGAAAAGAATTGAAGAGCTTGATAAAAATTTCAAAGCTGAGCTTCCTGTTTTTGACGGGATGAAAACTTATGATATCTTTCATCCGCCGTTTTCTCTTTACGGAGTGAAATATGGGGAAAAAGGTTTTTTCCGTATGGATGAAAATATTGCGGATAAGGTAAGTGAGGGTGTTTCGGCTCTTAATTACAATACATCCGGCGGCAGGCTCAGGTTTTCTACGGATTCACAAAAAATAATTCTTACGGCAACGTTACCCGATGTTTGCCTTATGAATCATATGCCCCTTACGGGTTCATCGTCTTTTGATCTTTACTGTGACGGTGTGTATATGGGACCTTTCAGGGCGCCTTCGGTTGAAGAATATAAAGGTACATGGTCGTGTATGCTGGGTATGCCCGAAGGGAAAAAGGATGTGCTGATTTCTTTTCCGTTGTATAATAATGTAAAGGAAGTTTATATTTCCCTTGAAGAAACGGCAGCGGTTACTGAGGGTGAAAAATATGAGGATAAGCTTCCCATTGTTTTTTACGGCTCATCCATTACGCAGGGCGGCTGTGCTTCTCACCCCGGAAATGCTTATCCCAATATGATATCAAGGGCATTGAACAGGGATTTTATCAATCTCGGTTTTTCGGGAAACTGCAAGGCAGAAAAGGTTATGTCTGATTATATAGGCAGACTGCCTATGAGTTTGTTTGTGTATGACTATGACCACAATGCTCCCACAAGCGAATTTCTCGAAGCAACTCACGAAAGATTTTTTAAGGAATTGAGATTATTGAACCCTGAGGTTCCCGTAATTATGATAAGCGTTGCCGATAAAATTTTCGGTAACGATGTGGAAAAAAGAAAAGCCGTTATAAAAAAGACATTTGAAAATGCAAAAGCTTCGGGAGATAAAAACGTTTACTTCCTTGACGGTCAGCGTTTTTATGATGAAGCGGGACTTGAAAATGCTACCGTTGACGGTTGTCATCCCAATGACCTGGGATTCTGGGCTTTTTATAAAAACATATCACAGTTTATAAAGGAGAACGATTTATAATGAAACCTTGTTTTATCGCTCACAGAGGCTACAGCGGAAAATATTTACAGAACACAGAAGAGGCATTTATAAAGGCAGTTGAACACGGCTCCGGCGGTATTGAAACGGATGTCCGTATAACAAAAGACGGTGTTCTTGTTGTGAACCATAATGAAACAGCGGTTTTTGAAGATGGCAGCGAGCTTGCAGTAAGCGATGCTACATACGAGGAGCTTACAAAAAAACCGCTTCTTAACAAGTTTACCGATACAAAAATTTATATCTGCACATTCAGAAGATATCTTGAAATCTGCCGTGACGGTAATATGGTATGCTTTATAGAGTTCAAGGGACATTTTCCCGACGAAAAAATAAATGAAGCCTTCACTATGGCAAAGGAAGTGTATGACCTTAAAATGTGTTCACTTCAGTCTTTTGACCTTGATAATCTTATCCGTGCACACGAGGCTTTTCCCGAACTGCAGATAATGCTTACCTGCGGCGAGCCCGATGAGGATGTTTATAAATGCCTTGAGCTGGGATTCGATATTGATATGGCACATTCGGGAATCTATAAATCTCTTGTTGACCGCTTCCACGAAAAAGGACTTAAGGTAGGATTGTGGACTGCAAATCAGCCTCACGAATTAGAGCTTTGCCGTCTTATGTGCGTGGATTATATCGAATCGGACTACTATTCCGACTTTATAACGGAATAATATGGATATAAAACTTATAATTTATTATCTTTGCATTGCATCAGGTGCGGCAGTGTCGGCAGCGGTTGGTTATTTTATCGGAAAAAGAAACCGATTGCCGGGAAAAACACTCAGAATTTATATCGGCTTTGCACTTGCTTTCGGTTTTTTCGGTGCAGTGCTTATGGGGCAGATACAAAATTTTGTAATGTCATTAACGGGACTTCCCTTTTATGTCAGCCGTATGAGAATATTCGGCGGACTTCTTTTTACCCCGATTCTTATATATTTCCCCGTAAAATACCTTGCGGGGGATTTTTCCCTTGTGACGGATATTTTTTCTCCGGGACTTTATCTTCTTTTGGGATTTTCAAAGATCGGCTGTGCAGTTTACGGCTGTTGCTACGGAATTCAATGTGATTTCGGGGTTACAACACGGTTTGAAGACCATACCGTTTTTCCCGTACAGCTTCTTGAAAGTATTGTCTGTTTTATCCTTTTCGGTGTTATGTATTTTATTGTAATAAAAAGAAAGCACCGCAAAGGAACAGCCTATCCGTTATCGCTTATCCTTTACGGCGTTATGAGATTTTTTATTGAGTTTTTAAGATACTACCCCGAAGCTGAAAGAACTTTCTTTTTCGGTATGAATTTCTGGCAGGCGGTAAGTGTTATTACGGTGCTTACAGGTGCTTTTTGGTTTATATATAAGCATCACGGAAATAGCCGGGATTTACAAAAACTGAACAAGCCGTGTGAAGAATAAATACGGCAGTGATTATGTATACTGCAGGGTTATGTACAAGCTTTTGTGCATAGCCCTTTAATTTTTCGTTTCCGCCTGCTGTTGAGGCTGTTCCTATTATTATCACAAGAGGGGCAACACATGCCGCGAGAGTGAACAGCGGTGTGGAAAATGTGCCGAAAAGAATTCCCGTAATAAGAGGAAACAGGGGGAGGGCAGCAAGAGGAATAAGTTTATACTCTTTTTTTGCCGTAAAGAATATAAACAGAACTGCCGAAAGAAAAATTGCGGGGATGTATTTTTTGCTGAAAGAAACCTCTGTTATCTCGAGTTTAATTACAGAGTATATTGCTGCAGCAAGCGTAACCAGGGAATTGAGCAGCACCGAAACGGTCTTTTCTTTTTTGTTTTTATCCTTAATTAAAAAGGCGGCGGCTGTGATAAACGGAGCGAAGCTGAGCCCGAAGGCAGGGAAAAATGCCGTTCCTGCAAGAGTTCCTGCAATACCTGCGGCAGTATGGCGCGAAAAAGCCATAACCGTAAGTGACGTAAAGAGAATTATAAACATAATTGCGGGTGAGCGGTTTGCTTCACTGCTTGTTATCATGGTATCTGCATCAATTCTCATCATACCCAGAGCAGAAAAAAGCATCAGAGGCAAAATGTAAAAATTCAGTTTGCTATCCGCTTTTGCTTTTATTATGAACGGAATAAAAAGTACAGTTATCAGTGTATATTCACCTAAGATAACAAGGGGATAATTATCGGTATATCTGGTAAAAGGCACACCATCAGAATTATTGAAGCCCGATACCGTTAACATTATATATAAAGCAAGAGCCGTAAGGGGGAATATAAGAAAGAGTATTCCGGTGTTATTTGTTTTTTCTTTTTTCATGATATCACCATACAAATACTATTGTTAAGTAAAACAGAAGAACAAGTAAAAGGGCTGGGGTGAATTTTTCGAGTTTCTGCATTATGCTGTTTAGTGCTTGTGTTGCGGGGGGGGCTTTTTCTTTTATGAAAACTGAGAGCATAAAAAGGTTTGATATTACCATAAGTGAAAGCCATCTTGATGTGTCGGATGAAGTAAAGCAGGCGATAAGTTGAATAATGGGAGAGATAAGGCAGAGAAAATATATGAATTTCTCCTTTTTATCCTCTGTATTCTTCATTGTCTTTTTCCATATTGTTTCAAAGAACAGTATAATGGGGCTTGCCAGTATAAAATCGCAGATAATTGCCGTAAGGGTCGTATCCTTCAATGCCATTTTTAAATTTCCGAGCAGTGCTATGATAAGGGTGGGGGTGTCTTCGGATAAATCCAAAATTCCGTAGAGTCTGTTCATTTCGATATAAGGACGGAACCCCGTGCCGATATATCTTTCTATGCTTGTAATTTCACTTCCGGCTTTATTTATTATATAGTCTATAAATTCTTCAAAAGGAATAACATTGAAGGTGCGGTTTGTGAGCACGAAATATAAAGTGGCAGGCACGCTTACCGCTACCATTACGGCGGTAAGCACATATGAAAATTTGCTTTTTTCTTTTACGCACTTATTAATGCACAGCACATATATAAGGGGCATAAAGGCAAGGAAGAATGAGTAATGCACCCAGAGCCCCGTGAATATGAACACGGGAATGAGAAAAGCAGTTTTTTTGCTGTCTGATACAAGTAATATCAGAGCTGCAGACATTACCCAGTATATATCAAGAAGCTCAAAAAGGTTTAAGTATGTCATAAAGCCGTAGGGAAATACGGCGATAATAAGGCTTATGATAAATAAATTTTTTCCGCTTTCTTTATCTGCAGCCTTTATGCATTTACCGAGATAAATTGCAGTGATGAAAAAAGTGATAATCACCACCGAACACTGCAAAAAAACAATGTTGCCTTCTGTAGGGTGCTTCCATAAAAGTCCCGAAATTGAGCCCACAAGGGTACGGCTGATAAAGCCTATCTTCAGATCAACAAGATGAAGGGGATAGAGTATATCCGACATCATATCTTCTTTTGTGAAGAACAGCAGAAAATTCATACACAAAGTCGCAAAAATTGAAAGCTCATATTTGAATTTCAGAAAAAAATCTTTAATTTTGTTCATTTTTTATTCCTGTCACTTTTATCAATAAGCCATTTCCTATGTCTTCTGCTTCTTCTCCCTCGAAAAGAGCGTAAGCAAAATCAGCAAGCTTTTTAGGATTTGCGGGGGCAAGTCCGGTTTCAGTATATGTATAAGCCGGGACATATATGTAATCAGGGATGTTTTCGGGGATTATCTTATAATAATTTCTGAATCTGTCTCTTATTTCCGCAAAAGAAAGCTGCTCGGCAATAAACCATCCTGAATGTGCCCCTATTCTGAAATCACCTTCAATATATGCTCCCGGGATATTTTCAAGAACAAATATTTTGTCATCCGGGGAGATAATTTCTTTGATATTTTTTACATCATTGTGAATATTCAGATAAGCAAGAGCCTGGTCAGAGGGTAGTGAGATTCCGCTGTATATGCCTTGCGTCATTCGGACATTTTGGGAATTTGTTCTTGAAAGTATGGCACTGCCGGCTAAAGCTCCGGTGTTGAATGCTGCGAAACCGAAAACAGCCGTTATGAGAAGGACAACAGATACTTTTTTTAACTTATTTTCCGTGTTTTCGGTTTTTAGTTCACTTAAAATGTTTTTTGCGAGAATAAGTGAGCCTGCCGACGCAATTACATAGCCGTTTACACTTGCGTGAAGTCGAAGATTTGAGCTTATTGTCATAAACAAGGCATACATTATACCCGTACACCATAACAATATGAAAGCTTTATGATTTTTTTTGTCGGAAATAAGATAAAATGCAATTCCCGAAAGAGCAAATGGGAGTAAGAAGAAGTTTACGTCGTCAGTCTCGGTAGAGCCTCCTGTAAAGAGCAGACGGTAATAGAAAATTAAAATAAATACCGCAAGCGCACAGGAAGTGATAATTACGGATATATACTTATTTTTCTTTTTTATTATCACTGCCGCAATCAGCATAACTGCTGTTATTATAAGCGGTATTGTACCTGCCGCCATTGTCATGTCGGCAAAAAACTGCACACCCGAAAAAGTCTCAATTCCGAGAGTATCTGTCAGCTTCATATGCTCCACATCAGAAAGGATTCCGGGAATACATTTTATAATAGTGGCAATGTCGGAGTTTTTAAGAAGCAGATATAAGAAAAATGCCAGTACGGGGAGAATTCCAACCACCAACATTATAAAAGACTTGGGCAAAAACGGATAGGAGACTGTGCTTTTCTTTTTTTTTCCGTAAACCGTAACGGCACAGAATGCGATAAAATAAATAAAAAAGAAAACAACGCCCAACGGCTGACAGAGTATAAACATAGCAATCAGAGAGCCGAGCGCAAACATTTTTATAAGGGACGGCGTTTCAGAAAGGGAATATGTTATGCAAATTATAAGTATCAGCAGAGCAACGCCCATGGTGTTGTAGCTTAAGGTATTAAGCCCTATAACCGAATACAGCATAAAGGAAAGGGATATTAAAACTGCGGGGATGCCCTCTTTGCGGAATGTTTTATATGTAAAAGCTCCCACGGCAAGCTGCATAATACAGAAAAGTCTTCTCATAAAAAGAATGATTCCTGCTGTGCCGCCCGTAATTAATGTAAAAAGTTTTACGGGCAGATATAAAAGCACTGCCGACAGCTGAGACAGATGCCATTCGTCCGTAAAAAGTCCGTCGCCGTTCATAAGTCTCAGGGGAATTGAAATATAAAAAGCCTCGTCGGATATAGTCCCGTCAAAGGATGCCATGACAAAAAGAAAAATAAAAGCAGCCGCCATAAGAATTATTGCAGCAATATCATTTTTTGACAGTGTTTTCAGTTTTGCTAAAAATCTTTCCATTTATATCTCCTTCTTATATCTCTTTCGGACAAAATATATATCGTATTTGTAGAGGATGCTGTGGGTGTCGTCCTTATACAAATGGAAAAAACAGATTATTTGGTGAGTTGCAATTGGCTTATTCTGTCTGATTTTATTATTAATATTATATACCATACAATGAAATGCAGTCAAGGCTGGAGTTATTCACAAAAAATTCATACTTTCGGAAAGTATTACAAACAATTTGAATATCACTTGTTAAAAACAACCATTTTTAATCGATAATTTTTATATAAATCGCAGTAAACCGAAATGTTGACTTAATATAAGGGGTTGTGTTATGATATTGATGATATATTATACCCGAAGTTGCCCCCAAAAACAGGGAGTAATTTTTGGAGTATTTGTATTAGTTTCTCAAAACTAATCTAAAGAAGAAGGAGTGTTTTTATGGAAACAAGAGCTAAGTTACCAAAAAAAGTTCTTAGTATGTTTCTCTCCCTGCTCATGGCAGTGAGCTGCTTCTCCATTGCTTTGCCGAATCTCGTTCCCACAGCGGACGCATCGACTCAGGCACAGTGGGATGCACTTCAGGCTGCCTTTGATGCCGCAGAGCTTGACGGCGTTATGACAGGGTCAAATGCGCCGGCATCGACCAGCGGTACTACCGTTACGGTTACCGATACAACGGACAAAGGCCATTATTATAAAATAGCCGAAGCGTTGTATGCTATCGTTCGTGCCGATTACGCAAGCTACACACATCACGAAAGAATGCGTACATATATTAAGGGCAAGCTTTCCCTTAATACATATCAGCAGAATTTCGTTGACAGTCTGTTGCCGTCTCTCGGTAACTATTCGTACAGCAGTGATGCAGATGCTTACTACACCGGTTATAACAAGGGCGGCTGGCCTTCAGCTCCCTTCTCGGGTACTATGACCAACTCTGTTGTTGTTACCCGTACGGTTAAGGCTGCTATTACTGTGGACTGCGCTACTGCAGCGGCTGTTCCCGCGAACATCAATACCAGAATTAACTATACGGTAACTGCTTCTGCCCAGTCTGCACAGAGCGACTCTTACGGCTCGGCCTGGTCTACAGAATCCGGTACTAATACTAACTCCGGTACTGATTACTACTACAGAATGAAGGGCTGGTACACCAACTCAGGTGCGCCTTCCTACTCCTATGGTACATCAGCTACACCCAACCTTTCTGCAATTACAAACTACCTTAACTATGTTAATGCAGCTTCTTTCCAGGAAGGTTATAATGCTTGGAGAGCAAATCCCGGTGTTGTTTATTCATGGGATCTTGATGTTCTCAATGCTATAGAGCCCGCTTATCGTCCCTATAGTCAGGCTCTTGCAAGTACTGAAAACTACTATGTAAACCTTTTTGTGGGTAATACACAGTGGGAACTTTATGATTCTTATACTGATGCCTGTACAGGTGCTGTTGAAGCCGCAAAGTATCTGCCTCTTATTGAATGGATAAGAGACGGAGCACATGTTGATGGCTATTTAGACCGCGACAGCTATGAAGCATGGACAGATGTCCGTGTTCCCGAAAACAGAGCTAACCTTGCTGAACTTCTCGAAGATACTAATGTTATATACAGCATCATCGACGGTTGCTCCGACGGTACAAAGACTGCTTTCCAGGCACAGTACGGTTACAGCCCTGCTATGTTCACAAATCACATTGAGACCCTTACTGACCTCATTGAGATTTATGACCTTACAGACCTCTATGATGAAATCATCTTCCGTATGACTCACGATGAGACTGAGATTTACAATGAAGATGAAGCTATGTGGGGTGCTATCAACTACGAAAGCTATCCCTATACCCAGGCAGGCGAAGAATGCCCCGTTGATGCTCTTATGCTTCAGCAGGTTGCTGCATACTTCAATGCTAAGGTAAATGCTATCGAATCAAACTTTGAAGCTGAAAACATTACAAAGGTATTCGCTGATAACAACGGCGGTCAGTATACCTTTAATGATGTCAAGGCTTTCAGAGATGAACTTGTTAAAGAAGTTAAGTACCGCGGTCACGAGGTAACATTCGCAGACTTCTATTCATATTTTGAAACAATCAGATATGAAAAGTATAATCTTGTTTCTTTCAATTCCATAAAGAACATTATTGCGAATGCAGAGCCTAAGGCTAATGCACTCAGAGCTGACTACAATACTGCCGTAACAGAGCTTGGTGCAACAAAGGCAGCTCAGATCTACGGTAACTATCCCGATCAGATAGACGAATTTATAAAGTCTCTCTATTCAACTCTTTATAACAGAAGCCGTCAGCAGCTTTTCAATCTTCTTGATTCAGCATTTGATATTGACGAAAATACTCTTGCTTTCGACGGAAAACAGGCTGATGAAGTTACAAATGCTAACTTCTCTGCAGTAAAGAGAAACATCGCTAATATCGATGTTGCACTTTACGAATGGGTACTTGCTAACTGCTCAGGTCCTCAGTATGACCTTAATACCCTCAGAACCTGGTACAGCTTTATCCCCGAGTATCAGAAAGCAATTGAAGATGTTATCGCTCTGGCTTGGGGTGCATTCAAGCAGGTTCAGCTTGACACACCCGCAGGCTCCGGTTACTACACCACACGTTACGCTCAGGAAAAGGATATGGTCCGTGAGGATTATCTTGACCAGGACGATTATGTAGTAAACGAACAGAAGATTCTTACCGTTATCGGCAAGCTCGACTCTTTCATCACTTCCGAAGCTTTCACAAAGCTTCTCGGTGTATACCGTGAAGTTGAAGAGGTTGATCCCGAAACAGGTGATGTTCTTCCCGCTATTCACACTCTTTCCGAATATATTGAGAATCTCCTTCTTGATATGCTCTTCAACGATGAAATGATTAACACCATCGTTGGTATGCTGTTCCCCATGCTCGTTGATCTTATCGGCGGTCTTATCGAAAATCTTTTCGTGCCCGGCGAAACAGTTCTTCCCGACGAATCCTGGCTTGCAACACCCTCCAACAGTGCTGCAGACGGTGCTCTTAACCTTGCCGGTATTCTTGCAGGTCTTGGTGGTGTTGAAGACCTTACCCTTAAAAAGGGTGTTCTTGATGCATACTTCAACGGTAAGCAGGGAACTCCCCGTCTTGCAAAGGCTTTCTCTGATCTCGGTATCAAGATTTATCCCGTATACCTTGCCGAGGCACTCAGCTCCACAGCAAACGGCAAATCAGGTAAGTATAATGCATTTATTTCCGCTCTTCGCACAGCAAATGAAGATTGGACATATTTTGACCGAATCGGCAATAATGACGGTGAGGTTACAGGTGAAGACCTTGCAAATTACGCATGGGGTGTTAACGATTACACAACATTTACTCAGGTAATCGGTGATATCTTCACATCCGTTATTCCCGTGCTTCAGGTTCTCTTTACAAACTATACCTATGAAACACCGAGAATCGACAGACTTATTTATGCTTATTGCGCCGATGCTGAAGCTTCATATAATATTCCTGTTATCGGTGATGCAGACGTATTTATTGAAGGCCTTTCCGCATACGGTCACCTTAAGCTCGTTCTTAACGGTGTTCAGGGCTACAATAATGTCTGGGGTACTCTCTTTGAAACCCTCGGTATTTCCGCAACTGTAGCTAACAACAATCCTACAGTTACAAATCCTCTTTCAACAACCTTCGGTACATCAGGAAACTCAGCTACTGCAGCTCAGTTTGCAAATGCTCTCTTTGTACCTCTTCTTTCGCTTGTTGAAAAACTTGCTGAAAAGCCTCTTGATACACTTATGGGTATTATTCCCAACCTTATGCAGTCTGTATCCTACGGCTTTGTTCAGCCTCTTCTCAATGCTCTTTCAACTCAGATACAGATAAAGGCAACTATTGAAATCCAGGGATTTGATAAGGCTGCTGCTCTCTGGGAGTGGGCTAACCTCGGCGGACTTCTCGGTCTGTTCACAGGCGTTATCAACGATAGACTTGTAGATGTAGTTGATGTTCCTGTTGATCTTAACCTCGGTAGCCTTCTCAACCTTGAAGAACTTCTCGAAGTTGAAGACCTTTCCGATATCAACGGTATCATCAACAACTTCCTTGTAAGTGATGAAGAAGATGAAGGTGAATCCGGTGATACACCTGCAATCGACTTCTCGACTATCTCCATACCCGACATCAACGCAGGTATGTGGGCTTCGCTCGGTCATGTAGTTCAGGCTTCTTCAATCAGATCTCAGAACTTCAATAATAATCTCGGCGGAAAACAGCGTTACACCATAGAAGCTGATAAGGCAGATATGCTGTATGCAATTCTTGACTGGCTTCTTGAATTCATATCAGTTGAAGGTAACCTTGCGGGTCTTATGGCAACATTGGCCGGCACAGAACTTCCCGCTGAAGTTGATGCTATCCTTTCAGGTATCAACGCAGACGATGCACTTGCTGCTCTCGTTGAGTTGTTCTTGCCGCAGGACTATACAATGGAAGACTATGACTGGTATCAGTCCAACGAAGAAGGTTCAAGATATAATCTTACTTCTGCAGACTTTGTATACCTTAAGTATGCAAACAACTGGACCAGAGAAAAGGCTTCTTACCTTTATAATAATGTTGACGCAATGGCTAATACCATCGTCAATATGATAGATCCCGAAATGCTCGCAGAGCATAACGGCAGCGTTAACGAATATCTCCTTGACCTTATCAACGAAATGTTCAATAACGAAGGCATTATGAACGTTATTGACCTTGTTGTAGGTATCGGCGATAAACTTTCCGATCAGGAAATGATCGTTAATCTCGTTCGTGATCAGATCTCCTCCGGCGGTGCAGATGCAGGTGTTGACCTTCTTACATGGTATAACTCCTTCGGTTACTTAACTTATGACTACTCACCCAAGTATGATGAGGAAACAGGCGAACTTATTGTTGATGAATTTGCTCCTCTCAAACCCGGTGAAGCAGGCTATGTAAACGCATTCCCCGCACTTGCAGTTGACGTACAGGAATCTGTAAATGGCGAAGGCGAAACCGTTAAGGAATACTTCTGGTACTTAAACGGCGAACCCCTTGTAGACGGTGCAGACAATGCCCGTGAAATTTTCGCAGGTATATTCTGTGAACTCATTAAGCCCCTTGCACCCATCATGGGTCTCCTCTTCACAGGTACAGACCTCGGCCTCTTTAACAATGCTATCGTTATCGGCGGTGCAGAGTGCTACTCAGGTGCAATTATTCCCGTTTACGAAATGCTTGGTATTTATGACCTTTATACTCAGGCAGAGTATAATGCAGCATTCAAAAATGACTCTGCTGCAGGATTTGAATACCTTGTTAATAAGCTCTTTGACAGAGTAACAGAGCTTCTTACAATTGATACCGTTATGATAGACGGTGCAATGGTTGAATACGGTCCCGTACAGAAGGTATTTGACTTACTTCCTTCTCTCTTCTATTTCATTCAGTCTGACGGTATCTCAACTCTTCTTAAGAATCTCCTTCATCCTATATGGAATCTTGTCGATACAATCCGTCCTATAGCTGATGCTGACCTTAATGCATTCTTACATCAGTTCTTAACAAGCTATCTCGGACTCACATACGACAAGAACGATACTGTAAACTATCCCACTTCTCCTCTTGTTGGCCTTCTTATGGGTCTTCTCGATCTCGGCTTTGAGACTCCCGAATACTCCGAAGCACAGGCAGCAGAAGATAAGGCACTTGTAGACGGTATCTTCAAGCTTTCAATCGAAAATCTTGATCTCGAATCTATCTACTTCGTAGTAGAAACAATGTTCGGCCTTGACCTTTCACCTCTTTCCTATGCACTTGAAGGAATGTGCGTTCCTTACGAGCGTGACGGAAACACCTACGGTGTAAGAGCATATGCTTCCAAGTCCGGCAAGACAGCTTATACACTCGATTACAACGGACCTGATACATTAACAGTTCTGTTCTCCGCAATTATCGACCTTCTTCTTTATAAAGACAATGCTGCAGCACTCGACAGAATGCTCGGTTTTGCACAGGAAATTCTTCCCGATGAAGAAGGCAACCTCGATAATATCTCCGCTCAGGGTATCCTTGAAGCACTTCTTGTAATTTTTGAAGATAAGGCAGACTCTATGGGTGAACAGCCCAACTGGGACTACCTGCTTGAAAACAAGATGGTATTCGGTGTTGCTGAAGACGGTATAACAGATATTTCAACAGAATGGGTAGACGGTGACTATCAGACACTTCAGACCTACTCTGACCTTTCAATGTACCACTCCATCAACAACCTTAACTACTACACAGACTGGACAGAAGATACAGCTAAGGCAACTGACGAAGTTCTTAAGAATGTTCTTGACTACGTCATCACAATGATTGACGAAGATGCAAAAGACTTTGGTTCATTCATCAATGAGCTTCTTACAACTGAGCTGTTTACTGCTGATACTGTTAAGTCACTTGCTGACCTTATCGGTGAGCTCTTCGGACTCCTTCCCCTGGAACTTCTCTCCATTATCGACACACTGCTCGAAACAAAACTTGTAAACTGGGTACAGTATGTTCAGCAGGTAGAAGTTCTTGATGAAGCAGGCAAGGGCACAGGCGAATACGAATGGGTTGCAAAGGAATCCTACAAGTGGTGGGCAGATCCCGAATCTGTAAACTACATTGATACCAAGGATGAATTCCTTGCAGCTATTGCAGAGATTCTTTCTCCTGCAGCAAAACTTCTCGGAGTTATCTTCCTCGGCTCTGATTATAAGCTCTTCTACACCATTGACAACGGCCCCGGCTCAGTAGGCTACGGTGACGATGCTATCATTATCAACGGTCTTAATGCTTATGCTAAGGGTATTGTTCCCATCTTCGAGGCTCTCGGACTTGATCTTTCAAACTACAAGCCCGAAAAGTATGAAAAGGGCGTAAACGAAGACGGTTATATGATCTATGACGAAGAACTCTTCGTTGCAGATTTCGTAAGAATTCTTTCCGACTTTATCGATCTCGTATCTGCAGATCCCGTAAACTGGCTCATTGACATCCTTCCCGGCCTTGTTTACTTCATCAATGCAAACGGTCTTTCCGTATCCCTTATGAATATCGTTGACTCACTTGTTGATGTTCTTGATATCGTAAACGGACTTCTTGATGAAGATAAGAGAATCGACCTTACAAATATCAAGGGTGTTGACCTTACTAACCTTACACTTCAGGGTATTTTTGGTCTTATTACAAGCCTTACAGGTATCTATGTAAACGGTGAACTCAGTGAATATATCCGTACACTTTATGTAGGTCAGCTTAAGGCTTACACATCCGCTAACGGACTTACAGCCTTCACAATGGATTATTCAACAGTTGAAGAACGTCATGATATGATTACTATTCTTCTCGCTCTTCTTGTTGAAATCGTAGCAGATGAAGGCACATATGTAGGCGCAAACGGTGAACTTGTTGAATACAGCAATCCTCAGGCTATCGATGCACTTATCAACGGTGACGACGAAGAAGCTACAGACTATGTAAGCGGTATTCTCGGTGCACTCAGAGATCCCGCAAACGTAGTTTATAAGGATATCAACTGGAACTACTTTGACGAAACACTCGACCTTACCAATAAGGATGAAGACGGTAAGATCCTTGTTCCCGGCTATGCATTCCAGTACCTCAACTACACAACAGACTGGACCTACAACAGTGCTTCCAAGACTGCAGACGGCTTTGAAGATCTCATTCTCGGCGTTCTCGGTATGACAGGTGTTATTGAAGAAGGCGCAAACCTTTCCGACACTCTTAAGGAAATGCTTAACCTTGAAGATATCTTCACAGGCGAAACACTTCAGAGTCTCCTTGACCTTGTAAGTCCTCTCCTCTTCGGTGAAGAAGCAGTTCTCAATCAGTCTCTTATCGAGCTTATCGGTGCTGTTCTCGGTGCTGACCTTACAGATTGGAACTATGAATATGCATTCGAATCCAAAGTTGAAGGCGAAACTTATACACTTGATGCAGAAACCGGTCTCGAATACAGAATGGTAGCAGTTGAAGGTGTAGAAAAAGAAGTTAAGACTTATGCTATAGCAGACAGAGACGATTTCATCACAGGTGCAACCGTACTCTTCAAGCCCGCATACAGACTTCTCGCTTGGCTCTTCTTTGGTGACGGCTATGAATTCTTCAACGGCAACACCGAATCTACAGCTGACGATGTTCTTATTACAATCCCGGGCTCCGACGGTTATAAGGAAGGTCTTGCACTTCTCCTTGAAGCACTCGGATGCACAGGACTCGGTGCAGAAGCTAAGTATAAGACAGTTGACGAAAACGGAAAGATCACTGTTGATATGGAACTTTTCGTAACTGATCTTGCAAACTCACTCTTCACAAGAATTGATGAAATTCTTAATAACCCCGTAGATGAAATAGTAAATCTCCTTCCCGAGCTTCTCTACTTCATCAATGCAGGCGGTCTTCAGGTTTCAGTGGCTAACCTCGTAGCAGGTCCTCTTAACCTTGTAAATACATTCGCAGAGCTTTCCGGCGATTCATCTCTCAGCGTAGACGGACTTCTTCAGGATGTTCTCAGAGATGCAACCGGCAATGAAGAACTCGTATTTACACTTGACGGCATCAACCTTCAGTATGTATTCGAGCTTGTTGAAATGTTCACAGGTCTTGAAATTACTGATGTTGTAGGTAATAAGCTTGCATACTTCTACATGGGCGAAATCATTCCTTACACATCTGCAAGCGGAAAGCTCGCATACAGAATGAGATTCTCCAATGATGAAGACTTTGCAGACTTCATTACAATCCTTCTTTCCTTCGTAATTGACGTAGCTCTCTGGGACGGCAACGCAGCCGCTATTGAAGAACTCGCAGATCTTGATCCCGGTCTCGTTCAGGCAATCGTTGCAGCAATCAAAGAAAGCTATACAATCGAAATTAAGGATATTGACTGGTTCTACTTCGATGAAAACATCGACAGTGAAAACTTTGAAATTATTCCCGACACAACAAAAGTTAACCTTCCCGGCAGAACAATCAATTATCTCAGCTATGCAAGTGACTGGACTAAGGAAACAGCTGATTTCATATTCCAGAACAGAAACGAACTTATCTCCGCTGTTCTTTCAATGACAGGCAGTGAAGAAACAACAGTTGCTGAAATCCTTGCAAACAGCTTCTCACTCAATGAAGATCTCTACACAGCTGAAAATCTTAACGCTATACTTGATATGGTAACAGAGCTTACAGGCGGACTTGATGCAGCTATCACAGACCTTCTTGACATCATCATCAATGTTGACCTTGGTGTTTATAACACTATGGAAAGATTCGCTGATGAGCAGATTACAGACAGAGTTTCATTTGTAAACGGACTTTACAAGGTACTCTATCCTGTATTCCCCGTTCTTGACTGGCTTCTCTTCGCAGACGATCTCCAGTTCTTCGATAAGAAGACAGAAGACGGTGTTCAGATTCTTATCAACCTTCCCGGCGCTGAAGGCTACAAGTACGCATTTGTTCCTCTCTTTGAGGCAATCGGCGTAACTCTTCCCCAGGTTAAGGAAGGCGACAAGACAGAAGACGTATTCTATACTCTTGTTAATAACGTTCTTGCACGTGCAGAAGCAATTCTCGCTAACCCCGTAGACGAAGCACTTGCTCTTCTTCCCAACCTTCTCTACTTCATCAATGCAAACGGACTTTCCGCTGTTGTAAATAACCTTGCAGGCGGCGTGCTCAGTCTCCTTGATACAGTAAATGAAGTTCTTCCCGAAGAAGACAGAATCAGCATTGAAAAGTTCCTTGCTGAAGCTCTCGGTGTTGATGAAAGCGAAGTAAGCCTTGATAACTTCGATCTTCTTTACCTTGTAAAACTTGCTGAAAAGGCAACAGGTCTTGCAATAAGTGAAGTTCTCACAGATGCTAAGATCGATAAGTTCTATCTCGGTCAGATGGAATACTACACCTCTGCTAACGGTAAGCCCGCATTCAGAATGGTTTACTCAGCAACAGAGGGCGGAGCAGAAATGCTTACTATCCTTGTAAACCTTCTTCTTGAAGTAGCTCTTTACAAGAATGAAGAAACAGGCGCAGATAACGCTAAAGCACTTGAAACACTTCTCGACCTTGATGAAGGAACAATTACAGATATCATTGATATCATTCCCACTCTCGGTGCAGAACCCAATTATATCAATTATGATTGGAACTACATGGGCGGAGAAATTGATCCCGTAACTTACGATATCACTCTTCCCAAGACAGCATTCCTCAACTACTTCACATACAATTCTGACATCACTCAGGAAACAGCAAACTTCTTCTATGACAATATCGGCAATCTTGTTGCAGGTATTCTCAGAATGACAGGTGCTGACGAAGATGCAGACACAGTAGAAGAAATGATTGCAGGTTCCTTCAACCTCTATCAGGCTGAATACCTCAACGCAATAGTTGATCTTACTGCTGAACTTTATGAACTTGCTGATAAGAAGCTTATCGAAGTTGCAGGTGCAGTTCTCGGTATCGATGTATCCCTCTGGGAAGGCCTCGAATACACAGACGCTGAAATCTATGACGCAGAAACCTTCGCAGCAGGTCTCACAGAAGTCATTACTCCCGCATTCAGAGTTCTTGACTGGCTCCTCTTCGGTGATTCATTCGAGTTCTTTGTAAAGAATACTGACGGCACAACAACTCTTCTTAAGGTAGCAGGTAACGAAGGCTACAAGTACGGTCTTGCTCCCATCCTTGAAGCAATCGGCGTGGATCTTCCCACTCTCGTACCCGCTCCCTCTTGCGCTACAATGTTCAGACCCGTTATTGATGCAGTTCTTGCAAGATATGACGAAATCATGGGCGACGTGGTAAATGAAGCTCTTGAACTTCTTCCCAACCTTCTCTACTTCATCAATGCAAACGGTCTCGGCACAGCAGTAAATAACCTCGCAGGTTCAGTACTCAATGTTCTTGATGTACTTAATGAAAACGGCATAGTTGATATCGATCTTGAAGAACTTATCGGTATAGATATTACCAACCTTGATCTTGAAGCAGTATTCACACTTCTTGAAGATATGGAAGTTCTCGGTGACTTCGAATTCAACAATGCATTCAGAGGTTACACAACAGAAAACGCTGACGGCACAATAACATTTGTTCGTGACGTAAACGGCGAAAACATTCTTCAGAAGTTCTACATCGGCGATATCGATCCTTATGTATCTTCCACAGGCGAGCTTGCATACAAGATGCATCTCACAGAAGAATCCAGAGGCGACATCATCGTACTCCTTCTCTCACTTGTACTTGATCTTGTTCTCTACGGTGACAATGCAAGCGCAATTGAAGAAGCACTCGAACTTGACGAAGGTCTTATCAAGACAATTGCAGCTCTCCTTGCTCAGAAGGTAGAATTCACTCCCGTAGGAATGAATTGGGTATACTTCCTCGGTCTTGAAGGCGAAGAACTTGATGCAGCTATCGAAAATGCACTTTCCGGTAAGTTCAACGAGCTTCCCGAACTTCCCGAACGTACACTCCATTACATCGAATACGATAATAACTGGAACGAAGAAACAGCTGAATATCTTGTAAATAACCTTCCCGATATCGTAGACCTTGTAATTGCAATGGCAACAGATTCTGCAACTCTTAACGATTTCATCACTGCTAACCTTGATATCTACACTAACGAAATGGCTAACACCATTATCGGTGCTGTAGCAGATCTCCTTAAGGATCTTGATGAATATCTCATTACAGCAGCAGGCGCACTTCTCGGTGCAGATGTTGAAGCTCTCATTAACTATGAAGCTACAAACGTTATCGACAAGGCAAGCTTCTGTAAGGCACTTGCAACAGCATTCGGCGGCGTAGGCGAAGTTCTTGACCTCGTACTCTTCGGAGAAGATTATGAGCTTCTTACAAAGCTTGAAAACGGCGAGCCCGCAATGCTCACAATTTCCGGCGGCGACGGATATGTAAACGGTCTTGCACCCATCCTTTCAATGCTCGGTGTTGATACAAACATTGGCGAGATTCCCGCAGCAAACGGTGAACTCTCCGTAACAGAACAGGTTCTTGAAACAATTCTTCTCAGAGTTTGTGACAGAATCGATGAAATTCTTGCAAATCCCTTCGACGAAGTATTTGATATTCTTCTTAATCTCTTCTACTTCGTAAATGCAGACGGAATTACAGCTGCAGTAAACAACATCCTTCTTCCCGTAAACTACATCCTTGAAGGTGTCGGCGAAGCACTCGGCGAGGATATGTCCCTCACAGAGCTTATCGGCTTCGATCTTTCAGACCTCAGCTTTGAAGGTATCAGCAACATCCTCAAGACAGAGACCGGTATCGATCTCTGGGGTGCAGTAGGCGACTATCTCGGAGACTTCTACTTCGGCGAACTCGAGTATTATGAGTACGCTGCAGGCAAGGGCGCATTCAAGATGGTTTACACAGAAGACGAAGAAGCACACGACTTCATCACAATTGTTCTTTCAGTTGTTCTTGATGTATTCACATACGAAGGCAACAAGGATGCACTTGTAGAACTCTTCGGCGAAGACGGTGAAGGAATCTATAACACAATTATGGCATTCCTTACAGATGCAGAAGTTGAAGTTCCCATGCAGCAGTTCAGCTGGATCCTTACAGATAAGGCTGACACAGGCGAAATCCTTTCACCCATCACAATGGGCGGCGGCAGCGGTTATATGTACGGTCCTCTCTATACAAGAGAAATGGGCGAATACATCACCAAGTGGCTCGCTTCCTTCATTGACACAATAATCGTTCTTCTTGGTGTTCAGGATGACAACGGTGAACTCTATGACGGTCTCCAGGATATTCTCGATTCACTTATCGGCACATCAATCTATAAGACTGATCTCCTTGAGACAATAGTTGAAGCAATCACAGGACTCATCGGTGATCTTAAGGAAAGCATCGGCGACGAGCTTTATGCACACATCGCAGCTATCCTTAAATCCGCACTCGGCATTGACGTATCTGTTTGGGATAACTATGAAATAGAAGCATTCGCAGACGGCGATAAGGATGCATTCGTGAACGGACTTCTCGAATTCCTCCAGCCCGTATATCCGTTACTTGCTTGGCTTCTTACTGACGAAGATCTCGCATTCTTCAATAAGGATGACGGCATCGACGGTTCTGTAGTATCTGATGAAAACAGCTATGTTATCATCCAGGGTGCAGAGGGTTATGCATACGGTATCATTCCGATACTCGAAGCACTCGGCTGCCACGACGAAGTACTCACTCCCGCAGAGTATAAGGAAAAGGCTGCAGGCGATCCCGAAGCACTTCTCAGATACATTATTGAGCCTATCCTCAATAAGGTTGATACAATTCTCGCAGATCCTCTTAACGAGGTATTCGGAATTCTTCCCGGAGTTATCTACTTCCTTAACTCCAACGGTCTTGATACTGCATTCAAGAATGTTATCAATGCTGTAATCAGAGTTCTTGAAACAATCGAACCTCTTACAGGTGAAATTGATCTCTATGAAGTAATCGGATTTAACTTCCAGGTAAACATTGACGGTCTTATCGAACAGCTTCTCAACAGTCTTACTGAAGAAGTAGGCTTCGATCTTACCGATACATTAAACGGAGCAATTGCTGAACTTACTCTCGGTCAGGTAATTTCCTTCACTTCAAAGAACGGTGACACGGCATACACAATGCAGTATGCAACAGGTGCCGACAGTGTTGACCTTGTAACAACAATCCTTCGTGTTGTTCTTACATTCGTCTCCGAACCCGAAAACGTGGTAGCTCTTGAAGCTCTCCTTAAGGATAGCCTCAGCGGCGACGGTTACACCTTCCTTTGCTCACTTCTTGAAAACTTCTCACAGATGGCAGCAAGTGAAGGCGGTATGGATGAGATCATGTACACTGTATATCAGATCTTCTATGCAGCTAATGTAGCAGCTCACAAGACAAATGACTGGTATCAGAATTTCAACGGTGACTACTCATTCCTTAACCAGCTGTTCGCAACAAGCGACCTGGCATTCCTTCGTCAGATTGAAATCTCACTCGGCGGACTTCTCAACAAGTACACAGGTGACATTATTGATGACGATAAATTAGCTCCCAACGGATTCATAGCATTCTTCCAGAAGATAGCAGACTTCTTCCAGAAGATCATCGACTTCTTCAAGAATCTCTTCTCATAAGAAATCCGTAAGGTTGAATTACTAACTGAAAAAGCCCCCTGAACCGAAAGGTCAGGGGGCTTTTGATATGATAGTGATGTTCATTCCTACGGAATGAGTGAAGTTGTCCTTCGGACAGTGATGTTTGTTTCTGCGAAACAAGTGATGTTTTTGTCTTCGACAAAAGTTGAGGAAGGGCTACGCCCTTGTTCCGCTTCGCTCTATGAGATCGCACCTTCGGTACATTGCAGAAAATTTTTGTGTTTTTGTTCTGCGCTCTGCACTCTGCGTTCTGCATTTATAATGCCAATCGCAGGTTCCGATTCTTTTGCCAAAGGCAAATACTTCACTTTTGCGAAGCAAATACTTCACTTTCATTTTATAAAAACTTCACTTCGTATCTTTGATACGAAACTTCACTTGATTTATTGCAGAAAACACCGCCCGTTTATATTTCGGGGCGGTGTTTTCTGCTTGTAAAGGATAATAAGAAAGATGGGGTATAAAAAATAAAGAAAAGGGAGTGTGTGAAATATAGTATAGATTCAATATCTATTTTTGTGAAAATTTTTCAGGATTATATAATATGATTTTTGCCCCTCATGCGGCTGTGTCGTGCTTTACTGTGGATTTTGCAACAGGTCTTACGGGTGTGTATACAACCTTTTCATTGATTCTTTCACGTCTTTGAACTTCTGCATGGTGCTTACTTCTTTTAACGCTTCTGATAATATTTATGATAATTTTATCTTCGAGCTTAACAAAACGGTCTTCGTGCATAAATCCCCAGACGATGAAAAGTGTGAATAAAACCTCTGCTAATATTATAAAAGAAATTGTTGTTGACATAATTTTCATTCCTTTCGGTATTCGAACATTTGTTTTGTTTGTTGTGATTGTATTGTACATCATAAATTTTGGTTTGTCAACACAAATGTTCGAAAAATGTCGAAAATGTGTCCCTATAATGGGACTTATAAAATAGACTTGTGGTCTTGATAAGAATATACCACAATATATTGTGGTTGTCAAGAGTTTTTACAAAAAGATACAGAAAAATTTACCGAACAAAATTATTCGATATGTTCGTATATTTTTTGTTTTTATAATCTGCCTGTATCCGACAATATCTCCCGGCACAGATATATTATCCTGAATAATTGAAGTTGAATCTTTGACAGTGTAAGCTTTCAGTGAAGATGCCGATTTTCCGAATAAATATAATCAGAAGCCATTGACGCAGGTGTTAGGATAAAACGGACAGTACAAAGTATGTTTTTTTTGGAAAAATTTTTATTTTTCTATTTATATTTACTGTTCGGTGTGCTAAAATATACTATGTATAACTATGTCAGGAGAAAAATAACAGATGTTTGTAGATTCAGCTAAAATTAAAATAAAGGCGGGTAACGGCGGTAACGGTGCTGTTGCGTTTCACCGCGAAAAATATGTTGCCTCAGGCGGTCCTGACGGCGGTGACGGAGGCAAGGGCGGAGACATAATATTTGTTGCAGACGATCATCTTGCAACTCTTGCCGATTTCAGATACAAAAGAAAATATTCAGCAGAAAACGGCGCAAACGGAGAAGGCGGCAGAAGAAGCGGAAAAAGCGGAAAGAGCCTTACCATCCGAGTTCCCCGCGGTACGGTCATAAAAGAAGCAGAAAGCGGTGCAGTGCTTGCCGATATGTCGGGTGATGAACCCTTTATCTGTGCGAAAGGCGGCAGAGGCGGCTGGGGCAATCAGCATTTTGCAACCCCCACACGTCAGGCTCCCCGTTTTGCACGTGACGGATATCCCGGTGAAGAATGGGAAGTTGTTCTTGAACTGAAGCTTCTTGCGGATGTGGGACTTTTAGGTTTTCCTAACGTCGGCAAATCCACGCTTATTTCAGTTGTAAGTGAAGCAAAGCCTGTTATTGCAAATTATCATTTCACCACACTCACCCCCGTGCTTGGTGTTGTACGAATGGGTCCCGAAAGCTCATTTGTTATGGCTGATATACCGGGGCTTATTGAAGGCGCAGGTGAGGGAGTAGGTCTCGGACACAGATTCTTAAGACACGTTGAACGCTGCCGTATGCTGGTGCACATTGTTGACGTTTCGGGAAGCGAAGGAAGAGATCCCATAGAGGACTTTAAGATAATCAATAAAGAGCTTGAAGTGTTTAATCCCGAGCTTACAAAATGTCCTCAGATAGTTGCCGCCAATAAAATAGACCTTGCCACCGATGAACAGCTTGCTTCCTTCAGAAAGTTCATTGAAGAACAGGGACTTCAGTATTTTGAAATTATCGCTCCCATACAGGAGGGCACTCAGGAGCTTATCAATGCGGTTGCCGCAAAGCTCAATGAGCTTCCTCCCATAAAACGCTTTGAATCTGAAGGTGTACCCCTTGAAATTCTGGAAAAGAAAAAGGATACAGGCTTTAAGATTACCGAAATGGGCGGAGATTATTATATCGAGGCAGAGTGGCTTCTTAAAATACTTAATAAAACCGATATTGATGACTATGAATCACTTCAGTATCTTCAGAGAGTGCTTGAAAACAGCGGTGTCTTTGAAGAGCTTCGTGCACGCGGTGTGCAGGAAGGCGATACTGTAATAATATACGACCTGGAGTTCCAATATGTTCCTTGATATTGATAAACTGGACGGACTTTTACCCGATACCGATTACAGAATGTTAAGCGGGCTTACCCTTGCTTTTATCGGAGATGCTGTGTATGAGCTTCTTATAAGAAGGTATATACTCTCTTTGGGCGAAGCAAAGGTTGCCACTCTTCATAAACAGGCAGTAAAGCTTGTCAATGCCGATTATCAGGCGGATATGGCAGTAATGCTTCTGCCGATACTTACCGAAGAAGAGACCTCTGTATATAAAAGAGGCAGAAATGCCCACGCAGGCCACACCCCGAAAAATAAGTCTGAAGCCCGTTACCATATGTCAACCGGCTTTGAAGCACTTATCGGATATCTTTACTTGAAAAAGGATTACGAAAGACTCGGTGAGATATTTTCACTTATTCTGAAACAGGGTGAAGTAAATGCAGAAAAATGATAAAAAACTGACTCTTAAAAGAGTGACCGCAACGGCATCCGAAATACTTATGTGTATTTTTGGTTCATTTATGTATGCGGCTGCGGTGTCGCTTTTTGTAACGCCCCTTAAGTTTGCCGCAGGCGGGCTTACGGGTCTTGGTATTCTGATAAATTATCTTGTCCCTTATATTTCCACAGGTTTATTTGTGTTTGTTGCAAACATCCCGCTGTTTATAATCTCCTGGAAAAAATTCGGTTTCAGGTTTATTGCAAGAACGGTTTTTGCAACTGCGCTGGTTTCTGTGTTTATAGATGTATTAAGCAGCCTCGGTGAGAAATACGGCTGGTTCTTTAACGGTGAAGAAAAGCTTGTGGGTGCTATTTTCGGCGGTATTATTGCAGGCGCAGGACTTGGAATTGTTTTTCTCGGCGGTGCCACAACAGGCGGACTTGATATACTTGCAAGATTGCTGAAAATAAAATTTCCCCATTTTTCCGTAGGCAGACTGATTTTAATCTGCGATTTTGCCGTGGTGCTTTTGTCGGGTATTGTTTATAAAAGTGTTGAAAGTATTTTATACTCAATAATAATAGTATTTTTGTCATCCCTTGCCGTGGATTATATCGTTGCGGGAAAAAGTCATTCAAAGCTTTTGTTTATCCTTACGGATTTTCACGAAGAAGTCACACAGGATATTATTGCCATATGCGGCAGAGGTGTATCCGTAATTCCCGCAAAGGGCGGATATACGGGTAAGGATAAAAAACTTTTATTGTGCGTTGTCCGTACCCACGAAGTTGCAAGAGTCAGAAGTGTTGTGGCAAAGTATGACGAAAACCCGTTTATAATTGTTGCAGATTCCTCAGAGGTTCTGGGACAGGGCTTCAAATCTCATAATGATACATTATGAGATTTGGAAGTAATAAGAAACAAGAAATAAGTAATAGTGAAGATGTGAGGAAGCCGCAAGGCGGTCTGTTCCGCTTCGCTCTATAAAATATAAAAAAGGTAAATTTTTATGAAAACAAAGAAAGAACACATCAGAAATTTTTCAATTATTGCTCATATTGACCACGGTAAGTCAACTCTTGCCGACCGTCTTTTGGAGCTTACCGAAACAGTTCAGAAGCGTGATATGCAGCAACAGATTCTTGATAATATGGATATCGAAAAAGAGCGTGGCATTACCATAAAGGCACGTGCCGTTACTCTTAATTATAAAGCCTCTGACGGTAAGACATACGAACTGAATCTTATTGACACTCCCGGTCACGTTGACTTTAACTATGAGGTTTCACGTTCACTTGCCGCCTGTGAAGGTGCTGTGCTTATCGTTGATGCCACACAGGGTGTTGAGGCGCAGACACTTGCAAATACTTATCTTGCACTTGACCACGACCTTGAATTGGTGCCTGTTGTTAATAAAATCGACCTTCCCGCCGCTGACCCTGACAGAGTTTGTGCGGATGTTGAAGAGATAATAGGACTTGATTGCTCCATTGCTCCCCGTGTTTCTGCAAAAACAGGTGAAAATGTCAGTGAAGTTTTAGAAAAAATAGTTGAATACATACCCTGTCCCGAAGGAGATGACGATGCCCCCTTTAAGGCACTTGTTTTTGACTCGGTTTATGATAACTACAAGGGTGTTATTGTATATGTCCGTGTTATAGACGGTGTGCTTCGTCCCGGTGATACTATGAAAATGATGGCAACGGGCGCACAGTTTACTGTTGTTGAAGTGGGCAGAATGGGCGCTACCTCACTTGAAAGCACCTCTGAAATCAAAGCGGGTGAAGTAGGATATATTACTGCATCAATAAAGAGTGTTGTTGATGCACGTGTGGGTGATACTGTTACAAGAGCGGACGAACCTGCAGCAGAGCCTTTGCCCGGCTACAAAAAAGTAAATCCTATGGTATTCTGCGGTGTTTATCCCGCAGACGGTGCTGATTATGAATCCTTAAGAGAAGCACTTGAAAAATTACAGCTTAACGATGCCGCCCTTTCATTTGAACCCGAAACATCGGGTGCACTGGGCTTCGGCTTCCGTTGCGGCTTTTTAGGACTTTTACATCTTGAAATTATACAGGAACGCCTTGAAAGAGAATATGACCTTGACCTTGTTTCAACGGTTCCCAGTGTAGTTTATAAAATACATCTTTCAGACGGCACCTGCGTTGATATCGACAATCCCACAAACTATCCCGACCCCGCAATAATCGATTATGTTGAAGAACCCATAGCCGATGCACATATATATTCTCCTTCGGAATATGTGGGAACAATTATGGATCTTTGTCAGGACAGAAGAGGTATTTTCAAGAATATGGACTATATCTCAGGTGACAGAGTTGATATTCACTATGTTCTTCCCCTTAACGAAATCATCTATGACTTTTTCGATGCGCTCAAATCCCGCACAAGAGGCTATGCTTCATTTGATTATGAGCTTATCGGTTACGAACGCTCTAATCTTGTAAAGCTTGATGTGCTTCTTAACGGTGATATCATAGATGCACTTTCATATATCATTCATTCCGAAAAGGCATATCCGAGAGCCAGAAAAATAGCTGAAAAGCTCAAGGATAATATCCCCCGTCAGATGTTTGAAATTCCTGTTCAGATTGCTATAGGCGGTAAGGTTATTGCAAGAGAAACCATTAAGGCAATGCGTAAAGACGTTCTTGCAAAGTGCTACGGCGGTGACATTACCCGTAAGAAAAAGCTTCTTGAAAAGCAAAAAGAGGGTAAAAAGAGAATGCGTCAGTTCGGTACTGTTGAAGTACCTCAGGAGGCCTTTATGGCAATACTTAAGCTTGATGGACAGGACTGATAAAGCAGGGCTCTATTTCCACATTCCCTTTTGCCGGGGAAAATGCCCCTACTGTGATTTCTATTCCGTTACCTCAAAGCAGTGTACCGACGAATATGTTGATGCTTTGTGTGATGAAATTGCCACACGCAGAAGAATGAGCGGATTTGTAAAGCCCGATGAAACCATACAGGTTGACACCTTATATTTCGGCGGCGGTACCCCTTCGCTTATGACGGGTGAGCAGCTTTTAAGAGTGATAAATACCGCAAAAGAGAACTTCAGTGTTGCTTTTTCACCGGAAATTACCGTAGAATGCAATCCATCTTCACCGGGACTTGCCGATTTTCTTGTTTCTGCAAAAAAAGCGGGAGTAAACAGAATCTCTTTAGGAATGCAGTCTTCGTCGGATAAAGAGCGAAAGAGTCTCGGAAGAGCAGGCGGAAAAGACAGTGTCAGAAATGCGGTTGCGCTTTCAAGAAAAGCGGGTATCGAAAACATATCCCTTGATGTTATGATAGGTGTACCCGAAAGCAGTATGGATTCGCTTCGTAAAACTTTGGATTTTGCCGTTGAGCTTGATGTGCCTCACATCAGTGCATATATGCTTAAGATAGAAGAGGGGACATTTTATCATAAAAATTTGCACAAGCTGTCACTTCCCGATGAAGATGAAACGGCAGATATGTATCTTTTTATGTCCGACTTTCTTAATAAAAAGGGTTTTGCCCATTATGAAATATCAAATTTCTGCAAAAATGACAGCTTTTCACGGCATAATATGAAATACTGGGAAGGTGCTCCCTATCTCGGTTTCGGACCTGCTGCACATTCGTTTTTCGGCGGAAAACGGTTTTATTTCCCCCGTGACATAAACGCTTTTATAAACGGAGAAAAGGCGGTTTATGACGGTGTTGGCGGTGACGGAGAAGAACAGATACTTCTGGGACTTCGCACATATAAGGGAATAGAACTTACTGACAAAAACAGCCGTTTTATAAAGAAGGCACAGCTATTTGAAAAAAACGGTTTTGCATATATTAAAAATAATAATTTTGTTCTCACGGCAAAAGGTTTTCTTGTTTCAAACAGCATCATATCAGAGCTTCTGAATGTATATTAAAAAAAGGATTATAAAATATGCTTTTATCTAAGATTTTTGAAAATGTCAGCTACAGCTGCGACAATTTCTGCGATACCGAAATTACGGATATCGTGTATTCTTCAAGACTTGCCGCGCCCGATACGGTCTTTGTTGCCCTTGTGGGTGCATTTTCCGACGGACACGACTATGCCGAAAGTGCATATCTTTTAGGTACAAGAGTTTTTCTCTTAAGTAAAAAGGTATCGCTCCCCGGGGATGCTATGTGTATTTATGTTGAAAACACAAGAGAAACACTGGCAGCAATCAGCGGAAATTTCTTTTCGCATCCCGACCGCGAGCTTGATGTTATAGGTGTTACGGGAACAAAGGGAAAGACAACCGTTACACATATGCTTTGCACCTGCCTTAACGAATGCGGTATAAAAAGCGGTGTTATAGGAACCGTTGGAGCATATTATGACGGAAAGTTTGTGCCTACCGTAAACACAACCCCCGAATCTTATGAGATCCATAAGCTTTTAAGACTTATGGCAGATTCAGGCTGCAAGGCGGCGTGTATAGAGGTATCGTCAATAGGAATTAAAAACCACCGAGTTGACGGAATGGAATTTTCAACGGCAGTGTTTACAAATCTTTCCCCCGACCATATAGGCGGAGCGGAGCACGACAGCTTCAGTGAATATTCTTACTGGAAAAAACAGCTTTTCAAGGTCTGCAAAAAAGCAATATTCAATAAGGATGACCTTTTTTCTCAAGAGATAATAAAAGAAACAGATGTACCTTATGTACAGTTTTCAATAGATGACAATGCTGATTTTACGGCTTCTGACATAAGAAAACTTCGCACCGAGGGATTTTTCGGTGTGGGCTTTGCCTGTAAAGCAGGTGAAGAAATATTTGATGCAAAAATTGCTATGCCGGGATTTTTCAGTGTGTATAATGCTCTTGCGGCAGTGGCTGTCTGCAAAGAATACGGCATTGATAACGGCAAAATAGCTGAAGCGCTCGAAAAAGCAAGGGTAAAGGGCAGAAACGAGCTTATGAACGTGGATGCGCCCTATGCAGTTATTATAGACTATGCACATAACGGTCAGAGCTTTAATTCGGTAATTGATACGGTAAAGGAATATCCCCACAACAGAATAATCTGTGTTTACGGCTCGGTAGGTGACCGCGCACAGCTTCGCCGTCAGGAGATGGGACTTGTCTGCGGCAAAAAGGCAGATTTAAGTATTATAACCACCGATGATCCGGGATATGAAGACCCCGAAAGTATAGCAAAAGAGATAGCATCATATGTGGAAAAAGAGGGCGGAGAATACGTAATTATCACCGACCGCGAAAAAGCCGTCAGCTATGCACTCGAAACGGCAAAGAAGGATGACATAGTGTTAATCCTCGGCAAAGGCCACGAAACAGTGCAGAAAGTAAAAGGCGAAAAGCTCCACTATTCAGACCACGAAAGTGTAAATAAATATTTTAATAAATAAATCATAATTTGAAAGGCGATAGCCTTTCAAATTATGAAGATAAAAGATAATAGATAATGGATAATAGAATCGGGACCTGCGGTCGGCATTTTAAATAGAGCGAAGCGGAACAAGGCGTTTACGCCTTCCATTTCTTTT
>JAZSRT010000024.1:0-62361 GCA_045538645.1 Acutalibacteraceae bacterium | reverse complement strand
GTAAACGCCTTGTTCCGCTGCGCTCTATTTAAAATGCCGACCGCAGGTCCCGATTCTATTATCCATTATCTATTATCTTTTATCTTCATAATTTGAATGGCTATCGCCTTTCAAATTATGATTTGTTGACTTTTTATTTTTTTGTATTATAATCGTGATATGAATATTTATTAGCGGAGGTATTGTATGAATACTTTATTTTCACTTATTATGAGTTTTCTGATGTTTTTTACATCCTTCTTTGTACCATTTGTAAAAGCACCTGTGCCTGAGGCAGGGGATGATTTTGTGCCTGTTATGCGTTTTGTTGCAACAAGTGATACTCATATTTATGCTCTCGGTGACAAGGGATGTCACAGAGTTGCAAAAATGATAAATTCTGCATATGCCATTGCCGGAGCAGACAGTGATTATACTGCACTTGATGCTGTTGTATTTTCAGGTGATATAACCGATGACGGAACATTTACCGCTTTTTCTGCTTTTGCGGCAACCACCGATAAGGCAATAAAAGAGGGTACCGAAAGGCTCGCTGTTGTTGCAAAATCACACGACGGAAACACATATGATGCCGAATCTCTTGAAATATTTACAGCTCTTACAGGTCAGGAAACCGATTTCCACCGTGTTATAAACGGTTATCATTTTATCGGTATTTCCCGTGCTCCCGTTAACGGTGTGCATTATAGCGAAGAACAGGTTC
Organism: Acutalibacteraceae bacterium; assembly: GCA_045538645.1. GTDB lineage: Bacteria > Bacillota > Clostridia > Oscillospirales > Acutalibacteraceae > RUG806. The sequence continues at coordinate 61,658 of JAZSRT010000024.1, read as the reverse complement.
AGTGGCTTGATAATGAGCTCAAAGCTGCAACTGAAGCGGCTCCCTCACAGCCCGTTTTTGTATTCCAGCACGAGCACGTGCTTGATACCGTTTTCGGCAGCTATACTTATGACGGTTGGGGAATGAATAATTTCAGTGATGTTCTTAATAAATATCCTCAGGTAGTTCATATTTCGGGACATTCCCACTATCCCTCGAATGATCCCAGATCCATCTGGCAGGGTAATTTTACCGCAATAGGTGACGGCGGACTTGCTTATTATGAATTTACCGTTGACGATGAAACAAGCGTTCATCCTGACGGATATAAAAGTATGACTCAGGCTCTTATGGTAGAGGTAGACAAAGACAACCGCGTTCTTATAAAAGTACTCGATGTGGATGCAGGTGAATTTGTTGCCGAATATCTTGTTGATAATGTAACTGATCCCGTTAAGCTTAAGTATAACCACGATGCAAGAAAAGCTCTTTCCTCCGCACCTGTATTTGACACGGATGCAAAACTTACTGTAAGTGAAAAATGGGGCAAATACACTGTAAAAGTTCCTCAGGCAAATGTCGGCGATGATAATAAGGTTTATCTTTACAGAATTTTTATTACCGATAAAGACGGTAATAATGTATATACCGCATGGGAGCTTTCCCGTTATTACTACGCATCTGTTCCAGGAAGTATTTCTTTTGAAGGAATAAAGCTTTCCGACGGCAGCTATACAGTAAGTGTACAGGCAGAGGATGTATGGGGTAATGTGAGTGAAGCACTCAGCTGCGAAATTTGATAAAAAACAGAGGGTTGTGGAAACACAGCCCTTGATATTTTTATAATAATATTATATAATGTTATGAAATATACTTTTTTAGTATTTGTAGGTGTAGTATATGAAAAAGAATGTTTATCTTGCCGGTATAAATGTTGCATACAGTGACAGACTTGCCTATCTTCCATATGCTGCAGGATGTATTGCCGCATATGCGTGGAGTGACAGTGAAATAAAAGAAAATTTTAATCTCGGAGAGATACTTTTTCTCAGAGAGAAAATTGAAGATGCGATAAAGAGAATACACGATCCCTTTGTTGTGGGCTTTTCCTGTTATGTATGGAATATGGAGTACAATAAGGCGCTGGCAAAGAGAATAAAAGAGGATTATCCTGACTGCGTTATAGTTTTCGGCGGACACAATATTCCTTTTGATACCACTGTGCTTGAAGAGAATTCTTTTGTTGATATACTCATTCACGGAGAAGGAGAGATATGCTTTACCGAGCTTCTCAAGGCGCTCAGTGCGGGAGATATTTCCGAGGTCAACGATATATCTTACCGCAAAGACGGAAAATGTGTTATGACAAAAAGAAATGACGGCTGTTTTTCGCTTGATAATTACCCTTCACCCTATCTTGTGGGAATTTTTGATAAAATGTATGAAGAATATCCCCTTATAGATTTTCAGGCAACTCTTGAAACAAACCGCGGCTGTCCTTATTCCTGTGCTTTCTGCGATTGGTGTTTTACGGAAAAGCTCCGTTATTTCCCCTTGGGGAAAATAAAGGCGGAGATACAGTGGATGAGCGATCATAAGGTGTCTTACTGCTACTGTGCAGACTCGAATTTCGGTATTTCTTCCCGTGATATAGAAATTGCGCAGCATGTTGTTGACTGTCACAATGCTAACGGCTATCCCGGAATATTCAAGCCCTGTTATGCAAAAAACAGTGATGAAAATGTATTCAGCATAGGAAAGCTTCTTAACAGTAACGGAGTGGACAAAGGTGTGACGCTGGCATATCAGTCAATGAGTCCCGATGTGTTAGAAAATATAGGAAGACGCAATCTCGATATAGATTATTATACAAGACTCAACGCTTTATATACGGCAGAGGGCATTCCCACATATACAGAGCTTATTTTAGGACTTCCCGGTGAGACCTATGAATCCTTCTGCAAGGGACTTTGTTATCTGCTTGAAGCTGGACAGCATAATTCAATGACAGTTTATACCTGTCAGGTTTACTGCAATGCACCTCTTGCACAGCCCGCTTACAGAGATAAATTCGGCATCCGCTGGGAGAGAGTGCCCCTTCACGGAATACACTATCCCGCAAACTTCAACGGAGTTCAGGAATATTACGATGTTGTTGTGGAAACGAAGGATATGACAAAGGAAGAATGGGTGAGAGCAAATATGTTCTCTGTTGTGCTCCAATCCTTCCACCATTTGGGACTTCTTCGCTGCTTTGCCGTTTATTCGAGATATGAGCTGGGTATCTCCTATTACGATTTTTATAACAGACTTCTTGATTATATATATTCCGATGAATCGAGCTATCTTTACTCTCTTTTTGATATGATAAGAGGAAAGACCCGTGATACCGAATATTCCGACTGGTGCTATCAGAATGATATTTTCAGTAAGGTGGGTTGGTATTTTGAAGAGGGAGCTTTTCTTGATATGGTTTATAACAGTGAAAGCTTTTGGAAGGATATAAAGGGCTTTACGGATTCTCTCGGAATCGACGAAAGCATAAAGGAGAGTCTTCTTAAATATCAGCAGGATATCATAAGGTATCCCGGTCAGGAAAAGATAACCGTGGAAAGCGGTTACGATTTCTATAACTACTTTGAAAACATATACGAGGATAATTACAAGCCCCTCGAAAAGAAAAATATAAGGCTTGATATTGAGCTTGAAAAGAAAATTTACGACTGGGCAGTGTATGCCCGTGAGATAATCTGGTACGGCAAAAGAAGAAGTGCGACTCTTTGTACCAATCCCAGAGAAAAAATCGAGTTTACCGAGGTGTAAAAACTATGAAAATGCTTCTCGTCTATCCTCCCCAATGGAATCCCACATCAGTATATCTTTCCGTGCCTCTTCTGACTTCACAGTTGAGAAAAAAGGGATATGATGCAGACGGCATTGATCTTAATGTGAGATTTTTCAACAGAATTCTCCGCTCGGAGTATTTGCTTGATACAATAGAAGAATGTGAAAAAAAATATAACGAGCTGCTTTCCCTTGTTTCATGGAAATATCCCGATGCTGAGGAGAATTTCAATAATTATTCATTTGAAGAGAGAACAATGTTTCTTAAATTCAGGAAGATGCACGAAATGTTTTCTTCGGGCAAAAAAGCCCTTCAGGAAACTGCTCTGGCAGTGGAAGATGCTGTAAGAGTACTTCGAAGCCGGGATGATTTCTATATTCCCGAAAAGCTTTTCGGGGCAAAAAAGACTGTTCTGCAGGCACTGAAGATTGCCTCTCTTCCTTATGCTCCCTGTGAGATAATATGGGATAATTATTTCTCAAATCCTCTTATGAAGCTTGACTGGGAGAATATTGATTACCAGTGCAAGGATAAAGAGACAAATATGTTTCTCTCTTTCTTTACGGAATTTTCGGAAGAGAAAAGTCTTTCGGAGTATGATTATATCGGCATTTCCGTGCCCGATCTCAGTCAGCTTATACCTGCTTTTACTCTTGCAAGAATCCTCAGAGAAAAGACGGATGCAAAAATTTGTATCGGCGGAAATTACATAACCCAGAATAAAGAGGATTTTATGCGCCATCCCGAGATTTTCGGAGAGTATGTACATTTCCTGTCCGTGGGTGACGGTGAAATTGCAATTGTTCAGCTTGCTGAGTATCTCAGCGGAAAAAGAGAATCTCTTTCAGAGGTTGCAAATATAGTTTATCCCGATGAAAACGGGAAAGCCCGATTCACATATGAATCAAAGAAGCTTGACTTTAAGGATGTTTCTTATCTGGATCTTGACGGTTTTGATTTTTCCCCTTATTTCTCGCCCGAGCCCGTGCTTCCCATACAGCTTTCAAAGGGCTGTTACTGGGGTAAGTGCAGCTTCTGCGATTACTACTACGGTCAGCAGTGTTTTGATATAAAGAAAACGGAAGATGTTATAGATGAGCTTCGTTACTATAACGAAAAGTACGGTATCAGGAGATTTTCAGTTATTGATGAAGCCATACCTCCGAAATATTATATAAAGCTTGCAGATACCATCATTGAAAGCGGACTTGATATAACATACTATTCCTTTGCCCGACTTGAGGATGAGTTTACAGACGGGGCGCTTGAAAAAATGTACCGCTCGGGGGCAAGGATTCTTCTTTGGGGCTATGAGGCCTATTCGGAGAGAGTTTTATCTCTTATGAATAAGGGAATTGAAGCCGGAACGAGAGAGAAAATACTCAGAGCATCTCATAAGGCGGGAATATGGAATAATGTGCTGTTTATTATAGGTTATCCCACGGAGACCGAGGAGGAAGTCAACAAAACACTCGATTTCGTTAGAAATAACCGGGAATTTGTCAACAGCACCACACCCTCCAATTTTTCCCTGAAAAAGAATGCACTTCTCCACGATACCGTGGGCAAGGACGGTATCATTTCCTGTGAGACAAACGGAGAATTTTATACGGTTCTGAAGGATAATATAGATGGAATCCCGCAGTATATCAGACGGGATATAAGACGGGATTTTCATCTTGAGATGATAACAAAATTCAGCAAATTCATCTGGCCCGTAAACTATTCGGACTTTGATTTACTTCTTTTGTATCTGTCGGAATATACCTGTGATTATGTGCTGAATTACGAATCCGAAGAAGACCTGACTCTTATGTTCAGATAAATTATGATTTATAGGAGTGATTGTTTTGAGACAGTATGATGTTATAGTTGTCGGCGCCGGTATGGGTGGGCTTGCAGCGGCTAATGTGCTTGCAAAGAATAATAAAAAGGTGCTTCTGCTTGAACAGTCTCATACTGCGGGCGGTTTTGCCAACAGTTTTGTAAGAGGTCGTTTTGAGTTTGAAGTATCACTTCACGAGCTGTGCGGTTTCGGGCGGTATGATCTTCCCTTCGGACCTGTCAGAGGTCTTTTTGACTATCTCGGGATATCCGACAGGATAGAATGGATCGATATCCCGGATGCATACAGAATGATAACCCTTGACAAAAAATACGATGTTACGATGCCCTTCGGCATTAAAGAATATATAGACCGTCTTGAGGAATATGCTCCCGGAAGCAGAAAGGAAGCCGAGCGATTTTTTCAATCGGGTGAGGATGTCAGAAAAGAAATTGAAGCAATTGCCCGTCCTATGGGAAAGCTTATGAAGGGCTTTGCTATGATGAAAAAGGGCGTGCTTCTCGGTACGGGGGGATATTCTTTCAATGAGGTGCTTGATACCTTCGATTTGTCGGATACCGCAAAGGATATTCTTCGTGCTTATTGGGCATATCTTTGTGTTGATCTTGATACCCTTGATTTCGTCCATTATATACAGATGCTGTGTTCATATATAGAGCTTAAAAGCGTTGTTCCGAAACTCAGAAGTCACGAAATGGTAAACTGTCTCGTGGATTGCTTTAAGGAAAACGGCGGTGAGCTGTGGACGGGGGCAAAGGTTACGGAAATTCTCACAGAGGATAATGCCGTAAAGGGAGTAAAACTTTCCGATGGCACTGAGATCACAGCGACAACAGTTATCTGCAACTGTTCACCCCATAATGTTTTCGGCAAGATGATGAAAAAAGAAGCCGTTCCCGTGTTTGATAAGAAAAGAACAAATTTCAGAACTTTCGGCGGCAGAGGCTTTTGTGTTTTCCTCGGACTTAATAAGAGTGCCGAAGAACTGGGGCTTCGTGATTATTCATACTTTATTTTCCCTGATATGGATACGGTAAAGCAGTTCGGAAGAATGGCACATCCCGATACAAACGATGTGCAGAACACAGTGTGTCTTAATGCCGTTTTTCCCGAGGCATCTCCGGAGGGGACCTGTATGCTCTGTATGACTACTCTTTTTACGGACAGCTACTGGAGCGGAATTTCTCCCGATGAATATGTGAAAGAAAAAGAAAAATTTGCACTTCATATGATAGAAAATTTTGAAAAGGCAACAGGTGTAAATCTTAAAGATAATATTGAAGAAATAGAAATTGCATCTCCTGCCACATTCTCGAGATTTACCGACACTCCCGACGGTGCGATATATGGTTATCTCGGAAAAACAGGAGACGGTGTTATGGCAAGAAAAATGGAAAAGACTGAGTGTACCGTAAAGGGACTGCATTTTGCCGGAGGCTTCGGCAATATGCTTCTCGGGTACAGTTCGGCACTGTCATCGGGCAGAGGAACGGCTCACGGTATTCTCAGAGCTGAGAAGGAGGCTTAATATGAAAAGAATCAAAGTGAAAAGCTTTCTTATGGATGCGAAAAAGACGGGCTCCATTCCTGCAGTCAGAGGAAAGATGATAGATAATGCACCCGATACGGATATCCCCGGAACCTATCCCGTTAATATTCTGGCAAACACACTGCATCCGAAAAATTTTCCTCTTAAAATTAAATACTGCGAGGTAAATGACACATATGTTTATGCCGAGCTTGTATCGGAAAAAGCTGAGCCCTTTTGGTTCAAGGGCGGACAGTTTCTCGGCGTGAAATATATTTCGGATACACTTGAACGGTTCAGTGCCCTGCCTGTTCTGAGTGCATCCGGAGATAACACGGTAAAAGTTGCATTTGTCCGTGAATACGATGAAAATGCATATTCTTTTTTTGAAAAAAAAGAGTCTCTTGTGCTTGACGGAGTTTCATTTGAGGGACATATGAATTACAGCGGAATAAGAGATAAAAAATCGGCTGTTATTCTGACTGACCGCTATGCTTTTGCCGCGGCGCTGTCTCTCGCAAAAACTGCAGTAAAGACATACGGCGATGTTGATATAAAGATTTATTTTGAGTGTGGGGATGCGTTGCTTTATGAATTTGTCTGCACACATTCCGACGCAATACAGATAAAAGAATTTTCCGAAGACAGTATTTTCGAGGGCGAAGATATAACTCTTTTTATTGCAGGATGTGTTGAGTTCTGCGATAAATATGCCGATTATTTCAAAAAAAGATATCGGAATATAAGATGTCATCCCGTCAATACGGTGAGAGAATATGACGGCGGAATGAATCATACCGTAAAGGTGTTGTACAGAGGAGATACCTTTGATACTATCTGTCGTGAGGGGGAAAGACTCAGCACCGCTCTGATGAGAGCGGGTATACCCGCAGATATAAGATGCTCCGATGGAGAGTGCGGTTATTGCAGATGCCGTCTTTTAAGCGGAGAGACAAATTCTCTTATCTGTACGGGGGACAAAAGAACGGGTGCCGACGTGAAATACGGATATATCCACCCTTGTTCGGTAACTCCCGCAAGTGATATTTCGGTCGAATTATAACAAGAAAGGGAAGTTTTATATGCAAACACTTCTTATAATGCCGCCGCAGTGGTATCCTATGAATCCTTATCTTTCTCTGGCTCAGCTTACGGGGCAGTTGAAGGCTAAGGGATATAATGCTACGGCTTTTGATATAAATATTGAGTTTTTCAATGACATCCTTACAAAGGAAAAGGTACTTTCCTTTGCAGACGGTGCAAAGGCTTTTGTGGCGGATTTTATGAAGGAGATTGAAGAAAAGGGATATTCCGCAGAAAAATTCGGTACATACTCTCCCGAAATAAAAACAAAGCTTGCCCGTTTTCAGATGATAAGCGAATATATGGCAAAAAACGGGGACTTAATAACGGAAACTGCGGAAAATATCGGTGATGCGGTTGCAGTTATGAAGGATAAGGAGCGTTTTTATGAGCCCGAAACCCATTTTAGGGCAAAGGATATATTAAAGGATGCTCTTGAAATTGCATCCCTTCCTTTTCTTCCTTCAAGAATTATGCTGGATAATTTCATTGCAAATCCCTTTTATACTTATAACTATGACGATATCAAGACCCAGTGCTATGACAGAAGTCTTAATATGTTTATTGATTATTATGAGGAAAAGCTTGAGGAGATGAGCTTCGATGAATATTCTCTTATAGGTATCAGCATATGCGATCTCAGTCAGGTAGTCCCGGGGCTTACTCTTGCGAGAATGCTCAAGGAAAGATGTTCCGCTCATATAACTCTTGGCGGAAACTATATTTTCAAGATTCGTAATGACCTTAAGAATATTCCCGAATTTTTCGGACTTTTCTGTGATTCTTTGCAGATAGGCGACGGTGAGCTGTCACTTGTTTCGCTTCTTGAATGTATTGAGGGTAAAAGGGAGATGAGCGAGGTTTATTCGCTTATTTATAAAGATAAAAACGGGGAAATAAAAACCAATGCCGAAGCCCCTCTTCTTGATATGGATAAGATTGAATTTCCCTGCTTTGACGGCTATGATTTCAGCAAGTATTTTTCCGCTGATATAGTAATGCCCGTTCAGCTTTCAAAGGGCTGTTACTGGGGAAAATGCACCTTCTGTGACTTTTATACGGGACAGCAGTGCTATGATACAAAGAGTGTTGAGCGTGCCGCTGATGAAGTTGAATTTCTCATTGATAAATACGGTTTTCGTCATTTTGCTTTTGTTGATGAGGCAGTCCCCCCCGCTTACTACAACAGATTTGCACTCGAACTTATAAAGAGAAATGTAAAGATAAATTTCTATTCCTTTGCACGGCTTGAAAAGGGCTTTACTCCCGAGGTTCTCAAAAACCTTTACGATGCAGGAGCCTGCTTCTTTGCATGGGGCTATGAAGCACATTCTCCCAGAATTATGAAACTTCTCAATAAGGGGGTAGATGTTGATTACAGACTTGAGCTTCTCGAAAATGCCAAAGCTGTGGGATTGTGGAATCATTGCACATTCCTACTCAGCTACCCCACGGAAACTCCCGAGGAGACCGAGGCTACAAAGGAAGTTATCAGAAACCGTGAGCTTATCAACAGTTGTACACCTTCTAATTTCGCCCTTAAAAAGAATGCCATTCTTCACGATATGGCGGATGAGATGGGTATTAAGAATATTGTAAATAACGGTGATTTCCACGTTTCCTGCAATTATGAGATGTCGGGTATGAAAACGGGTGACATCAAGCGTAACCGTATGGAATTCCAGATGGATTTTCTTGAAAAGACCAAGGATTCTCTGTGGTCGCTGACATTTACTGATACTGATCATCTTATGCTTTATCTTTCAAAGTACGGCACGAAATGGGTATATGATTATAAGCTTCAGTATGTAAAACGGCATCTTCAGAGCTGACAGGGAGGATATTGATATGAAAAATGTATATATGGTACAGGCTTCAACCACCTACGGCGGAAATCTTTTCAAAGCCGCCTATCTTCCTTATGCCGTCGGACTTCTTGTAGCCTATGCAAAAACCGATGAGAGAATAAACAAAGAATATGATTTCAAGAGGTTTATTTTTACGAGGGAAGAGACGGACAGTGCCGTGGCTTCTCTTGAAGCTCCCAAGGTAATGGGCTTTTCAAACTATATATGGAACACCGAATACAATAAGGCACTTGCCAAAAAGGTAAAGGAAAAATATCCTGAATGTATTATAATTTTCGGCGGTCACAATGTTCCCCCCGATACAGAATTTCTTGAAAAATATGATTATATAGATTTTCTTATCCACGGTGAGGGCGAAGAGGCTTTTAAGGGAATATTGCTTGAGCTTATAAAGGATGAGCCTGATTTTTACGGTGTTTCAAATATCTCTTTCAGAACGGCTGACGGCGGATATTTTACCACCGAGGAAAAGGTGCTTGACAGGACAGATTATCCCTCTCCCTATCTTACCGGTGTTTTTGACGGAATCATCAGAGATAATCCCGATATGCAGCTTGATGCTATACTTGAAACCTCAAGAGGCTGTCCGAGAAACTGTGCTTACTGCGATTGGGGATGTACCAATTCCAAGGTGAAACTATTCCCCCTTGAAAGGGTACTTCAAGAAATTGAATGGTTTTCAGAAAATAAGGTAGCTTTCCTCTGGGGGGCTGATGCCAATTTCGGCGCATATGAGAGAGACGAGCTTATTGTTGATAAGCTGATAGAAGTGCGTGAAAAAACGGGATATCCCGAAAGAATACGCACGAATTATGCTAAAAACAGACACGAAGCGGTATTCAGTATTAACCGCAAACTTGAAAAATACGGTCTGAGCAAGGAGGGTGCAACTCTTTCATTCCAGAGTCTTAATCCCGAAACACTTGAGGCTATCGGCAGGAAAAATATGAGTCTTGATAAATTCAGGGATATTATGCAGATGTACCGCAGTGAGGGTGTTACCACTTACTCGGAGCTTATCCTCGGACTTCCCTGTGAAACATATGACAGCTTTTGCCGCGGTATCGGAAGCCTTCTTGAAGCGGGACAGCACAGACTTATAAATGTATATAACTGCGAGATACTTCCCAATTCTCCTATGGCACAGAAGTCTTATCTCGAAAAATACGGCATAAAGACCTCGGAAGTCATTTTCCTTACCTCCCACAGCAAGGCTGATGCGGAGATAACCGAAAAGACAAAGTATGTTGTGGGCACTGCTTCAATGAACAGTGAGGAATGGATAAGGGCAAATATTTTCGCCTGCTTTGAAAAATCTCTCCATCACTACGGAATACTCAGAAGTTTTGCTATATATCTTCATTATGAAAAAAATATCCCCTATGAGGATTTTTATAACAGCGTGATAGAGATGTGCCGTGTAAGTGAGGATAAGTTTATTAATTATGCTTATTCATTCCTTTATAATTTCTATAAAACGGTAGTTGAAGAAAAGCCTATGAGGCTTTATACAAATGAGCTTTACGGCAAAATAACCTGGGCCCCCGAGCACGTAGCTCATATGGACTGGATATGCCGTCTCGATGAATTTTATGAGATCATGAGACCGCTTTTTGCTTCATTCGGAGTTGAAGATGAAATACTTGATGAAATCATAATGTATGAAAAATGCATTATGAAGCGCCCCGGTGAAAATAACTACAGCCGTGAATTCAAGTATGACTGGCACGGATATTTCACCGCTGTACTGGGCGGGAATTATGAGCCTCTTGAAAAGGTGAGAAATAAAGTCAGTGTCAGCAATGAAAAGAACCCCGATACCTGGACCGATTATGCACTTGAGGCGGCGTGGTTCGGTAAAAACGGCGGTGCATATAATCCCGGTATTTCAAGAGAGTTACTTTGATATCTGAGAAAGGACAGCAGAATTTATGGCTGAATTTATGAATGCAACTATAATGTTGGGTGCCGTTGATGAAACGGATTCGCTGAGGCAGACTGTGCTGACTTTATTGGATATATGTGACCATAAGGATATACGGGAGATAGTAATATGCTATTCACCGTATATTACTGACAAAAGTAAGGTTGTGGTTGATGCTCTTGAAAAGCTTGATACTGATGTGCCGATCGTAGTGTTTATGCAGAAACGAAAAAAGCTCGCCTCAATAATTGATGTCATTGAACGAGCAAGGGGTTCTCACTGTATCCTTGTGGCTTCTGATATGGCTCTTGATCTTCAGTGTGTCGCGGATATGATCGAAAAGGCAAAAGAGGATGGGGACAGGATAGTTTCCTCTTCACGGTGGATGAAGGGCTGTACCTTTGTGGATTACGGAACTCTTAAAAAGATACTAAATTTTTGTGCTCAGCAGTTTCTGAAGGTTCTTTTCGGGGCAAAAATGACAGATTTTACGAATCCCTGTCAGATAGCCCCCACGGAGCTTTATCAGGCGATAGAGTGGGAAAATGAGGGCTTCCCCATACTTATTGAAATGGTATTGAAGCCCCTGCGTCTGGGTTATAAATTTATCGAAGTTCCCACAAACTGTTATCCGAGAAAACAGGGAAAATCCAAAAATTCCCGTAAACAGACGGCCATGTATCTTAACACCGCTTTGCATATTAGATTTATGAAGAAAAAAGATATACTCAAAAATGATTCCGAATTATATAAAGTGAAATTCGGAAAATAAGTGATATTCGGAAAGGAGTGCGGTCTTTTTTGAAACGGAAGATTTATTTTTTTCAGGTAAATTATTCATACGGTAAGTCCGCACATATTCCTTATACTGCGGGGCAGCTTTCGGCATATGCGCTGAGTGATAAGGATGTAGGGGATGCTTTCCTGCTTGAAGAGATATTCTTTCTGAGAGAGGATACCGATTCGGTGCTTGAAAGAATTACCGATCCTGCAGTTGCGGCTTTTTCCACTTATATATGGAATTTCAATTACAATAAGACCCTTGCAAAGAAAATAAAAGAAAAATATCCCGAGTGTGTGATAATCTTCGGAGGGCATCACGTTTCTCCCGGAGATGCGCTTTTAGAGGAATGTCCTTATATAGATTATCTTCTTCACGGCGAGGGCGAGGTTATTTTTAAGCGTCTGCTGAGAGCTTTGCTCGGGCTTGACAGGGCAGAGGATATCCCGGGAATTTCAATGCGCACAGACGGCGGAATACTTACGAATCCCGAAATGATATCCTCTGAGTGTGATTTTCCGTCTCCTTATCTTGAAGGATATTTTGATAAAATAATAAAAGAGAATCCCGATAAGGATTTTATGGCACTTATCGAAACTTCAAGGGGCTGTCCCAACTCCTGTGCATACTGCGACTGGAGCAATATGAAGTCGAAGATAAGAAAATTCCCCCTTGAAAGAATTTACGGGGAAATTGAATGGATGGCAAAAAACAAGGTCAAAGGACTGGGTTCTGCCGATTCAAATTTCGGTATGTTTGCCCGTGATATCGATATCACAAAAAAGATAGTTGAAGCAAGACTCACTGCGGGCTTCCCGCAGGGCTTTCAGACCTCATATGCAAAAAACAGCAACAAAACAGTTTTTGAGATCGGAATGATGCTGGAAAAGAGCCGAATGAATAAGGGCATCACACTTTCGTTTCAGTCAATGAGCGATGAGGTGCTCGACAATATCGGACGGCAGAATATAAGCATTGAAAGCTATGCCGAGCTTATGAGCCTTTATAATGAGGCTGGAGTTGCAACTTATACAGAGCTTATACTGGGGCTTCCCGGTGAAACATATGAAAGTCTTGTTGACGGCATAGATAAGCTGCTTGTTCTCGGACAGCACAATTCAATATATATTCACAACTGTGAATGGCTGCCCTGTTCAATTATGGGCAGACCCGATTATGTCGAAAGATATAAAATAAAAACCTCTCATATACCTCTCAATCAGCCGCACCGTGAAAGCGTTGACGGGGATGGTATACCTGAATTTTCAAGTATAGTTACTTCAACATATTCTATGGATGAAAATGAATGGAAAAAAATGAATCTTTTTTCTTTCACCGTTCAGGCTTTTCATCATATGGGACTTCTGCAGTTTTTTGCTCTTTATTTATATAATGAAGGAATATGTGCATATAAGGAATTTTACACTTCTGTGATGACATTTTTCCTTGAAAATAAGAATACAGTAGCCGGCAGAGCATTTGAAAGAATAGATAAAGCTCTTGACGGTGTGCTTCTTGAAACGGGTACGCTGAGTTTTACTGATGAGCGTTTCGGAAATGTACAGTGGCCCTTTGAGGAATATCTGTATCTCCACTGTGTGTATGAACTTGATGCTTTTTATAAGGAAGTTGAAGAATTTATAAAAAGTAAGTTTGCTTTTGATTCGGTTTTGCAGCAGCTTCTTGTTTTTCAGAAAAAAATGATGAAAAACCCCTTTGATACAGAGATATGCTTTTGCTGCGAATATAATTTCCCTGCTTATTTCAATGCACTTCTTGACGGAAAGGAAGGGAAGCTCACAAAGGAGAGAAAAGATATTCACATAATTGCAAGACCCTTTGAAAATTGGGAAACCTATTCAAAGGTCATTGCCTGGTACGGCAGAAAGGACAGCAACTGTACCTATATAAGACAGACACTTGCAGGACAAAGGCACGAAAAGGATAACAGGTAAGGAGAAACACGGATGAAAAATATTTATATGGTGCAGGCTTCAAACACCTATACGGGAAATTCATTCAAGGCGGCATATCTTCCTTATGCCGTGGGACTTCTTGTTGCCTATGCCTTCAGGGACGAAAAAATAAAGAGTGAATATGAGTTCAGACGCTTTATTTTTACCCGTGAGGAAACAGATTCTGCAGTAAGCGGTATGGAATCTCCCGCTTTTGTCGGTTTTTCAAATTATATATGGAATACACAGTATAATCTTACTCTTGCACGGAAAATAAAGGAAAAATATCCCGATTGTATTATTCTGTTCGGCGGTCACAATATTCCGCCCGATAATTCCTTCCTTGAAGAATATCCATTTATTGATTTTCTTATCCACGCCGAAGGAGAGGAGGCTTTCAGGGCACTGCTTCTGGAGCTTACAAAAGCTGCACCCGATTTTTCAGCTGTGCCTAATCTTTCGTATCGGACAAAGGACGGAACCTGCAAAAAGAACAGCACCGAGATTCTTACTGCTGTGGATTACCCCTCACCCTATCTTGACGGCTGGTTTGATTATATATTTGAAGAAAATCCTGATATGCAGCTTGATGCCATACTTGAGACATCAAGAGGCTGTCCGAGGGATTGTGCATACTGTGATTGGGGATGCAATTCGCAGAAAATAAAGCTCTTTCCCATAGAAAGAATCTTTGCTGAGATAGACTGGATGGCTTCTCATCAGGTGAAATTTATATGGGGTGCCGATGCCAATTTCGGTGCATATGAAAGAGATATGGAAATAGTCGATTATCTTATAAAAACAAGGAAAGCCACTGGCTGTCCCGAAAGAATAAGAATAAACTATGCTATGACAAAGCACAAAGAGGTTTTTGAAATTAACCGAAAGCTCGAAAAGTACGGGCTCAGTAAAGAGGGTGCAACCCTTTCATTTCAGAGTCTTGACGAGGTGACACTTGAAAATATCGGCAGAAAGAATATGAGCCTTGATAAGTTTGCAGAGCTTATATCTCTTTATAAAAAAGAAGGAGTTACCACTTATTCTGAACTTATTATCGGACTTCCGGGGGAGACATATGAGAGTTTCTGTAAGGGGATTGGCACTCTTCTTGCTGCAGGGCAACACAGACTTATAACCGCATATAACTGTGAGATTCTTCCCAATGCGCCTATGGCACAGCCGGAATATATGAAAAAACACGGTATAAAGACTGTGACTGTTGAGCATCAGACCGCTCACATAAAAACGGATTCACAAATCAAAGAACTGACACGGTATGTGATTGAGACGAACACTCTCAGCCGTGAGGATTGGATAAAATGCAATGTTTTTGCCTGTTTTGAGGAGTCATATCACCACCACGGTATACTGAAGTTTATTGCAATGTATCTCTTTGATAAAAAACAGATTCCCTATGAGGATTTCTATAACAGGATAATCTCTTTTGCAAGAGAAAATGAAAATACTGTGCTTCACAGTGTGTATAATACGCTTTATTCGTATTTTGAGTCGATAACTCTCGGTGCTCCATCAGAGCTTTATGCAAACGAGATATACGGGGATGTGACCTGGATTCCGAAAAAGATGCCTCATCTTGATACTATTTACCGCATAAATGAATTTTATGAGGAACTGAAGCCTTTTCTTACTGATTACGGCGTATCGGATGAGATCATTACGGAGCTTGTAAAATATGAAAAGACAGCTCTCAAATATCCTGGAAAGAATAATTATTCGGTCGATTTCTCATATAATTGGCACGAATATTTCTCGGCTTTCAATGACGGTGAAAGCATCCCGCTTGTTCCTGTTAAAAACAGAGTTACAGTAAATAATGAGTATATTGCTGATAACTGGAGGGATTATGCTATACAGTCCGCCTGGTTTGGTAAAAACGGGACTACTTTTAATCAGGGGATGAGAGATGAAAAAATTTAATTGTTACGGCTTTATAAAGAGTATATTAATTTTTATTCAAAAAAAGATAGAAAATGTGTATTCTTTATTGACCTGTTGCAATAAAAACTGTTATTATAACTATAAATAATAATATGAGGTGAGTGTTTTGAAAGGTTTTAAAAAGACATTTTGTGTAATTCTTTCTCTTGTGCTTGTGCTTGGTTGTTTTTCGCTTACGGCTTCGGCTTCGGGCAGAAAAGCAGCTCTTCCCACATCAGCGGGAATTGAGGCTTTGAGAGACGAATTTCAGATTGATACTGCTCCCGAGGCGGGCGGATATGCGCTTGATTATGCATATTATTCACCTGTGGGAAATTCCGACAATACAAAATATCCTCTTGTAATTTTCCTTCACGGTATAGGTCACGCCGATTATGTGGGCGCACAGCTGGATGACAGTGATATGCCTTACTGGGCATCAAGTGAGCTTCAGTCAAGATTTACCGAGGGCGGTGCTTTTATTCTTCTTCCCCGCGCACCCGAGCATAAGCTTGTTTACTGGAGCAAGACTCTTATTGAGTCTCTTCGTGCGGTTATTGATGATATGATCAAGAAGCACGGAGATAATATTGATACTTCAAAGATATTTATAAGCGGTTCATCTGCAGGCGGTGAGATGGCGTGGGATATGATAATTGCATTCCCCGAATATTTTGCAGGTGCTTTTCCCATTGCTGCAACAGGTACTGTCACTGCGGCAGATACGAAAAAGTGCGCCGATGTGGCAATATGGATGATAGCAAGCACAAAGGACCCTGCAGTAAGCTATATCGCTACAACAAAGCCTCTGTGGAATAATGTATGTAAGAACAATAATAACCCTGAAAATTGCCGTTTTTCAAGTATCGGAAATGTAAAAGAACCTGCAGGCGGTTCAGCAAGCGACAATCATCATATGGCAAAGGTCATAACTTACGATTTCCATATGCTTAACGGCAGCACATATCCCGATGTTACACATGTTGACGGAAACGGCAATTCATTAAGTCTTGTAAGTCCCAACGGAATTATTTCCTGGATGAACGGTATTTCTTCATCCTATGAAGGAAACGCAGGAGACGGTTCGGGAAATATAAATGTGAATTTCCTTACAAACTTTTTTGATGCAATAAGAAACTTTTTCCTTAAAATAGTAAATATGTTCCAGAGACTTTTCGGGCTGTAAAATAATAAATATATAACGCAGATCTCACGTTTGTGGGGTCTGTTTTTTTTTGCTGAAAATGAAAAAATTTCAAAAAACGCCGTTTTGAGGGAGAATCAAAACGGTGCTTTTTGTTATTATGTGCCTGCAAACAGGAGGTGACATATGAAAAACACTTTGGATTCCGATAAGTGCAGGGGAACAAAAAGCCGTGAGAATTATCTTGAAAAGTGTGCGGATATGCTGTGTGAGGCGGCATACAGAATGTGCAGGGAAAACTTCGGAAAGGGTAAGTCTAAAGAAAAATGTGATCCTAAAATTCTTAAGGATACCTGCTCTGCAGTAAAAGAAGCGGCAGCCGTGGCGGCGGGACTTGAAAAAAAGGATATGACAGCAGGAGAGGAGATAAGGATAGTTTTTGATTGTCCCGAAGAATATGCCGAGTAAAGAAAGAAATGAGGTGAGCTGAGAATTAAAGAATTGGTTTTAGGGGTTCCTAATGAAAAGCAAAAACTCTTTCTTGCGGATAAGCACCGCTATATTGCTTTCGGGGGAGCAAGAGGAGGGGGGAAATCATGGGCGGTCAGAATGAAGGCGGTGCTGCTGTCTTTTCGATATCCCGGAATAAAAATAATGATAGTAAGACGCACATATCCCGAGCTTAGGGCAAATCACATAAATCCCCTGAGAACGCTTCTTGCAGAGTTTGCACAGTATAAGGACAGCACCAAGGAATTTATTTTCCCCAACGGTTCTCTTATTATGTTCCGCCACTGTTCAACTGCGGCAGATATTGATAAATATCAGGGAACAGAGGTTGATGTGCTTTTTCTTGATGAGGCAACACAGCTGACAGAAGAAGAGTATGACCGTTTCAAGGCGTGTGTGAGAGGTGTAAATAATTTTCCCAAAAGAGTGTATCTTACCTGTAATCCCGGCGGGGTGGGGCACAGCTTTGTTAAAAGGCTGTTTGTTGACAGAGCATTCAAAGAGAGCGAAGAGCCTGAAGACTACAGCTTTATACGAAGTCTTGTTACCGATAACAAGGCTTTGATGGAATCGGATCCCGATTACGTAAAACAGCTTGAAGCATTGCCGCCGAAGCTCAGAAAGGCGTGGCTTATGGGGGACTGGAATATATTTGACGGACAGTTTTTTGAGGAATTCCGCGACATCCCCGAGCATTACAAAGACCGCAGATTTACCCACGTGATAGAGCCTTTTGAAGTGCCCGACAGCTGGAAGATAGTAAGAAGCTTTGACTTCGGTTTCAGAAAACCGTTTTCCTGCGACTGGTGGGCTGTGGATTATGAAGGCAGGGCATATCTGATATTGCAGCTGTACGGCTGCACGGATATCCCCAATGACGGACTTAAATGGCATCCCGATAAAATATTTTCGGAGATACACCGTATTGAAAATGAGCACAGGTGGCTTAAGGGGAAGGTTATTGACGGGGTTGCAGACCCTTCTATATGGGATGCTTCAAGAGGCGAAGCAATAGTTGAAGCGGCAGACAGACATCTGGTCTATTTTTCAAAAGGGGATAATAAACGGATCCCCGGATGGATGCAGTGCCATTACCGTATGGGGTTTGATGAAGAGGGAAAGCCTATGGTGTACTTTTTCAATACATGTAAGGCTGCTGTAAGAACTCTGCCGCTTTTGCAGTTTTCTGACACAAATCCCGAAGATCTGGATACTGACGGTGAAGACCATTTTGCAGATTCATTCAGGTATTTTTGTATGTCACGGCCCATAAGTCCCGTACATCAAAAGGTATCCGAAAAGCTGTCTGATGACCCGCTTGAGCTTAACACAAAAAAATATACAAGGTATTCATATTAAATGCAGAATTATTTATTTTGACAGGAGAAGATAATGAACGAAAAAAAGGAACATCAGAAAAAAGAAAAGACTGCCCGAGCCGTAATAGGTGAAGAAGAAATACGTGAGGCGGCGAGTATTCTTGCAAAATACAAAAGTGCAAAGGCTAATCTTGATGCACGAGTTATTGAAAATGAAAACTGGTTCCGATTAAGACATTGGGAACAGTTAAGAGATTCCAAAAACAGAGCAAAGAAGCATTCGGCGTGGCTTTTTAATTCAATAGTGACAAAACACGCGGATTTTATGGACAGTATTCCCGAATGTACGGTGCTTCCGAGAGAAGAGAGTGATTCTCCCGAAGCCGAAAGACTTACGGGTGTGTTGCCTGTGGTGCTTGAAAGAAATAACTGGACCTCTGTTTATTCGGACGGTGCATATCAGAAGCTGAAAACGGGAACAGCCGTGTACAGTGTATTGTGGAACAGCGCTGCTGACGGCGGAATCGGGGAGATAGATATCAAAAATACCGATATACTCAATATTTTTTGGGAGCCGGGTATAAAGGATATTCAGAAAAGCAGAAATGTTTTTTGTCTTGATTTGGCAGATAACGATATTCTTATTGATGAATATCCGTTTCTTGAAGGAACTCTCGGCGGTAAAAGCGCCGAAACCGTTTGCTATACATATGATAACAATGTTGATACAACCGAAAAGTCCTGTGTTGTGGATTGGTATTATAAAAAGAGAACAGGCAATAAAACTGTGCTTCATTACTGTAAATTTGTAAATTCCACACTTTTATACGCTTCCGAAAATGATCCTTTATACAGTGAACGGGGCTGGTATGATCACGGGATGTATCCCTTTGTTTTTGACCCGCTCTATAAAGAAGAGGGAACCCCGGTGGGATTCGGTTTTATTGACATTATGAAGGATGCTCAGGAAGAAATTGACATTCTCAATAATGAAATTATCCGCAATGCAAGGCTCGGCGCAAGAAAGCGCTATTTTACCAGAGTTGAAGGTGCTGTGAATGAAGAAGAATTTGCAGATTTCAACCGTGACTTCGTTCACGTAAGCGGTTCATCAATAGGTGAAGAATCTATAAGAGAAATCGGTTTTACACCTCTTTCTTCGGTATATCTTACCGTGCTCAGCAATAAAATTTCTGAGCTTAAGGAGACCAGCGGTAACAGAGATTTTTCTCAGGGCGGTACTATGGGCGGTGTTACTTCGGGAACTGCCATAACCGCTTTACAGGAAGCGGGCAATAAGCTTGCAAGGGATATGATAAATGCTACATATAATGCATTTGCTTCCATTTGCAGCTTGTCAATAGAACTTATCAGACAGTTTTATACTGTGCCCAGAAGCATAAGAATTCTCGGTGCTGACGGGGAATGGCAGTATTCGCTTTACGATAATTCTGTTCTTAAGGGGATTCCCGGGGAGAATGAATTCGGCTTTGATATGGGACTGAGAGAGCCTGTTTTCGATGTTAAGATCAAGGCTCATAAGCAGAACAGCTTTTCACGTTCGGCACAGAATCAGGATGCTATGAATTTTTATAATATGGGCTTTTTTGACCCTGCAAAAGCATCTCAGTCACTTGCTTGTATGGAGCTGCTTGATATGGAGAACAAAGAAAAAATAAAGTCTGCAATTCAGAAGAATGCGGCCATGTATGAAAGGAATGATATTTTACGGTCAATGCACAATTCACAGCCTCAGAAAATGATATGAGTGTTTCCGTAGAAGGGCATGCGGGCTACGGCGAAAAGGGTAAGGATATTGTTTGTGCGGCAGTTTCCGCACTTTGTATTGCGCTTGATGCCGCTTTGACTAAGATTTGTGATAACGGAAAAATGTTTGATATCTGCCGTGATATTGATGACGGAACGGTAAATATTCAGGTGAAGAATTTTATGAGCTATGAAATCTATGCACGGGTTAAGGATATGTTTTATATGTTTTTTATCGGTATGGAAGAAATAGAAAAACAGTATCCGTTATATGTGCAGACAAGAAGAATTTATTGATATGCTTTTATTTCCTTCGGGAATTAACTGATATGACACTTCGGAAAGACGATGAAAACAAAAAAGGAGAGCAAAGAATGAACAAGGATATTTTACAGATTTTTTCTGCCGAAGCTGCGGGGGCGTCTGCACAGGATGTCGGTGCTGACGAAGAAGCGGCGTCAGATAACGGCACGGAAAAAAACAGTACTTCTTCTGCCGAAGAAGAATTTGAGGCATTGATAAAGGGCAAGTATTCAGATGCTTTTTCAAAGCGCGCGCAAGGAATTATAGACAAGCGTTTTGCGAAAATGAAGGCATTTGAAAAAACGGCAAATGCCTGTGAGCCCTTACTGAAAAAGCTCGGGGAGCAGTACCCCGAAATCAATGCCGATGATACCGAAAGGCTTGTTGAGGCTTTTATGAATGAAACACGCGGTGAGAAAAATGCTGATAATGATACCGCAAAACAAAGTGAAAAGAAGATCAGTGCGGCAAAAATAGCCGAAGGACTGATACAAAAAAGGGCGGCTGAGAATTTATCGGCTTATCTTGCAAGTGAACAGGAAAAGCTCAGAGAAATATATCCTTCGTTTTCTCTTGATGAGGAGTTGAAGAATTCTCCTGAATTCCGTCATCTGCTCAATTCCGGTGTATCCCTTCGCCGGGCATTCGAAACGGTAAATCTTGAAAAAATTATGGGTTCAGCCCTCAGATATGCCGTTATGTCTGCAGGTAAAAAAACTGCAGATTCCATAAAAAATTCAAAGAGGGTAAATGAAAATTCCCTGCAGGATTCGGCTTCATCGGTAAAGCGCACCGATGTAAACAGCCTTACTGAGAAGGATATTATGAAAATACTTTCTCAGGTAAGTAAAGGCGCTAAAATTTCGTTTTAGATAAAAAGGAGAAAAATATGAAATACGAAAACATTTATCTTACACATTTTTCAGCAGGCGATGTGATAAATTCCACAGGCGGTACCATAGAAAACGGTGTTGTTACCGCAAGTGATACACTTTCTGCCGAAATGAAGACATTTTATGATAAGACACTTATCACACTTGCAGGTGCAAACCTTATTCATGAACAGTTCGGTCAGAAAAGACCTATTCCCAAAAACGGCGGTAAGACCATTGAATTCAGAAAGTTTTCGAAGCTTCCCAAGGCATTAAAGCCCATTACCGAAGGTATTACGCCTGCAGGCAATAAGCTTAATGTAACTGCAGTTACAGCAACCGTTGATCAGTACGGTGACTATGTAGAGCAGACAGATATGCTTGAACTTACCGCTATTGATAATACCATTGTAGAAGCTACAAAGGAACTCAGCTCCCAGGCAGGTCTTACACTTGATACCATAGTAAGAAATGAGCTTGTTGCAGGCACCAATGTTATGTATGCTCCCGAAGTAAAGGACGGCAGTGAAAATGAAATTTTAAGCCGAGGCGATATTACAAAATACTGTAAGCTTCGCGTAAAGGATATTTTCAAGGCTGCAGCAGAGCTCAAGGCCGTTAATGCTCCTAAAATCGACGGCAGCTATGTTGCAATTATTCATCCTTATGTTGCATATGACCTTATGCAGGAAGCAGGCGAGCAGTGGATCGGTATTCAGAAATATGCGAATCCCGAAAACATCCTTAAGGGTGAAATCGGTATGCTCGGCGGCGTAAGATTTGTTGAAAGCACAGAAGCCAAGATTTTCGGACCTGCGGTTATCAATGAAGGTCTTACCCGTCTTAAGGTAGCCGTACCTGCCGAAAGTGCAGCAACCGTGTTGACAGTGGAAGAGGACCTCGGTGAAAAGACCTTTGACACTCCCGTTAATGTATATATCAACGGTGTTGCCAATACCGTAACTAAAGTAAACGGCACCAGTGTAACACTCGGAACTGCAACAAAGGCTGAAATCGGCGATATTATCTGCGGAGAAGGTGCAGGTAAGGACGGTTCTGCAGTATTCTGCACACTCTTTATTGCCGAAAATGCATACGGTGTTACCGATATTGAAGGCGGCGGACTTGAACATATCGTAAAACAGAGAGGTTACGGTAACGATCCTCTTAATCAGAGAAGCTCTGTCGGCTGGAAGGCAACAAAGGTTGCAAAGAGACTTCTTGAAGAATATATGATTCGCTTTGAGTCAGGTTCGGAATTTTCTGATACTGCAAACAGCAACTGACAGAAGAATGCGGGATCCGGTTTTTCCGGGTCCCGATATAAAAAACAGATAAAGGAGAAACAGTTAAATGAAAAAGACTATAAAAGAAAAGACACTCAAGACCGTATTTATTCCCAAGCTCAATAAAAATGATGATTCTCTGTTCGTTTCCGTAAACGGCAAAAGAATATTGGTAAAAAAGGGCGAAACGGTTGAGCTTCCCGCTGCATTTGCGGAAGTTATTGAAAATTCTCAGAAGGCACAGGATGATGCAGACAGTTTTATTGCATCAGTAAGCCGCAGTAACTGATAAAGGCGGGAATCGGAATATGACTGTCAGAGAAGCTGTGGAAAAAACTGATGCGCTTTATCCGAATGTGTTTTCATTTTCTCAGAAGGCTTTTTTACTTGAACAGCTTGATTCAAAGGTGTATTACGAAATACTTAAAAAGTATGCGGACTGTGATGCTGTTTTTAAGGGGGAATATTTATCGGATGCCGATGCAAAGCTTCTTATAGACTGTCCTTTTGAGGATATCTATATAAAGTATCTTGTTATGCAGTTCGATATTATTAATTCGGATATAACAAGATATCAGAATTCCGCCGCACTTTTTAATACGGAGTATCTTGATTTTATCAGGTGCTACAACAGAAGTCACCGAATCAAGCCGATTGCTATCAATATAGAATAGGGAGGAATGTCATTTGATTTATCCCGAGCTTAAAAAGCTGAAGCACAAAACCGTCAGAAACAAAGCATTCGGCGGAATAGAGAACAAGGAAAGTGTGAAAGAAGGCTGTTTTTATGATATGGAAAATATAAGCGGTGACTTCTTCCCTTTGCTGAGTGTTAGAAACCCCAGAGCTGTATGGACGGGTACTGCTTATGATGACAACGGTGAATTGAATTCTTCCGACGGGGTTATCGGTTATTACGGTAACGGTATCACAGGGGCGGCAAGTGCAGGAGATAAGCTGTGTTATTGCAGCAGTTCCAATATTTTTGTGAACGGCAAGAAAGTATCCTATGCAAGGCTGAGAGAAAACGTGAAAAGAAGATGTATTGTTCCTTTCGGTAAAAACATATTTATCGTTCCCGACGGGGAATATGTTAAAGAGCGAGGTAATGAGTATATTGCCGAACACACTTGTACTTATTATTCAACACATTATGCGGCATTCGCCTTTTGTGATGAAAAAGGAAATACCGTTGAACCTGAGAATAATCACATAAAGCCCGATTATCCCGATATTGGCGAAAGATATGTGGTAGCTGAGGGGAATTATATGTATCTGTATGAATACACGGCTGAAGGTGTATGGGAGCAGAAAATGCTTTTGTATGCAAAAATAACTGCTTCGGGTATCGGCGGTGTTTTTGACAGAAATGATGTTATTTATGTTACGGATGCTTATTTTGAAAACGGAGAATGCACTTTAGTTGATGCACTTGATGAAAATACAATAGTTGTTTCAGGCATACTTTATTCCGCTGTTGAAGGATTCCGTAATTTTTCTGCCGAAAAAAAGCTTCCCGAAATGGATTTTGCAATAGAGCATAACAACCGCGTCTGGGGGTGCAGATACGGTTATTCCAATAACGGTAATTTTGTTAATGAAATTTATGCAAGTGCACTGGGCGATCCTATGAAATGGGACAGCTTTGAAGGAACGTCAATGGACAGCTTCAGAGTGTCGCTGGGTTGCAGCGGTGAATTTACGGGAGTGGGAATGCTCGGCAATGATATCCTGTTTTTTAAGGAAGAATATATTATCAGAATAAGCGGTGATTCACCTTCGGATTTTTCCGTTACTTCCATGTCTGCAAGAGGTGTTCAGGCAGGGTGTCACGGCAGTGTTATCAATCTTAATGAACGTATTTATTACAAAAGCCGTTACGGTGTAATGGTGTATGACGGTACCTTTCCCGTGTCGGTATCGGAAGCACTGGGTAATAAAAAATATTCCGATGCCGTTGCAGGAGGCGCGGATAATAAATACTATATCGCAATGACTGATGAATCGGGACGGCGGAGTATGTTTATTTTTAACACCTTAACGGGATTGTGGTACAGAGAAGATGATAATGACAGCACCGAATATATTTTCAGACTCCGCAATTGCTTATATTTTATATGCCGTAAAAAAGAAAGAGATGATGCTCTTATGAAATATTATTCGTTTAAGCTGAATGATTCCGGATTTATTTCACAGAGTGAAAATATACTTTCTTGCGGTAATGAGGAAAATATATATGAATTTGTACCTGAAGAAAAAGTTAAGTGGTATGCCCTTACGGGGAAGCTTGGAGAGGATTCTTTGCCTGACCGGCAGATCCTCAGAAGACTGCTCATTACGCTTACATTGAAAGAAGATGCTTATATCAGTGTGTATATATGTCCCGATAATACTTCGGAATGGAAGAAGCTTTGTGTTATAGACACACCTGTTGAAAAGGCATTTACCGTTCCCGTAAACACACCGCCCTGTCACAGTTACCGCCTTCGGTTTGAAGGTAAAGGCGAGTGTAAAATTCACAGTATTGTAAGACAAAGTGAAATAACGGGTGAGGTGAAAAACATTGGCTGAACAGGTTAGTAATAAAGAACTGTATGCATTGCTTTTGTCACTGAAAGATGAAGTAAAACAGCTTGCACTGCATATAAGGGCATTGAGAAAAGAAATGAAAGGAGAAACGGGCAGTGTCAACAAAAAATAAAATTAATCAGCCTTTTGCTGTATCTGCAATTAATCCCGATCGCAATCAGACTTTAGGGGCAAAAAAGAAAAAAGATGAGAATTCATCCGATGCACAGCCAAAGGATTATACCTATATGGCAAAGGATATGCTTGATAAGATCATAGAAAAATCTGCCTCTTACACCTATGATGTGAATGCAGATCCTCTCTATAATCAGTATAAAGATATGTATCGGAAAGAGAGTACCCTTGCCGCAAAAGATATTTTCGGTCTTGCAAGTGCGCTTACGGGCGGTTACGGAAATTCATATGCGGCTACGGCGGCATCGGGTGCAGCAGAACAGTATATGGATAAGCTTTCCGAAAAGGAAGCGGAGCTTGAACAGAATCATTATGAGCGGCATAAGGATGAGCTTGAAAATATGTATTCTGCATATGAAGCATACACTGATATTTCCGAACGTGAATACGAGCGTGAACGCGACGAAAAAAGTGATCTTGCGGCACAGAAAGAAAAGGAACTTCAATTTGCCTATAAGGCTGCCGAAAACGGGGATTACAGTTATCTTGAGCAACTGGGTGTTAATGTATCAAATCTTCGTCAGAATGATGCCTTTGATGATGCTGAGTATTTTGCAAAGTACGGAGATTACTCTGCATTGAAGGAACTGGGAATAGATATCGGCAAGCTTCAATATGATGATCTGACACAGCAGGCTGATTTCTTTGCAAAATACGGCGACTATTCTGTATTGAGAGAAGCAGGTGTTGATATTTCGAATCTGAAGGATGATGAACTGCTTGAACTTGCCGAGGTTTATGCAAAGTACGGAGATTATTCACTGCTTAAATCTCTCGGGGTGAATACAGAAGACAGAGAAACTGACGAATACTATGACCGTTTGCTTACGTGGGCAAGATATCTCAGGGCGCTCAGATGGTAAATGTATATATTAATGCCGCGCATACTTCTTTTTCCCCGGGAGGAGTGTGGGGGGACAGAACAGAACATAATGATGTGCTGAGCTTTGCACGGATGCTTGCTATAGAACTTGAGAGAGATAAAAATATATCCTGTGAATATTATACGGGGAATTGCAGAAAGGGTTTTTCGGATGAGGATATTGTATTGATATTACATAGGGGGAGTAATATTAAAAACTGTAATAAGTACGGTTGTGACGTTACCGTTCAGAGAGACGCCGATGCAAAAACTCAGTATGAGGCTTTCAGACTTCTTGAAAGCCTCGGAGGCGAAAAGGGTTTCAGGTTAAGAGGCGTTCATACAAATACCGAAAAAACTGCATTCGGAAGAATGGAAGAAACGGGCAGTAAAAGGACATTTTTATTTAAGCTGGGCTATATTGATTCTTCTGAAGATAACAGGATATTTGACCGTAATTATATTTACCTGGCAGAGAGGCTCAGTGAAAAAATAAAAGAAGTATTCGGAGGAGATAATAATGAAACTGATACCTGAGTTTGAAAGACTGAATTCGGGGGAGCACAATTCAAGAATCATAACTGTAAATGTAGACAGCTTATATTGGAATAAAAAAGTAAAAATAGGCTTTGTAACACCTATGGGGAAGGTTTTTATTACAGATGAAATAAAGCTTACGGAAGGTTCTGCTCAATATGTACTGCCCTATGAGCTGCTTGACGGTAAGGGCTTGCTGCTTGCACAGCTTATTGTTTACGAGGATGAAAAATATGTAATAAAAAGTCCTGTTTATGAGCTTCCCGTGTATGCCTCGGTTGATGATATGAGCTGTCCGTGTGTTACACCGGAAGGAGTAAAAAGTCTTGCATTTTTATATGAAGTGCTTATGACAAAATCCGACATAGGGCACAGACATGATGACATATATTTTACCGAAGGTGAAATAAACGGTCTGCTTGCTCTTAAAAGTGATATTACACATCTTCACGATGACAGGTACTTTACCGAAAGTGAAATAAACGGATTGCTTGAGAAAAAGAGTAATGTCGGACATGTTCACGATGACAGATATTATACCGAAAGTGAAGCTGACGGCTTGCTTGAGGGAAAAAGCGATGTGGGGCACACTCATGATGACAGGTATTATACAGGGGAAGTCATTGATGCACTTCTTATAACTAAAAGCAATTCCGACCATCATCACGACAGCAGATATTATACAAAAGAGCAGGCAGAAAAGCGTCTCACGGACAGTCTGAATGCAGGGCTTGCGGGAAAAAGTGACAAGGGACATAGTCACAGCTGGAACGAGCTTGAAGACAAGCCGGGTAACGTAGGGCGTGAAGAACTGATTAGCCTTCAGCTTGATGACCTTTCGCGGAACGGCCCCGGAATATTTGTAAATGAACCGTGGATACAGACGTTTGAGCTGGATTCAAACGCGGATATTGTGCCCGGTGAATTGCTTAATGTGAGGGTAAGCCCTGCCGACAGTGAAGACGTATATATAAAGGAGTGCAGATTTCTGCCGGATTTTTATGATCCGTATTCTCTGTACCTCAGTTTCAACAACACTGAAATGACAGAAGAGGATATCATAAACGGAACGGGAAATATTAAAGGGGCTTCTCCCGAAGACAGCAGTATGCCCGCATTTTTGCTGATGAAACAGAAGTCTGATTTGTTTATTGTTTGTGCGGCAAATTATGAGAATACGGTTATTGAAATTGCCCGAATAACCTGTGTGAAGCTTACGAATGATGCGTTGAATGTTACTGATAAAGTAACCGAAGACAGTGAAGAGTTGATAACCTCAGGCGGCGTTTATGCGGCACTTGGTATTGCAGAAGCCGGCAGTGTTACATCTGTTAACGGACAAACGGGCAGCGTTATTCTTGATGCCTCGGATGTGCACGCTTTGCCTGATACGACAGTAATTCCTGCAGTTCCCGAAAGAATATCTGCATTTACAAATGATGCAGGATATGCACTGAAAACAGAAGTCAGCAGTGCAGTAAATAATCATAATAAGGACAGTGTTTCTCACTCTGATATGAGAAGTCTGATTGAAAATAAGAGTGACGCGAACCATACTCACAGCTTTTCGGATCTTTCGGATAAACCGTCTCTGAACGGAATTACCCTTGAAGGAGAAACGGATGTGGATGGGCTTATGTACAGAAGAGTTCTCACATCAGCTGATGATTTTAATAATATATTAGAAGACGGTGTTTATGTTTATTCCACAAGCTCTGTTCCGAAAAATGCCCCCTTTGCCAATGCTGCTGTTGTTGAGGTTTTCGGTGCTAAAAGTAACACAACACAGAAAATACAGCGTGCATACAGATATGGAACGACAGGCTACAGTGCATTCAGACCATTATATGCAGGCAATTGGCTTGAGTGGACGGCATCAGTGGATCAGGTGATTGAACAGGGAACAGACGGAAACTGGAATTACCGTAAGTGGTCATCGGGCAGAATGGAAGCCTGGGGAAATCTTAATGCAACTGTTACGGAAATCAGTGTGAGTTCGGTGTTACCGGGAATTGTCTCAATTACCGCACAGGTTAAATTCCCGACAGGGATGCTTACAGGTGAAAGTAATGTTGAATATTGCTCGTTGCAAGCCCGTAATTACAAAATTTTCGGTAATATGAGCGGTATCTCGTCGAATAATCTGTGGGGCAGATTTACAACATACACAGGTGTTGATACAGAATATCCTGTCGGAAATACCTCTTTTGCAGTCCACGCAAACATAACAGGCAGATGGAAGTAAAATACAAATAATACATTTTAAGGAGAGAAATATATGAAAAAGATTTATATTGATGCAGGTCACGGCGGTAACAGTATAGGTTCAAGCTACAAGGGCAGACTTGAACAGGATGATACTCTGAGACTTTCAAAAGCAGTGAGAGATATACTTCTTACAAAAAAGGATATTGAGGTAAAGCTTTCAAGAGAAGGTAATACAAATCCTTCACTTGAGGCAAGAGCCGCTGAAGCAAATGCATGGGGAGCAGATTACTTTATTTCAATTCACAGAAATGCAATAGGTCCCAATATAGCAAAGGGGGCGGAAAACTGGGTATATTCACTTGTTGCAACAGGGGGAGAAACATATAACAAGGCGAAGAATATTCTTGACAGACTTTGCAGTGTAACAGGATTTTCTAACCGTGGGGTAAAGAAGGGTGCGCCTTCATATGCGGATTTTGCGGTGAACAGGCTTACAAATATGAGTTCCTGTCTTCTTGAAACAGGGTTTATTGATTCTGATACGGATAATGCCATATTTGACAGTAAGTTCAAAGAAATGGCAGAGGGAATTGCAAGGGGACTCTCTGAAGCTGTGGGCGTAGCTTGGGAAGAAGCTCCTGTTCCCGAAGAAGTACCTCCTGCAAATGAACCTGAAGAAACAGAAAACGTAATTTATACCGTTCAGGTGGGTGCGTTCATAGAAAAAGCAAATGCAGAAGCGCAGCTCAGAAAGGCAAAGGCGGCAGGCTTTGAGGATGCCTTTATTGCTGTAAAAGGCGATATGGACGGTGACGGAAGACTTACCGCTTCGGATGCAAAGGACGTACTCAATAAATCAGTAGGAAAGTGAGGAAACGAGAATGACGGTAAAAGAGCGACTTAAATCATGGGCGGTATGGGTGTCGGTCTTAGGTGCTCTGAGTGTTATACTCAATGCCTTCGGTGTGTTTGATCTGATAGGTATTGACAGTATGACCTTTGATATGGTTGTGAATGCGGTGGGTACCATTCTTATAGCTTTCGGAATTCTTAATAACCCTACGGATAAAACGGGATTTTAAGGAGGACAAATTATGGCTGATAATTGTCCCTGTGAAGCTGTAAGAGAGCTTAAGCTGATTGTTGAAAGGCACGACAGACAGCTGAATAACGACCATACAGAGTTTGCTGAGATACAAAAGGATCTGCAGTACATAAAAGAAAGCCTTGATAAAAAAAGCAGACTTAATATGACAACAGTAACTGCAATTATTCAGGCTGTGTGTACGCTTGTTGTGACAGTTATTGCAGCACAGCTCACTCAAGGCTAAATGAAATAACAGTGCCGTACAGCGTTAAATTGCTGTACGGCACTGAATTTGCTTTTATTGAATTTTTTAGCTTAGTCTTTCGGCTGCGTATTCGACGGGGATACGGCGGAGCAGATTTGAATTATAGATGGGTATCCATTCATCGCCTGTTTCAACCGTTTCTTTGAACGTGTCTTTATCAAGTTCAACATACATGGTTGCAAGCCCCTTGCGTTCGCCGCCTTCCGTAAATACGGTGTCCCAGAATGCGTGGTGACCTATGTATTTAACGGATGCGGGAATATAGGCATAAGTCATAGCCTTGTTGTAGCTGAATGCATCTGTTCCGATATATTCGAGTCCGTCGGGGAAGGAAAGATAAGTATCAAGATTCTTTGCGGCTTCATATGATGTATCTTCTACAGTTTCCTTATTTGTGTATGTATAGAAGTCTTTCATATTAGGCATTTCAAAAAAGCCCAGATTATCAATTTTCTTTAGTCCCGAGGGAAGGTAAACAGTTGCAAGATTTGAATAGTTGAAGCAAAGCTCACCAACTGTTTCTACGGTTGAAGGAATAACATATGTCATTACCTTTTCATAGTATTCTTCAAATATCGGTGCATAATCTTCGGCAGAGATTATATCGTTATTCTGAGAATCCTTGGGAACTCCTGCCCACAATTCTTTGGGATAACCGTATTTTTCTCTGAGATACTGATCTCTGTCGCAGGGATAGCAAACAACGGTCTTTTTATCTTTTGTATAAAGGACACCGTCTATGTCACAGTAATTGGGATTGTTTTCATCAACTATGATTCTCTGAAGTGCCCAGCAGGAATAAAAAGCCTTACCGTCGATATCAAGAACATTTTCGCCTATGTAAATCGTTTTGATATAACCGTCACCGTTAATGGCATATTCCTTTACGGATGTAACAGGTTTTGATGTATCTTCTGTTATTTCATAATAGGGTATTGTTTTTGCGCTTTGCGCTGCTGCCGATTGTTCTTCTTTCAGAAAGTATTTCTGATACTCTATAAACTCTTCTTTTGTTTTAACCGGAATTTCGGGAAGGGTATCGGGAGCATCGGTCAGGGTAATGTCTGTTTTATTATTCTGTGCGCTGTTTTCGGGATAAGTAATATCAAGCACCCAGTTTATTGAAAGTTCGTCTATATATCCCGGATTGGAAAACTTTGTAAACTGATAATTTCCGTCTGATATTTCTGCAAAGGTAAAGGCGTCGGTTGTAAGAATGCTCAGAGAGAAATATATTGAGAGGGAAACTGATATAATGATAACAACAATAAATATTATCTTTTTCAGAGTATAGTGGCTGTAAGGCTTATTGATGTGGGGGGCAGCCAGTCCTTCTATCTGATAAGTATATATTTCATCTTCGGGGATTTCAAGTATTGTTTCGTCGGTAAGTGCATTATTCATCTTTTTTTCTTTTTTGCTCATTGTACTTACCTCCTTAACCCTTGTATCCGCCGGAAACTTTTTCGCCCTGCTCGATAGCCTGTTTTTCTGTTACCTCCGCACGGCGTTTGAGTACCTGCATAACTTTATTCTGTTTGTTTGTATCGTAGTCCCAGAAGAAATAGGGAATTGTCATAAGGAAGAAGCCCACAACGTCGATAAGAAGCGGAACTACAACAATTTTAAGTCTTGCTTCATCGAGGAACAGAATATCCCAGTTGCTGTTGAATCCGTATGACAGAAGCAGAAGGGGAATTATAAGACCCACAAAGGATGTAATAGGGCCTGTGAACCAACCGAAAATACCCGAGAAGCTTTCAAGTCTTTCGCCTGAAAGATACATCTGATAGTCATTTATACGCACATTCATATCGTGACCTGCAGAAGTGGGAACGGTTTTTGTCATTTCCATAAGGAACATAACAATAACGCAAAGAGAACCGCAGAGTACAAGATTGTCACCGCAGAACCATATTGCCGCAACGAGTGCACCGTTACCTACGGCACGGGTCAGCTGATAGAATATCATTATCTGTTTATATGAAAATCTTTTTAAGAAATAGGGGGTCAGAAGATCCGGAGGTGTTCCCGCAAAAGAAATAATAAGCGTAAGAAGGGAATAGGGAAGACCTGAAAGTCGGAAGGTATAAAGATATAGAATGGAGGTGAATGCAAGCATACCGTTTCCGAGGGAGTCAAGAAGACCCACCATAGTATTTATCCAGCGGTATTTGTTATGAAGAACACCGAACATACCGTCCCAGAATTTGATATTGACTTTCTTTTCAAGGGGTGGCTGAGGTATACGTTCTTTTATTCTGCCTGCAAAAATCATAGTAAGCACTGCACAGAAAATAAATGTTCCGGGAATTACCCAGCGGAAGAAATTGATATCTGCCCATTCGTCTTTTAATGTACCTACTATGGCAGGGAGAATAATAGTCATAATGGTCTGTAAGAAGTGGGAAAGCTTTACGGGGTATGTTCTTACAAGTATTCTCTCATTTACGTTGGGTGAAATATTCTGTGTGGTGGTTTCGAGAACATTTCCGAATCCGAATACGTTGTAGCATGCAAAAAGAAGGTTTGCTGCCCATACGCGTGTGGAAACATCGGCAATATTATAAATAGGAAGCCAACCGATAAGTATAACCGTAATACATTTGGGGATAACGTCGGAATAAAGTGAATATTTGTATCTTCCGTATTTTGGAATAAGCTTTTTTCTCCAGAAAATATTTCTGGCACCTACCCAGCCGGAATATAAAAAGTGCGTGCCGAATACTTTGAAACAGGCGGTAGCACTCATTCCTTCAAGAGAGTTTAAGTAAATAATAAACCTACTGCTCTGGTCAAAAAGGGATGAAACGTCAAACAGTATCAGTGCCAGACCGAATGCCGCCATACTTATATATACTGCATACAGCTTTTTTTCCGTTTTGCCCGGCAGGAAACCCAGGTTATCACATACGAACCACCAAATAAGTGCGGTAACATATCCCAACGGCATATTGATGATGCTTATGATTGAAAATGTAAGGTAGGGAAGCTTATAATGGTGCATTATAAGAAAACATCCTGTTGCAAAATAGATGTACTCCAATACCTTGGATGCTGTGTAGTTGGAACCTACGGCAACAAAAATGTCCTTATATTCTTTATAAGGAACATATTTGCCTTCTGCCGGAGTATTCCAGTGTGTTTTTACTTCGGTAAAGAAATTCTGAAAGGTTTCTTTATTTACTTTAGCCATAACACCTCTCCTTTATTATGATTAACAATATATTATCACACTAATACACAAAATACAATATGATATTTATATTTCTTTTGGATATCTTGACAAAATCTGCCTGTAAAAATACCTGAAAAGACCGTGCTTTTCAGGTGTTTCGTGAATATTTTTTGATTTATAATATGTTGTGAAATTTAGGCTACAAGCTTTGTTTTTGTAAGATCTGTTTTTTTGTAGTAAATAAGTGTTGCAAGTGAGCATATTGCCCAGCCTGCGGGATAGCCCATTGCAATGGGAATTATTTCATTGCTGATAAAGTTTGCCATGATGAACAGATAGCACTGACGGAATACCACAAATGAACCTACCATTATTATCATAGGTATTTTGCTGTTGCCTGCGCCCCTTAAGGCTGCGGAATATATCTGATTGAAGCAACACAGCAGATAGAATGGGGATATCCAACGTATAAGCAAGGTGCTGTATTCGATAACCTCGGGCTTATCGTTAAAAAATGCAGCGAAAGTCGGTGCAAATATAACAAGGGGAAGCATAATTACGGCAGTGCATATAAGTGACATTGCAGAGGATATTCTTACGCCCTTTTTTGCTCTGTCTATATCGCCTATGCCGAGATTCTGACCCATAAAGGTGGATGCGGCAAGCGAAATTGACTGCATTGGCAGGAACATAAACTGGTCAAGCTTTGCATATGTGGTCCAGCCTGACATAATATCCTGACCGAAATGGTTTATATATGACTGTACAAAAACATTTGAAAAGGCTGTTACAGCCATCTGAAGTGCCGCAGGGATGCCTACCTTCATAATAAGTCTTATCTGTTCACCTGAAATTCCCAGTTCTCTGAAAGAAACTTTAACACAGGAATCGGAGCGGATAAGAGTTATCATAACGAGTACGGCTGATACTCCCTGTGCTATTATTGTGGCATATGCAACGCCTGCAACTCCCATTTTGAAAACGATAACAAACACAAGGTCAAGCACTGTGT
This sequence comes from Acutalibacteraceae bacterium, assembly GCA_045538645.1. Taxonomy (GTDB): domain Bacteria; phylum Bacillota; class Clostridia; order Oscillospirales; family Acutalibacteraceae; genus RUG806. The sequence continues at coordinate 26,798 of JAZSRT010000024.1, read as the reverse complement.
TCAGTATTGCCGCAACAACAAGGAAGTAAAAGGGTCTTTTTGAATCTCCTATGGCACGCAGTATTCCTGCACCCATATTGTATATCATAAGTCCCGTTACGCCTGCAAAATATATGCTGAGATAAGTTTTTGCTTCGGGAATTACTTCATCGGGCATCTTCATAAGCTGCAGCATAAACGGTGTCATAATTATTCCCAGTGCGGTGAAAATAACAGCCATTATAAGTGTCAGTGTGATACTTGTGTGAACGGCTTTATGTACCTTGTCATACTGTTTTGCACCGTAAAACTGAGAAACAACAACACCCGCACCGCTTGAAAGTCCGAGGAAAATACCTATAAGCATATTTATTATGGGACCAACCGAGCCTACGGCTGAGTATGCTTCGTTTGTTGTGAAGTTGCCGACAACCCAAGTATCGACGGTGTTATATAATTGCTGAAAGACATTACCGACTAAAAGCGGTATGGAAAAGACAATAATGTGCTTTACAATATTGCCTTCGGTCATATCTATATCTCGTTTTTTTGCTGTTGTTTTCATAATGTGACGTATTTTTTCAGGAAGCTATAAACATTATTCCAGTAAAGCTTGGGATTTTTTGTTGAAGATTCGGCGTGTGCGGCACCTTTTACCGTGAAAAATTCTTTTTCAGCGGCACAGGCGGAATAAACTTCGCTGAGCATTCTGAAGGGGACAAAATCATCGGATTCGCCGTGAACAAATAATGTGGGGGTTTCAGAATACTTGACTGCATCAACAGGGGAACATTTTTTGAAATTGAAGTTACCCATAAGCTCCGAATAACGGCTTATCACGGGAAGCAGAGGTAATATAATAGGTGACATCTGGTTTTTTGTTACGTGGGTATATTCTTCAAATACATTTGTAAAACCGCAGTCTGATACTGCACATTTTACGTTCTTGGGAAGCTTTTCGCCTGTTATGAGCATTGTTGTGGCAGCGCCCATACTTTCACCGTGAAGAACAATCTCGGCATCGGGTGAAAGAAGAAGTATGTAATCTATCCAGTCCAGCCCCATATATCTGTCGTGGTAACCCATTGAACAATATCTGTTTTCATCTTTGCTGTGGCCTATCATGGAAGGCAGAATGCAGTTAAATCCCATTTCGCCGTATGTATAAGCATAGTGATACATTCCCTCGGGGCCCGATGTGTATCCGTGGAAAACAATTGCCCATTTTTCGGGATGGCCGTTGTCAAAAAACTTTGCGTGACGCTTCTGACCTTTTTCGTTTGTGATAAAAACATCTGATGCCTTATGTGTTTTATGCCATTCGCTGACGGCATCTGAAAAAGCTGATGTGTCGGGTAAAGCTTCTTCTATCTGTGCTTTTTCTTCTTCAGGTATTTCAGATACTGCGGGAGAGAACTTTTCTCCGATTTTCCCTGCGAGCCTGATGTTGAGTATGCATTCATATGCGATTGCGCTGAACGCACCGAGAATTGCGGTAGTGCTTACTGCCGCTTTAATAAGATTTTTAGCCGTTGACATAGTAACACCCCATAAATTTATTTATTTCATTGTAAGAGAAATACGTTTTTTGGCAACATCCACACCGAGAACCTTTACTTTTACAATGTCGCCTACCTTAAGAACCTCGGAGGGATGCTTGATATAACGGTTTGTTATCTGTGAAATATGAACAAGTCCGTCCTGATGAACGCCGATATCCACAAAAACACCGAAGTCAATAACATTTCTGACAGTTCCCTGAAGCTCCATACCTTCTTTAAGGTCTTCCATGGAAAGAATATCGGAACGAAGCATAGGTGCGGGAAGTGCATCACGGATATCACGGCCGGGTTTTTTTAGCTCCTGTGCAATATCCTTTATTGTGGGAATGCCCACACCGCATTCATCAGCGGCCTTTGCTGCACCGTAAATTTCAAGCTTTTCTTCAATATCTTTTGCGCCCTCTGTTGACAGGACTTTTTTGTCGATGCTGAGTATTTCAAGAAGTTTTTTTGCAGCTTCGTAAGATTCGGGATGAACGGCAGTGTTATCAAGAGTTTCTTTGCCTCCGGGAATACGAAGGAAGCCTGCACACTGTTCGTATGCTTTGGGACCCAGTCCTTTAACCTTTTTAAGGGCGGTTCTTGATGTGAATGCACCGTTTTCGTCACGGTATGCCACGATATTTTTTGCGGTGGCAGCCGTGATACCTGCAACATACTTAAGAAGTGAGGGGGAAGCTGTGTTAAGGTCTACACCAACTGAGTTTACGCAGTCTTCCACAACACCTGTAAGGGATTCTTCAAGTCTGTTCTGGGGAAGGTCGTGCTGATACTGACCTACACCTATAGACTTAGGGTCAATTTTAACAAGCTCAGACAGGGGGTCCTGCAGACGTCTTGCTATTGAAACTGCGGAACGCAGAGAAACGTCAAATTCGGGAAATTCCTGTGCGCCCAATTTTGAAGCGGAATAAACGGAAGCACCTGCCTCATTTACTACCATATATGTGACATTGCCCGCATATTCTTTTATTGTATCGGCAACAAAAATTTCTGCTTCCTTTGAAGCTGTTCCGTTACCTATTGATATGCAGTTTACATCGAATTTTTTAATAAGTGCGTGTACCTTTTCGGCAGCTTCTTCTTTTTTGTTCTGCGGAGGTGTGGGATATATAACACCTGTTGAAAGCACCTTACCGTTTTCGTCAACAACAGCAATTTTACAGCCTGTTCTGTAAGCGGGGTCAACTGCAAGTACACGTTTACCTTTAATCGGGGGCTGCATAAGAAGGGGCTTTAGGTTCTGACCGAACATTTTTATGGCCTGTTCGTCTGCTTTTTCGGTGAGCATATTTCTGATTTCCCGTTCAACCGAGGGAAAAACAAGGCGGTTGTAGCTGTCGAGAGCCGCTTCTTTTACAAACTGAGTTGTAATGCTTCCCGGTTTTACAAAATAACGGTAGAAAACACCCATTGCCGCAAAGTCTTCTATTTCAAGAGAAACTTTAAGAAATTCTTCATTTTCTCCGCGGTTTATTGCAAGTATTCTGTGGCTTGGAATTTTAGAAACAGCTTCCGAATAATCATAGTACATTGAATATACTGAATCTTCTTCGGTTTTTGCCTTTGATGAAATTACACCTTTGGCGGTGATTATTTCTTTAAGGTCGTGTCTTATTTCGGGAGAATCGGACATAATTTCGGCAATTATGTCATTTGCACCCTGTAAAGCAGCGGCAACGTCAGGCACTTCCTTTTCTTCGCTTACAAAGGGCAGAGCCATTTCTTCAACGGTACCTTCTGTTTTTTCCTGAGCGAGTATTTCAAGTGCCAAAGGTTCAAGACCTTTTTCTTTTGCAATGGTTGCACGTGTGCGGCGCTTCTGCTTATAAGGACGGTAGATATCCTCAAGCACGGCAAGAGTTTCTGCGGCAAAAATAGCTTCTCGCAATTCGTCCGTCAATTTGCCCAGTTCTTCAATATGTGCGGCATAATCTTCCTTTTTCTTTTCAAGACCTCTGAGATACTGAAGACGGTCTGCAATTTCACGCAGAAGCTGGTCGTCGCAGCTTCCGTGCATTTCTTTACGGTAACGGGCAATAAAGGGAATTGTATTGCCGTCATCAATAAGAGTGATTATGTTTTCCATATGCTCCGGTCTTACCGGAAATTCCGAACAAAGTTTTTCTTTAATATCCATGTGTTTCTCCTGTTTATATCAACTGTTTATAAATATCGCTTTTTTTACAGCCTGTTTCTTTTGCCGCTTTTTTTGCGGCTTCGTTTATGCTGAAGCCTTCTGCTATATAGCTTTTGGCAAGTTCTGCGGGATCTGTTTCTTCCTTTTCATCCTGCAGTTCTTCTTTTGTTTTTGCTTCTATTATTATAACATATTCACCTTTGAGCTTTATGCCGTCATATTTCCCGTCAAGCTCTGAAAGTGTTGCGAATTCAATATTTTCGTGTATCTTTGTAAGCTCTTTTATAAGGGCAATTTTTCTGTCACCCAGAGTTACATAAAGGTCATGAAGTGTGGCGGCGAGCTTATGGGGAGCTTCATAGAAAACCATTGTTTTTCTTTCGGTTTTTATTTCTTCAAGATGCTCCCGTCTTTTGGGTTTGTTGCCTGTAAGAAAACCTTCAAAGGTAAAGCGTGAAACTTCAAGACCCGATAAAGCAAGTGCCGTGATTATTGCACTGGGGCCCGGAACTGTATTTACCTTTATGCCGCTTTCGTGGCAAAGCCGTACAAGGTCCTGCCCCGGGTCTGAAATTGCAGGCATTCCCGCATCGGTTACAAGTGCACAGCTTTCTCCTGACAGTATTCTTTCTACTATTGAAGGGCCTTTTTCAGCACGGTTGTGTTCGTGATATGCAATAAGCTTGTTTTTTATATCAAAGTAATTTAGTAATTTTATGGTTACTCTTGTATCTTCGGCTGCAATAAAATCCACCTTTTCGAGGGTTTCAACAGCTCTCGGAGAAAAATCTCCTAAATTGCCGATAGGGGTTCCTACAACAAACAGTTCTCCCACCATATTATTTCTCCTTGATGCTGCTTATATAGTCACAGTTGAATGTGGTAAGCTTGCCTTTTTTATCTTCAACACTTATCCAGTTTCCCGAAACTTCGGTGACCTTTCCCACAAGCCCTGAAATATAGCCGTTTGCCTGTATGACACATTCTTTTCCTATATATCTTAAAAGTGCGGTATTGTCCATTTTTTTATGTTCCTCTTTCCTTTTTTGTTGCTTTCTTATCTGTAGCTGCAGATTATTTCTTTTTATTGTTCCCAGCGCAATAATAAGAATAAAAAATGCAGGGAAAAATGCACTCATAATTTCAGTCCTTTTTGTAGCTTCCGATTATGGCTTTCATTTCTTCTGAAGGTGTACCGTCGGAGTTTTCTATGTGCAGTTCTTTTTCAACGATAAGTCCCGGATTTCTTCCTTTTTTACCTTCAAGCAGAAATAGCCAGGGTGCTTTGCCGTCACGCTGCGAAACAAAGCGCAGACGCTTCGGTTCTATTTTTGCATTTCTCATTTCGCACATCGCCTGAGTAAGTCTTTCGGGACGAAGACATATGCACATTCTTCCTCCGAATTTTAGAAGCCGTGAAGCCGATAAAAACAGTTCGCCGAGATTAAGACTTGTTTCGTGGCGGGCTATTTTGTCAGCTGAAGCACTGCTTATAATTCCGTGTCCGTCTTCCGTATAGGGCGGGTTCATTGTAATAAGATCAAATGTGCCTTCTTCCAGCTTTCCTTTAAGGTCTCTGAGGTCCGAATGCAGAAGAGTAAATCTGTTTTCAATACCGTTAATTTCAATTGAACGAGTGAGCTGATCGCAGGCCTTATCCTGTATTTCTACTGCAAAGACTTTTTCTGCTCCTTCTCTCAGCCAATAAAACGGAATAATTCCGCAGCCCGTACCGAAATCGCACATCTTGTTTTTTCTTTTGGGTGCGGAAAAAGCAGCCAAGAGCAAAGCATCCGTGCCGAAGGTATGGCTTTCGGATACAATGAGCTTAAGGCTGCTGTTTATATATTCTATGTGTTCACCGTTTTTCAGTTCAGACATAATTTATATTTTATTCTTCTTAAGAGCCACAACAACAACGATAACGCCTACGCCTGAACCTACAAGCAGAAGAACACCGAGACCTGTTTTGAGAGGACTGGAATCATCGGGTTCGATCTGGGGAGTTTCCTGCACTATCGGGTTGAATACTGTTGTTGTGAAAGCTTCGGTGTATATCTGTTCGGGGGGGATATACTCGAATGTGGTGGTTTCGGGTGCCGCAGTTGTTGCAGGAGCTGCAGTTGCGGGGGGAGTGTATTGATAAGAGGGATAAACGGGAGCCTGTGTGGGGGCTTCGGTTGTAGGCTCTTCCTCTGTGGTGGATTCTTCTTCTGTGGTGGTTTCCTGAGGACGCGTTGTTATTTCGGATTCGAATGCATTGAGATAATCCTGCAATATGTCTATAATATCTCCGCCGCCCCAACTATTGAAAACGTCTCCCAAAAGGCCGTTCTGGATTTTTTCTATTGCACTCCTGATCCCTTCGGGGGTGGAAAGATCTACATCAAAATACTGAGCGATATTATTTATAGTGGAAAGTATATCCTGTGCCGATGCTGTTGCTGCAAGGGGGATGAGAAGCATACAGGAAACAAGAACTGCTGCAAAGAGTTTTTTGAATTTTTTCATTTTTTACAATCACCTTTTATGTAGAAATATACGGGATAACGCAATCTTTAACTAAATAAATAAAAATAATAGCAAAAATAATAATAACAAGAAACTTACAAAATGTCAATCGGAATTATCTGCTATTTACAGCTTTTTTTTGCATTTTCGGCATCTGATTATCCCGCATATTTTTACGGTAAAGGAAATTACACTATTTTGTTGAGCCAGAAAGCCACATGGCTTGCAAATCCGTGACAGCAGGAGGCATAATCCGTCATATTTTCCCAGAGAGTTCCTGTTTTTTCTGCCATAGGTAAGAAAAAGCTTTCTATTTCATTCAGCAGCTTTTCGTATTTGCCGTCTTCAAAGAGAATGAAAAGACGCAGATAATTGCCGATAAAGGCATTTGATACGGGAACTTTCGGGTATGTCTTTTTCGGGTCTCTTTCGGGACCGAACACCGTAAACATTTTTTCGTAAAGCTCGGGATACATTTCTTTGGTTGCCGTTTTTGTAAAGAAGGCATAATACTGACAGGTTTCGCTGTGGTTTTTGGTTCTTCTTGCACAGCCTGATAAGGTAAGCTTTGCATTGTCACAGAAGAATTCTCCGTCGAAGGATTTTTTGCGGATGGTCTCACGGAGCTTTTCGGCTTTTTTGTGAAGAAGGGTATCACCGTAAAGCTCGGCTACGGTGTCAAGCACCTTTGAATAAAGCATATTTGAAGGATAGTTTATATCAAGAACATAGTCATTTGCTTCTGACCACTCAACAAATATCCAGCTGTCGAGCTTCTGAAGAAGTCCGTCTTTGTTTTCGTATTTTTCTGTGAATTCAAGAAGCTCATAAACTCTCTTTTTGGCTGCATCAATAAGTTCTCGGTCGCCCGATCTTTCAAGATAGCCTTTGAGCTGTAATACAAACCAGAATGCCCAGTTGTGTATGTAGCATCCGTCGGGATGATCCCCGGGATAGCACATGGGAAGCATTCCCTCGGGGATGTGCTCAAATTTTTCGGGAAGCAGGAAATTTTCAATAAAATCGTGTTCAATAAAGCTTTCTCCCGTAAGTTCTTTTTCAACACGGGCTGTAAAGAAGCTGTCACAAAGCCAGCCTGCACGTTCTCTTGAAGGGCAGTCCATAAAAATATCTGTTGCATTCTGTCTGAATGTGCTTATTGCCGCATCATAAACCTTCTGAAGATTTTCGGTGGGCATCTTTTTTGTATTCGTAACAAGTGTTTCGGGATAGCATTCCTCGTAAAGAGAAACATTTGTAACGAGAGTAGGGGAATACATGGATATTATCTGTATATATCTGAATGTGTAGGGCTCAAAAGAAACTATATCGTAGGTTCTTCCGCCCTGAATTGCCCATTTGACAACATTCTGGCAGGCATCCTTTCCGGGGTCGGGACATTTGCCGTCGGGGAGTATTTCGTTGAACACCGCATATATTACGGTGTCGTGTTCCGCTGTGAGAGAAAGACGGATGTAGCCCGTGTTATTCTGCCCCATATCATAAATACAGCAGCAGTTTATCCCAAGAGATACACTCTCCATACCGTAACCGCCGTCTTCCATTATCTGTGTTTTATAGGCATAAAGCTCATTGACGGGGGATGCATCAAGCTCTTTTTCCGTGAATCCCTTAAGCTCATCGTTTATTCCTTTAAGACTTCTGTCTTTGAAATATTTTCTGTCTTTATCGGGGATAAGAATACCCTTTGAAACAATTTCCTTTACTTTTCTTTCGGTATAAAGGCAATAGGGTGAGCTTCTTTCAATAAAATTCTTTTCCTCTGTCTTTTCAAGCTGAACCGGTTTAAGCTTGGTGTCGGCATCGGTCATAAAAAGATCATAATATGCATCAAGTATATAGCATTCGGTAAAAGGCCGCTGGAAAGAATAACGGGGAGTTTTCTGAATTCGTGAGGAGTATCTTGTAGCTTCAAATTCACGGCTTCCCGTGGCATAGAGTATTTCTCCGTTCTTCTCTATTTCGGCACACAAAAATGACGGCATATCGAGAAGGTAGAAGCTGTTTACATTATAGCCTGCGGCAATTATTGAAATGATATTTGTTTTTGTGCTGAGCTCATTTTTAAGGGTATATTCGCTTACGCGGTAAAAGCCGTGTCCCGCCCTTTCGGGGCCTGCAGCAAAAAATTCACCGTTGACAAAAATCTGATATCTTGAATGAGAAGCTACAGTGAGCTTCAGTTCGTTGTTTCCCTCAATTACTGCTCTGAAAATAAGAGAATGATTTTTTGTGAGCTGCTCGCCTCTTTCCCAGACGGGAACAGCTTCAATAAAGTTGAATTTCTTTGATAAACCGAGTGTAGCCATTATATTTCCTCCAGAAGTGAATTAAGTGCTTCGATAAATGCCCTGTCGTCTTTTTCCGTCCGTTTTGAAGGACCTTTTATTCTCATACCCGACATACGGGCTTTTTTTGAAATAAATCTTGAATATAACAAATTTTCGATATTTTTATCCGTAAAAATAAGACCGTTCTGATTAAGTGCTTTTGCGCCTTTCCCGAGACAAAGTGCCGCAAGCCCGTAGTCCTGAGTGACGACTATATCACCCTTAAAGGCAATATTTGCAATTTTGCAGTCAGCCGAGTCTGCCCCTTTATCGACAACTATAGTCTGAGCAGCGTCTTTTTCAATAAAATGAGCATTATCACAGACTATAACGCAATCTGTTTTCCTGTCCCTTGCAATGCCGATAACAATATCCGTAACAGGACAAGCATCCGCATCAATAATAATCTTCATAATACCACCGAGAGTATTTTATCTTATTTTTCCTTTCTTTGCAAGGAAAAATAAGATAAATCATAATTTGAAAGGCGCAAGCCTTTCAAATTATGATAGTGAAATACGCCTGCGGCGTGTGAAATATTTGTCTGCGACAAATGTGAAATTTGACCTGCGGTCAAGTGAAATTTTTGCCGTCGGCAAAAGTTAAGGAAGACACTTCGTGTCTTATTCTGCTTACGCTCTGTTGCTCGCACCTACGGTGCATTGCTGAAACTTTATGTGTTTTCGTTCTGCGTTCTGCACTCTGCATTCTGCACTTATAAAATGCCGACCGCAGGTCCCGAAACATTTGCGAAGCAAATATTTCACATGAACGAAGTTCATATTTCACATTGCGAAGCAATATTTCACTCACATCAAAGGTGTGAATTTCATTGAATCATAATTTGTAGGGCTTGCAGCTCTACAAATTATGATTCAGTGTGTTCTGAATGCAGGGGGTTCGGTGCGGGGTTTGTTGGCGGTGCCCAGTATCGGGTCGGAGAGTATTACCGAGCGGACTATGCTTTCTTTTCCGTATTTTTCTCTTATTTTTTCCACAGTCAGTTCGAGTTTTTCTTTTTTAACGAGTTTTGCTTCGTCGAACCACATTGAAAACTGATGGGGAGCTTTATCGGATGACAGGTCTATGGCACGCACGCCTATGCTTCTTAACGGCTCCGAAAAATCCCAGCTGAGTTTAAGAAGTTCTAAAGCTTCTTTACATATTATTTCCGAAAGATTTGTGGGGTAGGGAAGCTTTTTTTGTCTTTCTTTTGTTACAAGAGATGCGCTTCTCAGATGAATCTGCACTCCCGAGCATTGAAGTGAATTCTGCCTCAGTCTTTTGGATACACTTTCACTGAGAATGTACAGCAGTATCTTTGCATCCTCCGATGTTTTCATATCTCTCGGAGGAGTTGAAGAATTGCCTATTGTTTTTATCGGGAAAGCTTCTTCGTTGTGCATGACAGGTGAAGTATCCATTCCGCATGCATAAAAATACAGCTTTTCTCCGTTTTTGCCCAGCGCACGTATCATATTTTCCTTGCCTGCCTGTGCAATGTCGCCTATTGTGAATATTCCTCTTCTGTTAAGTGTGTTTACGGTGGAGCGCCCCGCAAAAAGAAGGTCGCCCACGGGGGCGGGCCATACTATTTCTTTGTAATTTTCGGGAGTTATAACGGTTACTGCATCGGGTTTTTTGTAATCACTTCCGAATTTTGCAAAAACCTTGTTGTAGGATACACCTATTGAAACCGTAAGCCCGAGCTCGCTTTTTATCCTGCGTCTTATTTCTTCGGCTATGGCTTCACCCGAGCCGAAAAGCTCAGTGCTGCCCGTAACATCAAGCCATGCTTCGTCAGGGCCGAAGGACTCCACAAGGTCTGTGTATTCTCCGTAAAGTTTTTTTGCAAGTGAGCAATAATGCTGATATAAGGGGAAATTCGGCGGCAGTATTTTCAGTGAAGGGCATTTTTTCTGAGCCTGCCACAGAGGTTCTCCCGTTTTTACTCCGTATTTTTTTGCTATCTCGTTTTTTGCAAGAATTATACCGTGCCTTTTTTCGGGATCCCCGCCTACTGCGAGAGGAATTTTTTTGTATTCGGGATGTGCAATGCTTTCTATTGAAGCATAGCAGTTGTTAAGATCTGAATGTAAAATTATACGCATTATATTCAACTCCTGAAACACATAAACGAACAAATGTTCGATAAGTTGACTCTATTATACCAAACAAATGTTCGATTGTAAACAGGAAATTTTCGGTTTTTTCTTTTGAGTACCTTACTCAGGACACCGATAGCCGTCTGAAAATGTATATTCCGCATAACAGGCGGTGCTGTTCCGGCGGGGGTAAAAAAACTTTCCGGGGATATACAGGTGTCAGCAAAAGTGTATATAATAAGTATTTATTATAAAATGCTTATAAAATACTTGATTTTTATAATACGCAGGTATATACTAATATGGAAATTGTGCCCTAAGGAGAGATGATGTATGGAAAAACAGGATATTGCTCTTAAAGCAACAGCTGCACTGAAGACACTTTATCCCGATGCTGTATGCTCTCTTGTTGCCGATGATCCTTTTCAGTTGCTTGTTGCAACAAGGCTCTCCGCTCAGTGTACGGATGCAAGGGTTAATCTTGTAACACCTGCACTTTTTCAAAAATATCCCACTGTCAGGGCTTTTGCCGATGCGGATGTAAAGGATGTTGAGGTTCTTATTCATTCCTGCGGCTTTTTCAGACAAAAAGCAAAAGATATTGTCGGAATGGCAAATATGATTATTGATAAATTCGGCGGAAAGGTTCCTGATGAAATAGATGTGCTCACAACACTTCCCGGGGTGGGAAGAAAAACCGCAAATCTTATTGTGGGTGATGTTTACGGTAAACCCGCAGTGGTTGCCGATACTCATCTTATAAGAATATCAAACCGTCTGGGGCTTGTTGAAAGCAAAGATCCGCTGAAGGTTGAAAAAGAGCTCAGAAAACTTTTACCGCCGGAAGAAAGCAATGATTTCTGCCACCGTGCGGTGCTTCACGGCAGAGCACTGTGCAAGGCACAAAAGCCTGACTGCGCAAGCTGCAGTCTGTCGGTTTTCTGTAAATACAATTCTGATAACAACTCTGTTAAATAAACTTGACCGAAAGGAAGAAAACAATGTCATTTCTTAAAAAATTATTCGGTGATCCCTCTCAGAAAGAAGTAAAGAGGATCCGTCCCACCGTTGATAAGGTTCTTGCACTCGAAGATGAATATTCACGTCTTTCCGATGCTGAGCTTAAAGCTAAAACTCCTTATTTCAAGGAGCGTCTTGCAAAGGGTGAAAGTCTTGATGATATTCTCCCCGAAGCATTTGCCGCCTGCCGAGAGGCTTCGTGGCGTGTGCTTAATATGAAGCATTTCCCCGTTCAGATAATAGGCGGTGTTGTTCTGCATCAGGGCAGAATAGCCGAAATGAAAACAGGTGAAGGTAAAACACTTGTTGCCACCTTGCCTGCATACTTAAATGCGCTTACCGGTGAAGGTGTTCATATCGTTACCGTAAACGAATATCTTGCAAAGCGTGACACAGAGTGGATGGGTAAAATATTCCGCTTTATGGGGCTCAGTGTAGGGCTTGTTGCCCACGGGCAGAGCACCGAGGAAAAGCAGGCTGCTTACAATGCGGATATAACATACGGTACAAATAACGAAATGGGCTTTGACTATCTTCGTGACAATATGGTTCAGTATAAAGAACAGAGAGTTCAGAGAGGCCATATTTTTGCCGTTGTGGATGAAGTTGACTCAATTTTAATAGACGAAGCCAGAACTCCTCTTATTATTTCAGGCAGAGGCGATAAGTCCTCGGACCTTTATAAAATTGCCGATGACTTTGCAAAAAGACTCAAAATGCAGAAGATTAATGAGCTTGATGCAAAGAAAGATATTGAAGATGTTGTTACCGATGAAGCAGATTACATCGTTGACGAAAAGGCAAGAACCGCAACTCTTACAAAAAGAGGTATCAGCAAGGCAGAAGCATATTTCAATATTGAAAATCTTATGGATGCGGCTAACCTTACCATTCAGCATCACGTTCAGCAGGCTATCAAAGCACGCGGTATTATGACAAGGGATATCGACTATGTTGTAAAAGACGGCGAAGTACTTATCGTTGACGAATCCACAGGCAGAATTATGCTTGGCAGAAGATATAATGAGGGACTTCATCAGGCTATCGAAGCCAAGGAAGGTGTAAATGTCCGTCAGGAATCAAAGACCCTTGCAACCATCACATTCCAGAATTATTTCCGTCTTTATAAAAAGCTTTCCGGTATGACGGGTACGGCTATGACCGAAAAGGAAGAATTCGGCGAGGTTTATTATCTTGATGTTGTGGAAATTCCCACAAACCGTCCCATGGTAAGAAAAGACCACGATGATGTTATGTACAGAACCGAAAGGGCAAAATTTGCCGCCATTATCGAGCAGGTAAAGGCTTGTCACGAAAAAGGCCAGCCCGTTCTTGTAGGTACAGTCAGCATCGAAAAATCCGAACAGCTTTCTGCCGCCTTTAAGCGTAACGGAATAAAGCACGAGGTTCTCAATGCAAAGCACCACGAAAGAGAAGCTGAAATTGTAGCACAGGCAGGTAAATTCGGTGCCGTTACCATTGCAACAAATATGGCTGGCCGAGGAACGGATATTATCCTTGGCGGTAATGCCGAATTTATGGCAAAAGCCGAAATGAGAAAAAAAGATTATCCCGATGAGCTTATTTCTGAAGCAACGGGATTTTCCGAAACAGACAATGAAGATATTCTTGAAGCAAGAAAAACCTTCAAGGAGCTTGAAAATAAATATAAAGAGCAGCTTGCAAGTGAAGCAGAGCAGGTCAGAAATGTGGGCGGTCTGTTCATTATCGGTACCGTCCGTCACGAATCCCGCCGTATAGACAATCAGCTCAGAGGCCGTGCCGGACGTCAGGGGGACCCCGGTGAAAGCCGTTTTTATCTCTCGGCAGAGGATGATCTTATCCGTCTGTTTGCAGGTGATAAGTTTGAGCGGACTCTCACAATGCTTAAGGTTGATGAAAATATGCCCATTGAGGCAAAGATGTTCTCTGCATCCGTTGAAACTGCTCAGAAGAGAGTTGAAAGCAATAACTTTGCTATACGTAAAAATGTTCTTAAGTATGACGATGTTATGAACAAGCAGAGAGAAAAGATATACGGTCAGAGAAATCAGGTGCTTGACGGTGTTGATATGGATGCCACCATCCGTAAGATGGTAAATGACAGTATTTCCGAGACTGTAGGGCTTTACTGTGCACACGGTGTGCCTGCAGACCAGTGGAATATGGTGGGTCTTAAGAGTAAGTATGTATGGCTTATCGGCGAAAATGAAATTCCCACCGACAAGGGTGCGGACGGTGTGACCGATTATCTTATAAACCTTGCACTTTCAAAGCTTGACGAAATGACAGAAACCCACGGTAAGGATATAATCACAAAGCTTGAACATATGGTTCTTATCAGAAATGTTGATATCAACTGGATGGATCATATAGATGCCATGGATCAGCTGAAGCGCGGAATAGGTCTTCGTGCTTATGCACAGCAGGATCCCGTAATTGCTTTCAGACAGGAAAGCGATAATATGCTTGACGAAATGAATGCAGCCATCAAGGACGGAACCGTCCAGATGCTCTTTACAACAATTATCCGTTCCGAAGAAGATCTTAAGAGAAGCCAGACGGTTCAGGTAACTTCAACTTCGGGCGGCGGTGACGACAGTGTAAAAAAAGAACCCGTAAAGAAGGGCACAAAGGTGGGACGTAATGACCCCTGTCCCTGCGGAAGCGGAAAGAAATATAAACACTGCTGCGGCAGATAATAAAATTAATTTTCTGTAACAATATATTTCCGGAGGTAATTCAATTGTCGGAAAATAATTACACATATTATAATACTGATGAAAGAAGCGGAAAAACGGGAGAACCGAATTATGCCCGCCCCCCTTACGGCTACGGTGAGGTAAATAACGGTTATCGGGGATACGGCAGTCCCTATCAGGGATTTAACGGGCCTTATTTCCGCGGTAATGCAAATCCGCCCTGCGGCAATGCTCCATACGGCGGATATCCCTACGGCTACGGCAATGCTCCCTACGGCTACGGCAATGCTCCTTACGGCTACGGTAATGCTCCTTACGGCTACGGTAATATGCCGAAAAAGAGTTTTTCACAGCGCGTTAGAGAATATTTTACAAAAAAACCTTTTTCGGGCATTGCGGGCATTGCGGGTTTTGCTTCTCTTGCAATAATAATGCATCTTATGTTCAGCTCGATACTGGGTTTTGTGCTGGCTTCGTCAGACAGTATGATTGAACTTATGTATGACAGTACGGGAATGTCGGTAATCGGAATGCTTTCTTCCGCTTTATGTGTGGGAATGCCTTTCATAATTGTTTATCTGCTTATGAGACGATATGAAAGTATGTCTTTTTCAATTCCCTTCGGCCGTCCGCGTAAAGGTTCGCACGTGTTTCTGCTTATTGTGGCGGGTATGGGACTTTGCTATATAGGCAATGTTTTCACAGGTTATCTTACTTCAATTTTTCAGAGCTTCGGAATTGAATTCGTATCTTCCGAAACAACATCCGCTTTAACTGCGGCACCTGAAACCTTAGAAGGATTTTTGCTTAATCTTCTCTATGTTGCCGTGTTCCCCGCCATTTTTGAAGAAATTGCCTTCAGAGGTGTTATACTGCAGCCTCTGAGAAAATACGGTGACTGGTTTGCAATAGGTATTTCCTCTGTTATATTCGGCCTTGTTCACGGTAATATGACACAGATGCCCTTTGCGATAATTGCGGGTATAGCTTTAGGATATACTTTTATTGTAACAGGCTCCATATGGCCGTCGGTGATAATTCATTTTCTTAATAATTCATTTGCACTTTTGTACAGTACGGTGCTTTCGCAGTTATCCGAAGAATCGTTAATCCTCTTTTCGGTAATAAGCGTTTACGGCATTATTGCCGTCGGCATTGTTGCATTTATCGCATATACAAAATTCAATAAAAATTTCAGAAGACTCAGAAAAGGCAGATATCCCATGCTCAGAACAAAGCAGAAGGTAAGTGTTTATTTTCTTATGCCTTCAATGCTTATTGCAGTATCGATATTGGCTATTAATGTTTTATCCGATATCTTTCTCGGAGCTTTAATGTAAATATATTTCTCCGCAGAAAACGAGTTTTTTGTGCCGGGAAGAACGGAGTATTGATAATGGATATTCTGACATCAAGAACAAATCCCGTGATAAAAGCCGCCTGCTCACTGAAAGAAGCGGCGGGACGCCGTAAAACAGGTCTTTTTCTTCTTGAAGGAGCAAGACTTTGCAGTGATGCGGCATTGAACGGAATGGAAATAACAGAATTTTTTGTAACTGAAAGTGCTGCAAAGAAATATAACAAAGAATTTTCGGTTCTTAAAGAAAAAGCCGCAATAAGTCGGTTTATATCGGAAAGTGTTGCGGAAAAGCTTTCCGATACAAAAAATTCACAGCAGTTTTTCGCAGTATGCCGTGAAAAAAAGCTTGTGCCCGAAATAAAGGCAGAGGGCATGTATATTTTTACGGATAATATCCAGAATCCCGATAATCTCGGTGCCATTGTCAGAACGGCAGAGGCACTTGGAGCAGACGGACTTATTGTAAATTCAGGCTGTGATATATATTCGCCGAAGGCTCAGCGTGCTTCTATGGGCGCACTGCTGAGATTTCCCGTAATAAAGACATCCGACGGGGAAAAACTTCTGAGTGAATGTAAGCTGAAAAAAATGAAAGTATTTGCAAGTGTTGTATCAGGGGATGCACAAAGCGTTATAAATGCCTCAAAGCAAGGCGGTGCAATTCTTGTTATCGGAAACGAAGGCAACGGAGTGGGTGAAGAGATACTTGCTCTTGCCGACTGTAAAGTGACCATTCCCATGAAGGGAAAAGCAGAGTCGCTTAATGCATCAGCTGCGGCATCCATACTTATATGGGAATTCCTGAAAGACAGATAATGTATGGGGCAAGTCGGAATATCCTGAGTTCAGGGGCTTTTTATAGGCCCGGGGAGAGAAAAAATATGAATAACGAACTTGTATATATTCTTTGGTATCACAGGTGCTTCGGAAAAACGCTGAAGGGCAGAAAAGCCCTGAAGCATTACGGCGGATACAAGGAGCTTTACGATGCTGTTTTTCAGGGGAATGAAGAAACAGGGCTTCTTAAAAGTGCGCCTTCCGGAAAATATACGTCTTTCAGTACCGTTGATGCCGAAAAGGTATTGTGGACCTGCGAAGATAACGGATGGCAGGTAATTCCCTGTACTTCACCGCTTTATCCCGGTGAGCTGCTTGAAATTTCAGATTATCCGCATATCCTTTTTGCAGACGGAAACGCAGACTGTCTTAATAATCCTGTTAAATTTGCTGTTGTAGGAAGCAGAGAAGCCTCAGATGAAGCTATTGAAATTGCCTGTAATTCGGCATATAATCTTGCAAAAACAGGTGCTGTTATAGTAAGCGGTGCCGCATTGGGTATAGATTCTGCGGCACATCTCGGTGCAATAAAAGGCTCAGGTGCAACCGTAGGTGTTCTCGGCTGCGGACTCGGCAACGGATATATGCAGCGCATAGGAAGGTTTTATGATGAAGTAAAACTCGGCGGTGTTTATATTACGGAAATGTTCCCCTTTGAAGATGTTTCCCGTAATTCTTTTCCCGACCGTAACCGAATTATATCAGGGCTCAGCCGTGCAGTTCTTGTTGCCTGTGCTTCAAAAGGAAGCGGTTCTCTTAATACGGCAAATCACGCAAAAAAGCAAAAACGGAGAATTTATGTTCCCGGTCCTGAAATATGCTACAGCTCAGGCTGTGAGCAACTTCTGAATGAAGGTGCATATACTTTTTATAATGCGGGAGATATGGCATATCCTTTCAAGGATTTTTACGCTGACGGTACTTTTAATGAAAATTACTGCAACAAACCCGTTACCGTTACTTCGGGGATTGTAAAAAGAGAGGATACGGCATTGCCGAAAAAAGAAAAAAGAAAAGCTTCCGACAGTAAACCAAAACAAAAAATAAATACGGATAATAAAAGGGAAGTATTACAGGAAGAAGCAAAAACGGAAATCACTCTTCCCGATTATTTAAGCGATACGGCAAAAGCGGTATATGAACAATTGTCTCACGGTGCTTTGATTGCGGATGACATTGCGGAAATACTCGGCTTTACAATTGTAAAGGTTCAGATTGCCGTATGTGAGCTCGAAGCGGAAAATCTGATAAAGACATCCGCAGGAGGCAGAATAGAAAGAAAATAAGCGGCAAAAGCCGATTGATACAGCGGATAAATTTTATTCCGCCGATAAAAATATTTTTCAGAAAATAACCAAAGGAAGAAACTGTATATGTCAAAACTCGTTATTGTAGAGTCGCCTGCAAAGGCAAAAACCATAAAAAAATATCTTGGCTCAGGCTTTGAAGTCAGAGCCTCAATGGGGCACGTCAGAGACCTTTATGCAAACAAGCTCAGTGTTGACGTAAGCCGTGATTTTGAACCTAACTATGCTGTAATAAAGGGAAAGGAAAAGCTTATTGCCGAGCTTACCGAGCTTGCAAAGGAAAGTGAAGCAGTATATCTCGCAACTGACCCTGACCGTGAGGGTGAAGCCATTTCATGGCATCTTGCAACACTTTTAGGACTTGATACTGACAGTCTTAACCGTGTTAAGTTCAATGAAATCAATAAAAAGAGCGTTCAGAACGGAATTGACAATCCGTCTAAGATAGACCTTGACCTTGTAAATGCACAGCAGGCAAGAAGAATTCTCGACCGTCTTGTAGGCTACAGACTTTCTCCGTTTATTTCTCAGAAAATAAGAAGAGGTCTTTCTGCAGGCAGAGTGCAGAGTGTTGCCTTGCGTCTTATTGTTGACAGGGAAGATGAAATAAAGAAGTTTGTGCCCGAAGAATACTGGACAATTGATGCATCCCTTGCTTCTCCTCCCAATAAAAAAACTTTCAAAGCCGCTTTTTACGGTGATGAGAACGGAAAAATAAAGCTTACCGATAAACAGAGCACGGATAAGATACTTGAAAAGCTTGACGGCGCGGTTTTCCGTGTGGGAAAAGTAAAAAAAGGTGTAAGAAAAAAGCAGCCCTCGCCTCCCTTTATCACATCAACCCTTCAGCAGGAGGCTTCAAAAAGGCTCGGCTTTACCGCAAAGCGTACTATGAAGGTTGCACAGGAGCTTTATGAAGGTGTTGAAGTTGAGGGTATCGGTTCCGTCGGTCTTATAACTTATATGAGAACCGATTCACTGAGAATTTCCGAAGAATCAAGAGCACAGGGTAATGAATTTATTAAAGAAACCTACGGCGAAAAGTATCTGCCCGAAAAGCCTCGCTACTTCAAAACAAGAGAAGGTGCGCAAGACGGCCACGAAGCCATAAGACCTTCAATTATTGACCTTACTCCCGAAAATGCAAAAGCATCTCTTACAAGCGAGCAGTATAAGCTTTATAACCTTATATGGCGTCGCTTTATGGCATCTCTTATGGCTAACTGTATTCAGGATACAACAAAGGCTGAAATAATTGCATCAAAAGAAGAAAACAGCGAAAGCTACTGTATATTCAATTCAAGCGGATACACAACACGTTTTGACGGTTACAGTGTGCTTTATGACAATAATTCCGATGAAGAAGAAAGTCAGTCCGTTCTTCCCGAGCTTACGGAAGGCAAGGAGCTTAAGGTAAAGGATATAAAGAATGAACAGCACTTTACTCAGCCGCCTTTAAGATATTCCGAAGCTTCGCTTATCAAAGCGCTTGAAGAAACAGGTGTGGGCAGACCCAGTACCTATGCATCCATTCTTTCTATAATACTTGACAGAGACTATGTTGTGAGAGAGTCCAAAAAGCTTCTTGCGCCCACAGAACTGGGTACCGCAATAGTAACTCTTCTTAAGGATAAGTTCCCCAAAATCGTTAATACAAAATTCACTGCAGGCATGGAAGCTGACCTTGATAAGATAGAAGAAGGCGGCTATGACTATATAAAGATGCTTCACGGCTTCTATGATGAATTTGAAGAGACACTTAAAAAGGCAAAGGCATCAATGGAAGGCGTAAAGATAAGCCTTGAAGAGGATAAAACAGATATCCCCTGTGAAAAATGCGGAACAAATCTTGTTGTTAAAGTGGGCAGATTCGGTAAATTCTTTGCCTGTCCCAATTATCCCGAGTGTAAATTCACAAAGCCCTTTGTGCTTGAAACCGAAGGCTCCTGCCCCATATGCGGCAACAAGGTCATCAGCAAAAAATCAAAGAAGGGCCACACCTTCTTCGGTTGTTCAAATTATCCCGAATGCACATTTATGACATGGGATACCCCCACAAAAGATACATGTCCCGATTGCGGAAAAACACTTTTCCGTTCAAGAGGAAATGTTATTAAGTGCCTTGATGAAAAATGCGGATATACAAAAAAAGGTTCAAAGAAAGCAGATAAAGATGAAGACTGATTATATCACGGTAATAGGCGGCGGCTTTGCAGGTGTTGAAGCGGCAATGCAGATAGCACGCGCAGGTATAAAATGCCGTCTTTACGAAATGAAGCCCGCAAAATTTTCACCTGCCCATAAAAGTGAAAAGCTGTGTGAGCTTGTATGTTCAAATTCTTTTAAGGCGATGCGGCCTGATTCGGCGGCGGGACTTCTTAAAAACGAAATGGAAAAGCTCGGAAGCATTACCGTAAAATGTGCAAAAGCCACTGCCGTTCCTGCAGGCGGAGCACTTGCGGTAAACCGTGATGAATTTTCGGAAGAAGTGACAAGGCTTATTGAAAATGAACCTCTTATTGAGATTGTGAGAGAAGAGCTTACCTGTATCCCGAGAGAGGGTATAGTTGTTGTTGCGGCGGGCCCTCTTGCAAGCGAAAAGCTCAGTGCTGACATAAAAAGCCTTTGCGGTGAAAACTTAAGCTTTTATGATGCGGCGGCACCTATAGTTGAAGCCGAAAGCATAGATATGACAAAGGCTTTTACTCAGTCAAGATATGACAAGGGCGGTGCAGACGATTATATAAACTGCCCGATGAACAAAGCCGAATATGAAGAATTCCACCGTGAGCTTATAAATGCCGAAAGTGTTATTCTTCACGATTTTGAAAAAGGAAAAGAAATATACGAGGGCTGTATGCCCATTGAGATTATGGCAAAAAGGGGCGAAAACACCATACGTTTCGGTCCCATGAAGCCTGTAGGGCTTGTTGACCCTGCTACGGGTCACAGACCCTGGGCTGTATTACAGCTGAGAAAAGAAAACAAGTCGGGAACTATGTATAATCTTGTGGGTTTTCAGACAAACCTTAAGTTCCCCGAGCAAAAAAGGGTATTTTCAATGATACCCGCACTTAAAAATGCACGTTTTGTAAGGTACGGAGTTATGCACCGCAATTCATTCCTCAATTCTCCGAAGGTGCTTACTTCTTATTTTAATATGAAAGAATATCCCGATATTTTCTTTGCAGGGCAGATAACAGGTGTTGAGGGCTATATGGAATCTGCCGCATCGGGAATTATAGCAGGCATAAATGCCGCAAGACGGTATAAAGGTGAAAAAGAAATTCTTCTTCCCGAAAATACAATGACAGGTGCTCTTTCAAGATATATTGAAGAAAGCGAAGCAAAGCACTTTCAGCCTATGGGTGCGGCAATAGGGCTTTTACCGCCTCTTGAAGAAAAAATCAGAGATAAAAGAGAGCGCTATGCAATAATCTGCAATAAGGCTATGGAATCGCTTGAGGAATTTTTGTCCCGCAGCATTTTATAAACAGTATTTATTCCCGGCGGTGCCGGTGATTTTTGTGAGGATGTTATGACTGAACTTGAGAAGAATATAGGTTATGTATTTAAGAATAAAGATCTTTTAACACTTGCACTTACACACTCGTCATATGCAAATGAAAAGGGCCACCGCAGGGACAATGAGAGACTCGAATTTCTGGGGGATTCGGTATTGGGATTTATCACGGCAGAATATCTTTTCAAATCTCTGTCGGAGCGTCCGGAAGGAGAGCTTACAAAGCTTCGTGCAAATGCAGTATGTGAAAAGTCTTTGGCTCAGTTTGCAGCTGAAATAAATTTAGGCGAGCATGTGCTTTTGGGCAAAGGAGAAATTATGACAGGCGGCAGAGAACGTCCTTCAATTCTTTCCGATGCATTCGAATCCGTAATTGCCGCAATTTATCTTGACGGCGGAATGGAGCAGGCAAAGAAATTTGTGCTTCGTTTTGTTTCTCAGAGCACCACAGATACGGCACAGGCAACGGATTATAAAACTCTTCTGCAGGAAGTTATACAGAAAAATCCCGACGAGCACCTTACATATTCCCTTGCAGCACAAAGCGGTCCCGACCATAACAAAACCTTTACGGTTGAGGTATTTCTTAATTCAAACTGCATCGGTACGGGAAGCGGCCATTCAAAGAAAAAGGCAGAGCAGGCGGCGGCAAAAGAAGCCCTCGGCCTTATGGGTATCAAGGTATGAAGCATATAAATGTTTCTCTGTTTGTGCCTCATCTCGGCTGTCCCAATTCCTGTATATTCTGCAATCAGAAAATAATATCCGGCAAAACACGTAATTTAAGTTCTGAAGATATAAAAAGTGCCGCAGATATTGCATTAAAAGGAACATATGATAAGGATAACAGTGAAATTGCCTTTTTCGGCGGTTCCTTTACGGCTATAGACAGAGAACTTATGATTTCTTATCTTGAAGAAGCAAAGCCCTATATCGGAAAATATTTCGGCGGTATCAGAATTTCCACACGTCCCGATTGCATAAACGATGAAATACTGTCACTGTTAAAAAGCTACGGCGTTACAGCAATTGAATTGGGTGCACAAAGTATGTGTGCGGATGTTCTCTGCGCCAACGAAAGAGGCCACACACCCGAAGATACGGTAAATGCCGTTAAGCTTATAAAAAAATACGGTTTTTCTGCGGGGCTTCAGATGATGACGGGGCTTTACGGTTCAACTCCCGAAAAGGATATATATACAGCAGAAAGATTTATTGAGCTTTGCCCCGACACCGTAAGAATATATCCCACGGTAGTGCTGGAAAACACAAAACTGGAAAAGCTTTATAAAGAGGGAAAATATGTTCCCGAAACATTGGATGACAGCATAAAGCTGTGTTCACGTCTTCTTATGATGTTTAATGAAAATAATATAAAAGTAATCAGAACGGGACTTCATTCCGGCGGTAATGTGGAAGAAGGATTTGTTGCAGGTGTGTATCATCCCGCATTCAGAGAGCTTTGTGAAAGTGAAATTTATAAAAAGCTTATTGAAGAAAAGCTTAAAGGGCTTTCCGTCGGAAGCTTTGAAATAACTGTAAAAAACACTGAAATTTCAAAGGCGGCGGGGCATAAAAGGTCAAACATCCTGTATTTTGAAAAGCAGGGTAAAAACATAAAGATAACGGGAGATGCTTCCCTTAAAGAATATAATGTTTTGGTAAAAACATAATGAAAGGAAAAAATCAATGTATTTAAAAGCATTGGAAATGCAGGGCTTTAAGTCCTTTCCGGATAAAATAGTACTGAATTTCGGCAAAGGTGTAACTGCAGTTGTCGGTCCCAACGGTTCGGGTAAAAGTAATATATCCGATGCCGTCCGCTGGGTTCTCGGAGAGCAGTCAACAAAGTCCCTGAGAGGTTCAAAAATGGAGGACGTTATTTTCAGCGGAACAAAAGACCGCCGTCCTCAGGGCTTTGCAGAGGTTACATTAAAGCTTGATAATTCGGACTTGTCGCTTCATAATCCCGAAAAGGAAGTATCCGTAACAAGAAGATACTACCGTTCGGGTGACAGTTCTTATCTTATAAACGGTTCTACTGTCCGCCTTAAGGATGTTCACGAGCTGTTTATGGATACGGGCCTTGGCCGTGACGGTTATTCAATGGTCGGACAGGGCAGAATAGAAGAAATGGTTTCGGCAAAAAGTGAAAACCGCCGTGATATGCTTGAAGAGGCAGCGGGTATTTCAGCATACCGCTACCGCAGAGCTGATGCGCTGAAAAGACTTGACCAGGCAGAAGAAAACCTTGTGCGTCTCAGAGATATTGTAACGGAGCTTCATTCAAGAGTAGGACCTCTTGAAAAACAGAGTATAAAGGCTCAGCAGTTCCTTGTGTATGCCGCCGAGAAAAAAGACCTTGAAATAGGGCTGTGGGTAAATATTCTCAAAAACAGTTCGGGGCAGATACGCGAACAGGGACACAGAATTGAAGTAGCCCGTGCTCAGTATGAAGAAGCAGGAGAAAAGCTTCAGCAGCTTACTCTTGATATTGACGGTGCTGCAGAAGGCACAAGAGATATAAATGTGCGTATGGAGCAGATAAGAAACCGCAGAGGCAGACTTGAAGAAGAGGCCTCACAGCTGGAATCAAAGGCGCTTGTATACGAAAATTCCATTTCCCACAACAAAGAAACTGCCGAACGTATAAAAAGGGATATGGAAGCCGAGGATGCCGAAGACAGCGGCATTATTAAAGAAATAGAAGAAAATGAAAAGCTGATTACTGCTTTACATTATAATATAGAAAAAGAACAGGAGCTTCTTGAAAGCCTTACAATAAGGCTTACGGGACTTAAAAAGAGTGATGAGGAGTATTCTGAGGAATATAATGCTCTTAACGATGAATTGTCTGCTCTTGCACTGCGGCTTTCACAGACTGAAATAATGATATCCGCGGCTTTGTCATCCACCGATGAAATAAAAGCAAGAGCCGGAAATCTTGAAGAAACAATAAAAGAGAAAAAAGAACTTGAAATAAAAGTAAAAGAAGAAACAGAAGCACTTACCGAAAAAGTCCGAAAGGCAGAAGAAGACTGTACTTCTCTTGTTAATTCGGTTTCGGGATATGAAATCAGACTTAAAAAAGCGGAAGAAAGACTTGAAAGCCGTAAAAAGGATAACGAAGAACTGAAGCTGTCATTGCTTTCAAAAGAATCCCGTCTTAAGTTTTTGCAGGATACCGAAAAGAATATGGAGGGCTATCAGGGCAGTGTAAAGGCGGTTCTCAGAGAACACAGCCGCGGTACGCTTACGGGTATTAAAGGCACACTTTCCACTCTTATAAATGTTGATGAAAAGTATCAGACAGCAGTGGAAACCGCCCTCGGAAATGCCATTCAGGATATTGTTACCGAAACGGAAAACGATGCAAAAAAAGCAATTAATATGCTTAAAAATTCTTCTGCAGGCAGAGCTACATTCCTTCCCCTTAATGCCATTAAGGGCAGAGTTCTTGAAGAAAAGGGACTTGATGACTGTTTCGGCTTTGTTGAGCTTGCCTACAGACTTGTTAAGGCAGACGGCATTTATTCGGAGATAATAAAATCCCTTCTCGGAAGAATTGCAGTTTGTGAAGACCTTGACTGTGCCGTGACTATGGCTAAAAAGTATAACTATAAATTCAAAATAGTTACTCTTGACGGACAGGTTGTGAATGCAGGCGGTTCCATGACCGGCGGTTCAAAAATATCAAACTCAGGTTTTCTTGCAAGAAAGAATGAAACAGAAAAGATTAAAAAAGAATGCGAAGCTCTTGCCGATAAGGTTTCGTTCAGTTATTCGGAGCTTAAAACAGCCGCCGAAGCACTTTCAAAAGAAAAGGCAGATCTTGAAGGCAGCCGCGGCGAACTGTTAAGAAGACAGGAAGAAAAAATGCATTTTGAAAGTGAACTTTCAATAAAGCGTTCAATACTTGAAAATGTTATAAAAGATATTGAAGATGCAGAAAAAGAACTTTCAAAGGCCGATGAAAGAATAGCTTATTTTGCTGAAAATATCCGTTTGGCAAGTGAAGAAAAAGAAAAGCTTAACGCCGAAAAGCAGGAAAAAGAAGAAAAACTTGCAGCTTTAACAGGCGGCAGAGATTCACTTCTTAAAGAAAGAGAACAGATAAACGAAGAGATAGCCGATGTTAATATGCGCACGGTATCTTTTGTAAAAGAAGTTGAAGCAAAAAAAGAAGCTGTTAATTCTCTTAATAAGAGAAAAGAAGCATCAGCCGAAAGAAAAGACCTTCTTGCTGAAGAAATAAAAATGCTCAGTGAAAAGAACAAAGAGCTTTTTGCAGAAGCCGAAAATACCCGCTCTTTGTGTGCTGATATCAGAAAAGAAATATCTTCAGGCGATGATGAAATAAGAGGTCTTATAAAGCAGCGTGAAGAGCTTGAAAAAAGTGTTACGGATAAGCGCAGTGAAGAAAGACTTAAAACCGAAGAACGCGAAAAAATCAACGGTGAACTTATAAGGCTTGAAGAAAAGAAAGCATATCTTGAAAAAGAACAGCAGGATATTGAAAGAAAACTCTTTGATGAGTATGCACTCACAAGAAGAGAAGCCGAAGAAGTATGCCCCGAAATAGAATCTGTTACAAAAGCACAGAAAAGACTGTCGGAGCTTAAAGGACAGATAAAGGCACTGGGCAGTGTAAATGTTGCAGCAATAGATGAATATAAAGAGGTTCTTTCAAGATATGAATTTTTATCAGGTCAGGTAAACGATGTAGAAAAATCAAAGAAAGAGCTTTTGAAAATGGTTGAAGAGCTGACCGGAAAAATGGCTGAACAGTTCAGAGACAGATTTGATGCAATCAATAACGGCTTTAAAGAAACATTCACAAGTCTGTTCGGCGGAGGAAATGCCGAGCTTGTGCTTGAAGATGAAAATGATATACTCGAATGTAATATCGAAATAAAGGCTCAGCCTCCCGGAAAGAACGTAAAGTCACTTTCTCTTCTTTCGGGCGGTGAAAAGGGACTTACTGCAATAGCACTTCTGTTTGCAATACTTAAAGTGCGCCCCGCACCGTTTTGTATTTTTGACGAGGTTGAAGCCGCACTCGATGATGTAAACGTTCTCAGGTACGCACAGTATGTAAGAATGATGACAGAAGACACACAGTTTATACTTATTACCCACAGAAGAGGTACTATGGAAGAAGCAGATATGCTTTACGGCGTAACAATGCAGGAACACGGCGTATCCAAGCTTCTCGAACTCAAAACCGCAGAAATGGTTGAAAAATTAAAATTAGAAGAATAAATCATAATTTATCGAACTGAAAGTTCGATAAATTATGAGATAATAGATAATAGAGAAAAGATAAAAGAAATGGAAGGCGTAAACGCCTTGTTCCGCTGCGCTCTATTTAAAATGCCGACCGCAGGTCCCGATTCTATTA
>JAZSRT010000110.1:0-3884 GCA_045538645.1 Acutalibacteraceae bacterium | reverse complement strand
AGGTCCCGAAACATTTGCGAAGCAAATATTTCATATGAACGAAGTTCATATTTCACATTGCGAAGCAATATTTCACTCACACCAAAGGTGTGAATTTCATTATCATAATTTATCGGGCAACTGCCCGATAAATTATGATTTGTATTCTGCTGTTGATTCTATTGTGCCGTCGTATTTTTCAAGGTATTCCATAATTTCTTCATTTGTAAGAAGGTCGAGCTCCGGGGAATACCAGCCGTCGGCGGTTCTTGTTACATCCTTACTTCCGTCGGGGTTATAGAATGTATAAATGGGATGAGAATTAGCAGAATTGAAGGTGTAGCTGTAAACAAAGCATCTCAATGTTCCGTCTTCGTTGAAATACCATGTAATTTCCGCTTCCCCATAAAATTCTATATACCCCGTTTCGGTGTTATAGCTTGCAGAACCGTATACATTTTTGTTTTCATCAAAGAAAACTGCGTGTATTTTTATATCGTCCGTCACAAAAAAGTACTGTGCATTATCGCTTTGTAATATTTTATCGTGGGACGAATCGGGGAAAAATGAATCTTTTGCCTCTATTTCCTCAAAAGAATCAAAATCTATTTCATAAATTCTTGTTTTTATATCCTCGTTCATAACAGGTTCCATATGCGCAGGGGACATTTCTTCGATAGTGAGCGGTTTTGCGGTGGTTATCTCAACAGGTGGATGAGTTTCGGGTTCGGTGGTTTCTTCCGCATTATCCCCACAGGAAGAAAAGACAAGAGTCAGAAGCAGAACAAGGGCTATAATCAGTTTTTTCATAATATTCACACTTTTCAATTAAAATACTGTTTCAAAGAAATCCACATTAAAGCCGTCTTCGGTAAGATCAGAATATCTTCCTATATTATTGAATACTGCATAAATAGTTCCTATCGCAGCAAAGAACTTACCTAAAAGCTTTCTGAAAAAGCTGATTCCGGGTGCATCAAAGTCGTCATCCTTTGTAAGTGTGAAGCTTGCAAATTCTTCGGATGAACCTCTTTCATAGGTAGTAACTGTAATTGCATCCTCTGAAAAATCAATAATATTATAGAGCTTATCGGTAAATTCATCCATACCTATAGCTACTTTGTCGCTGTATTCGCCGTCTTCTCTGGCTCTTCCCACAGAAGCGGATACCATATAAACAGTTCCCTGTGCATTGTTGACAGTTGCACCGTTATCAAGCTCCTGAGCAATTTTTCCGTTATAAAGAACGTGTGAAATGCTGTAGTGGTGGGAATGTCCCGTAAGTACAAGGTCAATATTGAATTCATCAAAAATGGGAGACAAAAGCAGTCTTAAAAGATTGTTTTCACTCTCTCTGCTTTCAATACTGCCGCCGTAAAGGTCGTGGTGCATCATAACAACACGCCATTTTATATCGGGATTTTCCTTCACGGCATTTTTAATGAAATTACGGTGATCTGTGGCACTTGCATTGTTTGAATCTATTACAAGGAACAAAACTTCACCCTTGACGAAATAATAGTTTCCGCCCTGAGGTGAGCTTATCATTCCTTCATCCTCATTGGGGAGATTTGTGAAATACTTGTATGCTATTCCCTTGCGGTCGTGATTGCCTATTGCTGTGGCAAAGGTAAGAGAACGGGCAACAGGTGAAAAAGTAAGTCCCTGATATTCCGCAAGAAGTCCGTCTGATGCCTGGTCGCCAGCAGAAAGAATCATATTGATATCGTTTTTAAGTGTAACTTCTGTAAGAAGATCGGCAAATTCATAAGCAGTAGCCTTTACATCCCCTGCTTCTTCATCAAGAGATATGTGTATATCCGACATATAAAGGGCAGAAAAGCTGTCGCCATCTACTGTTTCAAAGGAATAAACAGAGCTTTTCTCGGTTCCTGTTACACAGGTGTAATAATAGGTTTCGCCCTCACGGAGACCTGTTACGGTAACCTTTGCAACATTACTGCCGTGACGGTCGGAAATAACTTCACCTTCAAAGGTTTCGGCTCCTGCCATAAGCATATTTGTGCTTAATTCAACACTGCAGGAAGTAACGCTTTCGGGCATATACCAGGAAAAGTTTCTTTCACTTTCTGTTTTACCCGGCTGCATAATTATACCTCTTGAAACTTCTTCTGTGTCTGCCCAATAAACATCCCATAAAGACACGGCGGAAGAAGAAACAGTTGCCGTGCAAAGCATAATTGCGGCAAGAACAAGACTTAAAATACTTTTTGCTTTTTTCATTGTGTATTCTCTCCTTTAATAAGTTATAAGCTCGTTAAAAACTTTTATACAGTAATTGTCGGACATACCGGAAATATAATCGAGTATGGCACCTATATATATTTCCTCGGTCTCAAGACAGCCGTAGATTTTTTTATTACGGCATTTTACGGTTTTTTCTGTCATATTCGAGAACATATCAAGCCCGGTTTCGCAGAATTTGCCCAGCCAATCGGCAAAAGCACCCATAAGCTCCGGATATATCTCCGCTTTTTTATGAAGAGATTTCAGTGTATCTTCACCGTCATAGGCATCGAGCAGAACAAGAAATATCTGCTCAATAACAAGGCGGGCATATTTTGTAAAGGTATCAAGACGGGGATTTCTGTAAATAAATTCGTAGTTAAACTGCTTGATTTCCATAAGCTGCTGTGCAAAGGTATCGCTTAAGCATATTCCCTTTTCGGGGGAGGAATTTTTACTTACGTCTGATATCATATTATGAATTATAACAGTGGTGTTTATAGCCATTTTGTCATATGCCTTTGCCATATCCGACAAAGAAGCTATGTTTTCCTTTGTAAGAAAACGAAGCCTTATGGCATCTTCTATATCTCTTCCCACATATGCAATTTTATCCGATAATTTCACAACACAGCCTTCCCATGTATAGGGCTGATACTGTCCGCACTCGGTAAAATCAGTCAGATCAATATATTCCTTACGGGGTTTAAGCCCGTTTTCATCAACCTCGCCGCAGTGGGAAATTATACCGTCCCTTACTGCATATGTAAGGTTCAGATTACGGCTGACTCTGTAGTCATCCTCTAAAAGCTCAATATTATCCACAAAATGCAGTCCGTTTTTTTCGTGGAAAAAGCTTCTGCCCAGATATTTTTTTGAAATGGCATCAAGCTCTCTCTCGCCCTGATGCCCGAAGGGAGCGTGACCCAGGTCGTGACCTATGGCAATGGCACGGGTTAAATCAACATTAAGCCCCAGCTGTTTTGCAATGGTGGTGCTGACGGATTCCACGTGAGACACGTGCTCCATACGTGTGCATATGTGGTCATTTTCTATATTGAAAAAAACCTGAGTTTTATGCTTAAGCCGTCTGTATGCAAGAGAATGCAGTATTCTCGTGTAATCCCTTTCAAACGGATCTCTGCAATCATTGGGTTTTGTGTATATTTCATCCTGCCTCTTTATAAGACCCATATAATCGGGATTTTCGGGAAATGCACCGTAGGATGAAAATATACCTTCTGCTCTTATTGCCACTAATAACACCCCTTTATATAAATCATAATTTGTAGGGCTGCAAGCCCTGCAAATTATGATAATGAAATACGCCTGCGGCGTGTGAAATATTTGTCTGCGACAAATGTGAAATTTGACCTGCGGTCAAGTGAAATTTTTGCCGTTGGCAAAAGTGAAGGAAGACACTTCGTGTCTTATTCCGCTTGCGCTCTATTGCTCGCACCTGCGGTGCAACGCTAAAATGCTACAGGAACGTGCGAAGCACATATAATGCCGACCGCAGGTCCCGAAACATTTGCGAAGCAAATATTTCATATGAACGAAGTTCATATTTCACATTGCGAAGCAATATTTCACTCACACCAAAGGTGTGAATTTCATTATCATAATTTATCGGGCAACTGCCCGATAAATTATGATTT
>JAZSRT010000008.1:0-6849 GCA_045538645.1 Acutalibacteraceae bacterium | reverse complement strand
AGGTCCCGACATATTTGCTAACGGCAAATATATCATTAATGCGAAGCATTTACATCATATTGCAAAAGCAATATATCATACGCCAAAGGCGTATATCATTATCATAATTTATCGGGCAACTGCCCGATAAATTATGATTTACTATGGACTTTATTTGGTGTCCGTGATATAATAATTGTTATGTTGTTAATTCTTCAGGGGTGTTATTATGGCAAAGATAGGTTTTGATAACGACAAATATCTTCATATGCAGTCCGAATGTATTCAGGAGCGTATAGCTCAGTTCGGCGGTAAGCTTTATCTTGAATTCGGCGGTAAGCTTTTTGACGATTTCCACGCGTCTCGTGTGCTTCCCGGCTTCGAGCCCGACAGTAAGATAAAAATGCTGTACGAGCTGAGAGACGAAGCAGAAATGGTTATTGTTATTTCTGCCGATGCAATAGAAAAGAATAAAAGAAGAGGAGATCTCGGAATTACCTACGATTCCGATTGTCTTCGTCTTATTGATGCCTTCAGAGCCATTGGTATCTTTGTGGGCAGTGTCTGCATTACCCAATTTGCAGAACAGCCTGCCGCTGTAAGCTTCCAGAAAAGACTTGAAAAGCTGGGAATGAAGGTTTACAGACATTATCTCATTCCCGATTATCCCACAAACATTCCCCTTATAGTAAGTGATGAAGGCTACGGCAGAAATGAGTTTATTCAGACAGAGCGTTCTTTGGTTGTTGTAACTGCTCCCGGCCCCGGTTCGGGTAAAATGGCTGTCTGCCTTTCTCAGCTTTATCACGAATATAAAAGGGGTCAGAAGGCAGGTTATGCTAAGTTTGAGACCTTCCCCATATGGAATCTCCCCCTTAAGCATCCTGTCAACGTTGCATACGAAGCCGCAACCGCTGACCTTAATGACGTAAATATGATAGATCCCTTCCACCTTGAAGCATACGGTGTTACAACGGTAAACTACAACAGAGATGTTGAAATTTTCCCCGTACTCAATGCCATGCTTACAAAGATATCAGGCGAATGTATTTATAAATCCCCCACAGATATGGGTGTAAATATGGTAGGCAACTGTATTTTTGACGATGAAGCAGTAAGCGATGCTTCAAAGCAGGAGGTTATCAGAAGATATTACGAAGCCGCCTGTCTTGCCCGTCAGGGACTTGGCGATACTGCCGTTGTTCACAGAATTGAGCTTCTGATGAATCAGCTGGGTATTTCCACCGAAGACAGACCCGCAGTTGGTGCCGCACTTAAAAAGGCAGAAGATACAAACGACACCGCCGCCGCGTTGCAGATGGCAGACGGTACCATTATAACAGGAAAAACCTCAGACCTTTTGGGCGCTTCTTCGGCAATGCTTATAAATGTTATCAAAAGACTGGCAAACATCCCCGACGAAATACTTCTGTTATCCCCCGCAATTATCGAACCCATACAAAAGCTTAAAACAGATGCAATGGGCAGTATAAACCCCCGTCTGCACGTGGATGAAGTGCTTATTGCCCTTTCAATCTGCGCCGCAACAAATCCCGTTGCAAAAAAAGCCCTTGAACAGCTTCCCAAGCTCAAAGGCCTCGAAGCCCACTCCTCGGTAATGCTTGCCACGGTAGATACCCAGACCTTCAAAAAACTGGGCATAAACATGACCTGCGAACCCCGAAGCCACACAAAGAAGCTTTATCACAAATAAATTAATATCAATACATAACACCACCCCTAAAAGACTTCGCTTTTCGGGGTGGTGTTCGTTAATGTGCTTATTTTATTGGTTACCAATTTTATGAAACGAACTTATAACCGCAATCAAAATTACATTCATCTGCACCGGTTTCGAGGTTTATTATATGCTTGTACATATCGGCGGCGCCGAGAGAGAAAATGTATGTTACCGCACAAAGCTCGCCATTGCTGTTATAAAGCGGTGTTGCCTGATTTATGTATTCATCAGTTAATGTTCTCATTATTACTTCATTATAAAATGTCATCTGACTTTCTGCGTTATTCTGAGTATTTTCCAGAACATAATCCGATACATTCTGTACGGTTTCTCTGAGCTTTGCATTAAAGCTTTCTGTAGTATAGCCGCATTCGGAAATAAATTCCTCACGGCTTAACTCCTTTTCTTTGTCGAAAGAGAAGTTGTAAGCATAAAACTGCGGGTTATACCATTCGGTATTATGTGTGCTTGCAAGTATGGAAACGGTGTTGCCTTTATGTGTCCAGGAATATTTGATATGTGCAAGGGAACGGAAATAACCATACTGCTCATATTCTCTTTCAGACTTTTCATAAAGCCCGTAAAGCTCATCATACATTCTCTGATTGAATTCAGCCACACCTTTACGGTCGGAATCAATTTTCGGAATGGTATAAACAAGGTCTTCGTTATCATCGGGCTGTACTTTATTGAAAGCATCAACCACAAGATTTGTAAAATCAATTTCCGCATTTTCCTCTGCATCAGTTTCTTCTGCAGTCGGATCTTTTTTTGCGGAAGAAGTGTCTTTATTATGTAAAATATAAGCCGTAGAATAACCGCCGACAACACCTATAACAAACATAGAAACAAGTATCACGGCTATTGCTGCTTTGGTTTTTGATGTAAGCATAATTAAATCCTTTCTTAGTACATAGTCGGTGAGAATTTTAAGGCTTCGCCGAAGTCGGGAACAGGCGGGAATGTGAATGTGCCTTCGTTGGTTTCCGTAATCTGTCCGTTTTCTATGGCGACAGTATAATAATTTCCTTCGCCGCCCATACCGTCATATTTAATAAGATAACCGTCATTATCACAAAGGGTAGCGTGCCATGCACCCAGAGAGCCAAGGGATATTATCTCTTTACCCTTTATTGTATAGAAATGATATTTTCTGCTTTGTTCACTTGTTCCTTCATGAACAATAAGTTCTTCTGTTCCGTCTTCATCTATATCAAACATTGTGAATTCAGCATAAATGTAGTCTTTATAATTTTTAGACCATTTCGTTTCATAATTATCAATTGCAAAATTTCTGTAAATACAATAGTCTTTATCTGCTTCAAATCTGTCTGTTGCATCAATTAACCAGACTTTGAATTCAGTTGAATAGAAGAACTTTTCACCGGGGTTAAGTGTTTCGATTAATGTTAAATTTAAATATTCATCGTTCTGTAAATCAGCATTTTCTTCTACTGAAGTGTATTCAAAAGTCAGTCCGTCAACATAAAGAATGTTGTTTTTAATTTCATATGTTCCCGTTTCATAGCCTGCTCCGTAAGATTCAAAAGTTCCGTCCTCAAAAAAGATATATTCATACTCAAATTGTCTGACAGAGTGCCAGCTGTGGCTTGTGAGAATTTCTTTTGTAAGCTCTCCGGAGGATGTGTTTTTGTTATCCTTTTTTGTGGTGACTTCTTCTGCTTCGGCTTTTGTTGTGTCCTCTTCGTCTTCATTATTCTTATTTGGCTGTTCCACATAAACATAAGTGACTTCCGGTGCGGGAGCTGTTGCGGGGGCGGAGTCATAAGTGATGTCATCGTGCTTTGTGCATACAGGCAAAGTTCCTTCGTCAAGGCTTGTTTCTAAATTCAGCATATGAGGATATGTATCCTTGCCGCCTGAAGAAAACAGGCTCACAACTGCAAAAAGCTCGCCGTCTTTGTTGATATAGGGCATAGCCGCATCAATATATTCGGCTGAGACGGTTCTTTTAATTATGGGTTCAATATATTTTGTGACTTCGTTTTCAGGGTACGCTGTCTTTTCTCTGTCGGAATATTCTTTTACCGCATTTCTCACCTTGGTGTTGAAGGAGTTTACATCCGTGGAAAAGAGAGTGCACATATTCTCTTTAGTCATTTCCTTACCGCTTTCGGTATCGGCATTGAATACATAATAGCTATATTCAAGAGAACGGGCATCCTGTGTCTGCACCACTATTGACACTGTACTGTCCTTTTGCACATATGTATAAGTCATACTGCCTAAAATCAGAAAACCGTTATCACGCTGACTTACGGTCACACCTTCGGAATATACCTGATAAAGGGTGTTGTAGATATTTTTGTTTACCTCGGTTATTCCTTCGGCATCGGAATTTATCTGCGGAATGTGATAACAGCGTGTAATATTATTATCTTTTATAATCTCACAAAAAGCATCGCTGACAATATCGGTTTCAGCATTGCCGCCTGTTTTGTTTTTAACAATGAGAACTCCCGTAAGCACGCCTGCAAATGAACCGAGAAGTAAAATAAAAGCAAAAACAACAGCAAAAATTACAACAGATTTTTTATTGGAATTTTTCATATACAGTCATCTCCGTACTTAAGGTATGATTTTATTATAAATTAAAAAAGCAGTAAGCTGTAAAAACTGTTTTACCATTAAAAAAGTTTTATTTACGGGCTGTATAATGACAAAAAGTACCGCTCTGCTTTGCAAGTTGCGGTACTTTTTTGTATTTATCAGCTTACAATATCCTTTGAACAAACAAATACTGCAGAGAGAATACCGCCGATACGGGATACATATTCCTCGGGGGCTTCTTCGGGAGAGGTGGTTTCCTCTTCGCTGTTTTTGTCATTTTTATTATTTTTGCTGTTTTTATCGTCTTTTTCGTCTGCTTCGGGAAGCTCGGGATCGGGGAAAATAACGGATTTTACGGCATCACAACCGTAAAAAGCACGGTAACCTGCAGAAGAAAGGCTTGAAGGAAGAATTACTGAAAGAATACCGTTACAGTCATAAAATGCATATTCACCAAGGGTTCTTACGCCTTCGGGAAGAATTACCGCACTTATCTTATCACAGTTGCTGAAAGCAGATTCTCCGATAATTTCAAGCTTTTCGGTAAGACCGAGAGTTTCAAGAGCCGAGCAGTTTTCAAATGAGGATTTTCCTATTGTGGTTACACTTTCGGGGAATTCCACTGCATTAAGGCTTGTACAGCCCTTGAATGCCTTTTCGCCGATGGTTTTTACACTTGAGGGTATAACCACGGAAGTAAGTCCCGTACACTCTTCGAATAAAGAAACGCTGACTGAACTCATACCTTTTGAAACAGTTGCTTTTTCAATTGATGAACAGCCGTAGAATACCTTTTCACCCATGGTTTTTACGCTGTCGGGAATAACAACTTCTTTAACGGAGGTACAATTTTCAAAGGCATAAGAATCTATGGTCTTAAGCTTGGATGACAAGCTAAGTGTTTCAATTGAACTGCAGTCTGAGAATGCATATTCACCGATAACGCTTACATTTGAAGGGAAATTAAGAGCTTTTATGCCTGTGCATCCGCCGAAGGCACTGCTGTTTATTGTTGTAAGCTTGTCACCGAGATAAACGGAAGTAAGCCCTGTGCAGCCGTAAAATGACTTCCGGGCAAGTGAAGTAAGGCGGCTGCCTATATCAAGTGTTTTTATTGCGGTACAGCCTTCAAATGCACTTTCGCCTATGGCAGTAAGGCTGTCGGGGAGAATTACGGAATTTATCTTTACACAATCCCTGAATGCGTTATTACCAATAGTTTTTAAGGATGAACCCAGCTGCAGGGATACGATATTAACGCAGTTACGGAAGGTTTCGTTACCGATAAGAGAAACCTTATCGGGGATAAAAACAGATTTGAGGTTTTTGCAGTTATAAAAAGCAAAACTGCCAATAGAAGTAAGCTTTTCACCGAAATCTGCAGAAATAAGGCTTTCGCAGCCTCTGAAAGCGTGGTTGCCGATAGAGGTTACACTGTCAGGTATAGTTACCGACAAAAGATTTATGCAGTCATAAAAAGCATAACTGCCGATTGTTGTTACTTTTTTTCCGATGTATACATCTTTAAGAGCACAGCAGGCATAAAATGCATAATTACCGATTGTTGTTACACTGTCGGGAATAATTGCACTTTCAAGAGAAGTACATCCGTCAAAGGCATAATTGCCTATGGCTGTAATATTTGAGGGCAGTTCTATTTTCTTTAAAGAGCTGCAACCGTAAAAGGCGTTGTTGCCGATTGTTTTTACACCTGCGGGAATGCTTACTTCAGTAAGTGCAACACAGTTGAAAAATGCATTGTCACCTATAGCAGTAACACTTTTGGGAACAGCTATTTTTTCAAGGGCACGGCATTCTGAAAAAGCAGATGCGCCGATAGATGTTACAGTGGAGGGTAATGTTACGGATGTTATCCCCTTACAGCCGTAAAATGCCTTATCGCCAATAGCTGTAACCGTATATTCACCTATTTTTTCGGGAACGGTAAGCTCGCCTTCATAAGAAGACGCAAACTGAAGAATCGTAGCTTTCCCGGAAGCTACCGAGCAGGAATAATCTCCCGATAATAATGTTGCGGCATTACCCTCTACCGTAAAGGCTTTGTCCCCCGTAAAATAACACAGTGTGCATCCTATTGCCAAAATAAGACACACTGCCGCAGACACACTTAAAAGCTGTTTAACTGTTTTCTTCACTTTTTCTCCGTCCCTTATATAAAAAAGATTTTTTCAAAACACACAAACAAAACAGCCGTACCCGGAAAGTCAAAAAAAAAACTTGTTTTTCGCAGTATTTGCCAAAAAATACGTCATACAAAAAAACAAGAAAATAAAAAAAATTCCGTTACAACCTGTATAATTATATTCAGCAGTTAATGTAACATATTATAAAAAATTTATCAATATAAATATGCAAAATAATTAAAAAAAAATATTTTTTTGTCACAAAAAGCAAAATCATAATTTATCGGGCAGTTGCCCGATAAATTATGATAATGATATACGCCTTTGGCGTATGATATATTGCTTTTGCAATATGATGTAAATGCTTCGCATTAATGATATATTTGCCGTTAGCAAATATGTCGGGACCTGCGG
>JAZSRT010000077.1:0-4597 GCA_045538645.1 Acutalibacteraceae bacterium | reverse complement strand
TTCCTTCATATTTGTCGCAGACAAATATATCATCCGAACATTGTTCGGATATCATCCGTCGAATGACGGACATCATTAGCACCAACGGTGCGACATCATTATCATAATTTGAAAGGCTATCGCCTTTCAAATTATGATTTGTCTTGCTATTTATTTTTTTGTAATGTAAAATAAAGGTATAAATTTATGAGGAGAAAACCGGAAAATCATAATTTATCGATGTAAAGGCAGAGGCTCCAAATTGTAGGGGAGCCCCCTCTCCTACGGCGAAGATGGCAAAGTACGGATAAATTATGATTTTTTGTTCGGGAAATGGTTATGAGCAGTCATTTTTTTGCGTTATTTTCAAGAATGAAATATATTGACCGTTGGTCGCTTATGAGGAACACGGATTCGGAATCTTTAAGTCAGCACAGCCTTGATGTGGCGGCTATAGCACACGCGCTTGCGGTTATCGGTAATAAAAAGCTGGGAAAAAGCTATAATGAAGGCAAAATCGCCCTTGTAGGTATGTACCACGATATGCCCGAAATAATAACGGGTGATATGCCTACCCCCGTAAAATATCATAACAAGGAGATACGCGAAGCCTTCGGAAGCATAGAAAAAGCCGCGCAGAAGACAATACTGAATACCCTTCCCGATTATATGCGTGAAGAATACAGGGATTTTATTGTTCCCGATGAAAAAAGCGAAGAGTACCGTCTTGTAAAGGCTGCGGATAAAATATCGGCTTTACTTAAATGTATGCTTGAAGAAAGAAGCGGAAATACGGAGTTTATCAGGGCAAAAGAAGCCACAGAGAATTCTTTGCACGCAATGAATTGCGAAGAAGCCGAAATATTCCTTGCGGAATTTTCAGAAAGCTACGGAATGGTTCTTGATACCGTTCTTGAAAAATCGGAGGACTGAAAATGAAAACTGAAGATATACTTACTAAAATATGCTCCGCATCCTGTGATGCCTCTTTTTCGAGTGAAACTTCTGAAGCTATAAAAGAAATTATATCGCCTTACTGTGAGGATGTATATACCGATAATCTGGGCAATCTTATCTGCGAAGTTACAAAAAAAGGCAGTAAGCACGTTGCCTTAAGTGCCCATATGGATAAGATAGGTTTGGTGATAACGGGTATAGATAAGGCTACCGGAATGCTTAAAATAAATAAGACGGGCGGTATTGATATGAGAACTCTTGCCGCTTCCCGTGTAAAAGTTATAGGTAAAAAGGTGCTTATGGGCTGTGTGACAAGCACACCGCCCCATTTGTTATCAGGTGACAGAACTAAAGTCACTCCCATTGATTCCCTTTATATAGACTGCGGTCTTTCTTATGATGAAATTACAAAGTATGTTTCAGCGGGGGACAGGGCGGAGTATTATTCACCCGTAACCTCTCTTTTGAATGACAGGCTTGCAGGTGCCTATATGGATAATTCCGCAGGCTGTACTGCTGTTATTAATGCCGTTAAAAAGCTTTATGAACAGGGAACCGAAAATAGAATAACCGCAGTGTTTACCACAAGAGAAGAAGTGGGAAAGGGCGGTGCACAGGCGGCATTTTTTGCCTTACAGCCCGATTTTGCTTTTATTACAGATGTTTCTTTTGCTTGCGCCCCCGGAATTCCTGAGGAAAGCTCCTCGCCTGTAGGGTCGGGTGCAATGATATGTATTTCTCCCATTCTGCAGAAAGAGGTTTCGGATTCTCTGATTTCATCTGCAGAAAAGGCGGGGGTACCCTATACCGTGGAGGTAATGGGTGCCCGTACAGCCACAGACAGTGATGCTGCGGTAATTGCAGGTAAGGGAATAAAAACAGGTCTTGTTTCCGTTCCCCTTCTCAATATGCACACACCTGTTGAAACACTCGCATTAAGCGACATTGATGCAGTATCTGAAGTACTTTATCTTGCTTCAAAGGGGGAATAAACGATGTTTACACTTATAAAAGAGCTTTGTGAAATAAACGGCACATCGGGAAGAGAGCATAAGATAAGAGAATATATTATTTCAAAGCTGGGGGATAAGCCTTATACCGTTGATAATCTCGGCAATGTAATTGTAAATGTAAGCGGCAGAAAACCGGCCCGTAAAAAAGTTATGATTGCCGCACATATGGATGAGGTGGGATTTATTGCAACCTTCATAAGGGATGACGGACTTATAAAATTCGATACCGTAGGCGGTATTATGCCTGCCGTTATGTCGGGCAGAAAGGTTATTTTTGAAAACGGCACAGTGGGAATTATAGGCAGCAAGCCCGTTCATTTAAGCAGTGAAGAAGAAAAGAACACTCTGCTTAAGGAAGATAAACTTTATATAGATATAGGTGCAACAGATAAAAA
Source organism: Acutalibacteraceae bacterium (assembly GCA_045538645.1). Classification (GTDB taxonomy): domain Bacteria; phylum Bacillota; class Clostridia; order Oscillospirales; family Acutalibacteraceae; genus RUG806. The sequence goes on along the minus strand of JAZSRT010000077.1, from coordinate 2,253 downwards.
AGATGCAATGAAATATGTTTTGCCCGGTGAAACCGCAGTATTTTCCGGTGAATATACCGATCTTGGTGAAAAAATAATTTCAAAAGCTCTGGATGACAGGGTGGGTGTTGCCATAATGCTTAAAATGATTGAAAAGGGTCCTGAATACGACACCGTATTTGCATTTACCGTTCAGGAAGAAGTGGGGCTCAGAGGAGCAGGCTGTGCAACAAATGCCGTGTGCCCCGATTTTTCAATAGTGCTTGAAGCCACCACTGCCGCAGATATTGCAGGTGTAGGCGGAGAAAAGAGGGTTTGTGTACAGGGTGACGGTGCCGTAATTTCATTTATGGATAATTCCACCGTGTATGACAGGGATGTTTTTAAGCTTGCCCTTAAAACAGGTGAAGAAAAAGGCATAAAGGTACAGGTAAAAACCGCTGTTGCAGGCGGTAATGATTCGGGAATTATACATAAGAGTGCAGGCGGTGTAAGAGCCTGTGCCATAAGCGCACCCTGCAGATATATTCATTCTGCCTCCAATCTTCTTGCAAAAAGCGATATAATGGCGTGTTATGAGCTGGCTTCTGCTTTAGCTGAGGCGGTTCAGGATGCTTAAGTTTACTTATCCCGAAGCTTGCGAAAAAGAGCTGCTTTTATCATTGTGCAAAGACAGCATAACGGGGACAGAAGCCTATACTTTTCTTAAGCTTCACGAAGATATTCCCGAAGAATCCTTCTGGTGCGGAAGAGATGAAAAGGGTGAAATAAAAAGCCTTGTTTTCAATAACGGTGATGAAGATATAAAGGTATACGGTGAGGAATTTTCTCAGCTTTTTTCTTTCGGAAACCACTGTATTATGGTGTATGAAGGAGCAGCTTTTTGTGAAAATACCGTAAATGTTATAACGGGCAGAGACTTGCTTGATTTTTACAGGCTGATTTCTGAAAGTGATACTCTCTCTTTTGCTGATGAAAGACGTTATGTGTTGCGTCTTAAAGCCGTAAACCGAGGTCTTTCCAAGGTGTTCGGGGTGATAAGTGATGACAAGCTTGTGTCGGCATCGGCAGTTTCGGCAATAAACGAAAAATATGCCCTTATCGGGGATGTTTTTACAAAAAAAGAATTCAGAAGCAAAGGGCTCGGAGCTTTATGTGTGCGTGCCGCAGTTTCTTACATACTGTCCCAAGGGAAAATTCCCGTTCTTTACTGCAGTGAAGAATTGTGCGGATTTTATAAAAGGTCAGGTTTTTCGTATTATGGAAAAATGTAATTTGTGTCCGAGAAAATGTAATATCGACAGAAGCACCGGAAAGGGATTCTGCAGAACGGGAAAAGAGCTTACCTTGGGCAGAGCAGGACTTCATTTCTGGGAAGAGCCCTGTATTTCGGGCTACGGCGGTTCGGGTACCGTGTTTTTTTCAGGCTGTAATATGGGCTGTATTTTTTGTCAGAATATGCCTCTTTCAAGAGGAAAGGTCGGTAAAGAAGTCAGCGTAAAAAGGCTCAGGGAAATATTTTCGGAGCTTATCGAAGAGGGTGCCGATAACATAAACCTTGTAACTCCCACCCACTTTGTTCCGCTTATAGTAAAGGCTTTGTCTGAAGAAAAGCTTCCCGTGCCTGTTGTGTATAACACTTCTTCTTATGAAGAAGCCGAAGCGCTTAAAATGCTCCGAGGGCTTGTTGATATATATATTCCCGATCTTAAATATATAAAAAGCGGCATAGCAAAGGCATTTTCAAATGCTCCCGATTATGCCGAAAAAGCATTACCCGCCATAAAAGAAATGTATCTGCAGACAGGGGATGCGGTTTTTGATGATGAGGATATGCTTGTAAAAGGCATAATAATAAGACACCTGGTTTTACCCGGGTATCTTGAAAATACGTATGATGTAATAGATGCAGTCAGCGAGAATTTCGGAGACGGTGTGCTGTTTTCTCTTATGAGCCAGTATACCCCGCCGAAAAAACAGCTGAAATACCCGACACTTAACCGAAGGCTTACGGAGGAAGAATACGAAAAAGCCGTGGATTATATGTACCTTGCAGGTATAGAAAACGGCTTCGTACAGGAGCTTTCCTCCGCCAAGGAAGAATACACCCCCGAATTTGACCTCACAGGAATATAAATCATAATTTATCGGGCAGTTGCCCGATAAATTATGATAATGATATACGCCTTTGGCGTATGATATATTGCTTTTGCAATATGATGTAAATGCTTCGCATTAATGATATATTTGCCGTTAGCAAATATGTCGGGACCT
>JAZSRT010000030.1:0-11228 GCA_045538645.1 Acutalibacteraceae bacterium | reverse complement strand
AGAGCGCAAGCGGAATAAGACACGAAGTGTCTTTCTTAACTTTTGCCGACGGCAAAAATTTCACTTGACCGCAGGTCAAATTTCACATTTGTCGCAGACAAATATTTCACACGCCGCAGGCGTATTTCATTATCATAATTTATCGGGCAACTGCCTGATAAATTATGATTTAAGGCTTAGGTTTACTTTTTTGTAAACTTAAGCCTTTTGTTTTTATTGATTCGGTTTTTATTCTTACTGAAGACTACCGCCCTGGGGGTTCATATATTTTGCCATAAAGCCTTCTTTTTTCTTTTTCGGGGGCTTATATTTGGGGGGATTCTGTAGTCTCATTCTTGCAGACTTACTCTTTTTAAGTCTCAGACTTACTGCTGTAACGGGTTCTATCATACTGTCGGAAAGATAAGGAAGGATTCTCTGTATCAGTTCGGGATCGTTTTCGATAAAGCCCAATGCCGTTACGGCAATAAGACTCTGAACCTCGTTTGTACCGTCTTCATAAACCTCGGAAAGGATATTAAACAGTCTTTTCATTCTCTGAGGATTATTTTCACGGATAGTATTTTCGATACAAGAGTTGGCGTGATTCACAAAGAAATCCTCACAGAGGAATTCGCCGTACTGCTGAATATTTGTTTCAAGCGGAAGCTTAAGCTCAGAATAAAGTCCCGCAAGCTTTGTTGCAAGGGTAACAGGATCATAAGCAAGTAATCCGCTTTTTACTGAAGAACGTGATACGGTAGATATGTTTTTTACCTTTACTTCTTTTCTTTGCTTTACAATAAAGGTATCTTCCATATATTCGTTTATTTCTTTGGCGATACCCTTTACATCTTTTTCATTGTATTCGGAAAGAATATAAAGATATGTTGTATCTCTTGTAAAAGCAGAGTCATCACTTCTGTCGGCATCCTTTGCCGCAAAAAGCATATGGATTCTGTCGGAACTGAAAACGAAACGGGTAACACCCTTTTCGCCCGAAAAGTCCATAGCAGCACCGTCACCTCTTGTGTAAGCGGGACTGCCTGTTTTTCTTACGCCTTCTTTATATTCGGGCTCAAAACCGCACTTTGTCATTACAGGAGCAATGTTATCATATAACAAAGCCATAACCTCAAGTATTTCCATTTAGTGTAATCCTTTCTCAGCCGTTAAGTGCGGCGAAATTGTTTTTGTTTGCTTTATAAAGATTCTTAAAAACAGCATACTGTTTATCGTATACTTCTTTATTCTCTTTGTTGGGTGTATAAGATTTTACTACAGGGATAAGCTTTTTAGCTTCCGAGAAACTGCTAATAACGCCTGCGCCCACGGCTATTGTTACAGCAGCACCTACGGCACCCACATTCTGGGGAGAATCAACAGTTTCGATCTTTCTTCCGAGAACGTCCGCAAGTATCTGACAGGTCATATAAGAAAGTGCACCGCCGCCTACAAAACGGATGGTATCAGATGCCTTTACCTTCTTTTCTTCGGCTTCCAAGAACCAGCGAAGATGGAAACAGACACCTTCGATAACGGCACGGATAAGCTCACTCTTACCTGTTTCAAGGCTTATGTTAAAGAACATTCCTCTTGCATTGGGATCTTCAAAGGGACAGCGGTTACCGTGAAGCCAGGGAGTGAATATAACTCCGCCCGAGCCTGCGGGAACCTGACTTATAACATCGGTCATATAGTCATAAAGATTAGTATATTCTGTTTCAAAGCTGTCGGCAACATCTTCTTTTTTAAGATAAATATTGATTTCATCAAGTGCAAGATGGTCTTTTACCCATTCAAGACACTTACCTGCAGTTTCGAGTTCACCGAAATAATTGAATTTGCCGGGATCTGCACCTATAACGGCCGCTATCATAGCGGAAGCATCAACAATAGACTTATCAACAACAGTTGATACCCAGCCCGAGGTTCCGCAATAAACGTGAGTATCACCAAGGTCGGTTGCGCCTGCACCCACACCGATAAGCGAAGCATCACCGCCGCCGCCGTAAACTGCAATACCGGGCTTAAGTCCCAGTTCTTCAGCCTGCTTATCACGGAGCTTACCTACGATATCAGTGGAATTTACGATATCAGGCATATGCTTAACGTCAACACCCAAAGACTTGCAGAGGCTTTCACTCCAACACTCGTGACCTTTTCTGAGGTCATATAAAAGAGCACCGAAGGCAGAGTCTCTTGTCATTACACACTTACCTGTCATACGGCAGATAAGATATTCTTTAACATCAAGCCACTTATGTATTTTTTTGTAGTTTTCGGGTTCGTGATTTTTAACCCAGTTATATTTCCACACGGGGTCTTTTACGGAAGCCGCAACAGCACCCGTTATCATAAGCGATTTAAGAAGAATCGGAATACTTGCGCCTGCAATCTGTATACCGTGAGCAACACCCTTTTTGAGTTCTTCTCTTGCACGCTGATCCATATAGCTCATAGCACGTCTTATGTGATTTCCTTCTTTATCCACAAGCACAAGTCCCTGCATCTGTGAACAGAAAGAAATACCTTCAATAAGAGAAGCATCAATACCTGATTTTTCAATAGCTTTTTTAGATGTGGAGCACATAGCTGCCCACCATTCATCGGGATCCTGCTCCGCACCGCCGTCGGGAAAAACATAAAGCTTATAGCCTTCGGAAGCACTTCCGAGAAGCTTTATAGTCTCGGCTATCTCAAAAACACAGGTCTTTACGCCTGTTGTACCGATATCAAATGTTATTGCATACATAGAAACCTCTCCTTTTATAATGTTTGTCTGCCTTCTATAGCCCTCATCAGAGTAACGCTGTCGGCATACTGCAGGTCACTTCCCACGGGAAGACCGTATGCAAGACGGCTGACTTTGATTCCGAGAGGCTTCAGAAGCTTGCTGATATACATGGCAGTAAGTTCACCTTCAACGTTAGAGCCGGTTGCCATAATGACTTCCTCAACTCCGCCGTTTTCAATTCGGGATAAAAGCTCTTTAACGGTGATATCATCGGGGCTTATATCGTCAAGGGGGGAAATAACACCGTGAAGCACGTGATAAACACCTTTATATTCGTTTGTATTTTCTATAGCCATAAGTGCTTCCACATTTTCAACCACACATATAAGTGATTGCTTTCTTGCACTGTGCTTACATATAGGACACATATCTTCATCCGTAAGATTACAGCACTTGGGGCAACGGTGAATTTTTTCACTTGCCTCTCTTATTGTGTCAGACAGCTCCAATGCATCTTCGTGAGAAAGAGAAAGCACATAAAATGCCATTCGCATAGCTGTTTTTGAGCCGATGCCGGGCATTCTTCTGAACTGTTCGGTTAATTTTTCAAAAGAAACCGCACTTTCCATCTGTGTTACTCCTAATTTAATCAGAATCCGAGACCGGGAATGTTAAGACCGCCTGTGAGAGAATTCATTTCTCTGTCCATAGTTTCTGTAGCCTTTCTGATAGCTTCATTAAGAGAAGCAATAAGTAGGACTTCAAGCAGTTCAACATCTTCGGGATCAACAACTTCGGGCTTAATGGAAACGCTGAGAACTTCGTGCTTACCGCTGACTTTTACTTCAACGGCACCGCCGCCTGCAGATGCGGTAAATTCGCTGTTTTCAATTTCTGTCTGCTTATTAGCCATATCCTCCTGCATTTTCTGGATTTTAGCCATCATATCGTTTCTTGACATATTGTTCTGATTGGGAATTCTTGCTTTCATGGTAGTTACTCCTTAATCTAATTTTATATTATACTGCTTTCCGAGAACAAATTTTGCGGCTTCTCCGCAAAAACGTCCCAGCATCTGTTCATTTACAAAAAGCTTGAGATTTTTTTCTCCGAGGGTGATAAAAATAGTATTGCCCGATATCCTTGCTCTTGAACCTGTAAGCTGACCGATAAGGGGCTTAAAGAGTTTTTCGGTTTCAAGAACTATTTTTCCCCATGTGTGATTATCTATTTTCTGTCCTTCTTCATAAGCATCTGACGACGCGGCATTTATTGCTCTTACCCTTTCTGCAACGGATTGAGCAGGTGCCTCTCCGAAGGGGGGAGCTTCGTCAAAAGGCGGTGCATCATCAAAGGGCGGTGCATCGTCAAACGGCGCAGAAAAATCATATACGGGTTCTCCGTCATAGGGAGGTTCATCATCAAAGGGATGTTCTTCGTCAAAGGGGGTTGCTTCCTGAGCCTGTGACTTTTTATGCGCACCTTCGTGTTCTTTCATAAAGGCATCAAAATCAAATTCTTCGTCATCACCGCCGTCATCTGAGGCAAACTGACTTGCAAAGGAGGATGTACCTTCAGAGCCGAAGCCCTTGAAATCTCCTGCAGAAGAGAACTTGTTTTCAGGCATATCGGGAACATCTTTACAGGTATCAGCTCCGAGGTCAGAGGCAGGAAAAGCATCGGTATCCGGAGTGTTTTCTGCAGGTATCTGTTCTTCTGTCATATTTATAACAGGAAGCTTTACTGTGTCCTCTGTAACCTTAAGGGGAGCAAGTCCTGCTTTTCTTAATGCGGCTTCTTCGTCACGCATTTCTATTAAAGGCACACGAACACCGCTTTTTTTGAGATTTTCAATTTCTTTTTCCAGTGCCGCTATTCTTACAAGAAGTGCTGCCGAAGAATCATCCGTTTCGGGACGGCAAAGGCGGATAAGCGCCATTTCCGCTTCAATTCTTCTGTTCTGTGTTCTGCGCATAGCATCTGCCGCAGAAGTGAGTATATCAAGTGCATATAAAACACTGTCTTTTGTAAAAAGGTCTGCAATGCTTCTTATTTCAGTAAGCTCTTCCGAGGTACACACCAGAAGATTTTCGGGGTTCTCTACGGTTTTGACGATAAGAAAGCTTCTGAATCTGTCAATAAGCTCCGTGCAAAGTCTTTCGGTATCGCAAGACCCCTTGTGAAGCTCATCAAGTATCATAAGACACTTTGCTGTATTGCCTGAAGCGACGGCCTTTATAAGTGAATAAACGTGCTCTCTGCCCATAAGTCCTGCAGAGGAAGACACGGTATCAACGCTGACGTCGTTACTGACACTTATACATCTGTCAAGAAGTGACAGGGCATCTCGCATACCGCCGTCCGCAATACGTGCAATAAGCATTGCCGCCTCGTGGGAAAGAACTGCACCCTCCTCACCTGCAATATACTTGAGCCTTTCAGCAATATACTGAGGTTCGATACGTCTGAAATCAAACCTCTGACAGCGTGAAAGTATAGTTGCGGGAAGCTTGTGAACTTCGGTTGTTGCAAGAATAAACTTAACGTGTTCGGGCGGTTCTTCAAGGGTTTTAAGAAGTGCATTGAATGCTTCAATGGTGAGCATATGAACCTCGTCTATGATATAAACCCTGAATTTTGCCTGTGAGGGGGTAAAATTGGCTTCATCTTTAAGAAGCCTGATATCGTCAATGCTTCGGTTACTTGCGGCGTCTATTTCAACAATGTCAAGCACACTGCCTGCATCTATGCCTTTACATATCTCGCATTCGTTACAGGGGTCACCGTTTACGGGATGAAGACAGTTTACGGCTTTTGAAAATATTTTTGCACAAGTAGTTTTTCCCGTTCCTCTTGAACCTGTGAAAAGGTATGCGTGAGAAAGTCGGTTTTCTTTAATCTGTGAAGATAAAGTTGTAGTAACCTGCGGCTGCCCGATAACATCGGCAAAAACCTTAGGCCGCCATTTTCTGTATAATACCCGATAGATAGTGCTCAACTCCGTTTCGCAAATGCAAAATGCAAAGTGCAAAATGCAAAATGAATACCTTATTCTGCATTCTGTATTGATTCTTATATCTTTTCAAAATATGAAAAAATTTTGCCTCTGTCACACGGTGTGCAGGCGGACTGTGTCGCACGGGCTGACCGCTTAATGCTGCTCGGTTCCCCGCCTGACATGGTTCGCGGCGCTCCGTCGCACAGGACCAACACACCGCATGACAGAAGCAAAATCCAAAATTATTATATGAAATATAAGCCGATTTATCATCAGCTAAGTTATTATAATATATATTTATTTATTTTGCAAGGGTTTTTTATAAATTATTCCTGCTGTTATATTAATACTTGGGAAATTATGTTTTATTTTTATAAACACGTCTGTAAGCGACAAACCTGTACCCAGGCAAATGAAATCACCGGATGTCCTTTCGGGCATCCGGCGATTTTTATGGTATTGATTGGATTAATAATGTGCAGTTCCGCACTCACACACGGGATTTATACCGAACAGTTCAGAGAAAAAGTTTATTATTGTCCAGATAAACTGTAAAAATCCGTTTGACGAATGACACATATGAGAGCATTTTACATCTTCGGGAGTAGCTTCTAAGGCTTCATTGCAGTTATCACAAACATTATTGTTGTCGGCATCCGAATGGGTGCAGGTCCACTCTGCATATATATTGTTTTCATCGTCAATTGTAACATTTATATCAGAACCATCATTTATATTTATTTCGGTTTCTTTTATACTGCCGTCAGCTTCATATTGAAGAACTACGTCATTAAGTCCTGAAATTTTTATGATATCATCACTTGCGGTCAAAATAATTTCATCACCGTTTGCTTTTCCGCTTACAGTAAAGGTTTGCATTTCATCTTCGGTAAAATCATTTATTGATATTTCATATTCTTTACCTGCTGTTGAATTCATACAGGCATTTAATTCATTGTTTTCTTCATCCACAGTTAATGTTGCTGTATCTATATCTGTTGCGTCAATATTGATTATTTTTTCATTTCCGGACAAAGAAATTTCTGCATTTTCGGATAAATCTTCAATGTTTACGGTATTATCGGTTCCTACCCAGTATAAATCAACTTCTGATTGTGTATTTTCCTCGTTTTCTTCTACCGACTCTATTTTATTGATATCCGTGTTTTTTATGGAATAATTATCGCTGTCAACTGACAGAAGAAGATAATCCTTACTTAATATTTCATCTGGAGAAACAGTAAAACTGTTAATGGTGGTGTCGTTGATAAATGCGTCATTTGCAGTCAATGGTTTTAATGATTTTATAAACTTATATGGAGCAGAAATATCCAAAGAGTATCTGATTCTGCAGTTTCTACTTCCCCAACCGTTTAATCCGCTAAAAGACCATGTGCCATCCGGATTTACAGTTAAGCGCTCGTATTCTTCGGAATTATTCGGATCATCGATTAATATATCATTACCTTCAATGCCAACAGCCAGTACACGATGTCCGCCTTGAGAAGAATGACTCATTCCAATTGTGCACATAATATTGTTATCCTCAGCACAGTTTTTTACGATATTATATATTTCTTGTGCTGTAGACCAATGAGAATTACCACTAAATTCCATACTGAATTGATATATATGTGCATATCTTATATATGTATTGACGGTAAGGCTATTATTCCCTATAGTTCCCTCGGTTGATCTGGAAAGACTGCGTACCGAGGTGCATCCGGGAAGATCGTTATTAAAAGCTGCCGTTGTATAAGTCATTCCAAAACACACACCACTCTGATAACCTTCATTTTTCCACAAGCCCCATCCCTTTGCAGCGCCGTACATTGTTTTGAAATATGCATACGGAATCAAATCAGATTGATTTACAAAACCGTAGCTGTCTGTTTTAAAATTATACCATGTGGGAGTTATTTTTGCATATTTTCCTCCGGGTAAGAATGATGACGGAGCACAATCAATAAATTCATATGTAGCTTCCGGCAGAGCTCCTTTGCCACTATGGCGGCCGCTTGCAATTTCTGCCCAAGCATTAGTTGAATAGTCATAGATATATAAATGTGCAGTATATTCAACGGTTATAGCTGAAAATCCCAAAATATCAAAATATGTAACTAAACCATATGGGAAATATCCGGGATAATCGTCAAGTGTTCCGGTTATTGTTACATCGGAATCCCTTGTGAAATCATTAGAACCACCTTTGCTATAGGGACTGATAAGAATTCTTTTTGTATCATTTGGATTTTTTACTGACTTAATCATCAATGAAACAGCGCTTCCGCCGCTAACGGTATAGTCATGGTTATCAATAAATATTTTATATTTGTAGACTGATGCTGCATTCGCGTCGATATCTACAATAGACATAATCGGTATTATAAATATGAATATTGCTAGCAAGGTTGATAAAGATTTTTTTAATATAGTTTTCATTGTATTTTTCCTTTCGATGAGTTTATGTAACAAACTGTTACATAATTATTGTAACAAACTGTTACAATAAAATCAAGGGTGATTTTATGATCGGTCTAAAGGAAATACGAAAAAAGAAAAAGCTCAATCAGCTTAAAGTTTCTATGGATCTTAATATATCGAGAGAGTCACTTTCGTATTATGAAAACGGGAAAAGAGAGCCCTCTTTAGATTTACTTGTACAGATGTCTGAATACTTTAATGTTTCTATAAACTATCTTATCACCGGAAAAGAATTTCAAAAAAAATGATCTGTTACCAAATTGCTGCGGTAACAGATCTTTTTTTACTTTTTCATAGCAATATCTATAATTCTGTCAAGTTCATCTGCCATAAACAAAGGAACATTGAGTATTTTTCCGTCGAATGACAGGTTTTTCAGTGAAAGTGTGATTTTAATCACATAATTATAAAGAAAAGCGTGATAAAAATCACAGAATTAATTAAAAAAGTGTGATTATGCAATTTTCAGATATTTTTTTCTTATTTCAAGTCGTAATTGAAAACAGAAAGTATTTGCTGTATAATATATGATATAAACTCAGGAGCCGGGCATTATGGAATATAAAAATGTAGTAAAAGGCAGATTCATATCGCGTCCGAACAGATTTATTGCAAAGGTGAATATTGCGGGGAATGAAGAAACGGTTCACGTAAAAAACACGGGAAGATGCAAGGAAATACTTGTTCCCGGGGCTGAGGTTTATCTTGAAGCTTCTTCAAATCCCGAAAGAAAGACAAAATATGACCTTATAGCCGTTAAAAAAGAAACAGACCGGGGAACAATTCTTATTAACACAGATTCTCAGATACCGAATTCTGCGGCGGAAGAATTCTTACCCCGTTCGGGGCTTTTTTCGCCTGATGCCATAATACGCCGCGAAGTAAAATTCGGCAATTCAAGATTTGACCTTTTTGTTGAAGATAAAAACACAAGAGCTTTTATTGAAGTGAAGGGTGTCACCCTCGAAAAAGACGGTGTTGCACTTTTCCCCGACGCTCCCACCGAAAGAGGAGTAAAGCACATAAACGAGCTGATAAAAGCAAAAGAAGAAGGCTTTGATGCTTATATATTATTTGTTATTCAGTTAACGGGTGTACATACCTTTTGCCCGAACACAAAGATGCACCCCGAATTTTCAGATGCTCTTAAAAAAGCCCAAAAAGCCGGCGTAAAAATTCTGGCTTATGACTGCGAAGTTAAAAAAAACAGCATATGCATTAAAGATAAAGTAATTGTCAAAATCGGATAGAGCATATTCAGGGAAGGAAAAACGTTTCAGGAACGCAGACATTTTGACAGATTGCTTTTTGTGGAATCATAATTCTATGATTGTATTTTTTAACAGGAGACTTATATGGACAGAAAACATGAATTACTTAATAAATATTTCGGCTACAAAGACTTCCGTCCGGGACAGCTTGAGCTTATTGATGCGGTGCTTTCGGGCAGGGACGTATTCGGCATAATGCCCACAGGCGGCGGAAAAAGTATGTGCTATCAGCTGCCGGCACTTATGAAAAGCGGAATAACTCTTGTAATTTCCCCTCTTATATCCCTTATGAAAGATCAGGTGCATTCCCTCAAAAATGCAGGCATTTCAGCAGCATATATAAACAGCACACTTACATCCTTACAGCTTCAGAAGGTTTACGGATATATGATCGATAAACGGTACAAGATAATATATGTTGCTCCCGAAAGGCTTTTCTCGCTAGGCTTTCTTGATGCGGTGAGCTATCTTGATATATCCTTTGTAGCCGTAGATGAAGCCCATTGTATTTCTCAATGGGGACAGGATTTCAGACCGAGTTATCTGAAAATTCCCCGTTTCATTGAACAGCTTCCGTTCCGTCCCACAGTGGGTGCTTTTACCGCAACTGCCACAAAAACCGTTATGGAGGATATAAAAAAGCATCTGAATCTTATTGATCCCCATATAACCGTAACGGGATTTGACAGACCGAATCTGTATTTTGATGTGATTGAGCCCCGTGATAAAATGAATGCACTTATATCTCTTTTGTCTGAAAGATTTGATAAAAGCGGTATTGTTTACTGCTCCACAAGAAAGGATGTTGAAAAGGTCAGCTCAGTTTTAAGGCAGAGAGGCTTTTCAGCGACAAAATACCACGCAGGACTTGAAGCAGAGGAAAGAAAAAACAATCAGGATGATTTTATTTTTGACAGAGCCTCTGTTATGGTGGCAACAAATGCTTTCGGAATGGGAATAGATAAATCAAATGTGTCATATGTTATTCATTATAATATGCCCAAAAGTCCCGAAGCCTATTATCAGGAGGCAGGAAGAGCAGGGCGTGACGGTGAGGATGCAGACTGTATTCTGCTTTTTGCCCCTAAGGATGTGCGTACAGCCGCTTTTCTCATAAATACATCCTCGGAGAATGAAGAGCTTGATGAGGTTCAGAAAAAAACAGTCCTTGAAGCCGATATGAAAAGGCTTGAGGCTATGGAAAACTATTGCCGAACAAAAAGGTGTTTAAGACACGAGATTCTCTCTTATTTCGGACAGAAAGCTCCCGAAAGCTGTGCCAACTGCGGAAGCTGTAAATCTCAGACCAATCTTATTGATATTACAGATATTTCACTTTGTATCTTCACTTGTGTAAGGGAGATAAGAAAGCAGTTAGGGTATTCTCTCGGTGTGACATCCGTTGTGAATGTCCTGAAAGGCAGCCGTGATGCGAGAATTTTAGGCGGCGGACTCAACTGCATTTCTTCATACGGAAACCTCAGCGTTATGGCAACAAAAGAGATAAAAAGCATAACAGACCATCTTGTTTATGAAAATTATCTTGTAAAAAATGAATTCGAGGGAATTGAGCTCACAAAAAAAGCGGAAGAAACCGAAAAATATAATGAAAGCATTTATATGGAAATGCGTGTTGTGCCGAAAACCGAAAAAATGAAGAAAAAAGAAATAAACGGCACAACAGACAACGAGCTTTATGAGAAGTTAAGACAAAAACGGCTTGAGCTTGCAAAAGCGGAAAATGTTCCTGCTTATATAA
>JAZSRT010000095.1:0-8028 GCA_045538645.1 Acutalibacteraceae bacterium | reverse complement strand
ACGGTCTTTTTGTATACAAAACTATTATATAAGAATGTTAAAATTATAGTAATTACTGCGTTTTACCAGTTCGTCGTTTACGAAGTCCACTCCGAATTCTTCAAACACCGTGTCACTCTCGGAGAAGAGGTTTGTGCCTATACCCAGTCTGTCCCCTTCTATCTCAACACCTATTGTTGCAAGAATTGTGGGGAACATATCAAACACTGCCCAGTCACGGGAGAATCTTCTTTCTTCGGGTAAATCTTCAAGTCCTTCTGCGGGGTTTAATATAAGATTGTAGCAGGAACGGTGATAATCTTCTATACCGTCAAGTCCTTCAAAGAATTTCTTTGCCATACTCAGGTGGTCACCTATGAGGATAACTGTTGTGTTTTCATAGAAGGGCTGTTCTTGTATCCAGCGTACAAATTTTACCGTTTCTTCCTGAGAATAACGAACGGCATTTGCATATTGGTTATCATAGGGCTTGGGAGCATCGGGGCTTAAATAGCCGTCGGGAGTGTGTGTATCTGCCGTTTCCATCATAAAGTGGAAGGGTTTTCCTGTTTCATAAAGACGGGTAAGCTCATCCTTTGCATATTCGTAAAGCTTATCATCCTCATATCCCCAGAACACCTTGTAATCAGAGGGCACATAGCCTCTCTTTTTTACTTCCTTATGGTCGATTATTGTGTAATCGCCGTGGGATTGGAAATAGTATGTAAGTCCGCCGAAATCTGCATTTGCACCGAACATAACCGTCTGCTCATAGCCCTGCTCTTTAAGGATATCGCCAATTGCGGTAGCACCGGGGAGGAAATTATCCGCACCGCCGTACTGATTCTGCTTATCCGGAACCTTCATAGGAAGACCGGTTCCCATATTTACCATAGAAGCAACAGACCAGCCTGCACCCGTAGATTCCTGAAAACCTCCGAGACCTTCTTCGAGATGTGAGAAGGATATTCCTTCTTTTGACAGCTCATAAAGATGCGGAATAAGGTTGTCTTCACAGAAACCGCCCAGCTCCTTTGAAAGGAAGGTGTTTTCCATACTTTCAAGATAAATATGTATAAGATTTCTCTTCTTTTCGGGGAAAGTCATTTTTACCGTATTGGGATCGGCGAAATTTTCTTCGATAAATTCAGAAGCCAGCATATAAGATTCATAAAGCTGAACAAGCTGAAATTCTACTATACCGTAATAGAAGCCCGTAACAATAAAAATAACGGCAAGTGCGGCACTTATAATACGTCTTGCGGCTATGGGAAAAACAGTCAGAGAATCATGCTTTCTTTTTATAACTACTTTGCAATCGGAAAAAGCAAATACTGCAAAAATTGCGGTAAACAAAGCAGTGGAAAGCACGGGGCCTTCAACACCTGAAACATAAACACTTGCATCCGTTCCCTCTGTGGGGGAATTAAGATTAATAAGTATCTGATCGGGGGTAAGGTCACCGAAGAAATCCTTGCCCCATATAGTGCCCGTAAGAGCGGCTATACCCAGAGCAAACAAAACCGTGAGCAGAATTTTAAGAAACCAAGTACTCTTTTTATACTTTATCTCTTTTTTCTCAACAAAGGGAGATTTACTGAGAAGTGAAACAAACAAAAACCACAGAGCACCTACGGCAAAGCATATGCTTATCCAGTTAAAGACATATATGCCCTCGTGTGCCGATGCAGAATAAATGTTTTCGGTATTCAGAAAAAACTTTGCAACACCGTATGCAAAAAGATTTACAAGTATTGTATC
Organism: Acutalibacteraceae bacterium; assembly: GCA_045538645.1. Lineage (GTDB taxonomy): Bacteria > Bacillota > Clostridia > Oscillospirales > Acutalibacteraceae > RUG806. The sequence goes on along the minus strand of JAZSRT010000095.1, from coordinate 6,288 downwards.
ACGGAAAAGCGAATGAACGATGTTTTTTGCTTTTTTCTCTTTCTGCACAAGAAAAATATCCGCCATACTGACAATAAGTCCGAAAACCAACCCGATTGCAATAATCAATTGTGTCATCACCTTTTTATTAATTTATCAACTTCAAATTATACTATTTAATTAACTTAAAATCAAGTAAAAGCGAAATTTATCGAAAAATTAATAATCACACAAAAAATTAAAGGCTTAAGTAAATGTAAACATAAGTGTAAATCATAATTTATCGATATAAAGGATAAAGGCAGAGCCCCCTCCCCTACGGCGAAAATGGCAATTCACAGCTGAAATATAATTTAATAAAAATAAAGACGAAAGAGTATTTTATTTGACACTCTTTCGTCTTGTATTATATGGCTTTTTTATTTTACAGCACCGTTGTTGCTTTTTGGTAAACTTCTCTGAATGCCTTGCAGGCGGCATCGAAGGCGTCGCGGTTAGTGGGATATTCAAATTCCTCTTTTACCGATTCTGCTCCGCCCGTAAGTTCAAGATCTTTCAGTCCCTCAAATACTTTGAGATGCGGCTCTAATGTAAGGAAGTGCTTGCCTTCAGCTTTATTAAAGCGTCTGATAAGCTCTTCTATGTTGCCGTCACCCTTGCCGCAGGGCACAACAAATCCGTCACTCAAACGGCAATCCTTGATATGCATATATTCAATATAATCCTTCAGCTTTTCGTATGCGGGAAGGATTTCCACCTTGCACTGAATAAAGTTCGCAGGGTCAAAAATACCCTTGATTTTACCCTTAAAGGTGGTAAGTATATCAAGACATCTGTCGTCTGTGTCGCCGAAGATACCCTTTTCGTTTTCGTGACAGCACCATATACCTTCTTTTACGGCATAGTCTGCCATTTTTTCAAGACGCTCAAATACTTCATCACGGTAAGAATCGTAATCTTCGTTTTCGTCAATGTAAAAACTGAACATCCTGATATTTTCAGTTCCCAGAATATTTGCATTTTCAACGCACTGCTTGAAAGACTCAAAGTGCGCATCAAAGGCATCCTTAATATTGATTTTACCGAAGTGAGAGCCTATTGAAGAAACACCGATGCCGTGGTCATCAAGCACCTTTTTAACAGCCCTTGCCTGAGAAGCGGTGAAGGTTGAAATATTACCTTCATCAAGCCCTCTGGGTTCTATATGGGTGATACCGTTTGCTTTAAGAGCATCTATCTGCGATAAAAGTCCGCCGCCTGCTTCATCGGCAAAAGCGGAAAAAATAAATTCTGCCATCAGTTTTCTCCTTTGATAAGAGCCTTATAAAGCTTGATATATTCGTTGGCACTGCGTCCCCAGCTGTAGTCGCATTCCATAGCTCTCTTTCTGAGAATTGCCCAGCCTTCTTTATCGGCATAGCCTTCAAGGGCACGTCTTATGGTATGAAGCATTGCGTGTGCGTTATAATCTTCAAATACAAAGCCGTTGCCTTCATTATCACCCGAATCCTTAATGGAATCACGAAGACCGCCCGTAGCTCTTACAATGGGAACAGAGCCGTATCTTAAAGCAAACATCTGAGAAAGTCCGCAGGGTTCACTCTGTGAAGGCATAAGGAAGATATCACTGCCGCCGTAAATACGGCTTGCAAGAGAAGGCACAAAGCCTATCTTTACGGCAAGCTTATCGGGATATTTTGAAGAAAGCTCACCGAAGAAGGTTTCATACTGCCAATCTCCCGAACCCAATACAACAACCTGAACATCACTTGTGCAGAGAAGCTCTTCAAGCACACACTGAACAAGGTCAAGCCCCTTATGGGAAACAAGTCTTGTTACCATACCGATAAGCGGTGTGTCGGGCTTTTCGGGAAGTCCCATTTCCTTCTGAAGCGCTGCCTTACATACTGCCTTGCCTGCGGTATCGTCGGCACTGAAATTTACGGGCAGATTCTTGTCTGCAGCCGGGTCATTCCCAACAGTATCAATACCGTTGAGAATGCCGTGTATCTTCCAGCTTCTCATACGAAGTATATTATCAAGCCCGTGTGAATAATAGGGATCAAGAATTTCGTTTGCGTATGAGGGGCTTACGGTAGTAACCGCATTTGCACATTCAATGGCACCCTTCATAAGATTTACGCAGTCATCATTATGAAGAAGTGAAGAAAATTCATTGGGAATACCTAAAACATCCTCAAGTATTTCTTCGCCGAATTTACCCTGATACTGAATGTTGTGAATGGTAAAGGCTGTTTTTATATTTTCAAAACCGGGTCTGTTACCGTAGAAGAGTGAATAATAAACGGGAACAAGTGCCGTCTGCCAGTCGTTACAGTTAATAACGTCGGGCTTGAAATCAATATGAGGAATCATTTCAAGCACTGCACGTGAGAAAAATGCAAATCTTTCCGCATCGTCATAATGACCGTAAATTCCCTGACGCTTGAAATAATACTGATTATCAAGAAAATAATATATAACACCGTTAAGCTTTGCTTCAAAGATACCGCAATACTGTCTTCTCCATGCAACGGGAACGGTAATATGAGTGATAAACTTCATTTCATTTTTGAACCTGTCGGGTATACCTTCATATAAAGGCATAACAACTCTGCAGCCGATAAGTCTTTTTCTTAAGGCGGCAGGAAGACTGCCCGCAACATCGCCAAGACCGCCCGAAGCAATAAAGGGCTTGGCTTCGCTTACAGCATATAAAACTTTCATCTTTTTCCTCCCTGTCAGATATGTATATTCTTTCCGATATAAACGGGATATGAATCCGCACCCGAAATATTCTTTCCGCTTCTCACCGCTACTGCCTTATCGGCAATGCAGTAATTAAGCGATGCATTCTGTGCCACAAAGCAAGAGGGCATAAGAATGGAATTTTTAACAACGGCATCCTTTTCAACTCTGCAATCTCTGAAAACAATACAGTTTTCAACTTCGCCTTCAATAATGCATCCGTCTGCAATAAGAGAATTGGATACATTGCTGCCAAGTCCGTATACTGAAGGCATATCATCATAAACCTTTGTATAAACAGGTCTTTCCGAAGAGAAAAGCGCTCTGTAATTTGAAGAATCAAGAAGTGAGAAGTTTGCATCAAAATAACTGCCGAGAGAATCTATAACTTTGCAGAAGCCCTTTACTTCATAAGCACCGATATTGAGCTTTTTGATATTCTTAAGAAGTATATCCTTTTCGAATGATACAAGACCCTTTGCATAAGAAACGGAAACAAGGCTTTCAAGAAGAGATTTCTTGATAAGAACTGCCTTAAGTGCAAAGTCGCAGCTTTTGCCTGCTGCGGCACCGAGGCTCATTTTTGTAACTCTGCCCTCTTCAATCTTTTCGATAACGGGATTATCTTTTATAGAGGGAGCTTTTCCGTGCATATAAAGCATAGTAACATCGGCTGCACTTTTTTCGTGATAAGCGAATATTTCTTCAAGGTCAAGGTTTGCAACATAGGTACAGTCTGTCATAAATACATATTCTTCATTTGATTTTTCAAGGAAATGAAGGATGTTTTTAAGGGCACCTATTCTTGATGCATTATAATTTTCAACCGCATCCGCATTAAAGGGAGGCAGAATAAATATACCTTCACTCTTTCTTGCAAGGTCCCAGTGCTTGCCCGAGCCTACGTGGTCCATAAGTGACTGATAGTTGTTGTTGGTAACAACACCCACCTTTGACATACCTGCATTTACCATGTTTGAAAGAATAAAGTCAATAAGACGGTAACCGCCGCCGAAGGGAACGGAAGCCATTGAACGCACTCCCGTAATTTCGCTTATAACATCATCGTCTGTATTGGCAAATATCAGACCGAGAACATCTTTTCCGTTCATTTTGTTTCACCCTCCAAAACATCTTCATCTATCATAAGATTTGCGGAAATCTTAGCTTTTTTGCCGATATTAACATCGGCACCGATAACTGCAACGCCCCATTTTTCAAGGTCCTTGCATTCTTCGGGCTCTTCACCCACAACAGCATCCGATTCGATAACCGCATTTTCTGCTATCATAGCATATTTTACCTTTGCACCCGATTTTATGGTTGCACCGGGCATAACTATTGAATATTCAACACTTGCACCCTTTTCAACAGTTACATTTGAGAACAGCACCGAATAATCAACCTTGCCGTCGATAATACAGCCGCCCGATACCATAGAATTCTGTATTTCGGAATCCTTTGATGCAAAATGAGGAGCTAAAGCGGAATTCTTGCAGTAAATGGGCCATGAATCGTCGCTTAAATCTATGTTTACTTTAGGATTAAGAAGATCAAGGTTTGCTTCCCAGAGGCTGTCGATGGTTCCGACATCCTTCCAGTAGCCGTCAAACTGATATGCAAACATTCTCTCCCCTGCTTCGTGCATTGCGGGGATAACATTCTTACCGAAGTCATTTGAAGAGCCTTCTGTATTTTCGTCTGCAATAAGATATTCTCTGAGCTTTTTCCAGGTGAATATGTAAACACCCATAGAAGCCTTGTTTGACTTTGGAACCTTGGGCTTTTCTTCAAATGCAGTGATAGCTCCGTCATCGTTTACAAACATAAGACCGAAACGGGAAGCCTCTTCCCACGGCACTTCAAGCATCGCAATTGTGCAGGCTGCATCCTTTTCTTTGTGGAAATCAAGCATCTTTGCATAGTCCATCTTATAAATATGGTCACCCGAAAGAATTGCAACATATTCGGGGTCATATCTGTCGATAAAGTTTATGTTCTGATAAATTGCGTTTGCAGTTCCCTTATACCATTCGGTTCCCTTTATCTGCTGATAGGGAGAAAGTATGTGAACACCGCCTTCGTTTCTGTCAAGATCCCAAGCCTGACCGTTGCCTATATAGTCGTTAAGCTCAAGAGGCTGATACTGCGTAAGAACACCTACGGTATAAATACCCGAGTTTACACAGTTTGAAAGCGGAAAATCGATAATTCTGTACTTGCCGCCGTAAGGTACTGCGGGCTTTGCGATATTCTTTGTAAGAATACCCAGTCTGCTGCCCTGTCCGCCTGCGAGCAGCATAGCAATACATTCTGTTTTTCTTGCCATCTGAAATCTTCCTTTCTGAAATGTCCCATTTATTTTTTCCTGGATTTATAAACCTTATATTTAAGATATACACAAGAAAATCCCGGAAGCGTTATTTCAAAAGAATTGTCTTTTCCGTGCATAGGAATTTTCTTTGTATATATTCTTTCATTATTAACGGTACCCTCTCCCCCGAAGCAGGTATCATCCGAATTGAGAAGATAAGTAAGTGAACCTCTCATATCCACACCTATCCTGTAATTTTCTCTTGTAACAGGGGTAAAATTACATATTGCTATAATTCTTTCTCCGTTTTTGTCTTTTCTTTCAAAAGCAACAACGGAATTTGAATTATCGTCACTTACAAGCCAGTTAAAGCCTTCCCATGAATAATCAATCTCCCACAAAGGAGCATTTTCTTTATATATGGCGTTAAGCTTTTTTACAAAGCCATGCAGCCCGCGGTGAGCATCGTAATCAAGCAAGAACCAGTCAAGCTGTTTTTTCTCGTCCCATTCGATAAACTGACCGAATTCCTGACCCATAAACAAAAGCTTTTTGCCGGGATGCGAATACATATAACCTAAAAATGCCTTCATTCCCTTAAACTTTTCTTCATAGGTTCCGGGCATTTTATCAAGAAGTGATTTCTTACCGTGTACAACCTCATCGTGAGAAATGGGAAGAACAAAGTTCTCCGAAAATGCGTAGAACATAGAAAATGTTATAAGATCGTGATTGAATTTTCTTGAAAGTCCGTCAAGGGAGCTGTAACGGAGAATATCATTCATCCAGCCCATATTCCACTTGAAGTTAAAGCCGAGACCGTCAACGGAAACGGGCTTTGTAACAAGGGGCCAGGCGGTGCTTTCCTCTGCAATCATAAGTACGTGGGGATAATCTCTGAATATACTTTCATTCAGATATCTTAAAAATGCCACGGCTTCAAGATTTTCTCTGCCGCCGTAGATATTGGGGCGCCATTCGCCGTTTCTTCTGCCGTAATCAAGATAGAGCATTGATGCCACCGCATCCACCCGAAGACCGTCTATATGGTATTTATCAAAGAAGAAGGCGGCACTTGATGTTAAAAAGCTTATTACTTCATTTCTGCCGAAATCAAATATTCTTGTACCCCAGTCTGCATGTTCGCGCTTTAAGGGATCCGAATACTCATAACAGCAAGAACCGTCAAATTCATAAAGACCATGTGCGTCTTTAGGAAAATGAGCAGGCACCCAGTCAAGAATAAC
>JAZSRT010000111.1:0-45700 GCA_045538645.1 Acutalibacteraceae bacterium | reverse complement strand
TTCTACCTGAGTAAGAGTATGACCGTTTGCTGCCTTTTCAACATAAGTTGTGTAATCGCATCTTGTACATGTTACATATGCATCCCAACCGATTTCGGTACATGTGGGGGCTTTTGCTTCATGAGTAACTTCATCGTGTCCAAGTGCTGCTACGAGTACTGCCTGACATACTGTACATATCTGAGGCTCTGTACATGTTGCTACATCACCTGCTGTATGTGCTGCAAGTTCAAGATCAACCTTTGTTCTGCTGATTTCAGCCTTACATACTGAACAGTATACAACTGAATAATAGTGACCTGCTTCTGTACAAGTAGATTCAACTCGACCTTCTTCGACTGCTGCTGCAGGTGTATGACCAAGTGCTGCCACATCATCAGCCTTATATGTATCGCCGCAAGCAGAACATGTGTATGTTGTGTAACCTGCTTCTGTACATGTAGGTGCTGTTACTGCTGTCTCATAATCATGAGCAATCTTTTCTACTGTTACTGTATTTCTACTGAGTTCTGCATTACATTCTGTACAGTAAACTACATTGTCATATGAACCCTTGTCTGTACATGAGGGTTCAACATTATTTTCTACTACAACTTCACCCGTTGTATGTCCGAGTGCTGCTACTTCTTTGTATGTTGTATAATCACATGCTGAGCAGTATTCATATGCTTCATAACCTGCTTCTGTGCAAGTGGGAGCCTTTGCCTCTACCTGTATGAGGGTATGACCGTTCTTGGGAATTTCTACATATGTTGTGTAGTCACACTTTGAACAGTATTCGTATGCTTCATAACCTGCTTCTGTACAAGTGGGAGCTTTTGCTTCTACCTGTGTGAGTGTATGACCCTTTGCTGCGATTTCTTCTGTGTATTCATCACCGCAAGCTGAACAAGTAAATGTTTCTACACCGGGTGCTGTACAGGTGGGCTCAGTTGTTACTTCACTTGTGTAAGAGTGACCCTTTGCATCTACATAAGCATCAACATAGCTGTCACCGCACTTTGAACAAGTGTGAGTTGTGTAACCCTTTTCTGTACATGTAGGTGCTGTTACTGCTGCCTCATAAGCGTGAGCAATTTTTTCTACTGTTACTGTATTTCTACTGAGTTCTGCATTACATTCTGTACAGTAAACTACATTGTGATATGAGCCTTCTGCTGTACAAGTTGCAGCTACTTCATTTTCTACTACTACTGCACCTTCTGTATGTCCGAGTGCGTTAACTGTTTCCTGTGCAACAAGAACTTCTTCACATACTGAACAGTGCTTTCCTTCTGTAAGTCCTGTTTCGGTACATGTGGGAGCTTTTGCCTCGTCAACTACTTCTGTATGTCCGAGGGCATCTACATAATCATCTGCATATGTACCTCTGCAGACAGAACATGTATAAGTAGTATAACCCTGTGCTGTACAAGTAGGTGCTGTTACAGCTGCTTCATATTTATGTGCAGCCAATTCTGTTGCTTCTGTATAGAAATCACCGCAGACTGAACAGGTGAAGGTCTTAACACCCGGAGTTGTACAAGTAGCCTCAGTTGTTACTTCACCAACATAGTTGTGACCGTTTGCATTAACAAAATTACCGTCATAGCTTCCTTTACAAATATCGCAAGAATATGTAGTATAACCCTGTTCTGTACAAGTGGGAGGGGTTACAGCCGTTGCAACATTATGTGCTTCGTTTGATTTTTCTTCATAATATGTTGCATCACCTGTTACATTCTGTCGTGTCTGCCAAGAATAAACATAATGATATTCTGTGCTTTCATACGCGGTGGGATCGGTATTTGGGGGGACCTCAATATCAGCAGCATGTGTACCGTAAGAATAAGTCTTTTCAGAAACTGTCTGCCCTGCATCATTAACGAATTTAACTGTATAATAATTAACCGTCCACTGGGCATAAAGAGTTATTGTATCACCGTTATTAGAGCGAAGATTCTTTACACTTGCACCGTTTGCATACTGAGTACCTGAACCATTAGGTGCAGTATTCCAACCTGTGAAGGTATATCCGTCTTTGGTATAGCCGTTTGCTGTAAGATTCTTCGCGGTATCATAGGTCATACTGAGTTGCGCAGTAGAACCGCCGGTCTGACCGTTACCGTCAAAGAATATAGTATAGGTATTTGCATTCCATATAGCATAAAGAGTATCAGAAGTTATTGCCGTAGAAGTGCTTACTGCAGTCTTGCTGTCTTTTGATGTTGCCCATCCGCCGAAAGTATAGCCTGTTCTTGTGGGCTGATATGAGGGAAGAACATAATTTCCGTTGGTAGAAACTTTTGCTGCAGGTGAATATGCGGTGGCAGTGCCGCCCTTTTCAACCTTTATACGGAACTTTAAGTTAGAATATACATCATTCTGTGTATTCTTCCACTGCCAGAATCTGAGAAGGTCGGTCTGAGGTGCAGTTGTCGAATTAAATGTATTAACTTTTGTTGCAGTTCCTGTAAAGTCAAAATTAGTTCTGGTTGAAATATTATCTCCGTTATCATAACCGGCATCAAGAACAACACAACCGTCACCGGTCTTTGAACCTGAAAGAAGTGTAGCATTGAATGTATAACTGCCTTCAACGGGTGTAAAGGGAGTTATTCCGAATGCATTAGAACCGGAAATTGTTCCGTTAAGTGTTATTGATTCATCGGAATTATATGTAACACTAAGTCCGTAACCGCCGTTTGTTACAGAGCCTAAAACATAAAGGTTAGGATTGATTCCGCCGTAGTTTACATCAAAGAATATCTTTCTGCCCTGACCGTTTTTAAGAGCCGTAACAGCATTATTAAGAGCAGTTGCAAGACCTGATACATCAACGGCACCGTCAAGTTTTGTAAGACCTACGCAAGCATTTCTGTAGGCATTCTTGAATGCTGTCCAAGCAGCACTGTTTGTATCATAATAATATGAGCCGTAGCTGTCTTTAAGTCCGAGCGTACCCATAGCATTTATGGCATTGTTTACAGCTGCACGAAGGGTAGACTTATTGTAATAAGTCGCTTTCATTTCGCAAACAACATGAGATGAAGCATAATAACTTCCGTCTTTATTTCCGTAGAATCCTTTTACTCTGTATGTATAGTTTGTCCCCTGTGAGACAGTTGAACCCAAAAGAGAACGCGGCCAGGTACCGACATAACGAAGGCCTTCTGTTTCATTATAGCTTGTATTTGTTGCACTTGTACCCTGTGAAGCAATAACAGTACCCTTATCATCATAATATTTACTTCTATTATCTGCCTCAGTGTGCCATGTATCATAACCTGAAGGTGTACGATCGGTATAGTCTGCTACATACCAAGTACCCGTATTTCCACCTGAATTTTCATCATCTGTTACAAGCATGCCGACACCAAGATTCGGAATCTGATTGAGATTAGAATAACGGCTGGTATCAACAAAAAGATTACCATATGATTTCTGATATATACAAGCCTGAACATTATACTTTAAGGCCCTGTATTTACCTACAACATAGTTTGACACGGGAGAAGTATATGTTCCCGTTGAGCCTTGACCAGCATAAGAAGGATTTGCATTTGTAGGAACCTGAAGATAATAACCTGACCCCGAAGAACCTGTAAATACTGCATATCCAAGAGAGCCGTCGGAAGATGAGGGAGAAACTGTGAAACCCGATGTTATTTTTGCTTGCGAGCCTGTATATCTTGTACCACCGACATAACCTACACTATCACGGCTTATAAAACTTGCAAAGTTGGAAAGCTTTGTATATTGATTCTGCCAATCGTCATCCCAGTCATCTGCAAGACCAGATGAAACATGAGTTGCAGAATGAATACCCGATATCCAAGTTATCTGTCCTGCCCAGTTTGCACCGCCTGAAGTACCCGTACCTGCTTCTGCACCGCCTGCAACAGGATAAATATAAGGTTTATACACATAAGTATATGCAATTGCGGACTGTCTTTCACCTGCATTATTTGTGTATGTCACAGTCCACTCTATATAGCAACCTGTCGTTGTTGCAGCAAGAGAAGGTGAAGTACCTGCAGTAACAGCAAAAGTACCGTAAGAAGTTTTGTTGGAAAAGCTGCCTACAGTTATTGAACCGCCGGAAATTGTGTTACCGCTTGCATCAATAAATCGTGAAGAAATGGCAACATTACTGAAACCGTCAGCAGATGCAAAATATATTGTACCTGTTGAATGAAGCTCAGTGTTTACCGTAGGAACCGCATAAATATTTGATGTATTTACCGTATTTTCAACATAATATTGGAAAGGAGTTGCAGTACTCTGTGCTCTCGAAAGAGCCTCCGGATAAAGATAAATTACTTCGGGAACATAGAAAGCGACCTTACCTTTTTCGGCAACGGCAGCTTCTGCGTGAGTATGCTCGTGGGGAGCTACCCATACCCAGCAGGAAAGCACCATAATTACTGAAAGAAAAATTGATAATGCTTTTTTAATTCGAGTTTTTGTCATTAAAAGTCATCTCCTTTAAGACTTATTGTGTAACAGCAGCCTGCGTTACACGAAAGGGAATATCCCTTTTTGCCGGTTTTCACCGGCTGTTCATTGATTTTTCTCTGAAAAGATATGTTAAATTCATCATCCCCACAGTCTGACCTACTGTTTTTTGGATATAGAAACACATATACTATTATAATATATCACAGACATAAGTTTTTTTCAATGTCTTTTTATTTATATTTTCTATAAAATTTGCAATATATATTACTGTTTTTAATAATTTCACATAAATTATCTGTTTCAAAATCCCCTTATCCGTCAGAATAAAAATGCATCTGAGCTAAGCCGGTGAATTAAACATTGCACCGAAAAAACTTATATGTTATTATATTTAAAAGTTCACCGATACTGTTTTCAGTTCATTTGAAGGGGATGTTAGTATGTCTGTTATTGTTAATGAAATTTTTTATAAAAAAGCCAATGAATTAAAAAGACCTTTGATATCACAAACAATAAGTCCTGTTGCGACTGTAGAATTTAAAAATGATGATACATCGTGGCAGAAGCTAAGGAGAGTCAATGTGCAAAAAATTGACTTCCCTATTACCTTAAAATCAGGTGACAGGGTAATACTTGACTTTGGCGAACACTGTGTGGGATATATAAGCTTTACCCTCGATAATGACGGGCTGGTAAAAATTACCGACTCCCCTGTTAAACTGCGTTTTTCATTCGGCGAATTCCCCTTGGAAATTGTAACGCCTCCTGAAGAATACAAAGGCGGGCTTGGAAGCGGTTGGCTTCAGGATGAAGAACGGTCTGTTGTTTTTACACCTTATAAAGGCTCACTCGAAAGGCGTTATTCATTCAGATATCTTGAAATATCAAGAGCAGACAGTGCCGGCTTCCCCATAAAAATCACATCATTAACGGCTGAATGCGTTTCTGCAGTCAGAATTGAAGATGCAAAAAAATTAAATACTGATGATAAACTTCTTCAAAGAATTTATGATATGTCTGTAACAACACTTAAAGAGTGTGAGCAGGATGTGTTTGAAGACGGCCCGAAAAGAGACAGAAGACTGTGGATAGGCGACCTGAAATTACAGGCGATGACAGATTACAAAGTCTTCGGGAATCTTGATTTGATAAAAAGATGCATATATCTTTTTGCAAGTGCAACAGGTGAACATAAAATGGTTGCCCCCTGCATTTTCCCCGATTCACCGCCATATGTTGACGAATGGACCTTCTGTGATTATTCCCTGTTTTTTATATCCTGTCTTTATGACTGGTATAAAAATACCGGCGACACAAAGCTTATAAAAGAGCTTTTTGGTGTGGCATACACACAAATGGAAGCGGTTTCGGAAAAATTCAACAAAGAAACAGGCGGATTCTCACTCAATCCCTTTATAGACTGGTGCCCCAAGCTTGATAAACATATTGCCATACTCGGTGTTTATATTTATACCCTCAGACAATTAAAGGAGCTTTGTGAAATTGTAAATATCCCCACAGACAAAACCGACAGTGAAATAAAAAAAGCCTCCGAATGCCTGCAAAAACACTTCTGCAAAGAAAAGGGACTTTTTGTTACTCCTTCGGGGCAGATATCATATCATTCACAGGTATGGGCAATTCTTTCGGATGTTCTTACAAAAGAAGAAGCCGTAAAGCTTATAGAAAAAATCAACGACACAAAAACAACATTCACAATGCGCACTCCTTATATGATGCATTATTATATCGAAGCATTATATAAATCAGGCTTAAAGACAGAAGCACTCGCTTTTATAAAAGAATATTGGGGGAAAATTGCAGATGCGGGCTTTGCTTGCTGTCCCGAAATATTCAATCCTGCAGACGAATTTGAATCTCCTTACCACGCCCCCGAAATAAACTCCGCCTGCCACGCCTGGAGCTGTACCCCTGCATATTGGATAACTGAAATAATTAACGATAATTAAAGAAATACTCTGAACATACCATTGACAATATCACGGTATCGTGATAAAATATTATTGCAAAGGAGGCGTGATAAATGCCGGTCTTATCAAGATTTTACGGAATCATTATCAGAATGTACTTTCTTCAGAGTGAGCATAATCCGCCACATATACACGCAATATATAACGAAGATGTTGCAGCAATAGATTTTATGACAGGCGAAGTTCTTGAAGGATATTTTACCCGATAAAGCATTAAAACTTGTGAGGGAATGGCTAACAATCAATAAAAACACATTGGCTGACATATGGAAGACGCGGGAATTCAAAAAAATTCCGCCTCTTGAATAAACAATAAAAGGGTGAGAATTATGTTTCACAAAATTAAAAATGTTTCGCCGTTACCTGACAGAAGGCTTAGTGTTCAATTTGCCGAAGGGGTAACAAAAATCTACGATACCAAAAGAACTCTTGAAAAACTGCCGATATTCAAAAAATTACTTGACAACGAACAGGAGTTTTATTCCGTAAGTGTCGATATTGGCGGTTACGGAATAATATGGAATGATGATTATGACCTGTCTTGTGATGAACTCTGGGAAAACGGCATAAAAGTTGAAACTCCGTTTGACGGATTAATGTCTTTCAGTGACGCTACCGAGCTTTGGGGCTTAAACGAAAGCACATTAAGAAAAGCAGTCACATACGGAAAACTTGTAAACGGAGTTGATGTATGCAAATTCGGCAAGCAATGGGTTGTATCAACAAGTGCGATGAAAAGAGAATACGGTAATATCTGAAATATTGTTTTATATGAACAAGGGGCGGTGTAAACACACACGCCCTGTTTGTTTTTTTGAGCTACAAATATTTATAATTAAAAATTTCTCTTATTATGAGTAAAATAAAATGTTGACCGATCAGATTTAAGAGGTTATAATATATTATTGATTTAATGCGATAAAGCGATACTATGCAAAACGGAGCAAAAATATGAGAATTGTTATAAAAGTGGGAACTTCAACTCTTGCCCATTCCACAGGCAGACTTAATATCAGAAGAGTAGACGAGCTTGTAAAGGTTATGAGTGACCTTAAAAACAGCGGCCACGAGGTTATACTTGTTTCATCGGGCGCTATCGGAATGGGGGCAGGTAAGCTTTCTCTTAAAGAAAAGCCCTCTGACATTCCCACAAAACAGGCAGCGGCGGCTGTGGGTCAGTGTGAGCTTATGTATACATACGACAAGCTTTTTTCTGAATACAATCATACCGTAGCACAGCTTCTGCTTACAGGCTCCGACTTCAAAAATGAAGAAAGACATCTTAATTTTACAAACACCATGATGCGCATTCTTGAGCTTGGAGTTTTACCTGTAATCAACGAAAACGACACTGTTGCAACAGATGAAATAAGTGTCGGTGACAATGACACTCTTTCGGCTCTTGTTGCAGAAAGCATCAATGCAGATATACTTGTGCTTATGAGTGATATTGACGGACTTTATACCGCAGACCCTCACAAAGACCCGACAGCTTCACTTATTCCCGAAATAAAAGAGCTTACTCCTGAAATTATGGCACTGGGCGGAGGTGCAGGCTCATCCCTTGGTACGGGCGGAATGAAAACAAAGCTTCATGCAGCCGAAATATGCACTGCAAGCGGAACTGATATGATAATAACAAACGGTCAGCATCCCAATGTTTTATATGATATCGCCGAAGGTAAGCCTGTCGGCACAAGATTCGTCTCAAAGGGGAAATAATTATGACTACGCTTGATATACTTAAATCTGCAAAATCTGCAGTTAAAACAATACTCACACTTACAACAGAACAAAAAAATGAAGCCCTGCTCAATATGGCAGATGCGCTGGAAGAAAACGAAGAATATATTCTTTCCGAAAATGCTCTCGATATAGAAGCTGCAAAGGATAAAATAAGCCCCGTTATGATAGACAGACTTCGTCTTACATCCGAACGTATAAAAGGAATGGCAGACGGCATCAGAGACGTTGTAAAGCTCCCCGACCCGGTAGGTGAAGTTCTCGACACAGTAACACGTCCCAACGGTCTTGTTATCAGAAAAACTGCAGTACCTATGGGTGTTGTTGCTATGATTTATGAATCCCGCCCAAATGTTACATCCGATGCGGCGGCACTTTCCCTTAAAAGCGGCAATGTTTCAGTGCTTCGCTCGGGCAAAGAGGCTTTCCGTTCTTCAAATGCCATAACTGAGGCTATGAGAAAGGGACTCAAAAAAACAGGTCTCCCCGAAAATCTTATAAATCTTATTCAGGACACGTCAAGAGAAAGTGCAAATGAGCTTATGACAGCCGTGGAATATGTTGACCTGCTTATCCCCCGCGGCGGTGCAGGACTTATTTCTGCCTGTGTTGCCAATGCAAAGGTACCCTGCATTCAGACAGGCACGGGAATATGCCATATTTATGTTGACGAATATGCAGATATTGAAAAAGCGGTCAATATTATAAACAATGCAAAAACAAGCCGTCCTTCCGTATGCAATGCCTGTGAAGTTGTGCTTATTAATAAGGCTGTGGCAAAGGATATACTTCCTTTATTAAAAGAAAAACTTGTTGATGAAAGAAAAAACAGCGGTCTTACTCCCGTAGAGCTGCGTCTTGACAGCTACTGCAATGAGCTTATTGAAGGCACTGCCGCTTCCGACAATGATTTTGATACAGAATTCCTTGACTACATTTTAGCAGTTAAAGCAGTAAATGATGTATCTGAAGCAATTGACCACATTTCAGCCCATTCTACAAAGCACTCAGACTGTATAATTACGGAAAACAAAGAGAATG
This sequence comes from Acutalibacteraceae bacterium, assembly GCA_045538645.1. GTDB lineage: Bacteria > Bacillota > Clostridia > Oscillospirales > Acutalibacteraceae > RUG806. The sequence continues at coordinate 36,485 of JAZSRT010000111.1, read as the reverse complement.
CGGCACTTTTTACAGCACTTATTGATTCTTCTTCCGTTTATCACAACGCTTCCACAAGATTTACCGACGGCGGTGAATTCGGACTGGGCTGTGAAATAGGCATATCGACACAGAAGCTTCACGCAAGAGGTCCTATGGGACTTAAGGAGCTTACCACTTACAAATACATTATCTCAGGCAACGGTCAGATAAGATAAGGAGAAAAAGTATGACATACAAATTCGGTTTTATCGGAGCGGGTAATATGGGCGGTGCGCTTTTGGATGCTGCCGCAAAAAATAATCCCGAAATGAAAATTTCCGTTTATGATACATTCACCGAAAAGGCTCTCGGATTCAGTGAAAAATATGAGAATGTTTCATTTTCTTCACTTGAAACTCTCGTTAAAGAAAGCGAATATGTTTTTATCGGTGTAAAGCCTCAGATGCTGAGTGACTTATTTTCGGATATAGCCCCCTTCTTTGAAGACGGCTTCCCTGTTCTCGTTTCTATGGCGGCAGGAACATCCATAGAAAAGCTCTGCACTCTTTCAGGCAAAGAAATGCCCGTTATCAGAATTATGCCCAATACTCCTGCTTCCATCGGAGAAGGCGTGATTCTTTATTGCAGTAATAATAAAGTTAGTGACAGTAAGATAGATTACTTTGTAAATGCAATGTCGGGTGCAGGTCTGCTTGATAAGATAGACGAAAATAAAATTGATGCGGCAAGTGCTGTTTCGGGATGCGGTCCCGCATTCGCATATATGTTTATTGAAGCTTTGGCAGACGGCGCTGTTGAATGCGGTATTCCCAGGGATAAAGCTATGATGTATGCGGCAAAAATGCTTTCGGGCTCTGCAGATATGGTACTTCAGACAGGTAAACACCCCGGCGCATTAAAGGATGCAGTCTGCTCCCCCGGCGGCACCACAATTGCAGGGGTACACGCATTAGAGGACGGAGCTTTCAGAAGCTCGGTTATGAATGCAGTAACCTCGGCATATAAACGAACTCTTGAATTGAAATAAATATTTTCTGTAACAAAAAAACGTTTCGCCGTACGCCTGCGGCGAAACGTTTTCGGATAGTCCATCTCCGAGCGAAGTGTGGCTGAGCGTTCGAAGGGACATATAATATTTTTGCTTTATAAGAAGGAATTTCCTATAAAGTAAAAAACTGTATCAGAACAAGCAGTATAGTGTTCTGATACAGTTTTTTTACTTTTTAATTTTACTCCAGTATTCCTTTGCTGCCTGTTCGGTTTTGTTATCGCCGTAGGTGTAATACTTTCTGTCTTTTATATTATCGGGCAGATACTGCTGTTTAAGCCAATGGTTGGGGGCATCGTGGGGATAGCGGTAGTGCTGTCCTTTTATCAAGGCATCTTCGCCGTCAAAGTGCTTGTTCTGCAAATGCCTCGGTACGGGGCCTGCAAGACCGTTTCGCACATCGCTCATTGCCGCATCAATTGCCGCTTCGCCCGAATTTGATTTGGGCGAATTACACACAAGTATAACTGCATCCGCAAGAGGTATTCTTGCCTCGGGCAGACCCACCTGCATTGCAATATCGCAGGCAGATTTTACTATTGGAATTATCATAGGATATGCAAGTCCCACGTCTTCACAGGCACACACCATAAGCCTTCTTGTTGCGGAAATAAGATCTCCCGCTTCAAGAATGCGTGCCAGGTAATGAATTGCGGCATCGGGGTCAGAGCCTCTCATTGATTTCTGAAAGGCAGACAGCATATCGTAGTATTCATCCCCCTGTCTGTCGTAGTGCATACCGCTTTTCTGACATATCTGTTGGGCAACACCGAGAGTAATTTTTCTTTTTTCTCCGTTTACGGCTCTTGGTGCACCTAAAACACAAAGCTCTGAAATATTGGCGGCTTTTCTCATATCACCGCCGCAAACGGTTGCAATGTAAGAAATAACGCCTTCATCTATATCGTATTCTTCTTTATTATCTTCACTCATTATAGAGAAAGCTCTTTCTATCCCGGGAACAGCATCCTCGGGAGAAATGCTTTTGAATTCAAACACGGTAGATCGGCTTAAAACTGCAGAATAAATATAAAAATACGGATTTTCGGTGGTTGATGCAATAAGTGTGATATCACCGTTTTCGATATACTGCAAAAGCGACTGCTGCTGCTTTTTGTTAAAATACTGTATTTCGTCAAGATACAGCAAAAGTCCGTTGGGTGCGGCAATGGTGTTTATCTCGGAAATAACTTCTTTAACATCACTGAGTGATGCACTTGTACCGTTGAGGATATGAAGTCTTTTGTTAGTGGCGGCAGCAATTATTCTTGCTACCGTTGTTTTTCCCGTCCCCGAGGGACCGTAAAATATAAGATTCGGAATATTACCGGATTCTATGATATTACGAAGAACAGCGCCCTGTGAAAACAAATGGCGCTGTCCCGATATTTCATTAAGATTCTTCGGTCTTATTCTGTCTGCAAGCGGTGTGGACATATTTTCCTCCCGAAAAAATATCTTATTCAAGAAAAGTTTGAAGTTGCACTGGGCGCGGGAGCGCCGTGTTAAGCTTTCGTTGACCTTTCTCGAAAGGTCACGGTGTCAAGAGGCAGAGCCTCTTGTCGCTGTCCGCAGACAGCGAAATTCCTTTTTGCCTCAATTAGCGCAGGAAAGTTGTTAAGAAAACCCTCGCCGGGGGTTTCTTAAGTGCGAAGCACAATTTGAATAATGAAAGCTATTTTTTATTCTTCAAATTTTCCGTTAATGGGCAAAATATTTTTATCAATAAATAAGTGACATAGCTTCTGCCCTGGTTCTTGCGTCTGAACGCATACTGCCTCTGAGCGCAGAAGTTTTTGTTTTAGCTCCGGCTGCCCTTGCTCCGCGCATAGTCATACAAAGATGCTCTGCTTCGATAACAACGGCAACACCGAGAGGGTCAAGATTATCCATAAGAAAATCTGCTATCTGAGAAGTAAGTCTTTCCTGTATCTGAGGACGGCGGGCGAAATTATCCACTATCCTCGCAAGCTTTGAAAGACCTATCACCTTTCCGTCTTTAGGGATATACACAATATGAGCTTTTCCTACAAAAGGCAGAAGGTGATGCTCGCACATGGAATACATGGGAATATCACGCACAACCACCATTTCTTCATTGTGTTCGTCATTAAAAATTTTAAGATACTGTTCAGGTGAATTTTCAAGTCCGCAAAAAACCTCTTCATACATTTTTGCTACTCTTTGGGGAGTTTCCAGCAGTCCTTCCCTGTCAGGGTCTTCACCTATGGCAATAAGAATTTCCCTTACTGCATTTTCAAGTCTTTGTCTGTCCAAAGCAAAAACCTCACTAAAAATTTATGTAAAACTTACGGCGTATATGTGATAATAAAGCAGGACGAATAATAAGAAGCACCCATAAGAGAATAATGGAACTGATTATATCCCGAAAGCTCTTTATTACCTACTTTGATTTTTGTTACATAGCCTCTGTTAGCATCTATAGAACCTGTATGTTCAAGTATCTGAAGCCATTCTGCAGGATTTGAAGACAAGACGATAGAACTGTCATAAGCCATGATTTTTGAACGCATCTGCGCTACTGTGTACTGCTTAGTATAAACATATGATGAAACAGGAAGGTCAACAGGGCTTTCCACTGCCTGAAGATATGAAAGATTGCCTCCCCATACGTGTCTTGAAGCTACCGACTTACCCACGGCAAGAGCACTGTAAACAGACATTATGGGAGAGCTCTGCCCTTTAACGGTAATATATTCTCCGTATACCTCGTGAACGGCAGTTTTAAGATTTGACGGCAGATTTGCATAGCTGACACCTGAAGCAATACCCACATCCCAGCGATTTGTAACATAGAAGTTTTCACGCATAAGAAGTGTAAAAACACAAAGCGCCATAGCCTTGAGAGACTCTCTGTATTTACCTCCGTCAGTAATACCGTATATCTCCTGATAAACGATTTTTGCAAGAAGCTGCTCGGTATTGATATAGCCTGTGGTGGGATAATATGTAGTGGCGGGAATACCTGAAGCCTTTTTCACTTCGGTACCCACGTAATAATGAGCAACAATTTCTTTATAATTCATTCCGCCGTCTTCAAGTGCCAGTGCACCGTACTGCGAAAGACCTACGCCGTGTCCGTAGCCGTAGTATGTAAAAGTAAAAGTTCCCGACGGAGCTTTTATTGTGGGCATCGGAGGAACAACCCAATCAAACGGATCATTTTCAGGTTTATTTATATATTTTTCAAAGTCTGCTTGCTCTACGGTAATCTGCTTGTCCGGAGCTTTTTCAAGATTAACAGATATACGAAGCAATGTACGGGCATCTGCTGCGGTAATTTTTCCGTCGCTGTCCACGTCACCTATTTTAACATGTGCTTCTGAATAATAATCAAGACTGACAGAATATCTTAAAGCAAGTCTTGCATCATCGGCGGCTATTTTGCCGTCACGTGACAAATCCCCCGATTTGTACGTCAAGGCGGCACCTGCCGGAACGATAAATGAAAGAATAACAGTTGTTGCCGCAAGAAAAATTGCGGTAAGTCTCTTTGGTTTAATCATAAAATACACCTTCGGCGATCCGCAGGAATACACACGGGAAACGCCGCCTCTCTTTTTAATCAGCCGACGAAACCGTCTTATTGAGCTTCCTGAACGGCAGCCGTATCGGAAATCTGCGCTTCTGCTCCCAATTGTGCATCGGAATCAGAGCTGAACATTCCCGCAAAGGGATTTCCCGCAGGGAATACCCATTCTACAGCATTTTTACCCCACTGAGCAAATGAATAATCATGTGTATAAAAATATGATACACAAAATGCCACTGCAGCAAGAATAAGTGCCGTAACTGTAATAATTGCAACTTTATACCTCTTTGCTGCGGCATTTTCTCTCTTTTTCATATCCTTTGAATGCTCTTCGTCATTCGCAAGTACATCTGCAACAAACAAACACAGGTCTCCGCTGCATCTTGATAAAAATGCGGGAATTTCTTCTCCGGGGAAGGAGTGCAGCTCTCTTACGGATGTTTCCCTTTCGTTGGTTACTGCAATATATACTATTTTTTCACTGTCGGGACTGTCCCCCGTATAAAAAGCGTTGGACATTGCAACACCGTAGCGGCAAGAAAAAAGCTCGGATGCGGCAACCGAAAGATTAACAATATAATCTACGGGTTGCATATTTCCTCTTTTTTCCGTTATGGTGGAAATACTTATTCTTTCATTAAGGCTTTCTTCGGATGAAGTATAATCCTTAAAAAATGAAGCGGTATTTGTCCCTGCAACAGCAAGCTTGATATTTTTTGAATTAAGTGTTCTTGCAAGTATCTTTGTATGAAGCTTTTTAAGTCTTCCCGAATCAATGCTTATGTGGTAAGAAGCATTAAGATACGGAATAATTTTTGAGTTCATAATATAAGATGTTCTGGCTTTTGCATAGGGGAGCACAATTATTGTCTGATTGCCGTTTGCCACGGAAAATCCTGCATAAAGTCCGTCATCAAGCACAAACAGTCTTGACTGTGACGGGACAAATGCATGTGTAACGGAAAAATCGTAATCCTCTTCAGCAGAACTCTTATCAAGAGTAACACACGCCTTCTGAAGAATATCAGGATCACAACTGAGTTCAAAACCGAATGCTTTTGACAGCATCAGCTTTGTAGCTCCGAATTGATCGCAATCAGCAATAAAAACAACAGCGTGAGTATCACTGATTGCTTTTGTTATTGACGATGTTGCAGATTTGATATCTTCAAACGACTGTATATCACCGTCACCGCTGAGATAATCGGAAAACACATATTTCAATTCTGTTTTAAACCTTTTCGCAGAATTATGTTTATCTGTTCCCAATAAAAAAAACTTGATTTTCATATTCTTTCCTTTTCTCTTGATTCACACACTGAAAAAAATCTTTTAACCCTCGGTATTATTAACGGTAGCTTCAGGTTCTGCAACCGGTGCGCCTGCCGTGGGCTGCTCTGCCGTGGGCTGTTCTGATGCGGGCGGGGTCTGAACAGGCGGTGCCGTGGTTGCTTCCTGAGAAGGCGAAGGCGAAGGAGCAGGCGCAGCAGGCCTTGTTGTAGTTACGTTATTATTACCGGCTGCATTTCCGCTGCTTGCTGAAGATGTGGTTTTTTCCGAAGAAGATGCTCTTGTTGTGCCTGCCGGAACACCAATGGGCTGTGTAAGCTTTTCATAAGGATTGGTAAGTTCCAGTTTTTCATAATAAGCCTGCGGATAACGTGCACTGTGATTGAATGATGCGTTTGATACATCAACCTCAGCACTTTCACCTTCTCTGAGAAGTCTTGCAAAAACAACAAGACGTCCACCCTCAAAAATATCCTGATAACAGGTATAAAGAGTAAGCACCTTATCATCTTTATTTACATCTATTCCGGTATTTATCATTGACCTTTCGTAAATACCGTCTATCATTGTCATAAATTCATTCTCGGAACTGAAATCTGCCGCAAGATAATGGAAAAGATGTCCTCTGTCCTGCGCAGAGCCTGAGTTTGTCAGTATAACACCGAATATCTTCCACTGAGTTTTTTCGTAAAGTGTTTCAAGTGTTACAACAGGAGCTTCTTTATAACCTTCAAGGGTCATATAAGATGTAAGCTTATTAAAGCCCAGCTTGTCGTGGGTGTTATGACCGTAAATTATGGTGTTTTTACTGAGCCCTTCATTTGACATAACCGAGCGGTAATCAACATACGGGTTTCCGTATCTGTTGTATTCACCGTACATATCCTTCCAGAGATAGTAATCAGGGTTACTCTTATTCTGTAACAGCGGAACCCATAATTCTTTCTCGGGAATATGAAAAGCCCCTACAGCATCCTGATTAACAGCATAAAGACTTGCAAACTTAAGCGACATTCCTTCGGGAAATTCAACATCGGGATATTGCTGTTTTATATTATTCCACAATTGTTTTATCTCAAAATCGGGAAGCTCGCTTTCATTCAGGTTCTCGATAAGATCATACCAGTCATCAAACATTTTAATTCTTTCGCGGTATCCGTGATAATAGAAAACAAAATAACCGAGCCCCGCAATAAGAAGCACCAGAGAAATAAATCTTACACATTTTCTGAACTTCTCTCTGCCGCTGTCTGCTGCATTCGGAAATGTTTCACGCAGTATACGCTTGAAATTTTCTTTTGAAAAATGTTGTTTGAAATAACCTGAAACAGCATCCGGAAAAGTAAGTGCATACATAATTTCTTCGGGTGCATCAGCTCTTTTTATGACCTTTGCAGGTTCATCAAAACTGTTTCTGATATTTTTCACTTTTTGTCCTTTCGCCGATTGCTTTTCATCGGCTGTACCTTTTGTTTATTATTGCCGTCTTTCTTTTTTCCACTCATTTTTGAAGCTTTGTCATTCTGAACAGCGGCTTCTTTTCGCAAGCCGTCATCAGCTTGGGAAGCTTCATCATCCGTACTGAGTTTTTCAAGATAATTCTCGCCGTTGATATTTGCATTCGGAAGCGCTTTATCAGTATTTTTTTTCTTCTTTGCGGCTTTGAACTTGTTTTTTACGGGTTCTGTAGAAAAATCTTCATACTCTGCAAAGGATTCATCTTCATTTTCCGCATCATCCACGGCATCTGCCAATTCGGGGCTCATATTTTTCTTAAGCTTTGCTATATGGGCTCGTCTTTGCTCCTGCCGCTGCTTTTCTATGCGTTTCTCTTCTTCTATTCTTTCCAGCTCTTCAAGTCTGCGCTGTTCGTCTTCTTCGTTTCTCTTGTTGTACTTATCTACAATCTCTGCAACCGTAGAACGAAGACCTTTTGTTTCATCAGCCACCGTTTCAACATCTTTACCGTCATAAAGATAAACTCTGCGTTTTTGAGTTTCGGCAGGAAGTGAATTATTATCGGCAGAAGCATCATTATTTTCTTCCACACGTATTCTTTCGGTTACCTTACCTACAGGTGCCCCTTTTGAAGATTTTCTGTCTTTTTTCTTATATGTGCCTTTTTTCTTTTTTTTAGCTGAACGGTCATCTACCTGAAGCCAACTGTTGTCTCCCTGCTGAGAATTTTTTGCGGTATTATTTCGATAATCACCCGTGTATAAACCGTCATTTCCTGAGGAAGTTATTGTTTTGCCGCCTGATTTTTTTTCGGTTTTTCCGCTTGCAGCAACATTATTTTTTTGAACTACGGAAAAACCCTCCCGAAAAAAAGGTTTTTTATTATCATTGTAATACTGAGAATTATCGGGTTTACCCTCAAAATCAGAATCTTTTGAAAGCGGATCTATATATAATGAGCCTTCAGAAGAAGCAGGTGAGGAAGGAGCATCGGAAAGGTCATCGATAAAAGGATTTTTACGTCCCGAATATGATGATCTTGTTACAAAACTGCGCACATAGGTGCTGTCTCCTCTGAGCATTCTGTCCTGACGTACTCTTTCAAGTCTTGCAGCTTCTGCTTTGGCTTTCTCTTCCCAGTCTGCATCATAAACAACTCTCTGCTCGGATGCGCCCACGCCCATTGTGGGATATTTTACGTTGCCCGTAGAAGTATATTCGGGTCTTTGTGCTTCTGAGGAAGCTTCAGAATATATCTCCCTGAATTCTTCCGGAATCTTATCTTCTATACGTTCGTCAACACTTTTTTCTCTGGCAAAATGCACATCAGATGATTCAAAAACTGCTCTGTCACGAACACCGGGTTCATCTCTTCTGTCTGAAAGATCTATTTTCGGCACAGAAGAAATAGCGGCTTCATCCCCTATATATTTTGCAAAAAGCCCTGTAAATTCTTCTCTGAAAGAGCCGTCGGCATTCAGAATCTCCGCAAGAATATCATCGACAGACTCTGTATTATCATCAGTTGACGTAATATTATTCTTTTCAATATCAGCCATTTATTATTCCCCTTCCGGTAAAATTAAATAATCAAAATTAAAACGCTGACCAGATTTCGTAATTCTTGTAAGGATTTTCTTTTTTCTGAAGATCATACCAAAGCTGTGGCATACGGCGGTCGGGATTATCAACCGCAGTTGACACATCAACCTCTTCACTTTCACCGTATCTTACAAGTCTTGCAACTACAACAAAACGTGCATTTACCATACCTCCCACGTCAAGCTCGTGAGAACAGGTGGAAAGAGTAAGAAATTTATCTGTAGGCTGAACATCTACAGACGGATTCTGGAAATAGCTTCTGAATGCAACCTCGTTTGCAAATCCCAGTGTTTTTTCATCGGTAAAATTATCGTACCAATAATAAAACAGTGCATTATCGTCCTTTTCTTCATATGCTGCAAGAAATGCTCCTATAATCTTCCATTTATAGTTACTGTATAGTGTTGAAAGCTCTATAACCGGATGCTCCTTATAATATTCAACATCCATATATTTATCAAGGTCAGAAAACATACCTCTTTGCGTTTTAAGATAATGTCCGTATAAAATGGTATTCTTTGAAAGTGTGCCGGTACCACCCGGACTCACATCGTTTCGGTAGTCCATAAAAAGGCTGCCGCCCACATAATAATCACCGTGGAAATTTGTTCTGAGGTAATCATCGTGATTATCGGTCTGCAGAATAACATGGTCAATATTGGTATCTGCAATGCGAAGCCAGGCTACGGTGTCTTTATTTTCGGAATAAAGAGGCTCAAAGCCCGTTATCATCCCTTCGGGGAATTCGGTAGGGTTATAATTGGGTGTGAGAACATCGGCAAAAATCTTTTCGCTGTTAAAATATCCGAGATATCCGTCTTCAGACTCAAAACGGGCCTCTTCCTTTATGGAGTCGTAAGCATCGCCTTCATTGGTTACATTAAGATATATACCGATAAACGCAACAACAATCGCATTAAGCACCCATAAAGCGGATATAACTTTTCTGTCCGTAGGAGACATTGTTCTTTTTTTTGCTTTTTCTATATCTTTTTTGTCGTCAGCAGTATTATAGATTTTATCAAGATAAAGCTCTTTTGGGTCAACATAGACCGTACTGCCGTCTGACATAGATATACCCTGATTCAGCAATTCCTGTTCAGGTATTTTTTCGTTTTCTGTATTATCCAAGGAAATCACCTGCTGTAATAAAAATCGATATGCGGTATCAGTATAGCACATTCACAAAAATAATACAAGCCTTTATGCAAAACTAATAAAAATTAAATTTTATCTTTACTATTTATTTATTTATGTTATAATAATAAATTGAAATAAAAATAAAAAGGACAGAAAGCTATGTTAATAACAAAATCAGGAATCAGATTTATTGCAATAATATCTGTCCTGACTTTAATTTTCCTTACATTCTCCGCTTGCGGCGGAACATACAAAGAAAATTCATCTTTTGCCATGGGCAGTCTTATAACATCAAAGGTTTATACGGATGATGAAGAAACGGCAGCCGAAGTATTCGAGCTGATAAACGAATCTGCGGCAAAGGCAGATAAAGCCCTTTCAAACACCGATGAAGAAGCTGAAATATATAAGCTTAATAAAGACGGAAAGGTATTTGCTTCCGATTATCTTGAATCCGTGCTTATGGATACAATAATGCTTTGCAACATACTTGAAAGAAAAGTTGATATTTCACTGGGCAACATTACAAAGCTCTGGGGCTTCAACACGGAAACTCCGTCTTTGCCCGACAAAGAGGAAATAGAAAAACAACTCAAAAACATAGATATAGAAAAAATTAAGATTGATGAAGCTTTAGGAAAAATTACAATCCCCGAAGATATTTCACTGGATATGGGTGCATTCGGAAAAGGTGCCGCCTGTGATCTGATTTTTGATAAAACAGAATCTTTCGGCACTCCCCTTCTCGTGTCATTCGGGGGTACAATATTCGCTTACGGGAAAGGCCCTTCCGACGGAAAATGGAAAATAGCCGTAAGAGATCCGCTTGGTGATGCTTCATCTTATTTTGCCACCCTGAATCTTTCACCGCTTGATCCCAAATATGCTGTTTTTGTTTCTACTTCAGGAAGCTATGAAAAAACATTTACGGAAAACTCCGTTTCTTACCACCACATAATTGATCCGGAAACCGGATATCCGGCAGACAATGACCTTGTAAGCGTCACAGTTGTTGCAAATTCGGGGCTCAATGCCGATGCTTTATCAACAGCGTGCTTTGTAAACGGTTATAATGAAGAAACACTTATGTTTCTTGAAAGTTTCTCTGCTGAAGCGGTGTTTGTTTTCAAGGATAAAACATATTCTTATACAGACGGCATTGAAGACTGTTTTAAGATTAACAATAAAGAATACGTAAAAAGATAAATGAAGCCTTCGTTAAAAATCAAAAAAGCGGATATTGCGGTAATTATTCCGATTGTTCTTGCTGCGATATGTTTACTGATGTTTTCATCGTCTCAGGGTTCGGCAACAGCCGTTATAACCGTAGACGGAAAAGATATCCGTCATATAGACTTATCTGAAAACAAAGATACTTACACCATAGACCTTGAAAACGGAGTAGAAATAGAAGTATCGGGAAACAGCATTTATTTCACTTCTTCGGACTGCAAGGGAAAAGACTGTATCGCCTGCGGAAAGCTGTCATCAGCGGGAGATACCGCCGTATGCATACCGAATAAAACAATCATAAAACTTACGGGAAAATCAAACGGCACACCCGATGCCGTTTCTTACTGAAATGAAAAACAAGAAAAAATCAAACCTGTTCCGACTGGCAGTAACAGGGATTCTTTCCGCAGCAGCTCTCAGCATATCTTTTGCGGAAAAAATGCTTATTGCTCTGCTGCCCCTTCCGATGGGAATAAAGCCGGGATTTTCAAATATAATCGTGATGTTCACCTGTTCCTCACTGGGGATAATTCCCGCTCTCGGCATAGCTTTTGTAAAAGCAGGCTTTGCCGCTTTAATGTCGGGCAGTGTTACGGGAATAATATCACTTACGGGCGGAATTTTCAGCGTTATTGCAATGAAGCTCAGCAGAATAATATTCAAAGAAAAGCTTTCTTATACAGGAATATCGGTAATAAGCTCCGTAATGCATAATATGGGGCAGCTTACATGTGCATCCTTTATTGCGGGAAGCAGTCTGTTCTTACCGTATGCTCCGATACTTCTGATATCGGGCACCGTATTCGGCTTTGTTACGGGAACTGTTCTCAATCACACAATGCCGTATATTAATAAAGTTAAAATTTTCGACATCGAGAAATTTAAATAAATCTATAAGAAAACACGGAGGAATGAAATCATGGGTAAATTAAAACCTGATGCCATTCTAAAAGCAGTAAGCAAAGGAAGAGGCGGCGTATATGTTGCCCACAACAAGCTTACTGCAGAAAAAGAAACAGTCAGGATAACACTCCCTGAAACAGTAACTCTGCCTATGAGTCAGCATATCGGAGCCCCCTGTACCCCCACGGTAAAAAAGGGCGATCACGTTGATGTTGGTCAGATAATCGGTGACAGTGATAAATATGTCAGTGCACCCATACACGCATCTGTTTCGGGTAAGGTTATTGCCGTTCAGGACGTAAAGCTGGCAAACGGAAAAATGGCACCTGCAGTTACAATCGAATCAGACGGAGAAATGAAGCTTTTTGAGGGCATTGAACCGCCTAAGGTAACAGACAAGGCAAGCCTTGTTACAGCTGTAAGAAATTCAGGCCTTGTAGGGCTTGGCGGCGCAGGCTTCCCAACTCACGTAAAGCTCAACACTCCCCCTGATAAAGAGATAGATACTCTTATTATTAACGCCGCAGAGTGCGAACCTTATATCACAGTTGACTACCGTGAATGTATAGAAAATTCCTTTGATATTATGGGCGGTGTATACTCCCTTCAGGAGCTTCTCGGTTTCAAACGCATTATTATCGCTGTTGAAGATAATAAACCAAAAGCAATAAAAATACTTAAGGATATTGCAGACAGCGATATTGATCACGGGAATATTGTCCGTCTTATGACATTAAAGTCCCGTTACCCGCAGGGTGCTGAAAAAATGATGGTTCTTTCTGCCACAGGCAGAAAAGTGCCCATAGGCGCGTTACCTGCCGATGTGGGATGCATTGTTATGAATGTTGCAAGTGTGGCATTTGTTTCAAGATACTTAAAAACAGGCAAACCCCTTACAAGCCGTTCCGTTACCGTAAGCGGAAACTGTATTGCCGATCCGAAAAATATAAGAGTTCCCGTGGGAATGGAGCTTCAGCAGATAATTGATTTCTGCGGCGGCTTTACCGAAGAACCCTATAAAGTTTTATCCGGCGGCCCCATGATGGGTACATCCGTTGTAAACACACAGGTTCCGCTTCTTAAAAGCAACAATGCAATACTTGCTTTTACAAAGAGCGGTGCCAGAATAAAGCCCGAACGTGAATGTATACGCTGCGGCAAGTGCCATGAAGCCTGTCCTATGAGTCTTATTCCCACACAGATAGAAAAATATGCATCCCTTGGCGATGCGGAAATGCTTTCAAAGCTCGGAACCTCCGTTTGTATGGAGTGTGGAAGCTGTGCATATTCCTGTCCTGCAGGCAAACCCCTCGTTCAGCATATGCGCCTTGCTAAAGAAGTTATGAGAAAGGCGGGTGTAAAATAATGAGTGATTCAATCAAGCTCACCGTAAGTGCGTCACCGCACACCAAAAGCCCCACTACAGTAACAGGCATAATGCTTCACGTCATTATTTCCCTTATTCCTGCCGCATTTGCAGGTATTATGGTTTTCGGCTTCAGAGCCGCGCTTATAATGGCAGTATGTATTACAAGCTGTGTACTTTTTGAATATCTTTCAAGAAAAGTAATGAAAAGAAAGTCCTCAATAGGCGACCTGAGTGCTATTGTAACAGGCCTTCTTCTGGCGTTCAACCTTCCCGTAACAATCCCTTTGTGGATGTGTATTGTAGGTTCCTTTGTTGCCATTGTTGTTGTAAAGCAGATGTTCGGCGGTATAGGTCATAACTTTGCAAATCCGGCAATTACCGCAAGAATTGTTCTTCTTGTTTCTTTTGCATCGGCAATGACAAACTTTACATCCCCTGCACGTTCTCTTGCAGATGCAGTTACCACTGCTACCCCCCTGTCACATATGTCAGGCATTGACCTTTCGGCAAACATATCAGGTCAGTTGAATCAGCTCATTGAAAATGGTGATATCCCCGAGCTTTTCAATATGCTCTTCGGTGTAAGGGCAGGATGTATAGGTGAAGTATGCTCCGTTGCTCTTATACTCGGCGGCATTTACCTTGTATACAGAGGAATCATAAGCTTTGCAATTCCCGTTTCATACATAATTACCGTTGCAGTGTTTATGCTTATTGCATCGGGCTTCAATGTTATGTTCACCGTTTATGAGCTTCTCGGCGGCGGTCTTCTTCTCGGTGCATTCTTTATGGCAACCGACTATTCCACAAGCCCCATAAATAAAAAAGGTAAAATTGTTTTCGGAATCGGCTGCGGAATACTTACTGCAGTTATAAGACTTTTCGGTGCACTTCCCGAAGGTGTTTCCTACTCAATACTTCTTATGAATATTGCAGTACCGCTTATAGAAAAAGCAACTGCACCCGAATATTTCGGATTCATTAAGAAGAAAAAAGAAAAGAAAGAGGAGGGGGCTGCATAATGAACGGCAAGGATATAAAAGTAATTGTAAAAACAGCAATTTCTCTCTTTCTTATATGTGCGGTTGCGGCAGGGCTTCTTGCTTTCATAAATTCCGTAACAGCTCCCATAATTACCGAAAATAATTTGAAATCGGCTGATGAAGCACGGCTTCAGGTGCTTCCGGATGCACATGAATTTGAGCTTAAAACAAGTGAAGACGGAAAAGAATACTATGTCGGAATAAAAGACGGTGCCACTGTAGGCTATGTGTTCACCACAAGCGCATCAGGCTACGGCGGTGTTGTCGAAGTTATGACAGGCATAAATTCCGAGGGAACGGTTTCGGGCATCAGCATACTTACAATAAACGAAACTCCGGGCCTTGGTATGAATGCCAAAAAAGACAGCTTTACTTCACAGTATAAAGATAAAACAGGACCTTTTACCGTAGTAAAAAACGGCACTTCCGCAGAAAATGATATTCTTGCAATTACAAGTGCAACCATTACTTCAAATGCAGTAACAAAAGCTGTTAATGAAGCATTGGATATTTATAACGCAGTGAAGGAGGGATAAGAATGGCTGAAAAGAAAAAATACAATTACGGCAAGGAGCTTACAAAAGGCTTCCTTAAAGAAAACCCGGTATTAAGACTTGTGCTCGGCACCTGTCCCACTCTTGCAACATCCACTTCGGTTATTAACGGTGTCGGTATGGGTATTGCTGCTACAATCGTTCTTATCTGTTCCAATGTGGTAATATCTGCCCTCAGAAAGGTAATTCCCGAAAAGGCACGTATTCCCGCATACATCGTTATTATCGCCTCATTCGTTACAATGGTGCAGATGCTTGTAAAAGCATTTGTTCCCGCACTCGATCAGTCATTGGGTGTTTTCCTTCCCCTTATCGTTGTTAACTGCATCATCCTCGGCAGAGCCGAAGCATATGCAAGCAAAAACCCCGTTCTTGTTTCTGCAATAGACGGATTGGGAATGGGTATAGGCTTTACTGCGGCACTTTTCTGTATGGGTGCAGTAAGAGAAATTCTCGGTGCGGGAACCTTCCTTTCGGGAATTGATACAATGCTGGGGGCCTACATAGACCTCGGTTCTTTCACAGGCTTCGATTTCAGCGAATCACTCTCTTCAATAGGTCTTGCACCTATGACACTGTTTATTCTTCCCGCAGGCGGTTTCTTTGTATTCGGTATGCTTATAGCTCTTGCAAACAGACTTGCTGAAAGCAAAGGGCTTCAGAGTGCAACTCTTAACGGCTGCAAAGGCTGTCCGCACGCAGCCTTCTGCTCACAGTTTTCTGAAGACGGAAAGAAAAAAGAAACAGAATGCAAGGCTGAACCCGAAATAAAAGCCACGGTTCAGAAAACGCCCCCCGAAAAAACCGTTTCCGAAGAAAACAAAAAACAGGCTGAAACAGTAAATTCGGAGAAAGAAAAAGCAAAACCGGAATCAAAAACCGAAGAAGCTGTAAAAACAAATACTACCGACGACACAGACACGATTCCCGAAGTTATTCCTGAATTTCTGAAACGTGACATAGAAAAAAATAAAGCAAAGGAGGATACTGCAGAATGAAATTTTATATAGCTCTTCTTGTGATGGGTATCCTCACTCAGAACTTTGTTCTTTCAAAATTCCTGGGAATTTGTCCTTTCCTCGGTGTTTCCAAAAAACTCAACACGGCTGTAGGTATGAGTGCGGCGGTTATTTTTGTTATGCTGCTATCTACCGCTGTTACATATCCTCTCAATGTTCTTCTTGAAAAGAACGGTATGGAATACCTGCAGACAATAGTGTTTATACTTGTTATAGCCGCTCTTGTTCAGATGGTTGAAATAGTTCTGAAAAAATACGTAAAATCTCTTTATAATGCATTGGGAATATATCTTCCCCTTATAACTACCAACTGCGCTGTTCTCGGCGTTGTAATACTCAATATTGACAATATCACAACTTACAGTGCCCAGAATTACGGATTTTTACATTCAATGGTAAATTCCTTTGCCGCAGGTGCAGGCTTTATGCTTGCAATGGTACTTTTTGCAGGTGTCCGCTCAAGACTTGAAACTGCAGATGTTCCGAAGTTCCTTAAGGGACTGCCCATCACTCTTGTTTCCGCCTCAATAGTATCCCTAAGCTTTCTGGGCTTCACGGGTATTGTTGAAGGTATGGGACTTATGTAAGGAGGTACCGTAATGAATGCAATACTGTTCCCCGTTGCCATAGTTGCAGGAATAGGACTTTTTGCAGGTCTTCTTCTTGCGGTTCTGTCAAAAATTATGGCAGTTCCCGTAGATGAAAAAGAAGAAGCGCTTACAGAAATTCTTCCCGGCGCAAATTGCGGTGCCTGCGGTTTTTCGGGCTGTTCGGGTTACGCCGGCGCACTCTCAAAAGGTGATACAAAAGATACGGGGCTTTGCGCCCCCGGCGGAAGTGAAGTTTCGGCAAAGATAGCAGAAATTATGGGACTTTCCGCAACAACAATCACGCCTATGGCGGCAGTTGTCCGCTGTATGGGCACTGATGACTGTGCAGATAAAAAAATGATATATTCAGGTGTTTCAAGCTGTAAAATGGCTTCTCAGCTTTTCGGCGGAGACAAATCCTGTATATACGGCTGTCTGGGGCTTGGCGACTGTCAGAGAGAATGCCCTTATGATGCAATAAACATCTGCAACGGCGTTGCAATTGTTTCTACAGAACTTTGTAAAGCCTGTAAAAGATGTGTTGCGGCTTGTCCAAAAGAGCTTATTGAGCTTATGCCTAAGGAAGATATCAAAGCCGCAGTTCTTTGCCGTAATCACGACAAAGGTGCACTTGTAAAAAAAGAATGCTCTGCAGGATGTCTCGGTTGTACAAAATGTGTCAAGACTTGTCCCGAAGGCGCAATAAGTATGGATAATCTTGTTGCTGTTGTTGACTATAACAAATGTACCGGTTGCGGACAGTGTGTTGAATCCTGTCCAAACAGCACAATAAAACTTCTTAATTCAAAATAAAGGAGATGTAAACCGTGAAAAAATTTATGGATGCGGATTTTCTGCTGTCAACAGAAGCTGCAAAAAAACTTTTTGCTGCCGCAAATGAAGAACCCATATTTGACTGGCACTGCCACCTCCCTCCGAAGGATATCTATGAAAACAGAACTCCCCGTGATTTAGCCGAGCTCTGGCTTTCCGGTGACCATTATAAATGGAGAGGTATGCGCGGTGTCGGAATAGATGAAGAATATATCACAGGAAATAAATCTCCTTATGAAAAATTCAAGGCATGGGCTTCGGCAATGCCGAATTTCATAGGTAATCCCCTTTATCACTGGACACATCTTGAGCTTCAGAGATATTTCGGTATTTACGAAACTCTCAATGAAAAGACAGCTGATGCCATATGGGAAAAGGCAAATAAAATGATAGCAGAAGGCGGTTTTACCCCCAGAGAGCTTATAGAGAAATCAAATGTTTACTGCGTATGCACAACAGATGACCCTGCAGATACACTTGAATATCATAAGCTGATTGCCGAGGATAAGTCATTCAGATGCAAGGTTCTGCCTGCATTCCGTCCTGACAAGGCACTTGCAATAGAAGCTCCCGCATATATCCCCTGGCTTGATTCTCTGAGAAAGGTATCGGGTAAAGCTATTGAATCCTATGCAGAGCTTAAGCAGGTTCTTCTTGAAAGAATAGAGTTGTTCGCAGAAATGGGATGCCGTGCCACCGACCACGCATTCACACCTGTGCCTTATGTAAGAATGACGGATGAACAGATAGAAGATATATTCAGAAAAGTTCTGAACGGTGAAACAGTTTCCGAATATGAAGCAGAAGGCTATAAAACAGAGCTGTTCCGTTTTCTTGCAAAAGAATATTACAAAAGAGGCTGGGGAATGGAAATACACATAGGGCCTATGAGAAACAACAACACAAAAATGTTCAGAAAACTCGGTCCCGATGCAGGATATGACTCAATAGCAGACAATGAAGTGGCGTTCAAGTTATCCCGTCTTCTTGATTCACTTGATGTTGAAGACAGCCTTCCCAGAACCGTTCTTTTTACACTCAACCCCAAGGATAACTATGTTCTCGGCACTATGCTCGGGAACTTCCAGTCAGCAGAAGCCGCATCAAAAATTCAGTTCGGTACTGCATGGTGGTTCAATGATAATATTGACGGTATGAGAGAACAGATAAAGGCTCTCGGTAACCTTGGTGTACTTTCAAAGTTTATCGGTATGGTTACAGACTCACGCTCTTTCCTTTCATACCCCCGACACGAATATTTCAGAAGAATCGTTTGTGAATTTATCGGAAACCTTGTTGAAAACGGAGAATATCCCGACGATTTCGACTTCCTGCGCGATGTTGTAAAAAATATCGCTTTCAGAAATGCAAAAACATATTTTAGTCTTGACTGATTTAAGTTAGTATTCAGTTTTATATTTTTTAATATAATCACAAAATACTTATAGGAGAATTGTGATGAACATACTTCGATTTTTAACCCCTAAAATAGAAGTTGAATATATTAATGTTGAAAGTACCGTAAGACAGGGACTTGAAAAAATGAAATTTCACGGTTATGCCGCTATCCCTGTAATTGATGATAACGGTTATTATAAAGGAACGGTAACAGAAGGCGATTTTCTCTGGGCGCTTTACAATGACAGTAATCCCGATCTTAAGAAGCTTGAGAAAACCGAACTTAAAACAATTATCAGGCACGACTACCAGCCTGTTCTCGCATCCGCATCGATGGACGAAATTCTTTCACGTGCTTACTATCAGAATTTTGTTCCCGTTGTTGATGACAGAGGTGTATTTATAGGTATTATAAAAAGAAAAGATATAATCCGCCACCTTGCAGGCATAAAAGTAGACCTGCCTGACGTTCAGCCGATTACCGTACACGCATAACATCAACCCAAGCCAAAAGGCGCTGTGTTCCGAAACACAACGTCTTTTTTTGTTATTATATAGGAAATTGCTCGCATTGTGAGCAATTTGCATATAACAAGAAACACCTACAGCCCCCAAGATTGGGGGTTGGGGTTTGATAAATTGTAAGATTTTTTCTTACTTTTTTGTATTGTTTTATTCTGTCGGCAGTGGTAAACTGTAAAAAAAGAAAAAAATAACAGGTGATTATATGAATTATTTATATAACGGTATAAAGCTTTGTGCAACTATTGTTTCCGACACTCACATAGACGAAAAGCATCCCACAAAATGGTTCCCTATGATGCTTCTCAAACGTGCGCTTAAGGGTGCAAAGCAGAGTAATTCCGATGCATTTATAACAGTCGGAGATACTACATCAAGGGGCAGCAAAACAAACTGGGATATGACAAGAGAGTGTTTCAAGAAATTCCCCGATGCCGCAAAAAAAATCATTCTCACAATAGGCAATCACGACGGATGGAATGATGACGGATTTGAAGACGCAATAAAGGAATACTATTCTGCATATAAGGATATCTGCAAAAGAGAGATTGGCACACCGTATTTTTCTGAAGTGATAAACGGATATTATTTTATCTGTATCGGAACTGATGCCGACAGCGGCTGTGAAGCATCAATAAGCGACACACAGATGAATTGGTTCAGAAACGAAATGGAAAAAGCGGGAGCAACAAATAATCCCATTTTTGTATTCTGCCATCAGAGTCTCAACCAACGTCACGGACTTCCCCGCACCTGGGACAGACACGAGGACCCGAACCGTCCGCTTGATGACGGCGGTATCGGTGAAAGAAGCGATGAAGTGGCTTGTGTTCTCAAAAAATATAAAAACGTATTCTATTTCAGCGGTCATTCCCATATGGGACTTTGCGGTGAGGATATGATGAAAAAAGAGGACTATTCGAGCTTTGAAGATGAAGACGGTGTTACACTTATCAATCTGCCGAGCCTTTCCTGCGGAAATCATCACGGCGAATATCAGAAGCTGGGCACAGGCTTACAGCTGGAAATCTATGATGACAAAGTGGTTCTTCGTCCGAAAAACTATTTTTCGGGCAAATGGATAACCGCCCTCAACATAAAGGGCAAAAAACCTTATTACGAAAAGATGCTCTGATTTTTTTAATTTAGCTTTATTTTCCTGCACTCTTTTGCGTATCTTTCATATTATGAAGTGGAAGGTGCGAAAGGAGGTTATTTGAATGCTCTTCGGTAACGGATGCAACAGCTATTGGATCCTTTTCATCATCCTTATTCTTGTACTCACAGGCGATAACGGATGCTGCAACCAGAACAATAACTGCGGCTGTAATCAGAACAACTGTGGCTGCGGCTGCAACTAACAGCAGATAACAGCTGAACAAAAATCTGCCGCTTATTCCTTTTTCGGGAATAAGCGGCAATACTATATTATAGTTATTTTATTATTATTCCTTCTTTTGAAGAAAACATAACAGCACGTTTTACGCCGTGAGTCATTATGGTTGTGATAAGTCCTGCCACTTCTTTCGGGGGCAGGCGTTTTTCGTTATTAAGCCACAGCCACAGAATATTGGCAACACCGGCAGAAATAAACTGAGTGCAGTACATAGAAAGCTCCGAGCCGTTGTCGGCACCGATAAACTGACCGATTATATTAGTAAGCCTTTCACCGATGCTTATATTGCCTTTATCACTTAAAATTACAAGAAACAGTTCTCTGTTTTCTTCTGCAAAAGAGAGCATCTCGGCAATAATTGTACTGTTGGTGGCTTTTTTCTCACGGTTTTTATTGAGAATAACATTAATTTCACCTGTAATATCATTTATTATGTCATCATAAAGCTCCTGGGGTGACTGATAATGATGATAAAAGGTGCTTCTGTTTACATCGGCTGTTTCACATACCTTTTTGATACTTATTTCGTGAATCGGTTTTTCTCTCATAATTTCAATGAGAGCTTCTTTTAATATTTTTTTTGTTAATCTGACACGGCGATCTTCAGTGTTTGCCATAATTATGCTCCTTTTTTTCTGTTCAGCAATATTATACCGTAATACCATTCAAAATGCAACACCGTGTATATTTTTTATTACTATGTACAATAACTCAGCTTGCAAGAAAACGTTTCGCCGTACGCCTGCGTCGAAACGTTTTCGAATAGTCCATCTCCGAGCGAAGCACAGCTGAGCGTTCACAGGGACATATAATCTTTTTGCTTTATAGGAAGGAATTTCCTATAAAGCAAAAAATCGACTCAGGCATACTGAATACAAGTGTGCCTGAGCCGTTTATTTTGTAATGCTTACGCAATTATATTATAAATATAATAATTGATATCGTCACATATATATCTGATATCCGCTGTTTTTGCAAGATCAACAGCACCTGTGGTAAGAACCACTACACCGTCACCGGTAACAGGGTCGTATGATATACAATTAAATGAACCGTAAGCTGAGCCTGTGTGAAAATATATTCCCTCTCTGCCATAGATATCAGGCATATATAATAACGGCGTTCCCTGATAAGAACCGTCTTCGAGAGGTTTTGAAAAACAGCTTTCCATAATCTCAACGGATTCGGGCTTTAATATCTGTTTTCCGTTGTATTCGCCGTTACAAACAAGCATTGATACTATTTTTGCAAGATCTGCCGCACTTACAGTGAATCCCCCTGCATAATAAGAACCGTCTTCTCCGATTCCGTCTGAAACGTGAAAAGTTTTAAGTGCAGCGGCGGAACGTTCAATTTTACCGTCTTCATCATAAAGGGTGACTATTTTTTCCGTATTAAACAGATCCCCTGCAGCAAATGCGGCATCTATGTCTAATACTGAATATAATTCCTCTTTAAGAATATCGTCAAGTTTTTTCTGAGCGGCAAGTTCAAGAGTCATACCAAGCACTCTGAACACATAATTGTTGTACCACCAGGATTCAAAAGCGCCGGGTCTTGTATTATTAAAGCAATCATCAAATCTGTTTAATACATTGCTGTAACGCATAGAATAGTCATCACCGTAACTGACTATGGATGAAGTATGATTAAGCATATTGCGTACAGTAACAGGGTCTGACGGATAATAAGGATTCGTAATGTCGGTATTCCATATTTTTCCGATACTTTCATCAATATCAATAATTCCGTCTTCATAAAGAAGCATTGCCGCAACACCTATAAGCACCTTTGTTATTGAAGCTACCCTTATTTTATGTTCTGAAGTCATTTCTTCTTTATTCACTGTTGCCCAGCCGTAAGTAAAGGTATCAGAAAATCTTCCGTTTTCAATAACTGCCACCTGAACTCCCGTTGCCCCGTTTATTTCTCCGATAATGTTAATTTGCTGTTGGATTTCGTCGTGATGAGACGGTGCAAAAACTTCTGTAACAGGAAATAAAGATGTGGTTTCTTCCGAAACTGAAGTTGATTCATTCAACACAGTAGTTTCGATATCATCAACTGTCGGCACACTTTGTAAAATAAAAACAGATAATACGGCGCAGAATATAACAACAGAAAAAAGAACTATAGGGACATTCCGTTTTACAGCCTTTTTGTTTGCGGAGGTTTTTCCGCTGAAGGCTGTTTTGTTATCGGTTGAATCATTTTTCTTTGAAAATAACTCTGATAAATCAATTCTTGCCGGATTATCCTTTATTAAATCAATCTCAAATGAATCAAATTCTTCAGTTTCATCATCAATTGCTGAACACAACTGTGTTAAATCAATATTTTCCGAATATTCCTTTACTTTATCAGACTCAGGTAAATTATTCTTTTCTGAATTGTTTTCCGATAAAATGTTTTCAGGCGGATTATTCTTCGCTGAATCATTTTTATTTGCTGAATTATTTTTGCTCAAATTATTATCTCCTCATAAGTATAATCCTGTAAACGAAGGAATTTTAATCAGAAAAACTTAAATATAGTTAAAATTCAAAAAACGGGTTGCTCACATGAACAACCCGTCCTTTTTAATTTTATTCTGTAACAACTCTTGTAAGTGTTGTTGTTTTACCGTCTGCTGTTGTAAGAGTGAGTGTATCGCCCTTAAGTTCAAAGGTATAAGAAATAGGATCAATTCCGAGATCAGCTAATGAACTGAAAATACCCTGAAGTAAGCCGTTAGAAGCACTGGCATCCATTTCAATGGTAAGCTGCTTTTCATAAATTGACCATCTAAAACTGGGAGCGACTAAATTACCCACAACCTGAATCTCGCCTGTACCGCCCTCTTTAAATATGTAAGTCATACCTTTAGAGAAGCCTGCACCAAGGTCTGCATTTACATTCCATGAACCTAAAATCTTTTCTTCAACGGGGGTACATGCTGCAAATGCTGTAAGAACTAAAACAAGAACAAGAGCTAAACTGATAACTTTTTTCATAACATTTTCTCCTTTTCAATATATAAGTTAGTTAAAACTCCTATATATTATATTAAATTCCAATCATTAAATCAATACATTTCTTAATTTTTTTATTGCTCATTATATTTTTCCGCCTGCAAACGGAACATATATGCATATTTTCCGTCCTGTTTCATAAGCTCCTCGTGAGAACCTTGCTCCACTATCTCTCCGTTTTCCATCATATATATTTCATCTGCCATAACAGTGGTGGAAAGTCTGTGAGAAATAAACATAACCGTTTTATCCTCTGCTGCCTTAACCATAGAATGGTTAAGCGCATACTCAGCAACAGGATCAAGATTTGCACTGGGTTCATCAAGCACAGCAAAGGAACAGTCTTTATAAAAAGCTCTGGCTATTGCAATTTTCTGGGCCTCGCCTCCTGAAAGTGACACACCGTTATCATCAAATTCCCGAAGTAAAATACTGTCTGTTCCGTCCGGTAATTCCTTTTCAAAGCTTGATGCTTTAAGTGCTTCTTCTGCTTTTTTCTTATCGGGAGTATCATTCATTGAAACATTTTCACCAAGTGTTGCACCGAAAAGAGAAAAATCCTGAAATACTGCCGCAAAATTATCGTGATATGCTTTTATATCCCATTCTTTTATATCTTTTCCGTCAACGGTAATTCTGCCGTCAGTAACATCATATAGCCGTAATAAAAGATTAGTGAGCGTTGTTTTTCCCGCACCGTTATATCCGACAAAGGCTATTTTTTTATAAGGCGATATTTCAAGATTGATATTTTTAAGAACATATTTATCGGTTCCGGGATATTTAAAAGATACATTTTCAAATCTTATTGTTACGGGCTTTTTATAAACAGTTTTATCTGTTCCGTCTACTATTTTTTCCTTTGCGTTCATAAAACGCCTGAACTTTTCGATATAAAGTCCGTTTTCACGGAAAGAAATAGCAAACCAGCTTGTTATGGCAAACACACTGTTACTTATGGATGCGGCACCGTTAAAGGTTGCGGCAAAATCCCCCATTCCCACTTCTTTTGTAACAATGGCCTTATATCCCATATATAAAGTTATTCCGAGATATATAAGCAATGTCATAGGAAGGGATTCCTGACAGAAATATAACTGCCACTGACGGGTAAGGTAGGGGGAAATAGTTTTTATTCTGTCAAAAATATTTTTGTTGTATCTTCTTTCTATCATTTCACCTGCGCCCGACAGTCTTAATTCCTTTGCATAATCCTGAAGATAGAATACACGGCTGAAATAAAGATTCTTTCTGTCGAGCGGTGTCATAGCTTCGGTTCTGTCAACATTTACTTTTGCGATTAGTCTTCCGACAGGTGTCATTATGGCAACACACAAAAACACAAAAATAAGACACATCGGATCTATAGTAACAATAACAGTTCCTATTGTGAGAACCCCTGCAATATTTGTGAGTATATCCTGTGTATTTGTAAGCACACTATATGCTCTATCATTCATTGAGGTCATTGCAAGAACAAGATCATTATAGTATTCTGGATTATCGTATGCTTCGTAATCCATTTTTGCCGCTTTTTCATAAATGGTTTTATAAATACTGAAATAAAGTTTTTCTTTTTGCTTTGGCAATGATACTTCATAAAAAAGAGTTATAAAAAGATTGGTTACAATAACAAATGCAACAAAGAAAATAAGTACATATAATATTCTTTCGTAACCGCTGCCTTCAGTTACCACATCTATAATATATTTGAGCAGCACAACATTTGAAAGAGTCCACGGAAGATTGGCAATCACGTCAAAAGTCAGATAACAAAAAAGCATAAAAGGGGTATGCTTTCCGATGAATTTAAGCATATAGATATAATTCTTAAAAGCATTGGATCTTTCTTTTGTTTTATTTTTATTCTTAGGCTTCATCTTCAGCCACCTCCTCTTTATAGCCTGAAGCCTGAAGAGTAAACATTTCGGCATACTGACCGCCTTGAGCCATAAGCTGTTCATGACTTCCCTGTTCAATTATCTGCCCTTGGTTGAATACAAGAATATTGTCCGAACGTGTTGCACTTGAAAGACGGTGAGAAATATAAAAAACCGTTTTACCTGCAGTACCTGTTTCAAGTGCATCATACATTTTGCTTTCGGCAACAGGGTCTAAAGCCGATGAGGGTTCATCCAGAACCGCAATGTCAAAATCAGCGGCAAAAAGCCTTGCAATTGTAACCTTCTGAGTTTCGCCGCCTGAAAGAAGTATCCCTTCGGGATCAAATTCTTTTGTAAGAATTGAATCCTCTTTATTGACAAGCTTTTCTGTTTTTTCATATACACCTGCCATTTTAAGGGCATTTACGGCTTCTTTTCTGTTTTCTTCGGTAACTTCTTCGGTCAGGACATTTTCGGCAACCGTCATAGCAAACACACGGTAATCCTGAAAAACACTTGCAAACTTTTTACGGTATTCCCTAAGGTCATATTCTTTAATATTTATTCCGTTATAAAGTATTTCACCTTCGGTAACATCATATAGACGCATAAGAAGCTTTGAAAGCGTTGTTTTGCCCGCTCCGTTATGTCCGACAACAGCAATTGTCTGCCCTTTTTCTATACTGAATGATACATTTTTAAGAATATAGTCTGAGTTCTCTTTATATCTGAACGACACATTTTTAAACTCTAAACTACTGAATTCTTCGGGATTTAACTCACCGCCCTGAATGGCAGGTTCATATTCAAGAAATTCTCTTAAGTTCTGCACCCATAAGCAATGCTTTTGCTGCATAGCAAAATAGTGTGCAAGATGATTAAGCTTGTTTCTGCTGGTTGTAATTGCGGATATAAGAACGGAAAACTCAGAAATCGGCAGGTTTCCGGCAATTATAAGTCTGTAACAACCGTAAAGAAAACCGCCCGTAACAGGAATGATTTCGGCAAAATAATCCGAGATACATTCAAGAAGTCCAATCTTCCAGCCGTATTTTTTTATTACTTCAATATTTTTTTGTATTGCACTTCTGAATCTTTTATCAATAACAGCAAAAATATTTGTTGTTTTGATTTCTTTGGCAAAATCCTTAAGAAGAATGGTTCTCCTTACATAGTCCTTCTGTCTTTCAAAGGGTGTCATTTCCTTTTCTTTTTCAAGTTCAATATTATTCTTGAATATTCTGAATACGATAACAACAAGAGGACAGACTATAAAAATAAGCAGAAACGGATCAATGGATATAAGATAGGCAATCAATGAAACAATACTTACGAATGAACCTATCGTCCAGGCAGAACCCTCAATAATTCTCTTAAAACCGCCTTTTTCAACTACCCAGGTGGCACGGTTGTATTTATCAAAAAAATCGGGGTCCTCATAGCAACCGAGTTCAACCTGCTGTGCCTTTGTGAAGATAAGGGAATTTATGTAGCTTTCACATTTTATTTCAAATTTTGTTCTGACTGTATAAAAATCTATGTAGCCTAAAAGGTCAATAAGAAGCTTTCCGACAACTATAATGCACATCCAGAAAACAAATTCACGGAATGTGCCGTTGCCTTCAACTATAGACAGTGCAGTTTCAAGAAACATAACATTTATAACAACGGAATAATAAACATTCTCGGCAATATAGGCTATATATATAATAATAAGCGACAAAGGGGCACACTTAAAAGCGCAACCCAGCATAAAAGCAGTATTTTTAAGAACATGTGCCTTTTGCCGCACCTTTTTTATCTTTTCTTTTTTCATATTTCTTCTCCAAAAAATAATGATTAAATACTATATTAAAAAAATCAAAAAGTCAATCAGCACTTCGGAATTGATATAAAAAAGTTCCAAAATGTTAGAATTTCCTATAAAACAGAAAAGAGCCGTTTCGGGCTCTCTTCTATATAAGAACTGTTACAATCAGAATTAATATTACCGCAAGTGCTGTTTTTAACCATAATCTTTCTGAAAGAAAAGATAATTTTTCCAAAATTAAAAAAACTGTAAAAAATATAAGAAATAAAATTAAAGGCATCAGTAGCTGTAAGCCTTTTCCGAAAAAAAGAAAAAAGACAAATAAGGTTATAAGAAGTCCTGTTGATACAAGCAATAAGGCGGTTTTTACGGATTTTTTCAATTCATTTTTCATTTATTTGTCACCCCGCTTACAAAAAACTGCGTTTCTCTTGCAATAAAATCGCTCGAAAGAAAATCATTATGACCTGAAATGGGTGCTGTTACCATTATACAATCAACAAACTTTTCGGAGAGACCGACTGAAGAAGCAAAAGGTATCAGCTCGTCAGTTTCTGTTGCAAGAATCAGAGTTTTTTCTGCCACCGTTTCTGCATATTTTTCACTTTCTATATCAAATGCAACAAGTTTTTCAAGCGGTCCGTGGAAAATATCGATAACATTATTGTATAAATCTTTTCCGTTCATATACGGAGCATATAAAATCAGTGCGGAAATATCCCTCTCACTTGCAAGATAAACAGCAGGACCTGTTCCCACGGAATAGCCGAGAACTACTATATTATTCGTCTTTTTTATAAGATAATCA
Organism: Acutalibacteraceae bacterium; assembly: GCA_045538645.1. Classification (GTDB taxonomy): domain Bacteria; phylum Bacillota; class Clostridia; order Oscillospirales; family Acutalibacteraceae; genus RUG806. The sequence goes on along the minus strand of JAZSRT010000111.1, from coordinate 8,039 downwards.
TACACGTCAAGTGAAAATTCAAGAAGTGAATTAGCAGTGCATCTTCCCTCGCTGTTACCGTAAGAAGGATAATCAAAAACAGCAAAGTTGCAACCGTCAAAAGCTTTATAAGACGGGTTATTTACCAACTGCAAAAGCCTCGTGGATGCAGTTTCATAATTACCGTAAAAATATAAAACCGTGGGGGCACTCTCCCCCGCTTTATTATAAAACCAACCGTTGATTTTTCCGTTTTTTCCGTCAAATGTTATTTCCTCAACATCTGAAATATTCTGAAGCTCAGAATATGCATTTTCATCCGAATGGGGCTGAAGGATAATGGCAGGCGAAAAGCTGTAAATTACGGCAGAAGTAAGAAAAGATATATTAACGGCAAATATAAGGATGACTTTTATAATGCGTTTCAATACATTTTTTCCTTTTAATAACTGCAGCACCGCTGTTTCTGCAACAAAAGCCGCAACTGACGAAGCAGTCAAAACGAAAGCAATATTCTGAAAACGCGGTTGCTTTAATATCCACACAAAAAGCACAGATGCCGCCGCAAGGGCAGCACCTATAACTATTTTCAGAATATCAGTTTTCTTTTTTTGAGACATATTATCACCTTAACTGAAAATAGAGAGAATGATGTTTTTAAGTTCCTCGTCGCTGAAAGGTCTCGGATAGCCGACTATCTTTGCTTCTTCCTGTGCTCTTCTTGTTATTTCATCAAGATCATTTTCATTGAAATCAATGCATTCAGCCGATATACCGAGTTTCTTTATAAGAGCTTCCACGGCATTGATAAATGCATTGGCATTATTTTCATTCGTGTCCGTATCAATTCCCATTCCACAATAAACAGCAAGTTCCGAAAGTTTATCGGCAGAAAAAGGCAGATATGCACGAAGAACAGGTGCAATGCAAACTGCAACAGCAAGTCCGTGGGGTATATGACAGAATTCACCCAATCTGTGACCTATGGCATGAATATATCCTGTTCCGATTCTTCTGAAAGAAAGGCCTGCATTAAAAGCCGCATTCTGAAGAACTTCACGGGAACGTATATCCGAGGGATTCACACAGGAATTATAAAGATGTGTGAATATATCCTTGCAAACATCGGGAGCGAGTTTTGCATCCTCTTCAAAAGAAGATGAAAAAAGGCTCACATAGCTTTCTATGGCATGTGACATGGCATCGATTCCCGTATATGCAGTGCTCATTGCAGGAACGGTGAGAGTGAGTTCAGGGTCAAGAACAACCACATCCGGAAGATATTTATCACTTACAAAGGGACTTTTTTTATTTTCTTCCTCTTCGGTCACAACGGCAAAAAATGTAACTTCCGAGCCTGTACCTGCAGTTGTAGGAGCTAAAAACAGCGGAACACTCATATTTGCATCGCATTCAAGTTTACATATATCATCAATAATACTGTTTTTATTATTTGCTCTGAGCGCAACGATTTTTGCTGTATCAAGAACGGAGCCGCCGCCGATACCAACAACCGAATCACATCCGTGTTCGATATATAGAGAAAGTGCATCATCGGTATTTTTAACCGTAGGTTCACCCACTATAGAATCAAAAATAACAGGTTTTTTATCGAATGAATCAAGAAAAGCTGCTATTCCATTGAATTTATAAGCATCAGGTAAAGTTATAACAAGGGGATTTTTTACACCGATTTTTTCAAGTTCCGATTTAAGTTCAGCAATTTTACCTGCACCTCTTAAAATCAGGCTGTCGGTAGGAACGGCATCCTTAAGAACACCTAAAGTAAGTTTTTGTATGGGATTAAGAATACCGCCTGTTTTTCTCATAGGCTTGATTTCAACAGGGTCAAAGTCAAGGCAAAGACCTTTTCCGCCGTCGGGTGATACTGTAAGATAACGTTTATCAGGTTTACTCCACTCAAAGCCTGTTTTTTCAAGCAATGATAACGTAAATTTGTTATGCACCGGCACATTCTGTGAACGGCCTGAAATTATCATATAGAAAAGATAAACGTGTATATCCCTGTCGGAAGTATTCGCAAAAGCTGTTTCAATCATCTGCGTTGTTGAAACGTGACGGTAAGGCACATTAAGTCTTTCAAACATATCACGGGAATCAAGATAATTATGATTATACATATGATATATTTCATTTGTTCTGCAAAGAAGCGAAAGCTTCACAAATGCATCGGCACATTCATCAACTGCAGTAAGGTCCATAGGATATTTATCCATATTTTCGTGATAAAGCCCAAGCTTTAACATTGCGTGAAGGCGATGCAGAAAACCGTTATCAGATGAATTACTCTGAAATTTACCGTCGGAAGCTCTCCATGTAAGATTACCTATACGGTAAATATTTGCTTTAAGTCCTTTGGTTCTGGCTTCAATCACAGCTTCTTCCGCACGGTATTTGCTGTGTATATATACATTATCGCAGTAATACTGACCGATATTCAGTATATCCTCGTGGAATTCGGCATTTTTGAAACTCTGACGGACAGTTGCAGCACCGTGGACACTTACGGTAGAAGTGTGCTGCAAAACAGCCTCGGCATCAAAGCAAAAGTCTATTATATGATTTGTGCCTTCAACATTTGTACGTTCAAGGTCAGCATAGTCGCCTGCGTGATGTACGTTTGCGGCTACATGATAAACCACATCAACTTCTTTTGCAAGCGCAAGATAATCTTCTTCATTAAGCCCCAGGCGACGGGCTTCAATATTACCCGAAATTGCCTTTACATTTGTTAAATCAACAGCTCCGAAATAGTATTCAATCTGTTTGAGAAGCTTCTTTTCGCTTCTTACAAGACAATACACCTTAAGTCCTGCATCTATAAGTTCCTTCAGAATATGAATACCGAGAAAGCCCGTGGCTCCCGTAAGAAAAGCACATGAGAATCCTTTTTCTGTAACTTCCCCGCCTCGGGTTTTAATAATAAGCTCATTGATGTTGCTTATTCCGTCAGCTTCGGTTTCGGAAGTTTCGCTTATTTTATTTGCAAGTGCATAAAGAAAAGGATTGTCATAAACCGTCTGAGGTTTTATATTAAGTGAAACCGCAAGCTCAACAGCATTAAGAGAATCTCCGCCCACCGCAAAGAAATTGTCGGTCATACTAAGAATTGAAATACCGAGAAGCTCTTTTACAGCATCATAAACTTTTTGTTCATCAGGGGTTTTAGGTGCTATCGGATCGGGCTTTTTGACTTTTGCGGGAGCTCCTCTTTTGATTTTCGAGGAAGCTGTTCTTTCAAAAGGAGTATCTCTTAAAACATAAGCGGAAACTCTCTGGAAACTTGCAAGTTTTGCATTAACTCGCATAAGCATTTCAACCATTGCACTGTCAATATCCGTAAGGTTATTCTCGGCAATATAAGTTTTATTGGGGTATATTTCGGCATATATTGCACCGTTTTCGCCGAAACAAATAACTTCCTGAACAATAGGTTCAAAAGAGAATTTATCCTCGAGCATTTCTGCAGATACATTTTCTCCGTTATCAAGAAGTATAAGGTTTTTGCATCTGCCGGTAATATAAAGATATCCGTCTTCATCAAAATGACCCAGATCTCCCGTATGAAGATATCCGTCCTCGGTAAAAGCCTCTTTTGTAGCTTCGGGATTTTTATAATAACCCTGCATAACGCTTGGACCTTTAACAAGAATCTCACCGTCAACAATTTTAACATCCATACAAGGAATAGGCATACCGACAGAGCCGTGTCGGAAATTGCCCACTGAATTATTGGAAATAATAGGTGAACACTCTGTCATTCCGTAGCCGTTAAGAACAAGAATACCTGTAGCGTTGAATCTTTCGTTTACAGAGGCATCAAGGGGGGCACCACCTGAAATAATATCAATAATATTACCGCCTAAAAATTCTTCTACTGCATCGTATTCCGACATTTCCGGTTTTGATGCGGCATATTTAATTGCTCCGCCCATAAGCTTTTTTACTATCTGCGGAACAGCAACAATACTGTCGGGCTTAAACAGACGAAGATCAGCAACAATATTTGTAAGATTGTCGTTTACACAAACTGTTTTACCTTTGCAGATACTTTTTGTAATATTAGCGGTAAAACAAAAGCCGTGATATATGGGCAGACAGCAAAACATCTTTGTTGTAGGACAGGCAACATGCACACTTGTTGCACTGTATACAAGATTTTCATGAGAGAGCATAACTCCCTTGGGGAACCCTGTTGTACCTGAGGTATACATAATAGCACAGGTCTTTTTTGCATCGGGTTCTTTTTTATACTCGCCTGCATAAATCTTTAATATATCTGAAAAATTAAGCACACCGTCTTCAAAAGATGTGTTATCAATACTCACAAAAAGCTTAATTCCGTGAAGTTGTTCTTTTGCAGCTTCATATAAAGGTCTGCTTTTTTCGTCGAAGACCAAAACATCAACATCAGCATAATCCATAAGCCGACAGTTCATATCCGCAGTTTCTGCAGTAGCTAAAGGTACAATAATACTCTCTGTTGCCGCAGTACCGAAATAAGTGACTATCCAGTTATAGCTGGTAGGTCCGATAACTGCAACGTGCGCACCCTTTAGTCCTTTATCTTCAAGCATATTACTGAATGCATCGCAATCCTTTTTCAGCTGAGAATAAGTTTTTGATTCTATACCGCCGGGAACCTTATACTGAATAAAATCCTGTTCAGCAAAATTCTCGGCAGCGTAATCAACCATATGTTTTAAATTGCGAAGCTCAGTAAGATCATCTAAAATCATAAAACTACTTCCTTATACATCGTATGATCTTATAATAACATAAAAAAAATTAATAAACAATAAACAGTTTGTTCATTTTTGTAAAAAATTATATTTTTGCAGCAAACCTGCAGGCTCTTATAAAAGCTTCCGTAAAATACTCACGTAAAGACATCTTCTCATACTTATCATTTTCGTGTCTGTGAGGTTTTGATTTTCTGTTCAGTTCAAATGTAAGTATTCCCTTATAGTCGCAGTTTTTCATTCTGTCTGCAAGTAAATCCCAGTTACAGATACCGTCAAAGGGTAACAAATGCAGATCATCATGCCAGAATGTTTTTCCGCCGAAGTCTTTGATTCCGAGATTATCATTAAGATGTGTAGCAATAAGCCTGTCACCCCAACGTGCAAGAAGGTCTTCAGAAAAGTTGTAGCACATTTCATGCCCTGTATCAAGGCAGAAACCTACATTATTTCTGTCGGAATATACTTCAAGGAGCTTGCTGAGATATTCAAGCCCTTCGGTATTTTCAAAAGCAATGTTTACTCCGCATTTTTCAGCTTCGGTAATAATCCTTCCGTAACGCTCAATACCTTCATCGGTAATATCAACTATACCGTCAAAGCCTATGTAACAATGGGATATCATAAGCCCGATTTCATTATCGGAACAGGAATGAACACAGTCAACAAGCTCTTTTTCAGCAGCATCCGCTTTTTGCTTATCCCCTCTCCACAAATCAGCAACACCTCCGAAAGGTGCGTGAACAGATTGATATATCATCCCGATATCAGAAGCCAGTTTTACCCATTTATCAATAGGATAATTCTTATTCCAAGGCGTAAAAAATGCATCAAACCCACATTCTTTCAGCATAACTATCTGTTCTTCAATGGGAAGCTCAAAAGATTCACTCACATTCATACCCAAAAGCTTTTTCCACATTATGATAATCTCCTGTAAAAAAATTTTAACAATTTATATTATAATAAAAATAATGCTTATTGTATAATTTAACACAAAAACTAAATTTTATCAATAATTTAATTCAGCTTAATCAAATATGCAAATCACTTTTATATAAAAAATGAAATCAATCTCAATTTCCACTGTGGAACTTACTTTGAGAATTTACTTACACAAAATAACTTATATTATCACCACAAAATTATTGACATACAAAAAAAGATTTGATATAATTATCAGGCTACAAAATGAATATCTCGGGGTGTGGCACAGTTTGGTAGTGCGCTTGGTTCGGGACCAAGAGGTCGTGGGTTCGAATCCCGTCACTCCGACCATATTGAGTATTCATAAGGGATTTCTCCTGTGAATACTCAATTTTTTATATCTTTCTATCAAAGTATATAACCCATTATGACACTTTTAGCTTTTAATTGCAAAGATGTCAAAATTTGGAAAGTATTTATTATTACTCATCCGTCACAAATATTGATTTAACCTCTCTTTATATATATAATCATTGTATAACCACCGAAAAGAGTGATATTATGATTAAAATACTTATCATAGAACATGATGTTACAATCGTTAAAAATTTAAGTGAGCTTCTCCGTCATGAAGGCTTTGATACGGACAGTGTCCTTAACTGCAAAGAAGCCGAAAATAAGATTGAAACAAAGCAGTTTGACCTTGTTTTATTGGATGTTCTTCTGCCTGACGGGAACGGATTTTCTTTTTGCAACAGAATCAAGAGTGTGACAAATTGTCCTGTAATTTTCCTTACGGCTTCAGCTGATGAGTTCAGCGTTGTAACAGGGCTTGATATCGGTGCTGATGATTATATAGAAAAGCCTTACCGTCCGAGAGAGCTTATCTCCCGCATTAAATCTGTTCTTCGCAGAACAGGTAAAAGTCAAAGTATGCTCACTCTTGGCAATGTAAGTGTTGATATGGATAAAGGAATTGTCACCAAAAATGGCAAGGATGTTTTTCTTTCAGCTTTAGAGTACAGACTTTTTCTTGTCTTTCTTAATAATCCCGGAGTTACTCTTACAAGAAATAAACTGCTTTCTGAAATATGGGATATTGCAGGCGACTTCGTTAATGACAATACGCTTACGGTATATATAAAAAGGCTGAGAGAAAAAGTTGAAGATGATATACAGAACCCCAAAATCATTCTTACAGTAAGAGGTTTAGGATATAAATTAGGTGAATAAAATGAAAATTTCAAACAATCCCGAAATAAGAAAATTTTTAGCAGTAACAGTGATACCCTCACTGTTACTATGCTTTATTACAGCTTTTTATTCTAAATTTACCGCTGTATGTATATTGATTTTAAGTGCATTCTTGATATGCAGCTTTCTTGTGTTTACAAAGAAAAGATATAACAGAATTTATAATCTATGTGAAAATATAGATAAAATTCTTCATGGGAACGACACAATAGACATTAAAAGCTTTGATGAGGGTGAGCTTTCAATTTTAGAAAGTGATGTGCAGAAAATGCTTGTACACCTTCGCGACCAAAAGGATATTTTAGAAAAGAAAAAAACTTTTCTTGCAGACTCAATTGCTGACATTTCTCATCAGTTAAGAACTCCGCTTACAAGCATAAACCTTATTTTGTCGCTTATAGAGTCTCCCGACATTTCGTCAGAAAGAAGAGAAGAGCTTTTAAGAGAGCTTTCTGCGCTTATTACCAAAACGGAATACCTTGTTTCGGTTCTTCTTAAAATTTCAAAGCTCGATGCAGGAACCGTACAGTTCGAAAAGAAACCGACAGACCTCACATCTCTCATTAAAAAATCTGCCGAGCCTCTGCTCGTTCCGATGGATATTAAAAATCAGAAGCTTATTATAAACACGGATAATGTTTGTCTTGACTGTGACTCCTCTTGGTGCCTTGAGGCTTTCGGAAATATATTGAAAAACTGCACGGAGCACACTCCCGAAAACGGAGAGATAACCGTAGTTGCAGAAGACACTCCGATTTTTACGGAAATTGTCATCACCGATACGGGTATCGGCATAAACGAAAACGACCTGCCTCATATTTTTGAACGCTTTTATAAGGGTGAAAATTCATCAAAAGAAAGCTTTGGAGTCGGTCTTAACCTCGCAAATATGATTATTTCGGGTCACAATGGAACAATAAAAGCTGAAAATGGTCAGCACGGCGGTGCGAAATTTACAATAAGATTTTACAAGCAGGTTGTGTGACGTTTTTGTAATAATAGAGTCACCGAAGTGTAATTTTTGATTGGTACAATGAAGCTGCAATAAAAAAGAAAAGGAGCAATTCAATATGGATATTTTAAAAATTGAAAACCTTTCAAAAATTTACGGTGAGG
>JAZSRT010000060.1:0-5682 GCA_045538645.1 Acutalibacteraceae bacterium | reverse complement strand
TGCGGTCAGCATTTTATAAGCGCAGAACGCAGAGTGCAAAACGCAGAACGAAAAACAAATAATTTTCAGCAATGCACCGCAGGTGCGAGCAATAGAGCGTAAGCGGAATAAGGGCGTCAGCCCTTCCTTCATATTTGTCGTAGACAAATATATCATCCGAACATTGTTCGGATATCATCCGTCGAATGACGGATATCATTAGCACCAACGGTGCGACATCATTATCATAATTTGAAAGGCTATCGCCTTTCAAATTATGATTTATGTGTGCTTGACATCTGAGAAAGTCGGAATATAATAGAATTGGACTTCCTTTTATTCACGCTGAGCTGACGCTCACAGCAAATAGCGGATAAAGGATTATTCGCTTATAAACGGAATAAAACAAAAACTTAACGGCGGTGATTTTTAATGTTTGATGCACTTAAGGTAAAAAACGATTGCGTTCAGTGGATAAGAAATTTTTTTGAAGAAAACGGCAAAGGCTGTAATGCGGTCTTAGGCATATCAGGCGGTAAAGACAGCTCTATTGCGGCAGCTTTATGTGTGGAAGCTCTCGGCAAAGACAGAGTAGTAGGTGTTCTGATGCCTCAGGGTGAGCAGCACGATATAGATAAAGCCTATATGCTCGTAAATCATCTGGGTATAAAACACTATGAAATAAACATAAAAAATACTGTAGACAGTATTCTTTCAGCCTTTCCCGAAGATTTACCCGTATCGGAGCAATCAAAGCAGAATCTTCCTCCGAGAATAAGAATGTCAACTCTTTATGCCGTAAGCCAGTCGGTAAACGGCAGAGTAGTAAACACCTGCAACCTTTCCGAAGACTGGGTAGGCTATTCCACACGCTACGGCGATGCGGCAGGCGATTTTTCACCTATGTCAAACCTTACGGTAACGGAGGTAAAAGAAATAGGCTATCTTCTCGGCTTACCGGTAGAGCTGGTTGACAAAGTACCCATTGACGGACTTTGCGGAAAAACAGACGAAGAAAACCTGGGCTTCACCTATGCGGAGCTTGACGTTTATATAAGAACAGGCAAAATTGAAGACCTGAGCAAAAAAGAACTCATAGACAGAAAACACAAAGCAAACCTGTTCAAGCTTCAGCTTATGCCCTCTTTTAAGCCCGAAGAAATTTAAAAAGTATAAGATCATAATTTTCTTTTTGATTAAAGGCAATTATGATCTTTTTTGTAATTGTATCCAAATATAGCAATAAACTGTTTTACAAAATGCTGAAAAACAGTTTTTTGCTTGATTTTAACCGTCATAAAGCATATAATGTTGTAATATTAACTTTATTCGGAGGGATAACATATGGAAGCATTTTTGCAGTCAGTTGCAGATTTTTTCAACGGCTACTCAGATCCTGTTCTCGTAATCAGAATTATCCTTGCGGGAATATGCGGCGGTATAATCGGTGTTGAAAGAACACTCAGACAAAAAGATGCAGGCTTCAGAACACATATTATTGTTGCCATGGGTGCCGCACTTATGGTTATCATTTCAAAATACGGTTTTCTTGATATTGTTTTTCTCGAATCCGTACAGGTGGACGTTTCAAGAGTTGCATCAAATATAATCACAGGCATATCTTTCCTTGGTGCAGGTATGATATTTGTTAAAGGTATTTCGATAAAAGGTCTTACCACAGCCGCAGGCATATGGGTCACGGCTGCAGTGGGTATGGCAATGGGCGCAGGTCTTTACATAGTAGCATTTGTATCGGTATTCCTTTTATTACTGGTTCAGATAGTCTTCCACAAATTCCTTATCGGCTTTGATAAGGTGCTTGCAAACGATAACCTTGTTCCCTGCTTTGTGCAGATAGAAAATACCCCCCTTGCAGTAAGCGAATTAAAGACCTTCCTTAAAGCAAACGGAGTACAGATATTTGATTCTGTTATAACAGCCTCTGCGGATAATACCACCCTCACCATACACCTTAATGTTCAGTTTGAAAAAGACGTAAACATAGACGATGTTTTCACAAGATATCTGGAAAAAGAAGGTGTACAGCAGGCATTCTCCCTGTAATACACCTCAATACATATGAAAGTACCCTTATCAGGCTGACGATAAGGGTACTTTCATATGTATGTGTATAATTATTTTAATGTTTTACCGTCCGAAAAGGCTTTGCCCACTGTTTCACCGAGCGCCACATAATCGTGACCGGCGGGGTCAAAGGTTATGGGGCGGAATTTCTTAAGGTCTATTTTTCCGTCGGTGAGAATGCTTTCATCTGCAGAAACGTTGAGAATTTCACCCACAAGACGGCAGGAATCTGCATCATAGGATGTAAGCTTACATTCCAGCGTAAAAAGCAGCTCATTGAAAACAGGGGCATTTATAAGCTCACTCTTAACATATGTCCAGCCTGCCTTTTCTATTTTATCGGGAGTGTCGTTACCCGAAGCAATACCCACATAATCAGCGGCAACAGTATTCTTCACATCGGGAATGCTCACGGTAAAGCAGCCTGTTTCAAGAATGTTCTTTGTGGTCTTGTGCCCCTCTGAAATACAGATTGAAATTTCTTTTTCTTCACTGATACCGCCCCAGGCAGCATTCATGGCATCGGGAACACCGTTTTTGTCAAAAGTACCGATTATCAGCACCGGCATAGGATAAATCATAGGCTTAGCCCCAAAATTTTTTCTCATATTCTTTTCTCCTTTTTGCATCATTAACAAAACTGCATAACACTGCTTCATTTTTTAACGCATCGAATTACACACGGTTACCTCAATTATGATGCCTTTGGTTAAAGCTTTTAAAGGCACAACATCTGTATTACAGAAGAACTATTCCGTTTTCGGCACAGACTTTACGCATATCGTCGGGCCAGATTGAAACCTGTACTTCGCCTACGTGGGCTTTGCCTAAGAGGAACATACAGATTCTTGACTGCCCCAGTCCTCCGCCTATTGTGAGAGGCAGGGTGCCTGAAAGCACGCCCTGATGATAGGGGAAAGCACTTCTTTCCATAGCATTTGCAATTTCCAGCTGTTTTTTGAGAGATTCGCTGTCTACTCTTATTCCCATTGAGGAAATTTCAAGGGCGGCACCAAGCTGTTCATCCCAGACAAGAATATCGCCGTTAAGGCTCCAGTCGTCATAGTCGGGTGCTCTGCCGTCGTGGCGGTGGCCGCTTCGGAGTCTTGCGCCTATTCCCATAATAAAAACCGTGCCGTGTTCTTTTGTGATAAGGTTTTCTCTTTCTTTTCCGGATTTGTCGGGATACATATCCTCAAGCTCCTGAGAAGTAATGAAGAACACGTTTTCATTTACAACAGTGTTGAGTACGGGATATTTTTCCTGTAAAAGAGCATTTGTTTCGGCAAGTGCTTTTATTATTGCGCTGACGGTTGCCTGCAAAAATTCAACTGTTCTCTGTTCTTTTGTAATAACCTTTTCCCAGTCCCACTGGTCAACAAAAAGGGAATGTGTGTTGTCGCAGTCATCATCACGGCGGATGGCATTCATATCTGTGTATATGCCTTCGCCCTCAGTATAACCGTAACGGTGAAGAGCCATTCTTTTCCATTTTGCAAGTGACTGCACAACCTCTGCCGTGCCGTCAATTTCCTTCATGGTAAAATGAACCTTTCTTTCAACTCCGTTAAGGTCATCATTTATGCCCGATGCCTTTGTTACCATAAGGGGGGCAGTTACTCTGTCAAGATTGAGTGCCGTTGCGAGCTTTACCTGAAAAGTATCTTTTATTATCTTGATTGCCCTCTGGGTGTCCTTTTGTGAGAGTGTGGACTTATACCCCTCGGGATATACCATATTTCTTGCCATATTATCACCTTTATCTGATGTTGCCGACAGTTCTCGGATAGAAGATAACGTCACGGATGTTAGCCATACCTGTGCAGTACATTATTACTCTTTCAAAGCCGAGACCGAAGCCTGAGTGAGGAACGGTACCGTACTTACGAAGGTCAAGATAGTCGGAATATTCTTCCGTGCCCATTCCTTTAGCTTTCATAGCTGAAAGAAGCTTATCAAGGTCTGCTTCTCTTTCGCTGCCGCCGATGATTTCACCGATACCGGGAACTAAAAGGTCTGTTGCGGCAACAGTCTTGCCGTCAGCATTCTGCTTCATATAGAAGGACTTGATTTCCTTAGGATAGTTAATAAGGAATACAGGCTTATTGTAAACCTGCTCCGTGATATATCTTTCGTGCTCACTCTGAAGGTCACAGCCCCATTCTACGGGGAATTCAAACTTCACATCAGCCTTTTTGAGAATTTCGATTGCATCTGTGTAATCAACAACAGCAAAGTCGTTGTTTACAACATTGAGGAGCTTTTCTGTAAGTCCTTTTTCAAATCTCTCTTCAAAGAAATTAAGCTCATCGGGACATTTTTCCATATAGTCACGGATAATGTATTTAATCATATCCTCAGCAATTTCAATAAGGTCGGGAAGCTCTGCGAATGCAATTTCGGGTTCAACGTGCCAGAATTCTGCAACGTGGCGCAGAGTATTACTCTTTTCAGCTCTGAAAGAGGGGCCGAAGGTGTATATCTTACCCATTGCCATAGCTGCAACCTCGCCTTCAAGCTGACCTGAAACGCTCAGTCCTGCCTTTTTGCCGAAGAAGTCATCTGCATAGTATTCTTCTGCATTTTTATAGTCCTCTGAATAACCGATTGTGGTTACCTTGAACATTTCACCTGCACCCTCACAGTCAGAACCTGTGATAAGGGGTGTGTGAACATAAGTATAGCCTCTGTCCTGGAAATATCTGTGTATAGCTGCCGCCATAACACTGCGCACTCTGAACACTGCATTGAATGTGTTGGTTCTGACACGGATGTGGGGATTTTCTCTTAAGGTTTCAAGCTTCTGGAACTTCTTCTGAAGGGGATAGTCGGGGGGACATTTACCTAAAAGAACTATCTCCCCTGCATTGATTTCAACAGTGCCGTTGTTTTCGTTTTTAACAACAGTGCCGATAACCTTAACGGATGCACCGAGCTTTGTAGCTTCGGCATCCACTGCAATTCCCGAAGCTTTGTCAATAACTATCTGAAGATGATTAAGAGTAGTACCGTCATTGAGCGCTAAAAAGCCCACATTCTTTGAATCTCTTGCAGTTCTTACCCAACCGCAGACAGTAGCTTCTTTGCCGATAAATTCTTCGTTTGTGAAAATTTCTTTGATGTCGATGTGTTTCATAAAAATTTCCTTTCGATAAAAAAATAACAGTTGACCGTCCGTATAGGACGTGCAACTGTAACCCGCGGTACCACCTATCTTGCCTTTAAGGCCTCTTACGCTTCTTATTTCAAAAAGCATCTCGCTTTAACGTGCGATTCACGGCAGCCCTACTGAGAAACCCGTTCAGGCAAGCGGCTCCGAAGTGTTATTCGCCGAATTGCCTGTATGTGCTTTCCACCGCCGCACACTCTCTGGAACCGCATTCCTCGGTTACTTCTCTTCATTATTGCCTTTATACAAGGCATTATATTCAATTTTTTCTTATTTGTCAACAATAAAATCATAATTTGAAAGGCGCAAGCCTTTCAAATTATGATAATGATGTCGCACCGTTGGTGCTAATGATGTCCGTCATTCGACGGATGATATCCGAACAATGTTCGGATGATATATTTGTCTACGACAAATATGAAGGAAGGGCTGACGCCCTTATTCCGCTT
>JAZSRT010000119.1:0-7250 GCA_045538645.1 Acutalibacteraceae bacterium | reverse complement strand
CTAATGATGGAAGGTATTATCCAGTTTTAATTGAATATAAGGGATATAAGGACAAGCTTGTAAAATTGGATGAGGAAGGCAACGTTGCGAATAAAACAGCGAAAAACCAACCTGATTTTGCCAATATTAAAGCGTATGCAGTTAATGGTGCGGTTCACTATTCCAATGCAGTGCTCCACTATACAAGCTATACAGATGTTATCGCTATTGGTATTACCGGATACAAAGCTACCAACGGCAAGCTTAAGCATTTGATCGGCGTTTACTATGTTTCTAAGAGCAATTTCGGTGTCGGACAAAAGGTTGATGAATATACCGACCTGTCCTTTTTAAAGAAGGAACATTTTTCAGCTTTCATTGAAAAAGTTAAACAGTTGTCCCTTCCACAAGAAGAGATTGAAAAGCTGAAAGAACGCAGAGAACAAGAAATTACAGCAAGTCTTGTAAAGCTCAATAACGATATTTTCAAAGAAGAAATTGGGCTTAGCGAAAACGATCGTGTATACCTTGTTGCAGCTTCAATTATGGCTACTCTTGGCGATGTTGAAAACAAAGTTTATCCGTTGACCAAAGCCGAACTGAAATCTTCTGACGAAGAAGGTGACAGAGATGGCGATATTATGATTCGAAAAATCAATTCTTTCCTTAATGCTAAAAAGCTGCCTAAAGATAAGAAAGATTTGATTGTGAGAACCCTTCAAAATACGCTTACTACCGATAATATTAATAAGGTTGACGATGGAGAAAGCCAACTGAAGCGTGTGTTTGTAAAAATAGTAGATGACCTTGGTATTTACTACAAAATCGGTCTTACTACAGATTTTACAGGCAAGCTGTTTAACGAAATGTATTCATGGCTTGGTTTTACACAAGATCAGCTTAATGATGTTGTGCTGACTCCTTCCTATGTTGCAACCCTTCTGTGCCGCCTTGCAAGAGTTAACAAAGACTCTTATGTGTGGGACTTTGCAACAGGTTCAGCAGGTTTGCTTGTTGCTGCTATGAATGAAATGCTGATAGATGCCAAAAATACAATAAAGTCTCCTGAAAAATTAGCTATCAAACAAGCAGAAATCAAAGCTAATCAGTTGCTTGGTTTAGAAATCCTTTCAAATGTTTATATGCTTGCTGTTCTTAATATGATTATGATGGGTGACGGTAGCTCAAACATTTTGAACAAAGACTCCTTGAACTTTGACGGACACTATGGATTTGGTAAGACTGACGAAAAATTCCCTGCGGATGCTTTCGTTTTGAATCCTCCGTACTCTGCCGAAGGCAACGGAATGATATTTGTCGAAAAAGCTCTTTCTATGATGGAAAAGGGATATGCAGCAATTATCATTCAAAACTCAGCCGGATCAGGCAAAGCAACAGAATATAATAAGAGCATTTTGACACACAGCACGCTTCTTGCAAGTATTAGAATGCCGATAGACCTATTTATCGGTAAATCAAGTGTACAAACTAATGTATATGTTTTTCGAGTAGGCGAAGCTCATCAAAAAGATGATATTGTTAAGTTTATTGACTTTTCAAATGATGGTTATACTCGTTCTGACCGTAAAAAAGCAAGCAAAAATCTGTTTGACACCGACAGAGCGAAAGAACGTTATCAGGAGATTGTGGATCTTGTGCGTTTCGGAAAATCTAAACTTGATATTCTCACCGAAAAAGAATACTATGAAGGACATATAGATCCTGAAAACGGATCAGATTGGAATCAAACTGCACCTATTGATACTACACCCTCCTTAGATGATTTTAAAAAGACGGTTAATGATTATCTTGCTTGGGAAGTATCAACGCTTCTGAAAAATCAGTCTTTGGAGGATGACCGCCTGGGAAAATAGAAGCCTCACTTAATAAAAAATTACAAGCGGTTAAGTGGGGCGAATATACGCTTGGAGATTTGTTTAAAATTGAAAATACCTTAAGTTTCAATGCAGATAAACTGGTTCCGGGAACAGAATATGATTATGTAACAAGGACCTCATTAAATCAAGGAATTCTCCAGACTACAGGATTTGTAAACGAAGATAATATCAATCCCGCTGGTACTTGGAGTTTAGGTCTTTTACAGATGGATTTCTTTTATAGAAAAAAGCCTTGGTACGCTGGACAATTTGTAAGAAAGATTATTCCCAAAATAGAGATAACAGAATCTTCAATTTTGTTCTTCTCAACATTGCTCAACAAACAAAAGCCAAGATTATTATCAGTTCTTGTCCGTGATGTTGATAAAGTATTCTTATCCACAAAAATTTATTTACCAACTAATGATAATGGTAAAATCGATTTTGATTTTATGGAATCCTTTATAGCTGAGCTGGAAGCTCAGCGGATAGCTGAGCTATCCGCTTACTTAAAAGCAAGCGGATTCGATAATTACGAATTGTCGGAAGAAGAGCTTAATGCTCTTGAAAGATTTGCTGAGCTTGGTGACGATAATTGGGGTACATATACTGTAGGTAATCTTTTTGAAAAAGTTGCGACAAAGAAATTACCGTACAAGGCAAAGGAACTACCAAAGCAGCCGACTGATGATTATGTGCTTCCTTGTCTTACATCAAGTTTCCAAAATCAAGGGTTAAATTATTATGCCCCAAAAGAGGGAGCAACTGTTATAAATAATGTAATCTCGCTCCCTTCTAATAGCGATGTTTACAGAGCTTATTATCAGTCAAGAGATTTTACCGTTCTTTCGGACTCTTATGCTATCCAATGGAAATCGGCAGAAAACAAACCTACACCTAACCAATATTTGTTTATGGTTATGTGTATCAACAAAGTGACCGATCTGCCGATATATTCCTATAAAAACAAATTGGGTGGGTGGAATGTTGTAAAACACAAGGAAATCAGATTGCCCGAAAAGGATGGCAAAATTGATTTTGCGTTTATGGATACTTTCATATCTGCAACGAAAAAGATTGCAATTAAAGATGTAGTTGAATACAGCGATGCAAAAATAACCGCAACAAAAACCGTAATATCTGGTAATAAAAATTAAGAAGTTGACTATTATCTATTTTCGAGAACTCTAAATTAAGCAAACATGGGCACGATAGGTTGACTACCGTGCCCATTGCTTATATAAAAATAATATCTTCACACACAATCTCTCTCACCCGTGCCTCAATATTCTGCATACAGCATATCCATTCCATCTGATTTTCTTCTTTTAAATATTCGGTGACACCTTCAGCTTTCATTATCTGCTCTACAAGAGTATCAAACATCTGCTGTGCCTGAGCATCAACATCTGCGATATACTGCCACAGTTTGCCTTCAGCGAGTAATGTTACAAACAGAAATTTCTTGTGTTTCAGAAGATAATCTTTATGTAACATACCCCATTTGCCAAGCCTGATATTTGTTTCTTCGGGTGGGAGCATGAGGTTTGGAATATTATAATCTCCAACTCGGCGGTAACTGATTGAATTTTTGTTTGACATAATAGCAACCTCCTTATTTTTCACTTTTATCAATGATTTTCATCAACAGCTCATCTACATCCTCGGTGGGTAAATTCTCCGTCAAAAGCATATTGCGCAACTCATTCATACCGTTGATAAGTAAATTACACTCAAAATCCGTAAACTTAATTTTAGTTTTTCTTTCCATAACAAAACCTCCTGTTACTTGGTAATTACATTTTACCTTATAACAAGAGGTTAGTCGAATGTACGGATTTAATTTCGGTAGCGGCTACCGAAATTAACGCTATTTTTCCACAAAAGTTTCATATGTAAATCTTGCTCCAAGTCTGAAGCCTGATATAAAACTGTCGGAATTGCTTATAGTTGAAAATTCAGTATATGCACTTACATAATTGAGGAACAACTCTTTTTCTTCACCGGTCAGCCTTACGGTTAGCTGTTCTTCTTTCTCCGCAAGGTTACTTAATTTCTTTTTGAGCTTAGGTGTAAGTTCAGAATTTAGTTCTTGTGGCTCAATGTTACCGTAATAAAAGTCTTCAATAAATGTTGACATTATTTCATCTCCTCATTTATACTATGAAGAGGTGCTTTTGGTATGAAAAGAATGTGTATGTAACTGCCGTAAACAATGTATTTTAGGTGAGCCGTTATAATCATTCATCCCAAAAATTAAAGTAAACATCAAAATATATACTGCTAAACAGAATTCCGGTTGAAATAACTGAAAAAATATGCTATTATTGACATAAAGAAATGAGGGGTTTATATGAAAAGAAATATTAAGAAGTTGATTGCCCCAATTGTTGTTACTGTGATTTTGGCACTATATTTTATTGTGTATTTTGGCTTTTTAACCACATTATTAAACGGTTTTTTTAAATACCTTCTGGGAATTATACCCATAGTATTTGTTGCAATCACTGTTTATGTATGTGTTGAAAGAATAAAAGAAATAAGGAGCGGAGAAGAAGATGATCTTAGTAAATACTGATTATATCACAGGTAAAGAATTTGAAATGTTGGGCTTGGTGCGCGGAAGCACAATTCAAAGCAAAAACATTGGCAAGGATATTACGCAGAGCTTTAAAACACTGGTGGGCGGTGAATTAAAAGCCTATAACGAAATGATGAACGAAGCCCGTGCGCTTGCAACTAAACGAATGGTTGAAGATGCAGAACAGCTTGGTGCGGATGCTGTTGTAAATATTCGTTACGCTTCTGCCGCTGTTATGCAGGGGGCGGCTGAGGTTATTGCCTACGGCACAGCCGTAAAATTTATATAAATTTCAAATTTAGCGAGAATTCAATTCTATAATTTAAATCGCACAAATATATTTTTTGTAACCCATAAACAAAAATAACATTTTAAAAGAATTTTCTACGATTCTCTTTTCGTTATGTCCAATTTTATTATACAACCTTCCCCATAAAGCTGACGGTGATTATGACATTTTTCTTACAGCCCCCGCTGCAGCAAGGCTTATGCTTACAGGCGAAGGTCACATAAAGCAAACAGCACTATACATTGACGGAGTAAAAATCAACGGCAATGCAGACGATTTATCAACTCCCTACAATCCCCAATCTTGGGAGTTGTAGGGGGTTATTGTTATACGCAAATTGCTCACAATGCGAGCAA
The DNA here is from genome assembly GCA_045538645.1 of Acutalibacteraceae bacterium. Classification (GTDB taxonomy): domain Bacteria; phylum Bacillota; class Clostridia; order Oscillospirales; family Acutalibacteraceae; genus RUG806. The sequence continues at coordinate 2,168 of JAZSRT010000119.1, read as the reverse complement.
TTTCCTATATAATAAAAAAATATTAAACAGGCTGATTCACACTGAACAAGTGAATCAGCCTGTTTTTTTGATTTTTCAACATTAATTTACAGGTAAAAATATTAAATGTAAGGTAAAATTTCTTTTAATATACTCCCTGATTATAAAACCATCATACGTAAAACAATCTTAATCATTACCAAACAAATTTCTCACAGGTGCAAGCAATCTGTCAACAGGACTGCCGCCGCCGAAGAAGAAGAGGCTTCCCTTGCTCATCAGGCAGGTAATGCTTTCAAAAATGGGGTCAAGCATTGAGGCTTCTTCCGTTCCTACAGTTTCATAGCCCGGTGCGCCGACCTTATGAAGAATAGCATCAAGTCTTGTTTCAGCAGCTTCAACCTTAGACTGATCGGTGATTGTCATCTTAAGAACTTCTTCAGCCTGTGCGATAGCAGCCTCAAGCTCTGCCTTATCCTCTGCACTGAGTTTTGATTGGTCTACCTTCCTTGCATCGGTAAGCTTCCAACGGCGCAGCTCCTGTGTATAGCAGGTACCGTTAAACTGAGGATACATTTCGGGGTTATCATTAACATCGGTTACTTCACCGAGAATAATTGCCTTTGCAAGGTTCAGAACAACATCGTTGTAGCCTACCTCATGGTGCTGTTCAAGGAAAATCCAGGTATTTTCGGGAAGAATTGCTGTTGATGTATCTACCATATTGTCGGGGGAAATGTGATTGTGCTCAGGGTTTGTGCAATAGATATTCTTTTCATATTCAATATCACTGAGTGTTTTTTCACCGGGAGCACCTGTTGCACCCATTGATGCTGATGCAAGATTGACTATACCGTCTGAGCTGACCTTTTCGGCAGAAGCGACAATATTAAAATACGTATACATCTGTTCGCCCAGATCAAGATTTGCACAGGCAATTGTATTAACACGAACACCGTCTGCTTCTGCATCAAGAATATTCTGTCTGAGATTAACTCTTGCCTGCTGGAAACGGTCTGTTCTCTCTTTAAGTGCAGGCTGATCCGCAAGATATCTTTCTGCAAGTGCATCATATCTGTATGAGGGAAGCATTGCCCAGAACTGAGGGCAGTTTAACATTAACGTGTCAAGAATGCCGCTCATAGCTCCCGTAAGAACTGCCTCCAAGCCCGAACGGGGGATAATATGGAGAAGAGTATTTATAAGATAACCGAGTGTGGGCGCACCTTCTGATTCCACAAAAATTTTAGCAATATATTCGTGATAGAGATATTCATCATTAAGACGCCATTCTCTTGCAAAGAAATCAGCCACAATATCTGTTCCGTCAAGACATGCAACTGCATTTACTATCTGGTCAATATTATCGTGTCCGTATTTATCAAGATAAGCTGTGAGAATTGTACCGCCGAGGCTGACAGGAAGAAGAGTGACCTTATCGTGACCTGTCTGTTCTTTAACCATTTCTATATATTCATCAAGATCATCTGCTGAGTTCATAGGATCGCCGACAAGATTAAAGGTGAAGAAATAAACGTGGTCTTCGCCGATTTCATCAACAAGAGGCTTCATGGGAACCATTCTGTAAGTCCAGTCAAGTTCGTCCTGAGTCATGCGCTCAAGAGAGTGGTTCCACCTCTGGGTCTGAAGATTTTCAACATGATCGCCGTTTTCATCACATCTTTGATACTTGAAGAGGTCACAAACCAAATCGTAAGCAACTCTGTCAAGCCCGATGTTTGTCTGCAAAGCAATAGTCGCAAGAGCACTTGCCGCAACCTTTATAATTGCTTTTGCGGAAAGTGCCGCTTCATTGAGAATGAGAAGCGTGCCGCCCACCTGACTGTCACCGTTCATAACGGGTTTATCAGCTTCGTCATAAAGATAAGTAGGTGAATGATTGATGCCGGGGAGAACGATTACGGGTGAATGCCCGCAGTTTCCGCCGCATTCAGTTTCGGTTGCCGCAAGAGCACCCACCATGCTTGCAGAAATAAGCATAGCTGCGCAAAGCACAACGGCAATTGCCTTTTTGATTACCGTTTTCATTTTGCACTCTCCTTTAAGAATACAGATTTTAAATAAACTATTATTTAAAATATACCATTATATCAGCCATAAATCAACCCATAACTTTTTCACCATTGCGAAAAATCAAACGAAGCATATAAATCACACCTTGAATTTAT
>JAZSRT010000085.1:0-22620 GCA_045538645.1 Acutalibacteraceae bacterium | reverse complement strand
CTGCGTTCTGCACTTATAAAATGCTGACCGCAGGTCCCGACATATTTGCTAACGGCAAATATATCATTAATGCGAAGCATTTATATCATATTGCAAAAGCAATATATCATACGCCAAAGGCGTATATCATTATCATAATTTGAAAGGCTTGCGCCTTTCAAATTATGATTTACAGTTTGTTTTCAAAAAATGCAGTTCTGAACCATACGTCCTCCACTTCAAAAAACCTGTCCTTCAGGTAATTAAGTATACCTGCATCGGTTTTGAAGGTGAAGCCTGTTTTATAGGAATAGAGACACTGCTTTTTGTAGCCGCCGTATTTTTTATTGAGGGCGTTGGTACCGTATTTGCCGTCGCCTAAAAGAGGGCATCCCATTGATGCCATATGGGCTCTTATCTGGTGGGTTCTGCCTGTGAACAGCTCCGCTTCAACCAGAGATAAATCCCCTCTTGATTCAATTACGGTATAGCCTGTTTTTATGCTTTTCCCCCCGGGCACGGGTTTTGAAAGAACTGTTACCGTGTTTTTATTTTCGTCCTTAACGATAAAGCCCTCGGCAACACCCTTTTTTTTCGGGGGATGGCCTATGGTTATACAAAGATAGCGTTTTTCTATTTCTCGCAGCTTGATTTTTTCATTGAGGATTCTGAGCGTTTCGGCATTTTTGGCAGCCATTACAATACCGCCGGTATTTCTGTCGATTCTGTTTGCAAGGGCAGGTGCAAAAGAGGCCTCGTTTTTCGGGTCATATTCACCCTTTTCGTAAAGATAACGCTGAACTCTCGTGATAAGAGTATCAACATATTCTCCCTCATCGGGATGTGACAGAAGACCGACTTTTTTATTGAGAAGAATTATATTTTCATCCTCATAAACAATATTAAGCTCTTTGCCTGCAGAAAGGAAAGAATATTTTTCTTCCTTCTCCTCAAAGAACTCGTCGTTTATATACATTTCGACCTTGTCGCCCTCTTTAAGCCGTGTGGAGATTTCCGCTTTTTTTCCGTTGAGCTTGATTCTTTTCAGACGGAGATATTTATACAAAAGGGATTTGGGCAAAAGAGGAACGGTTTTTGTAACAAACTTATCAAGACGCTGATCGGCATCATTTTTAGCAATAATAAACTCTTTCATAAGCCATAGTTTACAACATATAAAAGAATTTTTCAAGAAAAAGGGGATTTATTATGAAAATTATGAGTTTCAATATTCAGCATTGCAGATACTTTCCCGAAGAAAAAATCCGTTTTGAACCCTTTGCCGAAGAGATACTTTCATCAGGTGCCGATATTATCGGTCTTAATGAAGTAAGAGGAAAAGGCTTTATAAAAGGCTATACCGACCAGACAAAAAAACTTTCTTCTCTTACGGGATATTATTCCTATTTCGGAAAAGCTATAAGTGTGAAAGGTATCGCCCCCTACGGCAACGCAATTTTAAGCAGATTTCCCATAATCAGTGCCGAAACCGTAAAAATTCCGGACCCTGTACCGAAAACAGGACAGGAAATGTATGAATCCCGCTGTATAATAAAAGCGGTAATAAAAGCTAAAGAAGAATACACCGTTATTGTAACACATATGGGTCTAAATAAAGACGAAAGAGAAAGTGCCGTAAAAGCAATTCTTGAAATTGCCCCCGAAGAAAAATGTATTATTATGGGAGATTTCAACTGCACCCCCGAAAAAGAGGAAATAAGCCCTCTGTTCGGTAAATACATCTGTCCGGATGTAAATGATTTTACCTTCCCCTCGGATAATCCCGACAAAAAGATAGATTATATTTTTGTTTCAAAGGATATCATTACAGAAAATAAAGGTACGTCCGAACATATCGTTTCCGACCACCGCAGCATATGGGCACAGATTAAGGAGAATTAAAAATGACAAAACAGGAAGCAAAGCTCAGAATCGACGAATTGTGCGATAAGCTGAATTTTTATTCATATAAATACTATGTGGAAAATGAAAGCCCCGTAAGCGACTACGACTATGATATGCTTCAGCGTGAGCTTAAGGGACTTGAAGAAAAATATCCCGAATTCATCCGCTCCGATTCTCCCACTCTGCGTGTGGGCGGCGAAGCGGAAAACACCTTTGAACCCGTGACCTTTGAAGTAAAGCTCGAAAGCCTTCAGGATGCCTTCAGCTTTGAAGAGATAGACGATTTTGACAGAAGAGTAAGCGATGCGGTTTCGGATTATTCATTTGTTGTTGAACCGAAAATTGACGGTCTTTCGGTAAATCTCGAATACGAAAACGGTATGCTTATAAGAGGAGCCACAAGAGGTGACGGAAATGTTGGAGAGGATATCACAGAAAACCTCAGAACCGTAAAAAGCATCCCTCTTAAGCTGAGAAGGGATATAAGCATCACCGTAAGAGGTGAGGTTTATATGTCAAAGGCTGTTTTTGAGGATATTGTAAAAAAACAGGAAAATGCGGGAGAAGTTCCTTTCAAAAATCCCCGTAATGCGGCGGCAGGCTCGTTAAGACAGAAAAATCCGAAAATAACCGCCGAGCGGAAGCTTGATATTTTCGTTTTTAATGTTCAGAAATACGAAGGCACGGAATTTTCAGACCACAAAAGCTCACTTGATTTCTTAAAAGAGCTGGGCTTTGTTACGGTACCTTTTTACACTCCCTGCAAAAATATCGAAGAAGCGAAAAAAGAGCTTATCAGAATCGGCGAAAAAAGAGCCTCTCTCGCCTTTGACATTGACGGTGCGGTAATAAAGGTTAATAATTTCACACACAGAAAAACTCTCGGCAGCACTGCAAAATTCCCCCGCTGGGCTGTGGCTTATAAATATCCCCCCGAAGAAAAGGATACGGTTTTAAGGGATATTGAAATAAGTGTGGGCAGAACAGGTGTGCTTACTCCAACTGCCATATTTGACAGCGTGCTTCTTGCAGGCTCAACCGTTTCAAGAGCAACGCTTCACAATGAAGACAGAATAAAAGAATTTTCACTTGCTGTGGGCGATACCGTCACCGTAAGAAAAGCGGGCGACGTAATACCCGAGGTTGTGGGTGTAAAAAAGCATTCGGGCAACAGTGTTTTTACCTTCCCCGAAGTATGCCCTTCGTGTAAAGCCAAGGTTTTCCGTGATGAAGGTGCGGCAGCACACCGCTGTACAAATCCCGAATGCCCGGCACAGGTGTTAAGGCTGATTATTCATTTCTGCTCAAGAGATGCCATGGATATAGAAGGTCTCGGAGAGGCTTTACTCGAAGTGTTTACCGCAAAGGGTATGATAAAAGATATTGCGGATATATACTGCCTAAAGGCGGAGGATATCGCAGTGCTTCAGGGACTTGGCGAAAAATCTGCAGGTAATATTATTTCAGCAATAGAAAAATCAAAAGCAAATGATTTATCAAAGCTTATTTTTGCTCTGGGTATAAATCATATAGGCGAAAAAGCCGCAAAGCTTCTGTCCGTTCACTTCGGCACACTGGAAAAGCTTATGAATGCCACCAAAGAAGAAATCCTTGAAATTGAAGGCTTCGGCGGAATTATGGCAGATTCCGTAATTGAATATTTTTCTCTCCCTCAAACAAAAGCACTCACAGAAAGGCTTGTTTCATACGGACTTAACACAAAAAATCTCAGCGAAGTAAAGGACGAGCGCTTCAAGGGAATGACATTCGTTCTCACAGGCTCACTGTCCCTTTTCACAAGAGATGAAGCCTCAGCGATAATAGAACAGTTCGGCGGCAAAACATCCTCGTCGGTTTCAAAGAAAACCAGCATAGTAGTAGCCGGCGAAGCCGCAGGCAGCAAACTGAAAAAAGCCAATGAGCTCGGAATAAAAGTTATAAACGAAGAAGAATTCAGACAAATCATAATTTAACTGTACTAAATTATGATAATGATGTCGCACCGTTGGTGCTAATGATATCCGTCATTCGACGGATGATATCCGAACAATGTTCGGATGATATATTTGTCTGCGACAAATATGAAGGAAGGACTGACGCCCTTATTCCGCTTACGCTCTATTGCTCGCACCTGCGGTGCATTGCTGAAACTTTATGTGTTTTCGTTCTGCGTTCTGCACTCTGCGTTTTGCACTTATAAAATGCCGACCGCTGGTCCCGACATATTTGCTAACGGTAAATATATCATTAATGCGAAGCATTTATATCATATTGCAAAAGCAATATATCATACGCCAAAGGCGTATATCATTATCATAATTTGCAACCCTGCAAATTATGAATTATTTCGTTAAGGCTCCGGGCTTCTTTTTTTAGGGAGTTTATGTTGTCGTCGGGCATAAATTCAAGAAGAAGTGTCTGGTTGCCGTTGAAGTATGAAAGATATTCTTTCCATAAATCTTCTGCCTGTGATAACGGGAAACGACTGTCTTTTGTCCAGTTAAAAACGTGGATATTTTTGGTGAAGGAAGAAAGCAGGCGTGCATACTTTTTGTTTTCTTCTGCGGAAGTGAACTGATTGGGCTGCCAGTACATACGAAAAGCAGGGGAGTTTATTTTTTTCATAAGCTCTATGGCGGCTTCTTTTGTGTCGGTGAAGGTGCCGTTGTGGCATTCCATACAAAGAAAAACTCCGTTATTTTCTGCAATTTCTGCGGCTTTTCTGCATTCGTCAAAAAGGCTGTTTTTTTCTTCTTCGGTAAATTCGAGTGAAGATTTATTACCGCACCACAGCCTTAATGTGTCGGTGCCGAGGATTTTTGCCGCATCAATATATTTTTGTAATTCATCCGTATTGTTTACACCTAAACGGAAATATGTACCGTAAGAAGAGCATTCTGTTCCTGATTCTTTCTGCAGCCTTGCAATATTATAAAGGGCTTCTTTGTTGTCGCAGGGGGCGTGAATGTCGCTTCCCCATTCAATACAGGAAAGCCCCGCTTCTTTAACTTTTTCTATTATTATTTCAGGCGCAATATCTCTGAATGATATTGAAACAAGTCCTGATTTTGCCATAGTATCACCTTAATATATGTTTTTGTTTTCTCTGTAGCTTCGCCATACATTTTCAAAAAAGCTGTCGCTTTCGGGTATGGGGCGGACCGGTCTCCAGGAAGCGGAAAAAGCACCGTCTGTATATGTAATTTCCTGAATCATATCTTTTTTGTCCGTGCTGTTGCTTGTTTCTTTGGTGCGGGAAATATATACAGCACTGCCTCTTGATGTCTGCGTGTTTTCCCAATAGTCTTTTATTGCAGTAAGCACGGCACCTTGCACTAAAAGAGTATCATAATATTTATACGCATCAACCAGTGGTATCAGGTCGTCGATTTTTACTTTTTTATTAAATGAAGAGAGCCGTTTTTCCGTTGTTTTTATAAGCTTTGTAATTTCACTTATGTTTCTTACTGCTGCGGCTGAGGCTGACATATCCTTTCTTGCCGTAAGCAGAAGCTCTGAAGCGGTATTTAAGTCCGATGTGATTGAATTTATAAATTTTGTGTGACTTTGAACGGCATTTTCGGCACAGAGGAAGAATTTTTCTTCGTCTGTGTATATTTCATCCTTTTGTGCAATAAACTGAGCTGCTCTTAACGCACCTGCCTGACCCGCATTGAGAGCAGAGCCTCCGGGGCGGGTGATTCCGTGAGTTCCCGCACATTCGCCTGTGGCAAAAAGACCGCTGATATTTGTCTGCCACCACATATCAACGGAAATTCCGCCGTTGTTATGCTGTGCACAAAGGCTTATTTCAAGATATTCCTTTTGTATATCCACACCCTTGTCTTTATAAAGCTTTATTGCGGGGGAATTCATTTTTTCGAGTCTTTCAACGGGTGTGCCGAAAAGTGCATCTGCATTTCTGAGATATAAATATGCTTCTTCTGAGAGCTTTCCGAAGTCTATATTTTTAAGTCCGAAGGGATTTTTTGTAAAATCAAGATACACTCTTCTTTTCTTTACAGTGCATTCTTCATACACCGCAAGATCTATTTTTGAAGAGCCGTTTTTTGCTTTTTTTGAATCAAAAGGCCATTGATAGCCCTTTAAGAACACAAAAGATAAGGCTTCGTATATATCCGGAAAATACTCACTGAGAAATTCATATTCGTTTCCTTGTTCATCAACAGATATAATTCTCGGAAGCACCTGCATATATGTTCCCGAAACATTCCATTTGGGGTTTACGCTTGCAAGTCCGTATTGCCATTCGGTCATATTCTGAAGATGTGCGCCCGCTTTTATTGCAAGACCCGTTGAGCCTGTGTGACAGTCGGGATAAACAGTATTGTGATATATCCCCGCAGGGCCGCCTGTTGCCAGAACTATATTGTTACAGCGGAATATTTTAATTCTTGCATCGGTTTTGTCTATACATAAAAGTCCCGATACTTTATTGTCTGTCTTTATTATTTCAACGGCAAGCAAATTATCAAAAATGGGGATGCTGAGATTTTTTGCCTCTTTTTCCAGTGCTTCGGTCATATATTTTGATGTAAGAGGGCCTGCCGAAGTTGCCCTCATATATGGGTCGTGGTCTGTTTTGTAGCCCACATATTCGCCGTATCTGTTTACGGGGAAGGGAACACCGACGGAACACAGATTAAAAAAGCATTTTGGCGAAAGTGCCGCTTCGCATAAGGCATTATCCCCGTCAACGGCACCGCCTGCAAAAAGGTCCTCTGCCATTTTCCTGACAGAGTCGGAAGAGTCGCCGCCGAGGGAGAGCTTGTAATAAGTCTGTTTGTCACTGCCTGTATTTCTTGATGTTCCGAAGTTTTTACCTTCGGTTACTATACATACGCTTTTCGAACAGAGTTTTTTTATTGAACAGGCGGCACTGTAGCCTGCCGCACCTGTGCCTATAACTACAGAATCAAAGGTTTTATAACTCATAATTATTTCCTTACAGTCTTCTTATGTGAAATCCTCCGTCAACGTCAATAGACTGACCTGTTACATACGGTAATGAGCCGTTTATAAGGGCAAATACCGCCTTTGCCACATCTTCGGGAGTGCCCCAACGCTTAAAGGGGAGAAGACCGCCTTCTATTAGTGTATCGTATTTTTCTTTAACTTTACTTGTCATATCCGTGGCTATTATTCCGGGCCGTATTTCGTTTACGGGGATGCCGTATTCGGCTAAGCGGTCGGCAAAAAGCTTTGTTATCATTGAGACCCCTGCCTTGGAAATACAGTATTCTCCGCGGGAAACTGAGCTTGTATAAGCCGAGAGTGAGGATATGTTAACTATTGCACCCTTATTCTCGCCTTCGTTTTTTATCATTTCCTTAGCCGCAAGCTGTGTGAGAAAAAGCATAGCCTTTGTGTTGATATCCGTTACTCTGTCGTAGCTTTCTTCGGTCATTTCAAGAAGGTCGGCTCTGACTTTCGGTGCAACACCTGCCACATTTACAAGTATGTCAATTCTGCCGTAGGCTTTAATTGCGGTATCAATAAGCTTTTGTCTGTCATTTTTGTCAGATACATTGCCGCTTACGTATATAAAATTCTTTTCGGGGGGACAGTCGATTTTTTCTCTTGTGCCCATACCGATTACATTGATGCTGTTTTCGGTAAAAAGCTTTGCCGTGGCAAGGCCTATACCTGCGGAAACACCTGAAATAACTGCAACTTTATTCATCCTTCATCCCTCCGCACTGCTTACTGTAAATGGGGGCATAAACCTCTTTATCTCTTATTACGCACCCGGGTGTGCCGCCGGGAGTACGCATAATTTCGGTGCATTTTGAACAGCAGATGCAGATTTTGTTTTTATCCATACAGCCGTTATTTATTATATCCTTTGCAAAATCGGGATAGGCGAATACGGTTCTTCCGAAGCCTGCAATATCAAAACCGCCCTGCTCAATAAAGCCCGATGCCACAAAGGGTGCGGCAACACCAAGGTATGATAAAGCGGAAGAAATGATTTTTATTTCGGGAACAGCTTGTTTTATTTCGGATATGCCCTTAAGCATTCTTGCAACACCTTCAAGAGGATGCTCTTTGTCGGTATAGCCGCCTTTTGCAAAGGGACGGTTTACGTGGGGATTAAAATAGGGATTGCCCATAGTTATATTAAGTATTTCCACACCGTAAGAAGAAAGAAGCTGTATAAGCTTTTTTGCTTCGGATAAATCGGGAAGAGTGTCCCCCGAGGTGTTCACGCCGAAGCCGTAAGGATAGGGGAAGCCGTCATATACATTCATTCTTGAAGTTACGATAAAATTATTATCTGTAACCTCCATAGCACCGAGAATACTTTCTCTCAGCAGTCTTGTACGGTTTTCGAATGAGCCGCCGTAACGTCCTTTTCTTTCGTATGCCGATAAAAGCTCACAGTTGAGATATCTGTGACAAGCCTTTATGTCAACACCGTCAAACCCTGCTTTTTCGGCAAGAAGCGATGCATTAATAAGGGCTTCCTTTACTTCGTCAATATATCCGTCACTGACTATCCGCTCGGATGATATGGGGGCGCTTTTTTCAAATATAGGATTGTTATATGCAATAAGCGGTGCGGGTTTTCCTTCGGGCTTTGAATATCTGCCCGAATGGGTTGCCTGCATTATTATCACGGGTTCAGCTGCGTTTTCTTTAAGTGCCGTTTCTTTGATTCTTTCAACCTGTCTTCTGAAAGCATCAAGATTGTTTTTATTTATATAAAGCTGTCGGGGATTTGCTTTACCTTCGGGCAAAACCGCGGTGGCTTCATACCATATAAGCCCCGCACCGCCTTTGGCGAAGCGGTCATAACGTCTCAGTGTCAGTTCCCCCGGAGTGCCGTCCGGGTTTCCGTCACAGCCTTCCATTGCCTGACAGGCAAGGCGGGTTTTTATTGTTTTGTTTTTTAATTCAAGGGCGGTTTTCAGAACAGAAGTATTTTCCGAAAAAGGAAGCTGAGTTTTCAGTTCTTCATTCTGTAACAGGAAATCATCAACCGATGTGTAAACTTTGCGGACCATATGTTTTCCTCCATAAGAGATATATTTTTATAATATACTGTTTTTATAAAAACTGCAATAAAAATATTATATAAATGCTGTAATTTTGTTGAATTTATAATACGCACACAAGAAACATTAAGAAATTTCCTGTAAAGCAAAAAATGAAACATCCTCCGTTACATTTCGTGTATCAGAGGATGTTTCATTGTATTTCGTGAAAACTATGAAGCGGAGTTGTTTCCTGTCTGCCGATGCCTGTTTTTTCTTTTTTATCGTGCTGTCAGGCTCCCGGAAATGTGCAACCGTTACTGCAAAACAGTCAGCAGAATGAGCTTATTCCTTCCAGATAAAGTTGTAATTGATGGATTCGCCTCCGTCAACAATAATGCATTGTCCTGTGCAGAAGGTGTTGGTGATTGTTAAAAAATATGCCCAATCGGAAATTTCTTCGGTTGTTGCCCATTTTTTAAGCGGTGTTTCATTCATTATTTTTTCCCAAAGAACAGGGTCATTTATTACACACTCATTAAGCGGTGTTAAAACTCCGCCGGGGTCAAGACTGTTGCAGGTGGCGCCAAATTCAGCCACGCGCATAGCAACGTTTTTTGTGTATGCCGTTACGCCGCCTTTACTTGCGCAATATTCAGGGAATTCTGCACCTGTGTGCGCACTGGCAGAGCCGATGTTTAAAATGGAGTGTATTTTATTCTGAATGCCGTATTTTTCTGTAATATGAATCAGTGCCTTCAGGTTTATGTCAATGTCATCCTCGTTCTGAGTTCCTGCATTGTTAATTAAAACATTGACATCACGAATGTCGGGCAGATTATCATAATCGCGCACATCGCACTTGTAATGAGTATAGTTTTTGTGGCGGATGCCTGAGTCCTGGCGGTCAATTCCTACTACAGTATGTTCTTCGTTCAAAAAGCGTTCTGCAACCGCCTTGCCGATTCCTTGTGATGCTCCTGTTATTAAAATCTTCATCCTTTTTTGTCTCCCTTAATGTGTGTAAGATATTCCTGACCTATATTGTGCTTTTTCCAATTGACCACGATTTTATAACCGAACGGCGAAAACGCAATCTCCATTATCAACTCTGCCACTGCACCTGTTAAAGCACATACAGTACACTGTAATACGGTCCAGTGAAACCCATCCCAGAATATCGGCGCAAAGATGACAAAAACAATAATCGAAAAAATCAGATTATCCATAAACTGACCGATAAAGGTGGATATGTAGGTTTGGGTAATGTATGCAAGTTTTCCGTCCGGATTATTATGAAATGCCATACCGATTGTGCGGTTTAAAAAATTGTTTATGATGGCAGATACAAGAAACGCAACGGTGCTGCCCAACAGAATAAACCACGTTCCGCCGAGGATTCCGTTCAGTTCAGTGTAATCACTTGCATCGGACGGAATGATACTTGCTATATAGAAGATAAGACAGGTAAGCAGATTAATCGCAGAAGCAAGAACTGCTATTTTATTAGAAGCTTTCGGTCCGAAATATTTTGTAATGATATCCATACACATAAATGACAGCCAGGAAATCAATACGCCGCCGTCTAATGCTATCCAATCGGTCTGAACAAGTGTTTTATTGGCGAGGAGGTTCATACAAATTACACTGACAACAAACAGAGAAACAACGGTTGATGGTATGCACCTGAGTAAAATTGCAGTTTCGTACCGTTCTTTTTTTAGCCATAATCCAAGTGAAGACAAGCACTTCTTTGAATGAAAATGTCGGTTGCTCATAATTTCCTCCAAAAGAAAAAGGTAGTTTCACAAAACAAAACCACCCCTGCAAAATAAAATAGCCTTGCAAAACGCAAAGCTACATAATCATATTATTATGAATAGCAGTCCTGGTTTTGTTTTACGACAGGATGGTACAAACGAACTGTCGGTTTTTTAATTATACACCATAACTCTTGATAAAACAAGCCATTTGTAAACTTTTTTCCGATGTAATATATCACACGGGGGCGTAATATAGTGATAACCAAAGAAAAGGCAAAAGAAATCCGTGTTTTACATAAGAAACAAGCGGATTTTTGTAAGCCGCAGCCTGTTTCAGTATAAGTGAGCCCTCTTATATGATTTTCGGGTATATTAAAGCTTACAGACAGACAAAACATCCGCCGAGGATTTTACTCCCCGGCGGTAAGCTATTATGTGTTAAATTTTATCCGAAAATCGCTTTTTCATAGTGCAGTGCACCGCAATCGCAATACTGCTGGATGTTAAAGAGTCTGAAGAAGAAGTTAAATATCTTCCAGATAAAGCCCATAAAGCCTGATTTGTGGCACATATGGTCACAGTTGGGTTCTGCAGGCTTTTCAAACTCGTGTCCGCAGCTGTTGTCACAGAGATAGTCACCGTTGTCGTCCTTGTGCTCAAGTGCAGGGATTTCCTGCTCGTCAGTTGCACCGCAGCCGTTGTCGCAAGATGCTGCTTCTTTACCTGCCTTGCCGCACTCGGGAGCTGTTACTTCTTCATAAGTTGTAAAGGAGTGAACACCGTTTGCACAGTTATTCATTGTTTCTGCGATAGCTTCAGCTCTGTCAAGAAGTTCGTTGGCATCAGCCATTGTCGCACTTGCATTTTCCTTGAGTGCTTCAATCTGAGCCTTAATGTCTTCAAGTTCAGCTTTCATTTCTTCGCTGATTGTTGCGTTTTCAAGTGCTTCATCGATAGCCTTAATTGCTTCGTTGATTTCGGTGTAGTCAGCCTTTACATATTCGCCATTTTCGATTTTAGCAAGAATGCTCTGTGCATTTTTAACCCAATTATTGAGGTATGCTGTAGTGGGCTCATCTTCAATAATATTCTGGGGCATCGTCATACCTGTCATTACAGCCTGATTTACTGATGCTGCACCTGCATCTGTAAGAGTTTCGTTCTTCTGCTCGGTCTTAAGAGCCTTGTAAGCCTCGTCATAGGCTGTATAGTCAGCTCTCTTTGCAACGCCGGTTATATTGATGTGTGTTGCGTCATTCTTACAAGTATCATAGTAGTAACCGTCAGACCAGGAACCGTCAATATTCTGAGTAGGTCTTTCAATACCGCCTGATATCCAATCGTGGTCGAGGGCGGGAATTTCCTGTTCGAGCTTAATTGAGCAGTAATCGCAGTAGGATTCCTCCCAGCCAGATTCTTCACACTTGGGAGCTACTGTTTCATTAAATACAGTAAAGGAGTGGTCGCATACACAATTACATACATCGCAGATGCCGTCTTTGTTTGACCAGTCGTGTCCTGTTTCGGGAATTTCATTATCGTCCACAGCATCGCAGTAGTCGCAAGGTGATACTTCACGGCCTGTTTCGGTGCAGGTGGGAGCCTTTGTCTGGGTATACTTTGTGAAGGAGTGTTCGCAAGCATATCCGCATTCCGTGCATTCGCCGAATCTCCATACATGTGCATCCGGATCTGCTTCACCGAAGTATTCACCGCAATCTTCACACTGATAGCCCTTACAGGTCTGTTCGCCGAGCTTGTGACTGAGCTTGATTGTTACTCCAAGGACATATTCCTCATAAGCCGTATCAATAAGTTCGTCGGTATAACGGTCAAAACAAGCATAACAGTCAGCAAGATAATCACCGATCATGTCATCAGTTTCGTGATATATACCGATATATTTATAAGTACCGCCGCTGAACGTAACAGGAGAGTAAAGATGAAGACCGTACTCCAAATAACCGCCGCCTACAGAATCGGTAAATGTGGCATTGGCCGTTACATCAAAACTGCCGCTTGATGGCTGTGCCCATTCTTTTCCGTTAAGGTCAAGTATGATAGCCTTGTTTATTTCAACATTGACGTAATCCATGTAATCCTTAAGCAGTTTAATTGTACTACCGTCCTGTGCTTTGTCAAACGCATCAGGGAATGAACCGTGATATGTAACGGTTTCGCCTGTTGTAAGCGAGAAAGGTAATGCGTAGAAACAAATTGTGCAGGTTCCGTTTTCAAGTATCTCATGAGGACATTGATATCCACAGGTTCTGCATGCACCTTTATTGTCCAAATCATGAGAACATTCTTCATCAACGGGATATTCTGCATCGCAATAATCGCAGTAGCCATAATACCAACTATGTTTGCTTGTATCAGCTTCTCCGAACCACTCATAGCAGTATTCACACCAATAACCCATACAGGTCTGTTCCGTAGAAGGAGAATGTTCTCCGATTTCACCGAAATAGCGATAACACAAATTACACCTATAGCCCTTGCAGGTCTGCTTTGTGCTTAAATCGTGCTGATCTCCGGCTTCACCGTACCAGTTTTCACAAACTTCACACATAAAGCCTTTACAGGTCTGTGTGCCGCCTGTGTGGTCGTGCTCATCGCCGCAAATGTCGCAAAATGTATCGTTCCAATCATGCGCATCAGGGTCTGCTTCGCCGTAATAATCTCCGCAGGAATAACAATAATATCCGAGACAGGTTTGCTCATAGCTGAGGTCGTGTTCACTCGCTTCACCGAAATATTCACCGCATACGGAACATAAAGTACCAAGGCAAGTTTGGCCCCCTTCCGCTGTATGTTCTCCGGCTTCACCGTACCATTGCATACAAACTTCACACTTAAAGCCTTTGCAGGTCTGTGTGCCGCCTGTGTGAACACTGCAGGGTTCAATTACAGTTACAGTGTAGTTGTATTCTTCATAATAATCATAAAACTCAAAGAAATAGGTTTCACCGGCTGTGAATTCGTATTCTAAATAAAAATCAAGATCATTCTCTTCTCTGTAACCGCTGTCGTCTGCATCGGTAATAAATTCCATATTGCTGTCATAAAGCGTTATCCTCGGATCAGTATCGGAAACAGACATAATAATGTATTTTCCGCTTACAGCGGGAATAAATTTTACACGCTCTTCTTTTGTAACAGTGTATGAGTCACCGGCGTTGATTTCATTACCGGCAAAAGCACCGCATACATCACAGAGCGAATCTCCGTCTTCGCTGATGTGTTCGTTCGTGCCTTCACCGTACAATTGATTACATATTTCGCACTTGTAGCCGCCGCAGAGTTGTGTGCCGCCTGTGTGCTCACAATTTATATAAATAAGCTGCCCGTCATCAAGCTGACTTGCATCTGTTACATCATAAACAATTTCACCGTTCACTTTAGCGATAAAGCCGCACTCATTAGAATAATCCCCTTTAATCCAACTGAAAGCATAAACACCGTCTTCGGGAAGAACCGCTGTAAAAATTTCGCTTGCTCCGGTTTCAATGGTTGCTGCCCCTACTTCCGTATATACTCCGTCAATGATCTGTTCGATTTTTACAGCATTTCCGGACCAACCGTCACGGTAGCTGTCGGTCATTGTTATAGTGACAAATGTACCTGCTGCTCCGCAATCATTACAAATTCTGTCAGTTATATTTTCATGTCGGCATTCTTCACCGCAAGCGTCACACTTGCCGTCAGTGTAGTTTTCATGGAGGCATTCAGAATATATTTCCCATGTACCTTCATATTCACCGAAGGGAGTGTAGAGGTTATAGCCGGTGGCATAAAAATCAAACAGATAACCCGATGAACTTACGTCATCTGTATACCAGAACTGAATGCATCCGCTTTCATAACTATCAGGCACAGAATAGGAATAGACTGCACCGTATTCGTGGTTCATAGCCTCATTGGCGAGGATAGATCCGGATTCATTATATATCCAAAGATACACTCCCGAAACCTCTTTTGTACTATCGACAACCTGACTGATATTAACGTAAAGGGTGTGGGTGTCATCTTCTGCTGCCATAACGGGCATCGTCAGAGAGAACAGCATAACGAAGCATAAGAATATGCTCAGTATTTGCTTTGTGAGTTGTGTTTTCGTTTTCATATCTTTTTTCTCCTTTCGGGAATTAATTATTAGTTTTTATACTGAGTTCATTAAATACATTTTCAACTGCTTTTTTTGCCACTGCTTCAAAATCGATTTTTTCAATAAACTCAAGTGCTTCGGTAATTTTTTCCGCCTCTGCATTGTAAATACGAAGAAGCATTGTTACAAGCCGTTTTGATTTCGCATCAATAGTAAAATATATATCGCAGGGAATGGTCATATATGCTCTCATTATTCCCATTGAAGCAATTTCGATTTCGTAAAAGTCCTTTAATTCCTGCCCGGGAAATCTGAAACTGAAATGCTCGTGCATAATTTCGGCTCTTCGTTTGAGCACCGCCCCGCTGGTTTTTGGCATTGAGTAGCCTGCAAGGTAGAGGTTTCGCATATCCTCGTTCATTTCTGCCATATAGAGCTGTAAGACCTCGTTGGCTATGAATATGAGCGCCTTGTCATCGGTCAGCTTTTTTGAAACTGCGTCAGATGCTGCGGTTACGCCGTCAAGGAATTTCGCCACAAGGTGAACAAGGATTTCCTCTTTACTGTTCATTTCATAAAGAATTTTTGTCTTCGGAACACCTGACATTTTTGCGATGTCTGTTACCGTAGTGCGCTCAAAGCCTTTCTGTATAAACAGCGCCGTTGCGGCTGTGAGAATCTTTCTGTGTAATTCTCTGCTTTCTTCTTCACTTCTTACATTCGCCAAACTATCACTTCCTTTTTTTTAACACATTTCAAATTACACCGTGGTTTATTTTCCGAAGCAATATTATCATAAACTTCAAACCATTGTCAATATGCTTGACAAAATAATTCCACTTTTTTTAATTTTATGACAGTATTGAAAAGGATGCTTGTTTTGTTGGGGGGGCAAAAAATAATCCTGTTATCTCTTTATTCAGAAAACAGAAAAGAGATAACAGAAAATAACGAATAGAACAGAAGCGGCACGAAGTGCGCAGTATCTATTAACTATTCAATATTATCTATTATCTCTTATCTTAGGCAAGCTTGCTTGCCGCTTCTGGTGCGGATGACGGGAGTCGAACCCACATGAACTTGCATTCACTAGGACCTGAACCTAGCGCGTCTGCCAATTCCGCCACATCCGCTTATTTTGTTTTGCCTGTAAATTTTACACGGTCAGGCTGCCGAGGCGGGCATATTGCTTATCCGCTTGCCTTATTTTTACACGGAAGGCTTTCCGAGGCGGAGCATTTTGCTTAAATCCGCTTTGTACACATTAAATGTGCCTCATTATGTTATCACAACAAGAATAAAAAGTCAATATTTATATTTATCTTTTGTTTGACAAACTTATACTGTGGGTATAAAATGAAACTGATATACATAAAGGAGACTGTTATGAAAAAATCAGTAAAAGCAACGCTTGGTGCTGTTGGTGCGCTTGCGGCGGGGATATTTTTATCCGAAAATATTTTTCTCACAAAAATAATACTTGATGCAAAAGAAGATTTTAATGATGAGCTTGATTATCTTTTTGTTTTAGGCGGTCTTATAATAGGCGAAGAAACACCGAGCGAGCATCTTATGAAAAGAATAATAAAGGCTTCGGAATATCTGACGGAACACCCCTCGACCGTTGCCGTGACCTGCGGCGGATGTTTCAGGGAAGGGCAGACAAAAAGCGAAGCTCTGATTATAAAAGAGTATCTTGTGCGCTTAGGTATCAGTGAAGACAGGATTCTTCTTGAAGATAAATCCACAACGACCAACGAAAACTTCCTGTTCGGCAAAGAAATAATGGAACAGCACAGCGGCAAGGAATTATATGAGCTTAAAACAGGCTTTTTGTCAAGCGACTATCATTTGTTCAGAGCAGGGCTTATTGCAAAAATCAACGGTCTGCCGGGACTTAAAAAGATAGGTGCAAAAAGCGGCAAAGATTTTATAAGAGGCGCCGCAAGAGAGCTGCTTGTTGCTCCCGATGTAATCAATAATTATTTTTCGGCTAAAAAATAAAACTCACTGTCATAATCACAGGCATTATGCCGTCAGGTTATGACAGTGATATTTTGATTTAAATGAAATTAAAGTTTAATTTTCTTTTCATCCAAAGGCATTTTTGGTCTGAAATCGGGTACTTCCATAGTTTTTCCGCCGTTTGTTACCGAAAGGTTTGAAAGAAGTCCTACAGCTGTCCACTGACAGGCTTTATAAACATCAAGCTCGGGCTGAGTGTTTGTTTTTACTGCCTCAATAAAATCATCAACAATGAAGAAATCGCCGCCGCCGTGACCTGCTGCTATCTGCTCGGGCGTTGCGTTTCTGTATTTTTCGGGAAGAAGATGCTTGTAGTTCATAAGGTCTTCCCAATCCATTTCGCCCTTTTCGTTTTTATTCTTTGTAAGTGAAACTCTGTCAATATCGCCTGCAAGATTGCCCTTGCCGTACTGTGCGGACTGGAATATACCTTCCGTGCCCTGTAAGAGATAATTATCCATACAGTGAGGACGGGGAGACATACAGTCGGTTCTTATTTCAAGAAGATTTCCTTTTTCAGTTCGGCACATTGTGGTGGTTCCGCTGTCCTGCTTTACTCCGTAAGAGTGTCTGGGACCTGCCGAGAAACAGGAAATTTCGGTAATTCTGTCATCGGGGAACCACTGCATAACGGGGCCTATACTGTGAGTGGGATAGAAATTACCTCTTGTTCCGCACTGCCAGAAGCTTCTCCATGAGGTTTTTCCGTCGGGGTAGGTGAGAAGGTCGCCTATATTATGAAGATACATTCCCTCTGCATAATAAGGAGTGCCGAAAAGTCCCTTCTTTACCATTTCTTTTACAAGCTGTACCTGAGGAGTATATATATAATTTTCGGCATACATATAAATTTTATTGTATTTTTCAACAGTTTCACAAAGCCAGAAAAGCTCATCCATTGAAACACCTGCAGTTACCTCACTCATAACATGCTTGCCTGCTTCCATGGCAGTGATTGCCTGAGGAACATGGCACTGCATGGGGGTAGAGATGATAACGGCATCAATATCGCTTTCAAGCATATCCTCATACACTCTGAAGGTCTTTACATCGCCTATTTTGTCTGCAGCTTCTTTGAGATGTGTTTCGTTTATATCGCACATGGCTGTTATTTTTACATCCTCACGAGCCTGAAGGCCCTTTAGAAAAGAAAGTCCTCTTGTGCCTACAATACCTAATTTTATCATTGTTTTTTTGCTCCTTTCGGGAAAGTTACAGCATTAAAATTTTATCATAAAAAACATTTGTTTACAATATTTTCATATATCCGCATAACCGAAAAATTTTATACATTATCATTTTCAATGATTATTCTGCTTTCCGGATAGGGTGCCATTTGCTGATTCTGCTCCTGATGTATGGCACTGCCGCCGAGATAACAGTTTCTGAAAACAATGGGGTCGGTTTTTGTAATGATATTTACAGCTTTTTTACATTCGCTCAGTATCTGAATATTTTCAAAAACTATACCGCTGACATCCGGGACGGGAAAGCCTCTGTGATAGCTTCTTACATATTCATCATATGACGAATAAATAAGCACCTGAGTGTTTCTCGGCCGCATAAGAACTGTATTTCTGACGGTTACGTTTCTGCAGGAGGCTGTAAGGGGAAGCTCATTTTCTTTATATCCCTTGTGTGTTCTTACCCACCTTATGCCGTCAAGCTCACAGAATCCGTCTTCGTGTGTGGGCGGGGTGAGGGAAGTGTAGGCTTCGTTATCCGGGCGCATTACCACTCTGTACAGTCTGCCTTCGTGAACAACTGCGTCGGAATGGTACACGGTCATTCCCTTTGTCCATTTTGTCCAGCCACCAAGGAGTATTCTTAAAAAGAAGGGCTCTGCGTATTCACCGCTAAGGTCAATGCAGTTTTCTATAATGCCGTCTTCAATATCTCCGCAATTGGGGTTTGAAACGGAATAATCGAAGCAGTTAAGTGCAATGGCATCATCGTCTGTTCTGAAGGTGCAGTTTCTGACGGCAAAGCCTTTTCCGGGGCCGAAATGAACTCCGTCCTTCTGCCCTTCGAGGTGGCAGTTTTCAACTGTCGCATTACTGAAATCCGATATCTGTATTGCATAGTCTTTAAGTGACAGGTCGGTTATTTTTATGCCCGAAAGCCTTACATTATTTATGTATAAAAAAGCAATATGACCTCTCAGCCCCGTTATTGTCTTTGTTCCGCCGATTTCTGCGGGAGTGCTTTGTACACCGTTTGTAACAAGGTGCAGTCCCGTAATGCTTATGTCTTCATCATATTTTCCTGTAAATGCTCCCTCGTTTATAAAAAGATTACCGTTGTCGCCGTTTTTGTCTTCGGTTCTTCTGAGAGTAACCCCTTCGGAAAAATAAAGATGTGTTCCGCTTTTAAGATATACGGTGTCACCGATATCATAAACACCGGGCAGGCTTACAATGATATCCCCGCCGTCTTTTACGGCATCATTGAGTGCCTTTGCGTTTTTTATTGCATCATTGGACGGTAAAAAACCGAAATTCTTTGTATCCTTCATTTTTATATGCATCAGAACCACCAGTATTCTCCCCAGAGGAAGTATCTTATTATCATCATAAATATTGTCCAGCCCGTAAGGAAGTTTGCGGAATCTGCAAGGCCTCTGAGCATAAGGGGGATATCGAAGGTGGGAACTATAACGGGAAGCTCGGTTTCGATCCCCTCTTTTTCTACGGGGAATGCCTGTGAATAAAGTATTCCGCCTTCACCTGTAAGTGTGAAACGGACATAACATCCGATTTTATCTTCAAGGCTGTTAAGGTCAAGGGAGGTTATGTCTTTACCTTCTGCAATTATCTCACCGTCGGAATACCAGCGGACTGTATCAAAGTTTTCTGCGTTGAAGCTTATTGTGTCGGTTTCGTTATTCACTTCTATAAATGATACATAGGGAGTTTCGTATGCTTCTCCGTTGAAGTCATCGCCCAGA
This sequence comes from Acutalibacteraceae bacterium, assembly GCA_045538645.1. Taxonomy (GTDB): domain Bacteria; phylum Bacillota; class Clostridia; order Oscillospirales; family Acutalibacteraceae; genus RUG806. Next base: position 2,895 of record JAZSRT010000085.1, on the reverse strand, counting down.
TCAGCCCTTGCATAGTGTGAGCAGGAGAAGAATGCGCCTGTTTCCATACTTGTTCTGAGCGCTTCTTCGCTGAGCTCGGGCATACACATATATGTAAATGCTCTGTTATACTGATCTATATGATGTCCGTCGGAAAAAGCGAATGCATAAACATTTCTTCCGTAGGGAAGTGTCATTTGCAGAACATTGTCCCAAAGTATGTAGTCATATTTTGTGCGGTTGTTTATACCGCTGTTAACATCCATTCCCACACAGGAGGGGTAGTTCATAAATATATTTGCAAGCTTGTTTATGTAATAGGGTTCGTCTGCCCTTGCGGGGTCGTTTTCACAGCCCACATATTCGCCCACGTGGTCAAGGAAGGTAAGACCGCCTGCAATGCCTACTTTTCTTGCAACGGTTTCATAGTCGCCGTATACACCCATTCTTGCCTGACCGTATTCTTCGCCCTCACGCTGGAAAAATGCGTTGATATGGCAGTCGTTTATGGGAGTGGCTCCGTTGACTTCCGCAGCACCTGTAATTTCAAGCATCGGCTGTGCGCTGCCGTCTTCATTTTGTCTTCCGACACCTGCGAGAATCTCCTCTCTTCTTTCGGAAGTGAGAATATCTATTTCACCCATTTTTGTATTACCGAATTTAAACAGTCGGTAAATAGGCACTGTCTGCGGCAGCTTGTCCCATGAAGTGCCGTAAACGGCATGGTCGCTTATGGCAAGAATGTCAAAGCCCAGCTCATAATGCTTTTCAACATTTTCGGCAACGGTGGGTACGGCATCGCTGGCGTTGGTGTGGCAGTGAAGAGCTGCTTTGTATTCTCTCCATTCGCCCCATAAAACATCCTTATAGGGATTTTCTATAACAAAATCAATTTCACCTTCAGTGTTTTCAGTAACATTTCGGGCTTCGGATGCAGTGGGTTTTGATGCAAACGCAGTAAAAGCAAAGCAGGATGAAAGCATTGCGGCAGAAACAACTGCCGATACCGTCTTTTTGAATTTCATAATTTCCCCTCCGTTTCAGGACAGCATACTTGTGATATTGCGGAAAAATAAAGTCAGGTCATAAAGAAAAAAGTTGATTTTAGCAATAAGATCTCTGAAAAAAGCATTAAAATCCATAACTGTGCTCTCCCTTAAATATTGATATAAATAATATACAATAAATACATTATTTTGTAAAGAAAAAAATGTATTTTGTCTGTTTTGTATAAAGCGTGCTTTGTGCCTTTGCGCTTTTTGCATTGAAAGAACCGATTTTACGGATTTTTTGTTGAAAAGAAAAAAGCAGTGTGGTATATTAATTACAATAACTGTAAGAATTTTATTTTTGCCGAATTAAATAGTGACAGAAATTTTTGTGTAAAAAAGGGGATGTCCTTTATGAAAAATAAATTTATTAAAATATTGTCGCTTGTGCTTACTGTGTTGGTTTTGCTGCTAAGCGTGTTGCCTGTTGTATTTGCCGCTGCTTCACCTGCAATAACATTGAGCTCAGATAAAAAAGACAATAAGCTTATTCTGTCGATATATTATGAAAATGTCAGTGGTATGACGGGTACACGTTTTGAGCTGTTGTTTGACAAGGCACTTCTTAAGCCCGTAAGTGTAAATCATAAAGCTGCAAACGGTGATAATATATGGGACACTGCGCTTACTGCCGAAGCATATATTGAAGCATATAATCTTAAAAGTGATAAAGTTTTATATACAGGTGCTTTTCTTAATGATATTTCCGACATAACAAAAAGTACTTCTTCTGTTCATTATCTTGATATCGTTTTTGAAATTGCCGAAGGAAAATCTGCTGAGGTAAACGGTTCTGAGGTAACGCTCAGTGCGATTGTGCATTTCCCGGGGCAGAAAATTCCCGTAGAGCTTGAATATACAATTGACCCCGCAACAGACCCTTCTCTTCCCGAAAAGCGTTTTGCAGGGGATGTGAATAACGACGGCAAGGTAACTGCCGCCGATGCAAGAACGATACTCAGATATTCCGTATCCCTTGAGAATATTTCCGAAGAAGATATAGCTTATGCGAATATAGATTTTGATGACCGTATTTCTGCTTCCGATGCAAGACTTACGCTCAGAACCTCCGTAGCATTGGAGCAGACTCACAGCCATTATTACGAAGAGAATAGCGGTAAGTTTGTATGTCTTTACTGTAAAAAGGATTTTATATTAAAAATCAATCATGTTCATAATTTCTTATATCCCGACTGCTTTAGTTTAGGTGCTTGTGAATGCGGATACAAGAGTAACAATATAAGAGGACACGTGTACAGCCCGTCTTCACCGAAATGCAGTGTGTGCGGTCTTGATGTTATAAATCTTAAAGAAAAAGCAGAAGCTGTTTCGGAAATTCTCGGCAAAATAAATAAGTACGGCGAAAACGGTACAAAGGCATATGCAAACGGTGACCTGTATACCTTTATCGAAGCAACCCTTTACATAACCGTATATTATGAAGACATCATAGCTATATGCGAAGACAGTGCCGAATTAAAAGCAGCCTGTGACGAGTTTATAAGGGCACAAAAAATTATGGATGAAGCAATAGACAGCATTGTCGATTCGGCAAATGATATGTATGTAACAAGCGTGAATGCAGAAAAAATGCACTCCGCCAGAAACGAAGCCGTAAAAAATGAAAAACAGGCAGTTGATTATCTTGAGGAAATTATGGCAAAACACAAATTATGATAATGATGTCGCACCGTTGGTGCTGATGATATCCGTCATTCGACGGATTATATCCGAACAATGTTCGGATGATATATTTGTCTGCGACAAATATGAAGGAAGGGCTGACGCCCTTATTCCGCTTGCGCTCTATTGCTCGCACCTGCGGTGCATTGCTGAAAATTTTTTGTTTTTCGTTCTGCGTTCTGCA
>JAZSRT010000084.1:0-5259 GCA_045538645.1 Acutalibacteraceae bacterium | reverse complement strand
GGTGATTTGTTATGGGAATACGGTATAGTAATTTCCGCAATAGAAAAGGATACCAAAACCTATAACAGATATGCCAACATTCTTCCGTTTTATAAGAATATTGCAAAGGAAGGTATAAAAATTGCTTGACAAAGAATTAATAACCCTTTCAAAAGCACGCTTACAGCACGCCAAAGATTGCCTTAAAGAAGCTCAAATTCTGATGGATGCGCAAGAATATAAAGGAACAGCAAACAGAGCTTATTATGCTGCATTTCATTCTTTGAGAGCTGTCCTGATTCTTGACGGCTATGATTCAAAAAAACATTCGGGAATAATATCAAAATTCCGTGAATTATATCTGAAAACAGAATTATTTGACAAAAACATCTCCGATGCCATTTCATCGCTTTTCCGCGTTCGTTCTTCAAGTGATTATGATGATTTTTATATAGTTTCTAAGCAAGATGCAATTACGCAAACAGAATATGCACAAAACATTATTGAGACTGTTTCAGCATATCTGTCAAATAAGTATTAAAAAGTAAAAACAACAAAAAATACAGTGTGAGCTTCAGTATAAACAGTAAACTCACGCTGTACTTTTTTGACTTTGCTTTTAAAAAGAAAAAAGACGGCTTTTAAGCCGCCGTTTATTATATACCTTTAAGCTATTGTTTCTGAAGTGAATTCCTCTTCGCAAGAGCAGGATACATAATTTTCTTCATCTGTTGTGTTCTGCTTTTTGTTGATAAACTTTGTTACAACTACATAAATACCTGCTATTGCAGCGGCAATAGCTATAACGATAGCAACTATCTTAAGAGCCTTTTTCATAATATTACCGTCCTTTCAAAATTGGGATAAACGGTTTAACACGGTCCGTTTATCCGTGTACTTCGGAGCAACTCCGTGGGTTTCGGGAGTGCCTGCAATAAATAGAGGCACCTTATGCCTTGTTGAGCTTTGTTACAAGAGCAGACTTTTTACGGGCAGCATTATTCTTATGAATAAGACCCTTAGCAGCAGCCTGGTCAATCTTCTTTACAGCAAAAGCAACAGCGGCAGCTTTATCTGCAGCATTAGTATCAATAGCAACATTTGCCTTTTTGATAGCTGTTTTAAGTGCAGAGTTAGCGGATTTGTTTCTTGCAGCCTTTGTTTTGTTTACAAGAACACGCTTCTTAGCAGATTTGATATTGGGCATAGTATTACACCTCCTTCTCCTTATACAGTTTATTATAATATCACTAAATAAAAAGAAAATCAACAGTTTTTTCGATATTTTTATTATTTGTATATTAATTTATAAAACCGTTAAAACTTACTTTGGTGATGATATGAATATAAGAACCGATCTTGCACTTGAAAGACACGAAATGCACACTTCAAAGGACATTGCGGGAGTAAAAATAAGCGATTACAAAAACAGTGACTGCACTGCCACGGTTATTGACGTGCTTGATGAAAACGGAAAAGAGGCACTTAAAAAGCCTATAGGTAAATATATAACCCTCGAAATGGAAGCCTTTCCCGATTCCGATACCGTTTGTGACGGAAGAATAGATATGCTTTGCGATATGCTGAGAACTCTTATCCCGAAGGAAGGAACCGTGCTTATTGCGGGATTGGGTAATTCCGATATTACCCCCGATGCAATAGGACCCGAATGCGCAAACAGAATACTTGCCACAAGACATATCGGAGAAGAGGGCATAAAGCAGCTTTCACTGCCTCCCCTTCGCTCGGTTGCGGTTATATCCCCCGGTGTTACGGGTAAAACAGGTATTGAAACAGGAGAAATAATAGCAGGAATAAAAGAAAAAATCAAGCCCTCGGCAATAATTATTATAGATGCACTTGCCGCAAGAAGTATTGAAAGGCTCGGAACTACCGTTCAGCTGTGTAATACAGGCATAGAGCCGGGCTCGGGAGTAAACAACCGCAGAAAAGCCATCAACAAAGAAACCATGGGTGTTCCTGTTATAGCTGTCGGCATACCCACGGTTGTAGATGCGGCTACACTTTCATACGACCTTACGGGTAAAGAAGTAACCGACAGCAGATACGCCGATATGATTGTCACACCCAAGGATACCGATATGCTGACAATAAGCGGTGCAAAACTTATTGCATTGGCAATAAACTGTGTTTTACAAAATAATCTTACAAGAGAAGAAATAATATCTCTTTGTATGCCATAATTTTTTTCGGCTGTTCATATGTATTACAGAGGTGAAAAAATGAACAGCCTTGATAAAAGCTATAACCGTTTATGGTTTATAAAAATAATTGCAGCCGCCGCGGCACTGATTTGTACAATAAAATTTTCATTGCCCGTGCCTGCCGTTTTATTATCAAAAATATCAGCCGAGCCGAATATCAGAAATACTGCTTTTGAAGCGGCAGAAGAAACAACAGCTTCTGAAACAGAAGAAGAAAAATCCACAGAAAACGAAGCAACTGAGCCTTCATCCGACACTGCCGAAAAGGCGGAACAATCAGCTCCTCTTTCATACGAAACCCCCGAAGATATAAAAAAAGCTCAGGATGAATATCTTGCCGCATTCTCTGAAAGCTCTGTGGGCGGCAGTGTGGAAGAAGTGTTTTTCAAAACATCGGGAGCTACAGATACAGTCGGTAATATTTCAATAAAAAACACAACAGATACAAAAAATCCCGATTTTGAAGCTCTGTTAAAAAACGGCCCCGTCTTTGAAATATCAGACAAAAGTGAGCCTATAGTGCTGATTTTTCACACTCACACCACAGAAAGCTATCTGCTTGCAGACAACGGTATATTTTATTCCGACTACAAAACAAGAAGCACCGACAGTACAAAAAATATGGTGCGTGTGGGTGATGAAATATGCCGGGTGCTTGAAAGTAACGGCATAGGCTATATTCACGATACAAATATTTATGATGAAAGCTATGACGGAGCTTATGCACGTTCAAGGGTAAGCGTGGAAAAATATCTTAAAGATTACCCTTCAATAAAAATAGTGATAGATGTGCACAGGGATGCCATATATTATTCGGACACTTCACGGTGTAAGCCCACAGCGGAAATAAACGGAAGAAAAGCCGCACAGCTTATGATAATATCCGGTGCCGAAGAAGGTTACATAACAGACTTTCCCGATTGGGAGGATAATCTCAGATTCTCTTTATGTTTTCAGAAAACCGCCGAGGAGCTTTATCCGGGACTTATGAAGCCCTTATATTTCTGTCAGAGAAAATATAATATGGACACGGCAAAATGCTCTTTCCTTCTTGAAGTGGGAACAGATGCAAACACGCTTGATGAAGCGGTTTATTCGGGATATCTCACAGGAAATGTACTTACACAAATTATAAAGGAAGCGGAAAAATGAAAAAAAATAACAATGCCGACATAAAAGCTGTTCTTGTACGGTTTTTTATAAGTATTTTTGCCGTTTTAGCGGTAACCTCGCTTATATGCGGAATTGAATACAGCGGTGACAAGGCACAGTTTCAGATGACGGGCAAGCACTATGAAACCGTAGATTTTCAGGACATAAAAGATACAGTATCACAGATACTGAACAAATACTGAACAAAAAAAATAAACTGTTGTATAATTACATCAATTATGTTAAAATGAATATAATATGAGGTTAAAGGAGAATTATTATGTTACCTATAGGTCTTCAGTTATATTCAGTAAGAAACGAAATGGAAAAGGATTTTGAGGGAACTATTAAAAAGGTTGCCGAAATGGGTTATGAAGGTGTTGAATTTGCAGGTCTTTTTGATAAGAGCGCAAAAGAAATAAAAGAGATACTGGCAAAGTATTCTCTCACCGCCGTTTCTGCCCATGTGCCTCTTGCAGAAATGCTTGAGGATATGGATAAGGTTATTGCAACCTATAAAGAAATAGGCTGTAAATATATTGCCATTCCCTATGTTGATGAACAGTACCGTCCCGGCACACCCGACTATCCCGAAACCCTTAAAAAGATAGCAGAGCTGGGCAAAAAAGCAACACAAGCAGGTCTTACCCTTCTTTATCACAACCACGATTTTGAATTCGTTAAGATAGACGGCGTTTACGGACTTGATGTTATGTATTCCACCGTACCCTCAGACTGTCTTCAGACAGAGCTTGATACCTGCTGGGTAAATGTGGGCGGCGAAGAGCCTGCACCCTATATCTTAAAGTATAAGGGCAGAACACCCGTTATCCACCTTAAGGACTTTGTTATGAAGGGCAAGGATAAGCCTCAGAAATTATATGAGCTTATCGGAATTGAAGACGATACAGAAGCTGCTTCGGAGGATGATTTCAGCTTCAAGCCCGTAGGTCACGGTGTTCAGGACATCCCTGCAATAATCAAGGCAGGCGAAGAATCGGGCGCAAGCTGGTTTATAGTAGAACAAGACCAGCCCGACCGCGGCAACACCGAGCTTTCTGCCGTTAAAATGAGCATAGACTACTTAAGAAGCCTTTAATTTATTGATGTAAAGGCAGGGCACCAGATTGCCGGGGAGCCCCCTCTCCTGCGGCGAAGACGGCAACACAAAGCTAAATTTTGATTTAATTAAAAACTGAGGCGAAAGAGTATTTTTTTGACACTCTTTCGCCTTGTATTATACGGCTTTCTTTATTTTACGGCACTTTTTGTTTTCAGTTCAGCATTTTACAACCGAAACACTTCCGTCTGAGCTTATGCAGCGGCAGCAGTCTACGTATACTTCTATAAATGAATAACCGCCTCTTATTGCAACATTGCGGGCTTTTTCAAGCTGACCGGGCAAAGCCTGGCCTCTTTTATAGTGTTCAATAATTGAACCCGAGATATCAAGGGTATGAACCTCATACGGTGCGCCGAGATAGCAGGTGGAAACAATGCCGAGAAAGATACCGTTTATCTCCACTTCGGGAAATTCGTTTCTTATGGCATCAATAATTTCATTCACCTTTGCGTGATTGTGAGTGTGACCGCCTGCATCAAGATGTGTCAAAGCCATCATATATTCTTTTGAACGGGGCTTTCTCAGCAATCTGTCAAGTACCATCTGATTCTGAACGGTGTTGACCTGCTTTGCTTCTCTTTTGGCGGTTGCACTGAGAATACTGTCTGTCTGTGACTGTGTCTGAGCCTGAGTTTTAGGCTGATTTAATATAGGTCTTGGCATAATACCTCCGGAAATCATAATTTGCAGGGCGAAAGCCCTTCAAATTATGATAATGAAATTCACACTTTCGTGTGAGTGAAATATTGCTTCGCAATGTGAAATATGAACTTCGTTCAT
>JAZSRT010000058.1:0-47327 GCA_045538645.1 Acutalibacteraceae bacterium | reverse complement strand
TTGATGATGAAGTCGGGAGCATAGAGGATTCCTCTTGCCTTAAGAGCTTCACCTGAAGCGAGGTCAAGGATAACGTTGTTAGCTGCACCTGCGATAGCCTTGCACTTGAAATTGGGGATAGTTGTGGGGTTAACTATTGCGCCGAGTGCGCAGGGAGCGAAGATGTCGCATTCCTGGGACATAATTTCGTTAGCATCAACGATTGTTGCGCCGTACTTTTCAACAGCGATGTCAAGGTTTGCCTTGTTCTTTCTGTTGGCAACATAAAGCTTTGCACCGTCATTTGCGAGAAGTCTGCAAAGGTCAAGTCCTACTTTACCTACGCCCTGAACAGCAATTGTTCTTCCGTCAAGATTGTCAGATCCGAATGCTACCTTGGCAGTAGCCTTGATTCCCTGATATACACCGATAGCGGTGAAGGGTGAGGGGTCACCTGAAATGTGGGGAAGACCGCAGATGTGCTTTGTCTTTCTTGCGATGATAAGAGCATCGTCACAGTCTGTGTTAACGTCTTCTGCTGTGTTGTAACAACCATTAAGAGCATTCATAGCTTCGCCGAATGCTTCAAACATAGCTTCTGTCTTCTGAGAAGGATCAGCGATGATAACGGACTTACCGCCACCGAAGTCAAGACCTGCAGCCGCATTCTTGTGTGACATACCGCGGGAGAGACGGAGAACGTCGAAAAGGGCTTCATCTTCGGAAGCATAGGGGAGAAGACGGCAACCGCCGATAGCGGGACCTCTTACTGTGTTGTGAACAGCGATAATAGCTTTAAGACCTGCTTTTTCGTTGTTTACGAAAAGTATTTTTTCGTGGCCGTACTTTGTGATTTCCTGCATTACATTCATTGGTATCATTCCTTATAAATATGGATTTTGAAATATTTCCCAAAAGCAATATTTCAATTTAGTTATTAATATACTGCAAAAATTATTGCTTGTAAATATTTTTTTTGCAATTATTAATGGATTTTTTTAATAAATGAAATTCGATGAATTTATTTAATTGATTTTGCACAAAAAATAACTGTCATAACGGAATTTTTAATCCGATATGACAGTATATTTTTTGATACCGATAGGGAAATGCTGAAATTTTAGATTACTATATTTTCGCTTTTTACTTTTATGTCAAATGTTTTTGCTATATTATTGCTTGATGTGCCTATCATTACCGAATACTCACCGTCGTGCATATCGAAAGTAAGGTTTTCATCATAATAACAGAAGGCTTCTTTATCGAGAGTAATACTGATTTTTGCCTCGTTGTTTTTTTGTATTTCAACTCTCTTATAAGCTTTCAGTTCTTTGACGGGTCTTACAACATGGCAGTTTTTTCCGGAAATATATATCTGTACAACTTCGGCAGCATCATAGGTGCCTGTGTTTTTAACGGTCATATTGACGGTTATGCTGTCATTGGCTGCTGTGAGGTATGTGTCCGCAATCTCAAACTTGCTGTAGGAAAGTCCGTAGCCGAATTCATAAAGAGGTGTTCCGTCGTTATCGTTATATCCGTAGCCTCTGCCGCTTGGTTTGTATGAATAGTATAAAGGAAGCTGACCGACGCTTCTCGGAATTGTTATGGGAAGTTTTCCGGAAGGAGAATACTCACCGAAAAGAAGTTTTATTACAGCTTCTGAACCCTGTTCTCCCGGATACCAAGCCTCAACAACAGCGTTCGCTTGCGCTATCCAGTAAGACATATCAACGGGTGCGCCGTTAAGGAGTATGACCGTTGTGTTTTTGTTTGCACTTACAAGGCGTTTTACGGCTTCGTTCTGATTTTCTTTAATTTCTACTGCATATTTCCCTACAATAACTGCATTTTCGTCTTTCTGTTTTGCCTTAACTGAAAAGTCGGGTAGAGTGATGTTGCATCTGTCCATACCTTCACCCTCCACCACTGTGGTGAAATATAAGCACATATCACAGTCGGGAGCTGTTTTCTCGATATCATTTTCAGAAGCGTAAATTATCTCGGCGCTGTTACCAATATAGTCTTTAAGATACTGAAGCGGAGTTTTTGCATCATCTGTTTGCCAGTTAACTTTGTACGGTCCCGAATAATTAAGTCCTACGGGCAGAACATCTGCACCTTTTCCGAAAACTGCTATTTTTTTAATCTTATTTTTATTATACGGGAGTATATCGTTGTTTTTCAGAAGTATAATAGATTCTTTAGCCGCTTTTAATGCAAGAGCTTTATGTGCTTTTGTTCTGATTTTTGCATCTGCTTGTTTTTCATCAACAAAAGGCTCATCAAAAAGACCTATTCTGAATTTCATTTTCAGAATATTAAACACAGCATTGTCGATATCTTCATCACAAAGCTCGCCTTTATCATAAGCGGTTTTTAAGTGTTCAATGCTGCTGTGCGGCAGATTGACTTCAAGCCCTGCTTTTATGCATATAGCTTGCGCTTTGTGAACGGTATCGGTCAGTTTATGGGCTTTGCATATGCCCGCAACTGCTGAATAGTCGGAAACAGCAAAGCCGTCAAATCCCCATTCTTTACGCAGAATATCGGTAAGTAGCTTTTTGTTTGCAGAACAGGGAATTCCGTCCCAGGAGTTGTAAGCAGGCATAACGGAATGTGCCACTCCCGCTTTTACGCACGTTTCAAAGGGCTTTAAGAAAACCTCTCTTAAGGTACGTTCACTGTTATCGGAATAGTTTGAATCCCTGCCTCCTGCGGCATAATTATCAACAAAATGTTTTGGGGTAGCTATAACACCGTTATCTTCAAGACCTTTGCACATACAGTAACCCATATTTGATGTCAGAAGAACATCTTCACCGAAAGTTTCAACAGTCCTTCCCCAACGGCAGTCACGCACTATATTTATAACGGGAGCAAATACCTGTCTTACTCCTACCGCACGAAGCTCTTTGCCTATGACACCGGCGCATTCAAGCATCAGGGAATCATCAAATGTGCTTGCCAGTCCGATAGGTTGAGGAAAACAGGTTGCCATCCCCCATTGGGCACCGTGTAAAGCTTCTCCGTTTTCTATCGGAGGAATACCGTGGCGTGAGGCTTCGATGCTTAGTTTTATATCACGGTTTATTCGTTCTGCCACTTCTGAGGGAGTTCTGACTCCTTTTTCGGTATAATGCATAAAATGCCCCGGATTTCTGAAATGACCGTGCCGCGGATCTCTTTTTTCTTCATAATCTTCTTCAACCGAGTATATCATATCGGCAGAAAGCTGCCACAGCTTTTCTTCTGTATTCATTTCTTTCAGAAGAAGTTCAGCTCTTTTCTCTGCAGGTAAGCTTTTGTCCATATATTCTTTCATTGTGATATCATCCTTTTTTTGTTAACTTGATTATATCAGAAGAAATCATAAATTGCCATATGTTTCCGACAACAAAAAACGGACTTCACAAAATCGTGAAATCCGGTTTTTTGAATTATATCAAATGGAAACAAGGAAATGAGCAGTCAGAGATTTTTATTCTGTCAGGTGTAATCGTGTTCTTCCAGGTATTTGAGTTCTCTTTCTCTGTCATTTTTTGAGCGGGTTTTTACGAAAGCACGAATTTCTTTTCGGTTTTTGCCTATGATGCCGTTTCGCTGGAAGGATACCCAGAACATACCCACAACGCTTCCTGCGCCTGCAAGTATCATATCTATCATGGTATCAACAAGTCCTTCTTCGCCGAGGATGGGGGAGACCTGAAGGGTGTAGCCGTAGAGGCGGTCCATTGTGAATTCGTAGTATTCCCAGGCGACTAAGATAAAGCAGGAGAAGCAAAGAGCAAAGAGGGAAGCAAGTCCGGGGCTTAAGTGTCTGCTTCTGCCCTGAAATGCTACGGCAAAATCATATGCGAAGTAAGAAGCTACCACGCCCGAAATAAAGTGTTCAATAAGGTCTACATACTGAAAATTTGTTTTTGTGTTGAGCACGTAGCCTATTACAACACCGAAGCAGATGAAAATATTGAGCATTGTCTGTGCCTGATAGGTTACACGTGTGATAAATGATTTTCCGCCGAAAAGCTGGAACATATCCCACAGATGTGTAAATGCAATTGCAAAAAGTCCCATTAAAAACTGAGTTGTTGAATTATGAAGAAGTCCCCATACACCGAAAATAATAAGGGAAGCACGTACTATCCACCATATTATCTGATGCCACATGGGAATAGGGGTTATTTTATTTAATTTTTTCATTATATAAGCTCCTTTTTCTGAAGAATAAGGCAAGTGCTATTATATAAAAACAATTATAATTTATACTGCCGAAGTAATTTTTGTACTGTAAAATGTCAAAAATAATGCATAATTAATGTACTTGGTATGCTGAATTAATTAATTTAATGTGACTAAGCATTGACATCCTGAAAAATAAATGATAAAATGACTCCGTTAAAGGCATTGACGAAGAGGGATGTTTCCGATAGCCTGCAGAGAGACGGCGTTTGGTGAAAGACCGTTGGTGAAGGGGAATTGTCTGTAGCTTCCGAGCCGGAGAGAGGAAAGCAGTTTTGCCGTAGAACTCTCCCGTATGGCTGCGTAAAAGCATAAGGCTTATGAGTTATTCTCAGATAAGAGCCTGAGAGGCGTTACTTGACGCAATTTGAGTGGTACCGCGGGTTTTTACTCGTCTCAAAGAAAATTTTTCTTTGGGGCGTGTTTTTATTGCCCCGACAGGAGGAATTATGAGTAACAGTATTACAGGGCTTGATTTCAAAATTCAGGAAATGGCGGCACGAATTAAGGAGCTCAGAGAAGTTATGGGCTTCACTTATGTGGAAATGGCACAGAAAACCGATGTTTCCGTTGAAGAGTATATGCGTTGCGAAGAAGGTAAGAGTGACCTTAACTTTGCATTTATCTACCGCTGTGCACTTGCTTTTAATGTAGATGTCACGGATATTATACAGGGTTCATCCCCCACGCTTGCATCCTATACGGTTACAAGAAAGGGTGAAGGACAGAAAATTGAGCAGGCACACGGTATGACATATTATAACCTTGCCGCATCCTTCAAAAACAGAATTGCCGAGCCGCTTTATGTTCATTCCGTAAGAACGGAAAATGATGAAAATAAAGATATTGAGCTTACCACCCACGAGGGTCAGGAATGCGATATTGTTATAAAAGGTACTCTTAAAGTACAGGTTGGCGAACATATTGAGATACTGCAAGAGGGCGACAGCATTTATTACGATTCTTCATCGCCTCACGGTATGGCGGCAGTTGGTGAAGATGACTGTCTTTTCTATGCAATTGTCCTTAATCCTTCGGGCGAACCTATCCCCGAATTTTCCGCACAGAAGGTTGAAACTGCCGTTGCACCAAAAAGACTGGGCGAAGCTAAAACCGACCGTGTTTACCGCAAATGGGTATCTGTTCAGAAAAATGAAAACGGCACTCCCGTTAAAGTTGATTTTATTGATGAAGAAAAATTCAATTTTGCATTTGATATAGTTGATGAAATCGCGGCTAAAAAGCCCGATAAGCTTGCAATGCTCCATATTTCCGAAGACCAAACGGAAAGAAGATTTACATTCTCTGATATTTCAAGGGCATCAAATCAGTGTGCAAATTATTTCAAGTCGCTTGGTATAAAAAAGGGCGACAGAGTGCTTCTTGTGCTTAAGCGTCACTATCAGTTCTGGTTTGCAATTTTAGGACTTCATAAGCTTGGTGCGGTTGCCATTCCCGCAACAAATCAGCTTTTAGAGCACGATTTTTCTTACAGATTCAATGCTGCAGGTATAAGTGCAATTATCTGCACAGCCGACGGTACAACATCCGATGAGGCAGACAAGGCTCAAAAGGATGCCCCCACTCTTACCACAAAGATTATTGTAAACGGTGAAAAAGAAGGCTGGCATAATTTTGATGCCGAATATGAGCTTTTCAGCGAAAAGTTTGAAAGAAAAGAAGATTCACCCTGCGGCAGTGATTTAATGCTGATGTTCTTTACTTCGGGCACAACAGGTTATCCGAAAATTGCGGCACATAACTATAAATATGCACTCGGTCATTTTGTTACTGCAAAATACTGGCATTCGGTTGACCCCGACGGACTTCATCTTACAATTTCCGACACAGGTTGGGCAAAGGCTTTGTGGGGTAAGCTCTACGGTCAGTGGATGTGCGAAGCTGCAACCTTTGTTTATGACTTTGATCGCTTTAATGCCGCAGATATTCTTCCTATGTTCGGTAAATATCATATCACTACTTTCTGTGCACCTCCCACTATGTACAGAATGCTTATAAAAGAAGACCTCACAAAGTATGACCTGTCTTCTGTTGAACACGCAACAATTGCAGGCGAAGCACTCAATCCCGAAGTGTTCAAACAGCTTGAAAAGCTTACGGGGCTTCGTATTATGGAAGGTTTCGGTCAGTCTGAAAGCACACTTATGATAGGTAATCTTGTTGGTGCAAATCACAAGATAGGCTCAATGGGTAAACCTGTTCCTATTTATGATATTGACATAGTGGACAGTGAAGGCAATTCCTGTGATGTGGGTGCACCCGGTGAAATTATTGTCCGTACAGGTGACAAAAAGCCCTGCGGTCTGTTTACCGGATATTATCTTGATGAAGAAAAAACAAATGAAGTATGGCACGACGGAATGTACCATACAGGCGATATGGCATGGAAGGATGAAGACGGATTCTACTGGTATGTGGGCAGAATCGACGATGTTATCAAATCCTCCGGCTACAGAATCGGACCGTTTGAAATTGAAAACGTTATTATGGAGCTTCCTTATGTTCTCGAATGCGGTGTTACTGCTGCTCCCGATGAAGTAAGAGGACAGGTTGTAAAGGCTGTAATTGTTCTTACAAAGGGAACCGAAGGCAGCGATGCACTTAAAAAGGATATTCAGAATTATGTTAAAAAGCATACTGCTCCTTATAAGTATCCGAGAATAGTTGAGTTCAGAGAATCCCTTCCCAAGACTACAAGCGGAAAAATAATCCGCAACAAGCTCTGATATGAAAGTTTCCGTAATACAAATGAATATGAAGGCGGACGCTGTTGAGTATAATTTTACTCACACCCGTGAGCTTCTTATAAAAGCGGCGCAGACAAGTCCCGATGTGATAATATTGCCCGAAACCTGGAATACGGGATTTTTTCCTAAGGAAAATATAAATGAACTCAGTGACAGAAACGGACAAAGAACAAAGGAACTGCTTGAAAGTATAAGCCGAAAATATAATGTATATATTATAGGCGGCAGTGTCAGTGAAGAAAAAGACGGAAATATCTATAACACAAGTTATATTTATGACCGTGAAGGAAAAAATATTGCATCGTACAGTAAAACCCATCTGTTTTCGCCTATGGATGAACATATTTATTACAAAGCGGGAGACAGCTTTTGTTTATTCAGTATAGACGGTGTGAAAGCCGCGGTAATGATATGCTATGACCTTCGTTTCCCCGAAATTGCAAGAAAACTTGCTTTATCGGGTGCTGAAGTTCTGTTTATTCCCGCACAGTGGCCTTATGAGAGAATTTCTCAGATGGAAATTCTTCTTAAAGCGAGAGCAGTTGAAAATCAGATGTTTGCTGTTTTGTGTAATTCTGCAGGAACCTTTGAAGCTACCGTATTCGGCGGTACTTCTCTTGCTTCGGATCCCTACGGCAATCTGCTTTTTAAGGGAACACGCGAAGAAGAAATACTGTTTTGTGATATTGATACCGATACTCTCAGCTCAGTAAGAGAAAGTATAAATGTATTCAATGACAGACGGCATACACTTTATTGATTTAACCTACAAAAACACGCACGGGAAATTTTATTTTCTTGTGCGGTTTTTTGTTGCTAAAATATTGACAAAGGTACTGTTGTGTGCTATTCTACATCTATCGATAGAGGTGCGTTGGATAATCAGTAACCTTTGTGTAAACCGTTCGCGGCGGTGTTGCAGATGTGAAAGGTATCGGCGCCGAGGTGAGATCGGGCGCGGTCTTTGCCGGCATAACGGAATAATATTCGTTGTGCTGTCGCTTTTTTGGCGGAGAGCTATCTGTACTTTGAGTATTACTCGTAATGTATCGGTAGCCGTATTGTGCGGCTGTTTTTTATGTTACAGGGAAGGTATAGTTTTGCTGTCCGGTAATTACGGGCGGCTGATTTTTTTGTTAATCAATATGTATTATATCAACGGAGGAAAATATAATGAAAAAGACAGTATTTACAGGTGCGGCAACAGCCATTGTTACTCCCCTTAATGAAAACGGAGTTGATTATGAAAGCTTCGGCAGACTTATCGAATGGCAGATAGCAGAAGGTATTGATGCCATTGTTGCCTGCGGTACAACAGGTGAAGCTTCAACTCTTACAGACGAAGAACACAGAGATTGTATTAAATTTGCCGTTGATACGGTTGCAGGAAGAGTTCCCGTTATTGCAGGTACCGGTTCAAATGATACCGACTATGCAATCGACCTTACAAAGTTTGCCTGTGAAGCAGGTGCAGATGCTGTTCTTCTTGTAACTCCTTATTATAATAAAGCTACACAGAAGGGGCTTATAAAGTCCTTTGAGGTTGTAGCAGATGTTGCAACAAAGCCCTGTATTTTATATAATGTTCCTTCCCGTACAGGCTGTAATATTCTTCCTGCAACTATGGCTCAGCTTGCAGAGCATCCCAATATAGTAGGTGTAAAAGAAGCTTCGGGCAATCTTTCACAGGTTGCAGAAATTGCCGCACTTACAAGAGGTAAGCTTGATATTTATTCGGGTAATGACGATCAGGTGCTTCCCATTCTTTCACTGGGCGGCAAGGGTGTTATTTCCGTTCTTTCAAATATACTTCCCAAAGAAACTTCTCTTATGTGTAAGCATTACTTTAACGGTAACGCAGCTGAAGCTACTAAAATGCAGCTTGATTATCTTCAGCTTATCAATGCACTTTTCTGTGAAGTAAATCCCATCCCCGTAAAGGCAGCGTGTGCAGCTATGGGTTACGGTGAAAACTATGTGCGTCTTCCTCTTACAACTATGGAAGAAGAAAATGAAAAGAAGCTCCTTGCCCTTATGAGAGAAGCAGGACTTAAGGTATAATGAGGTAGTTTTATGAATATAATACTTAACGGTTTTTCAGGCAGAATGGGTGCCAGTGTCTGTGAAGTAGCTTCAAACGGTTATATGAACAGCGAAGTTGTTGCAGGTGTTGACCTGTTCCCTAAAGAAGGAAGTATCCCCTGTTACAAAAACTTTTCGGATATAAAAGAAAAGGCAGACTGTATTATTGATTTTTCAAATCATGCTTCCATAAAGGCAGTAGCCGATTATGCGGTGGCATCAGCGCTTCCTCTTGTAGTTTCAACAACAGGGCATACTGATGAAGAAAAAGAGATAATAAGAAAAGCATCGGAATCGGTTCCCGTATTTTATTCCGCAAATATGTCAATGGGTGTGGCACTTCTTTGCCGCATGGCAACTCTTGCCGCAAAAACCCTGCCGGGTGCAGATATTGAAATAGTTGAAACTCACCATAACCGCAAGCTTGATGCTCCCAGCGGAACCGCACTTATGATAGCAAATGCCATAAAGAGTGTAAGAGAAAACGCAAAGTTTATTTTCGGAAGAAGCGGTATGGCAAAAAGAGAAGCCGACGAAATAGGTATTCACGCAGTAAGACGCGGTAATATCGTGGGTATTCACGAGGTTATAGTTTCTACGGATTATGAAACAATAACCATCAAGCACGAGGCACATTCAAGAACACTGTTTGCCGAAGGTGCCATTGCGGCGGCTGATTTTATTACGGGAAAAGCTCCCGGACTTTACGATATGACTTCTATTATCGGATAATTTAATTTGAAATAAGGTGTTAGGTATGAAAATCGGAATATACGGATACGGTAATCTCGGCAAAGGTGTGGAATGTGCAATAATGCAGAATCCCGATACTGAGCTTGTTGCGGTATTTACAAGAAGAGATCCCGAAACGGTAAAAATACTTACCCCCACAGCCGAAGTGGTAAAGGCTGACAGGGTACTTGAATATAAGGATAAAATAGATGTAATGGTAATCTGCGGCGGAAGTGCAACCGATCTTCCCGTTATGACACCCGATCTTGCAAAGAATTTCAATGTTATAGATTCTTTTGATACACACGCAAAAATTCCCGAGCATTTTAAGAATGTTGATGAAGCGGCAAAAGAAAACGGAAACATTGCCCTTATTTCCGCAGGCTGGGATCCCGGTATGTTCTCGGTGAACCGCCTTATGGCTTCTGCAATATTGCCTCAGGGTAAGGACTATACCTTCTGGGGCAGGGGAGTAAGCCAGGGGCATTCGGATGCCATAAGAAGAATTGACGGTGTTGTTGATGCAAGACAGTATACCTGCCCCGTAGAAGAAGCTATGAATAAGGTTCGTTCAGGTGAAAATCCCGAGCTTACCACACGTGAAAAGCATACACGTGAATGCTTTGTTGTTGCCGCTGAAGGTGCAGACCTTGCAAAAATAGAAAACAAAATTAAGACAATGCCCAATTACTTTGCCGATTATGATACAACGGTTACTTTTATTACAAAAGAAGAGCTTGACCGTGAGCACAAGGGCATTCCCCACGGCGGAAGTGTTATCAGAACGGGAGTTACGGGCAAAGACGGAGAAAACAAAGAGATTATCGAATATAAGCTGACTCTTGATTCAAACCCCGAATTTACCGCAAGTGTTATTCTTTGCTATGCAAGAGCTATATATAAAATGAAAAACAGAGGAGAAACCGGCTGTAAAACAGTGTTTGATGTAGCCCCCGCCGATATGTCGGCTGTGCCTTATGAAGAAATGTTAGCACATATGCTTTAATAAAATTAAGGAGATTTTTATGATCTGTGAAAACCTCTCGGTAAACAGTCTCGGGCACCTTACTTTTGCAGGACTTGATACTGTTGAACTTTGTGAAAAATACGGTACTCCTTTGTACCTTATGGACGAAAACAGAATAAGACATAACTGCCGTGTTTATACCGGTGCTATGAAAAAGTATTTCGGAGAAAATAGTGCCTGTCTGTATGCAAGCAAAGCCTGTTCCTTCAAAAGACTTTATGAAATAGTTAAAGAAGAAGGCTTCGGAACCGACGTGGTATCTTCGGGTGAAGTATACACTGCACTTAAGGCGGGATTTGACCTTAAAAATGCATATTTTCATTCAAACAACAAAACCGATGAAGACATAGCTTTTGCAATTGACAGCGGTATAGGTTATTTTGTGTGTGACAATATCGAAGAAGTGTATGCCATAAGCGAAATTGCAGGCAGCAAGGGTGTAACTCAGAATGTGCTTCTGCGCCTTACCCCGGGTATTGACCCTCACACTTATGAGGCAGTAAATACGGGTAAGGTCGATTCTAAATTCGGTTCTGCCATAGAAACGGGTCAGGCGTTTGAAATAACAAAGACCACTGTTTCACTTCCCAATATAAAACTCTGCGGATTCCACTGTCATGTAGGTTCTCAGATTTTTGATTCGGAAATATATATAAGAAGCTCCGAAATAATGCTTGAGTTTATTGCAGATGTTAAAAATAAGCTGGGCTTTGAAGCGGAAATTCTCGACCTTGGCGGCGGTTACGGTGTAAGATACATAGAAGCAAATCCGTATATTGATATCGATAAAAATATAAAGGAGCTTGCAGAAAGTATCAAAAAGACTGTGGCACAGCTCGGAATAAATATGCCGAAAATCTGCCTTGAACCCGGAAGAAGCATTGTTGCTGATGCGGGACTTACCCTTTATACTGCGGGTACACTCAAAAAAATTCCCGGTTATAAAAACTATGTTTCCATAGACGGAGGTATGGCAGATAACCCCAGATATGCTCTTTACGGTTCATATTACACTGTAATGTCAGCCACCCGTCCCGAAGCAGAATGCGATATGCTCTGCACCCTTGCGGGACGTTGCTGTGAAAGCGGAGACCTTATTCAGGAGAATATCCGCCTTCCTCACGATATAAAAAGAGGAGAAAAAATAGCAGTCCTCACAACAGGCGCATATAACTACTCTATGAGCTCCAACTATAACAGACTCGGCAAACCCCCCGTGGTTATGATTGCCGACGGCAAAGACTATATAGCCGTAAAGCGTGAAACCCTTGATGATATAATCAGAAATGATATATAACCGAAAAACTCCTCTTCCGGGGAGTTTTTTGTTATTATATAGGAAATTGCTCGCATTGTGAGCAATTTGCGTATAACAAGAAACACCTACAGCCCCCAAGATTGGGGGTAGGGGGTTGATAAATCGTAAGATTTTTTCTTATATGAATCATCTTCTCCGTTTTTAATTTTTCAGTCAGAACGCATTTTTTGATTTTAAACCTGAAAAAATGAAAAAAGTTTCCGACGTTGAAGTCAGAAACTTTTGTTTTTTTTATCGGGAATTTACATTAAAGTGCTTTCGTATTCGTAGTCTTTCACATAATCGGAAGATCTTACCATATATGTATCTGCATTCCAAGGGTCATCTTCTTTTATATCGATTATCCTGCCGCCGCGCATATCGCCTGCGCAGTAGCCGTCGTAGCCTATTCCGCCGTCGTATGTAAGTTTAATTCCCAGATATGTGCCTTCGCAGTCGTTTATGTGGTCGTGACCGACAACTACCGTTTTCACGTCGCCTCTTTGCACAAGAGTAGCAAAAAGTCCCGTATTTACGGGTCCGCTACCCACGCTTTCCCTGTGCGTGCCTTTGAAGCGTGTTTCGGCAACGTTTTTATAAAGCAGACAGTATTCGGGAAATGCCATATGCATAACCATACATCCGGGGACTTTGCCTCCGTTTTCTTTTTCAGCTTCTACGGATTTATTCCAGTACCACATTATCTGGTCGAATTTTACCGCATCATAGCCTGCCGAAACGTGAAGAGGATCGGGAAGCTTTGCAAGGCGACCGTCTGCAGGAAGTCCGCAGTAGGTGAGAAAGTCGCCTATACCTCTGCCCGAATCAAGACCCCATACATTATACACGGTTTGGTCGGAATGCTCCGATTTCACGGGGAGTACCCAGTTGCCCACTCCGCTTATTTCTTCGGGACCTGCACTTGAAAGACACCCTTCTATGGATTCATATACAGGCTGTTGGTCTTTTGTGTCAAAACCTTTTTCCATATCGTGATTGCCGAATACATGTGCCCAGGGAATGCTTCTGTCAGTAAGCGGTTTTGTAACTGACGTCATAAAGCTGCGGAGAGTTTCTTCATTTTCTGCACCGTCACGCCATACATTGTCGCCTAAAAACAGCACAAGATCGGGGGATGTGTTTTCAACTATGGCATCTATGTCACGCACCACTCTTTTGTCAAAATCCTTGATTCCGTGTGCATCTGAAAAGCAGAGAATCCTGAATTTTCCGTCTTTGAAACGAAGTTCTTTTTTCATATCATTCACCGTAATAGTATTTTCTGAGGCTTTCGATTTTTTCGTCGTTTACAGCTTCGCCCAGAACGATTATATCGTCAAGACGGAAAATAAAGTCGTGGGACACATTGTTATATGTACCCTTGCCGTCATTGCCCACAACAAAGGGATATTCCGTATCGTATGAGCAGTAAAAATCATCGGGAATGGTTATCTTATGGCGAAGCTTGAAATTATTGTAAAAGCGTACTTCGTTATACTCTCTGTCAAATGCCACTGCATAGTGCATCCAACCGCCATCCATTTCTTCGGGGAAGGGAACTACCGTGTCAATATGGTCATTGCCGTTTGACATATTGAACATAACGTCGTTGTTCCTCAGTGCCACCGTAAGACCGTTCTTTCTGCGGTTTTTCCACCACCAGTCCTGATTACTCATAAGGGCGGGGGCTTCTGCTATAGTTGCATCGGTTTCTACCCAGAACGCTATCGAAAAACTTTCTTCTCCGAATGAAACGCCTTCGGTTACCGCAAAGCCGGTTTTTCCGAATTCTCCGCAACCGCTGTTTACACCGTTTGAATAGAATTTTACGGTGCCCTTCTGCTTCATTGTGCAGTTACCCGATGCATCCTCAAGAGAATTGTCAAGGTGCATCAGAAGTTTTGCTTTGTCTTTATCAATAAAATCAAATATATTGCCGGGTGTTTCTCTTACAGGTATAACGGGACGTTCAACGGGCTTTCTGTAATAGGGCTTTGTGCCCTCCCATATACCTTCGGGAATCTGTGAGGTGAAGCCGTTTTCATCATACTCGGGAATATCAAGACCGAGAGCATAAAGCACGATTGCCGCAATATCACGGGTTTCGGCATAGGTTATGAAATTCTCCTGAACACCTTTTCCCGAAACGCCCATAAATACATACTTTTCCGTATCGGTATAACCGCCGTGGCCGTTTCTTACACCACCGTGGTCAGAGATTACAATAAAGAGTGTTTCATCAATAATGCCCGCTTCTTCATAGGCGGAATAAATTTCACCCGTATATCCGTCGGCACGTCTTATTTCTTCGTAATGATGCTCCGTTCCGTAACCGCCCGAATGACCTGCACCGTCAACATCATCAAGCTGTACAAACAAAAACTTCGGTTTTTTCTTTATGCAATTGATTATAAGAGGGACAAGCTCCTTATCGTTTTGTGCGGTAAGCTTTTCTACTCCAAGCCCCTCTTCAACAATGCCGTGGTTTATGGGATTCCAGTTGCACACACTGGCAAGATAACAGTCGGGATCAATGTCTCTTATTCTTTTAAATAGAGAGGGAAGTTTGTCGTTTTTGTAATGTTCGTTACTGATACTGCCGTTTGTCAGCTTGTGAACAAGAGGTGTTGCCCCTAAAAGCATTGCACCCCAGTTCTGTGCACTTATTGTGGGATTCTGCGAAATTGCAGACCAGGCAACAGCACCATTACGGAAAATTTTATCAAGATTCGGAGTGTCGGTCTGAGAATTGAATTTTCCCATTCCGTCAATACCGATTACTGCGACATAATTGTATCTGAACATATTACCATCTCCTTTACTCCTTTATATATTAAAAAAAATAATAAGTCAATATGCGTATATATGACAAAAGATTACAAAATGTTATATTTCGTTACAAAGTGCGGGGCCGACTTGACAAAATTGCCGTTCAAGTTTATAATTAACAGAGATTGTCATGATGATTTTTACGCATAAAAGCGGTTTGTCCTCCGTTTTCGTGTACTGTATTAATTGTGTTTGACCTATTAAAACCGTGGTATTAAACGGAAAATGAGAGGAGTTAACTGTATGTTAAGATACGTTGTGAAGCGTGTAGCTCTGGCATTGGTGACTATATTTATAATATGTGCTATCACATTCTTTGCAATGCACGCTGTTCCCGGCGGTCCGTTCAACAGTGAAAAAGCGTTGGATCCCGCTACCGTAAAAGCTCTTGAAGAGAGATACGGGCTTGATGAACCGCTGCCTGTTCAGTTTATTAACTGGATGTCAGGTCTTATTAAAGGGGATTTCGGTGTTTCACTTAAAAACGGCAGAGAAATAAGATCTATAATAGGTGAGTCTTTCCCCATATCTGCAAGACTCGGTCTTATGGCTATGGCAGTTGCTTTGTCGCTGGGTGTTGTATTCGGCAGTATTGCCGCACTTATGAGAAATAAATTGCCTGACCGTGTAATAGTTTTTTTCTCTACACTTTTTACGGCGGTGCCTTCCTTTGTTCTTGCAACCTTACTGTTATTGGTATTTTGTATAACACTTAAATGGATACCTGTCTGGGATGCAAATAATCCCAATTACATATTGCCCGTAATAGCTCTTGCTGCTTATCCTATGGCTTATGTTACAAGACTTTCAAAAACGAGTATGCTTGATGCTCTCGGTCAGGATTACATCCGTACCGCCAAGGCTAAGGGTGTTCCCCGCGGAAAAATTATTTTTAAGCACGCTCTGAGAAATTCTCTTATCCCTGTTATTACATATGCAGGCCCTCAGATAGCTTATATTATCACGGGCTCAATGGTTGTTGAAACCATATTTACCGTAGGCGGTATAGGCAGTAAGTTTATCACAGCAATAAATGACCGTGACTATACTATGATAATGGCTACAACAGTTTTCCTTGCAACTCTTATGGTAATTGCAAACCTTATCTGTGATCTTCTGTATAAAGCAGTTGACCCCAGAATTAAATTTGACTAAGGAGGTTATAAGTAATGGCTAATAAATCAAATGACCTTCCCAAGAAAAATTTATTCAGTGCACAGATAGACCTTTCAAAATTCACTAAAGCTACCGATGAGGAAAAGGCACAGCAGGATGTTATGAGCGAAAGTACCACCTTCTTTAAGGATGGTATGAAAAGACTTTTCAAAAATCCCCTTGCAGTATTGAGTATAGTGCTTCTTTCTGCAATACTTTTGCTTATTATTTTTGCCCCTATGGTTATTCCTTACGGTTATGATGAGATTCTCAAGGTTGACGGTAAGCGTGACCGAGGCGCACAGAACCTGGCTCCCTTTGAATACAGCGAAATGGAGCAGGAATATATCGCCAACGGCGGCGAGCGTTTCCCCCACATACTCGGTACGGACGAATTGTGCCGTGACTATTTTATACGTGTTATATACGGAACAAGAGTTTCTCTTGCAGTAGGACTTTTTGCAAGTATTATCGTTCTTATAATAGGTCTTATTTACGGTAGTATTTCAGGTTATCTCGGCGGAAAAGTTGACCTTGTAATGATGCGTATTGTTGATATTATTTATTCTCTTCCCGATATGCTTATTATTATTCTGCTGGCGGTTGTGCTTAATGAAATACTCGTGTTCAAGCCCGGCACCATACTTGCGGATCTTGGCAGTAATATGATATCTATTTTTATAGTATTCGGTTTGCTTTACTGGGTAAGTATGGCACGTCTTATCAGAGGTCAGATACTTTCCATCAAAGAAAACGAATATATCCTTGCTGCTCGTTCTATAGGTGCAAAGCCCACAAGAATAATCAGCAAGCATATTATTCCTAACTGTCTTTCAGTTATTATCATTTCCGTGGCCCTCCAGATACCTTCTGCAATATTTACCGAAAGCTATCTTTCGTTTGTAGGTCTTGGTGTTAAGGCTCCTATGCCGTCGCTGGGTTCACTTGCCAATACTGCAAGAGACGGAATTATGTCTTATCCCTATAAACTTGTTTTTCCGGCAATAATGATTTGTCTTATAGTCTTGAGCCTTAACCTCCTTGGTGACGGTCTTCGAGATGCATTTGATCCTAAATTGAAGAGGTGATGAACAGATGAATAAACCTCTTATAAAAGTAGAAAATCTTCATACATCATTTTTTACCGATTCCGGTGAAAAAAGAGCTGTAAACGGTGTTTCATTTGAACTTGACCACGGCGAAATACTCGGTATTGTAGGTGAATCAGGTTCAGGTAAATCCGTTACGGCATATTCCATTATGCAGATACTTGCTTCTACAGGTAAGATTACTGAGGGAAGTATATACTATAAAGGCGAGGATATTACAAAGTGGAAGGAAAAGCAGCTTCGTGATTTCAGAGGTAAGTGCTGTTCCATCATATTCCAGGATCCCATGACCAGCCTTAATCCCGTATTTACCATAGGCAATCAGCTTGTTGAGGCTATTACACTTCATACAGATAAAAAAGGTAATGTTGCAAAGGCAAGGGCAGCTGAGCTTCTTGAGCTTGTAGGTATCAACGAGCCCGAGCGCCGTCTTAAACAGTATCCTTATGAGCTTTCCGGCGGTATGCGTCAGAGAGTTATGATTGCAATGGCACTTGCCTGTGAACCGGATATTCTTATCGCAGACGAACCCACAACGGCACTTGACGTTACAATACAGGCACAGATACTTGAGCTTATTCAGAGGCTTCAGAAGGAAATGGGTATGGCAGTTATACTTGTTACTCATGATCTCGGAGTTATTGCAAGTATGTGTGATAATATTATTGTAATGTACGGCGGCAGAATATGCGAAAGAGGCAATGCAAGAGAGATTTTTTATAATCCCAAACACGAATATACGAAGGGGCTTCTTCGTTCTATTCCCAATTCTTCAAGAATGAAGGAAAAGCTTGTTCCCATCCTCGGTTCGCCCATAAATATTATGAATCTTCCTGCAGGCTGTGCTTTCTGCGCACGTTGCGATAATGCAATGAAAATATGCCTTGAAGAGAAGCCTGAAGAAATTGAAATCAATGAAAATCATAAAGCATCCTGCTGGATAAATATCAGAGATGCAATACTTGCGGAAGGAGGAAAGATCGATGAGTGATGTTTTACTTGAGGTTCAGGATCTGAAACAGCATTTCCCCATCCGTACCGGATTTTTTAAGACAACACCCTTAAAAGCAGTTGACGGTGTATCGTTTACTATCAACAAAGGTGAAACCTTAGGACTTGTAGGTGAGTCGGGCTGCGGTAAAACTACAGTCGGCAGATCAATCCTTCGTTTGTATGAGCCCACATCAGGACACGTATTTTTTAACGGTGAAGAAGTTACAAAAAATAATATAAATGCCATGCGTAAAAAAATGCAGATGGTTTTCCAGGATCCATATTCATCGCTTGACCCGAGAATGACGGTTGAAGATATTATTGGTGAGCCTCTCGATGTGCATAAGCTTTACTCCAATAAAAAGGAACGCAGAGAAAAGATTCTTGAGCTTATGAACTATGTCGGACTTAATTCCGAACACGCAACACGTTATGCTCACGAATTTTCGGGCGGTCAGCGGCAGAGAATAGGCATAGCAAGAGCCCTTGCAGTTGCCCCTGAGTTTATAGTTTGCGATGAGCCGGTTTCTGCACTTGACGTTTCCATTCAGGCACAGGTTATCAATATGTTTGAAGATCTGCAGGAAAAACTCGGTGTTGCATATCTTTTTATTGCTCATGACCTTTTGGTTGTTCATCATATCTCTCAGCGTATTGCAGTTATGTATCTCGGAAAGATAGTTGAAATGGCAGATGCTGACGATCTTAACAATAATCCTTTGCACCCTTATACTCAGTCACTTTTGTCTGCAGTGCCCATTCCCGATCCTGACATTGCAAGAAGCAGGCAAAGAATAGTGCTTGAAGGCGATGTTCCCAGTCCTTTAAAGATGCCTACAGGCTGTCCTTTCAGAACACGTTGCCGCTATGCTACAGAGCAGTGTGCGCAGGAATGTCCTGAGCTTACAGACAGAGGCAGCGGCCATATGTCAGCTTGCTTTAACAAGTAAACGAATAAATATCGGTGTGTTTTCATAAAGATACACTGATGCCAACACTGTATACTGTCTGCTTTAACCTTGTTACGGTTTTTTGAACTCTTCCGTAAGAAATTAAAGCAGAGTATAATAAAAAATTTTAACTCGGAGGAAAAAACAAATGAAAAAAGTATTAGCAATGCTTCTTGTTGTTGTTATGGCTATTGCTGTTTGTTCTTGCGGCGGTAACGGCGGTGAAGAAACCACAGCAGCTCTCGGCAACACAGATTCATCAGCTGCAGGTCAGCTCCTCAGCGATGCTTTCATTGATCCTATCAATGATTGGGCAAAGTACGACGAGCTTATTGCTCAGATCAAAGTTGAAACTGATACCGCAAAGCGTACAGAAATGATGCATAAGGCAGAAGATATCCTTATGTCAAACGGATGCGTTATCCCCCTTTACTACTATAATGATATTTATATGGAAAAGGATTATGTTTCCGGCATGTATTCAAACCTTTTCGGTTACAAGTTCTTCCATCATGCAACTCTTGCAAATGATTCCACAACTCTTCGTGTAAATCTTGCAAGTGAACCTGATTATCTTGATCCCGCTCTCAACTCTTCTGTTGACGGTGCTTGTCTTGCAGTTAACTCTTTTGCAGGTCTTTATACATATAATGAAGAAGGCAAAACAGTTCCCGATCTTGCAACTGAATACACAGTATCCGAACCCGCAGAAGACGGCAGTGTTACTTTTACAGTAACTCTTAAGGACGGTCTTAAGTGGTCAGACGGCAGCGATCTTACAGCTGCTGACTTCGAATACTCCTGGAAGAGAGCTGCTTCCGAGCAGACAGCTTCTGACTACGGTTATATGTTCTCAACATTTGTAGGCTATCCCAATGATCTTGCTGTTACAGCAAAGGATGCTACAACACTTGAGTTCTCACTCGTAGCTCCCTGTGCATACATCGAAGGCCTTATGGCATTCCCCACATTCTTCCCCGTAAAGCAGTCCGCTGTTGAAGCTTATGCTGATTGGCAGACTTCTCCCGGTGGTTGGTGTACAGAAGCAGGCTTCGTTTCAAACGGACCCTTCATCTGCACAGCTTGGGAACACGATGTTTCTATGACATACGAAAAGAACCCCAACTATCACGATGCTGAAAACGTTACAGTAGATAAGATTGAATTTATGCTTTCTGCTGACGATACAGCTATCTTTGCTGCTTATAATGCAGGTAACGTTGATATTATCGACACAGTTCCCACTGATGAAATCGCAAACCTTCTTGAAACAGAAAACAAAGAGTTCAAAATTGTTGACAACCTTGGTACATATTACGTAGCATTCAATGCAAACAGCGAGCTTTTCAAGGATAAGACTCCTGCTGAAGCTGCTTGCATGAGACTTGCATTCAACATCCTTATCGACCGTGAAGCTATCTGTGAAACAGTTGGTCAGACAGGTCAGGTTCCTGCAAACTCCTACATTCCTCTCGGTATGGCAGACGGTAACGGCGGCATCTTCAAGCCTGAAGCAAGCTCAAATGCATACTATAACGAATTCGCAATCAATGAAGATTTCGAAGGCACTGTTGCTAAGGCTCGTGAGTATCTTGAAGCTGCAGGCTTCAAGTTCGGTGAAGACGGAAAGCTTTCCGACGAAACACCTATCGTTATCGAATATCTTACAAATGACGGCACAGGCCATGTTGCAGCTGCTCAGATTATGCAGCAGGACTTTGCTGAACTCGGTATCGATATGAGCATCCAGCAGGTTGAATGGAACACATTCCTTGAAGAAAGAAAGAACGGCAACTTCGACATCGCTCGTGAAGGCTGGCTTGCTGACTTCGACGATCCCATCAATATGCTTGAAATGTTCACAACTTCCTCCGGTAATAATGACTGTCAGTACGGTCGTTTTGAAGGTTGGGATGCAGCTGAATAATTTATTCAGTCCTTAACCGTCCGTATCGGACTGCAGAAAAAAAGATAAATTTTTCCTCTCCGGTTTCCCGGGGAGGTTTTTTTGCTTTATAGAAAATTCATTCCTATAAAGCAAAAAGATTATATGTCCCTGTGAACACTCAGTTACGCTTTGCTCGGAGATTGACTATCCGAAAACGCTTCGCCGCAGGTGTACGGCGAAGCGTTTTTTTGTGATTGATTAATTACCTGAGTGCAATTAATCACTTATTTCAGGAATTGTAGTTGTAGGTTGATGTGAGAATTCCGTTATCGTCAAATTCAAGTGTGAGTGTGAACTGTTCGCTTGTGCTGTCGGTGTAATTGACTGTTACTGTAATAATATCATTGATTTCAGAAAGAGGTGCATCAGGATTGCTTCTGAGCATATCCTCAGTTTCCTGAGATACGAACCAGTCAAAAAGCATACCTTCTTCTCTGCTGTCATAATGCTTTAGATATTCTTCTCCCGAAACTGTAATTTCCTGACCCTCTTTGTGTGATTTCAAGAAACCTTCACTGTCTCCCATTGCAGCGGCGTATATGTCATGGACGGTAATTTTACCGTTATCCGTGCAGGAAATTACAATACTTTCAAGTGCTGATGCATCATCTGTTTTTACCGCCATTTGACCGAGTGTACCGAAATGTATTGCAGTAGGCTGTGTTTCGCTTCCGAATACGGAGAAGGTTTTGTTTTCGCCGTATTTTTCCTCAAGCCTTTCGATAAGATTATGTGACATTATTGATACACTGTGCGGTGACAGTCCTCTTATGTCGGTAACCTGAAGAATACCTCCCAAAGGAAGTATCATATTGCTTTCATTGCTGAAATTGAAAATCTTATAATCTTCATCGGTTTCGGCAGCATTTGCAACAACAAATGAGAAGCCTTTCTGAATGGAGGGTGCTGTAGTATCATCGGGTGTCTGAATGGTATTATCATTGTTTTTATGTGGTATATCGGGAGTGTTATTAAGGAATATGAATGCTGCAGCAAGAATTAATGCAAATGCTCCGAGTGAAGCGGAAATTTTGTATAAAGTTTTTCTTTTGTGTGTTTTCTGAGCTTCAATAACAGATACTCTTTCAAGAATATTTTCAGTCATTTTTTTGTCAGATTTCATAGGTAAAATTCTCCTTTTCAAGTTGTAGTTTTAATGCTTTTTTTGCCCTGTGTAATATTACAGAAGTATTGCGGCGATTTTTTCTGATGATTTTTGATATTTCTTCAACAGAAAAATCTTCAAAATATGACAGGATAAGTATTTGTCTGTAGTCGGGATTGATTTTATCCAGTGCACGGTGTACTGCCTTTTTAATTTCATCGCAATAATACAGGTCTTCAAAAGCCTGTTCATCTCTGAGAACATTGTCAATTTCATCAAAGGGGATATACCTGCCGTAAGGATTTTTTCTCAGCCAGTCTATTGCAATATTCCTTCCCATAGTATAAAGCCAGGTCTTGAAAGAACCGCTGCCTTTATCTTTAGGTTTTTTTGCAATAAGTCGCACAAATGTGTCTTCGGTAAGATCTTCGGCAACTGCAAAGTTTTTTACAATGCTGTTGATATAATTTTCAAGTCCCGGTCTGTATTCGCTCACAATTTCAATCAGGGCATCTTTGTCACCTTCGAGAAAACGGTGGTAGCTACCTTTACCATTATCCATAAGGCACTCCTTTCTGAAAACCTTTGTTTTGGTTTTCATATATTACACGAAGAAATTATTAAAATATTACACCAAATTATATTTTATGTTTTGGTAAAAGAAAAACTACAATACCTGTTTTATCTATGGTATAATGCATACATATTGATTAAGGAGAAAGAATATGGGTTGCAGAATTTGCGGTGAGGCTTGCAAAGAAAAGGAATACTTATGCAGTAATTGCGAAAACAGAATCGGGAAATTGTTTCCCGATTGGGAGCTTGATAAGTGGTTGGCAGATACGGGGCTTGCACCTGTTTTCAGGGTAGTCGGTAAAAATGACAGATCGGCTTCAAAGGTACTGAAAATCTATGTTCACAGTGCTGATGATCTTGCTGCTGACGAAATGATTGATGCGCAGGAATATATCAGGTTTACGGTAGACGAACAAGCTACTGAGCTTGATTTTATGAAGAGTATCAGCGGTAAACCCAATGTCGTGGGAATAAATGAATATAAAGTTGAGGAATTCATCGCGAATAAAGTCACCTGTATTCCGGTACTGATAGATGAGTATATACCTCTTACACATTATCTGAGTAAGGAATCACTGCAGGAAAAAGATGTGATAAGGCTCGGTATTGATATGTGTACTGCACTTGAAGCATATCACAGTAAAGGTTTTATTCACGGTAATATTTCAGTTGGTGAAGTGTATATTGATGAAAACGGCGAATTCTTGCTCAACGGTTTTTACGGATTTATGCAGTTCGGAAAAAAATCAACGCATAAATACATTGGCTACCGTTTTGCAGTTTCTGCTCCCGAGGTGCTGTACGGCGCTGATTTTGACGGCAGAGCAGATATATACAGCCTCGGACATATGCTTTACAAGCTTATGAATAATAAAAGGATGCCGTTTATGCCACAGGGGAAAATTTTACCCACAATGGCAAGAAAAAATGAAAGCTATAAAAGACTGTACAGCGGAGAAAAAGTACCGGCTCCCTGTAAAGCATCAAAGGAATTTTCCCGAATAATTCTTAAAGCCTGCGAATATAAAGCGGAAGACAGGTATTCTTCTGTTGAAGAGATGAAAAAAGCACTTCTTTTATGCAGGAATACAGGAAAAGACAGAATAATAAATTTTTTTAAGCGTAAGTAAGTTTTTTTGAGGAGTTAAAATAAAGTTTTTTACCTGTGTATACATACTCGTTTTGTATAAGGGAAAAGCTAAAAAATAAATTGCAGAGCCGTGAACTCTGCAATTTATTTTTTGTGCTTTGATATAAAGCCTATTATCTGGCCCGACAGTATTACTGTTACAAGGGAATATATTATTTTTTCAAGGGGGATGTATGTCAGTGATAAGAGAAGGACTGTAAGATCGGATATCAGGTACACCCACTGTATTTTCAGCTTTGTTATTTTTGAAATGCTCATTGCCAGTGCATCGTCACCGCAGGGGGCGCCGCCCGCTTTAACACAAAGGCCCACTCCCACGCCCACAAAAACTGCACCGAGTATGGCGGCAATAATAGGGAAGTCGGCGATTTCAGGATAAATACGGGGGAAGAATTCCAATATTTTATAGCTGAAACTGAAGCCTGCTGTAGATATTGCGGAATATATAAGAAACGTCCGCCCAAGGGTTTTTATTCCGAAAATATAACAGGCGACATTAAGGATAAATCCCGTAACAGACGGTGAAATGCCGGAAACGTTATTCAGCAGGAGTGTAAGCCCCAGTGTTCCGCCTTCGGTTACGTAAGCTATTGAGTGAATATTATACATACCGAAAGAGAGTATAACACTGCCCAATAGTGAAATCAGGCAGTTATTAAATTTTATATCCTTAAAAAAATTTTTGATACCGTACTTCATTTTATTCATACTGATTGTTTTTTTGTGATATCTCTGAGCATAGTTTCCTTCGTTATTCAAGACAGAATAATTACTTTGTTGGATTTATGCGAAAAATATATCACAATATGTTTTTATTGTCAACAAATATGCAAACAGGTAAAAAGGGAAGTCTTTTTCGGCTTGTTTATGATAAAAACAGATATTTTAACATAAGATTAACATTATATTCATTGACGGTCTTGCTTTTTTCTGAAATATATAGTATTATATTCTAAATATAATATAAAATTAAGAAAAGAAGGTAAAAATATGAATTCTGCAAAAAAGCTTCTTTCACTTTTTCTTGCGATAATAATGTGCTTCAGTGTGTGCATTCCCGTTGTAGGGGCAGATACTACAGAAGAGAATATTGATTCTCCCGAAGCTTATATGGAATTTATCGAGCATCTCGGTATGCCCGTGATTTCAACTGAAACTTTCGGGGTATTTCTCAATATCCTTAAGGGTCTTGTATCTCTTCTTACAGGTGAAGAGCCTCAGCCGGAAAAGTTTAACATAACTCTTGATGATATGCTTCTTGATATCTCTGCTGATATTTGCGAAAACAGCGGTCTTGATCTTTCTCTTATCGCTTCAAATTTCCCCGATATCAATGTTATAGCTAATTATTTCAAAAATGAGTATGAAATTGATACTACTGAGTTCAGAAAAGCAAGATATGCAAAGCGTGATGAATATCTTGCAGAGGGCAATCAGATGATGGCTTCTATCTGCCACGCAATCGGTGCTTTTATGAGCATTATCAAAGAACTCAGCATTTACACGGTTGAAACATCCGATCCCGATGTATATAAAGTAATGCTTCACCTTAAATATGAAGACGGAACTATTGAAACTCACGATGCAGGTCTGCTTATCAACACAAAAACAGGTGAATGTACAAATGCCGAAGGTACAGGTATGTTCGGTACCGGTTATAACTTCAATATTGAAGAAATGGTGGTTTACACAACTGTAGACTGCTGGATGAGAAACTTCGGTTTCTGCCTGTTCTATGATATCATGGCAAATTCTATGCCTATATCCTACAGCTATGTTACAAGAAGATTCAAGTTTGAATATGACGGACTCGAATGGATGATTCAGATCTGGAAGGGTAATTACTTCATTTCAAACGGCGGTGAAGTAGGTATTTACAGCAGAGATCCCGAAAAAGCTTTCGGTTCTTTCTATAACTGTGCAACTCCGGAGCAGGAGCTTGATATGTCGATGCAGGTGCTTATCGGAAATAAACAGCTTGTAAACAGACCTCTTCAAAGACATTGGTGGATAAGCGGTTTCCATCTCGGAACAATGAGATATCTGCCTTCTGCACTTACTCTTAAATCCACAATCGTAATGCCCGACGAAGAAATGCTTGAAGCATTCACAGCCGCCATTGACAAGAATGTTATGAACGACGTCGAATATACGGTTGACGGTCTAAAAGTAAGCCTTGTTTGGTAAAGTATAAAATTTATAAGAAGCAGGAGAATGAAAATAATCATTCTCTTGTTTTTTTAGAAACAAAACATAATTTATTTGCTTATCAGCCACGGGTGACGGTATGGACCCCCTTCCTTACGATTGGTGTTCTGTCTTTTCCCCGTTAAATTATGATTTCTGTTGTATTTTGTTTTTTTCGGTGTCAGAACAGATAAAAAATGATCGGGAGTTTATTTATGAAAAACTTTATTTTGCCCGAAGAGGGTACATTTTATAAAGCCAATCTGCATTCGCATTCAACCGTGTCTGACGGTACGCTGACGCCTTTACAGATGAAAGAGCTTTATAAATCCCGCGGATACAGCATTCTTTGTTGTACCGATCACGAAATAATGGTTCCGCATCACGAGCTTACGGATGACAGTTTTCTTATGCTGACGGGCTTTGAACTGGGGTTTGATGAAGGTTGGCGCCCCGATTTTCTTGATGCAAAGGTATGTGACCTGTGTGTTATTGCCCTTGATAAAAACAATGTAACACAGCCTTGCTTTCACCGTACTAAGTACCATAATCCTGCAAGGAATAATGAAATAGTTTTTGATGAAAACGAGCCTGATTTTGAAAGGGAATATAATGCCGATTGCATTAATACAGCAATTAAAAAATGCCGTGAAAAAGGATTTTTCGTAACCTACAATCACCCTGCCTGGTCACTTGAGCATTACGAGGACTATATAAAATATAAGGGCATGAATGCAATGGAGATATGTAATTTTTCAAGCTTTATTGACGGTTATGATGAATATAATTCTAAGGCATATGATGACTTTTTGAGAAAGGGCGAAAGAATATTCTGTATTGCCGCAGACGATAATCACAACCGTCGTGACCCCAATTGCCGTATGTGGGATTCATTCGGTGCATTTACGGTTATAAAAGCAAAGGACCTTACATATGAAAGTGTGGCATTTGCACTTAGCAGCGGTAATTTTTATTCTTCTCAGGGACCTGAAATATACGGAATGTGGCTTGAAGAAGACAAGCTTCATATTGAGTGTTCACCAGCTGATAAAGTGGTGTGCACCGTAAACAGGCGCCGCTGTATGTCACGCTACAACGAAGAAACAGGGGAGATAACTCACGCAGTGTTTGAGCTTAAGCCCTCTGACGGTTTTTTCAGAGTTACCGTAATTGATAAAAACGGTCTTAAGGCAGATACAAACGCTTATTTTACGGATGAAATCAATATCCCTTTAACGGAATAATTATTATCGGAGAAAACAAATGAAAAAGTTTTTTGATGCAAGATTCATGCTGATAGTTTCAATGGCAATTTTCGGCACAATCGGATTGTTCAGAAGAAATATAGATGTAAGCTCAGGGGAGCTTGCATTATACAGGGCGGTGCTTGCCGCGGTATTTATAGGTTTATTTTTGCTTATATCAAAGAATAAAATTCCCTTCGGCAAAATAAAAAAACAATTGCCGCTTCTTATTCTGTCGGGTGCGGCAATGGCTTTTAACTGGATTCTTTTATTTGAAGCTTACAATTACACAAGTGTTTCTGTTGCAACCTTAAGCTATTATTTTGCACCTGTAATTGTAACACTTGTGTGTCCGATTATTTTTAAGGAAAAAATGGGAGCTAAACAGTGGATATGCTTTATTATGTCCACTTTAGGAATTGTTCTTATAACAGGTATCGGAAATCTTGATACGGGAAGTAATCATTTTGTCGGCATTCTTTTAGGTCTTGGTGCTGCCTGTTTATATGCAACCGTTATTATTCTCAATAAATTCATTAAGAATGTTGACGGTATACACAGAACCTTTCTGCAGTTTTTGTCGGCAATAGCAGTACTTTTACCTTATGTACTGTTTACAAGCGGTATAACGCTTTCTTCCCTTGATATAAAGGGCATCGGTCTTTTACTTGTTGTGGGAATCGTGCATACGGGTATTACTTACTGTATGTATTTTTCTTCTCTCAAAGAGCTGCCGGGGCAAAAGGCGGCAATACTCAGCTACATAGACCCCCTTGTTGCCGTGCTTTGTTCCGTATTTATCCTGCACGAAAGTATGAGCTTTACTCAGGTGTTGGGCGGTGTGCTTATACTCGGCTTTACACTGTGGAATGAGATAAATCCGAAAAAGGAGAATAAAAATGAACGAAATATGCAGAAGTCTTAAGGAAAGAAAGTCTGTAAGAGCATTTACAGAAAAAGAAATAGAAGAAAAAATCAAGGAAGAGATACTTCTTTGTGCCGTTAATGCTCCCACAGCGGGAAATCAGCAGCTTTATACCATACTTGATATTAAAGACAAGGAGCTTCTTGAAAAATTATCCGTAACCTGCGATAATCAGCCTTTTATAAAAGATTCAAAATTCACTCTTATTTTCTGCGCCGATTTCAGAAAATGGTATGATGCTTTTCTCGATACAGGTTGTGAACCTCGTAAGCCTTCGGTGGGGGACTTTGTTCTCAGTATCAATGATGCCGTAATTGCCGCACAGAATGCCGTTATAGCCGCAGAGAGCTTCGGTATCGGTTCTTGCTATATCGGGGATATTATGGAACACTGTGAGGTTCATCAGGATATGCTGAATCTTCCGGAATATGTTTTTCCTGCCGCTATGGTGGTTTTCGGTTATCCTGAAGACAGTCAGATAAGAAGAACAAAGCCCGAAAGAGCCGATATGAAATTTATCGTTCATAAAGATAGATACAGAGAGCTTTCAAAGGAAGAAAGGACACAGCTTTTTTCGGTAAAGGCAAAAGAAAAATGTTATGAGGATTGGATGAAAGCCTTTTGTCAGAGAAAATACAACAGCGATTTTTCCGTAGAAATGGGCAGAAGCATCGGAGAATTTCTTAAACAGTACAAGTAAAAAACAAGCCATAATTTGTAGGATGTGTAACGCAAAACAGATTGATTTTGTTCCTCCTTGCGGCTCCCCGATAAATTATGATCTGATAAAAAACTGAAGGCGAAAGAGTCAAAAAAGTACTCTTTCGCCTTGTATTATGTGGCTTTCTTTATTTTACAATACCTGATTTTTAGAATTTTGAGAACAGGGAGAAGAAGAAGTTCAGAAGGCTTACTATCCATTTCAGAGCATATTCTATAATGTCACTGAAGGAATTTATTTCCATTTCTGTATCTGCTATATCCCCTTGGGTTTTTGATGTTGTAATAAGATAGAATTCCTCAAGAGTACCGTCAGCTGCCATTTCGCATAAGGTGTTGAACGTTACTTTTTCTATGTTCCCGTCCATCGAAACTTCAACGCTGAATACAGCATTTGAAATAGTTGAATCGGGAATTGGTATCTTTTTGCCGGTTTCTCCGTCGTATGTGTAGAATATCAGGTCAGTTGAGGTAAACTCATTGAAGCTTACACTTTCAACGCCTTCATAGTCACCGCACATAACTGCTATAAAGTCAAAGAATTCATAGGTATTCATTGTGACATTGCCGTTTATTTCGATATTGCCGTCTTTAAAAAGATATGTATATGTGTTTACTCCTTCGGGGAAGTATTCATATGTGTATGAAAGTCCGTATTCAACAAAAATGTTAATATAGAAAATATCAGGCGCAAAAGGATTGCCTTCTATAGTTATTTCATCTTTAAAAATTACGGTTGAAAGCTGGAATGAATCGGGAAGGCAATTGTTTTTAAGCGTGGTTTTACCTTCAAGTATAAGTGATTTCAGCCCGATAAAATCTTTGAAAGCGTTTTCGGAAATTTCAGTTATGCCGTCTTTTATGATAACTGCATTTGTTATTTCTGCATAGGGTGCAAGAACATCCGTTACGGAGGCGGTGCGGTCGGGGAGTGCGCCGCTTCCCGAAACCGTAAGCACACCGTTATTGAAATTTATGCTTATATTTTTATAAAGGTCAAGCTTTTCTAAGGATTCAAGGTCAACACAGACAGAGGGAACAACACCTATATCCTGGCTGTATGCGCTTGTGCTTGATGAAACAACACCTTTTTCGGAAACATATGCTACCGTGCCTGAAGATGCAGGGTCTCTCAGATAATACATTGCAGCTTCACCGTAATTCTTTGTCCCGGGATAAAGACCATGCAGATATGCATAATCTGTTCCTGTTTTGGTTCTGAGAGTATTTGAAAGACCGTAGTAAGCATCATAGCCGATTTCTTTTGTGCTGAGAATAAAAACCTTGTCTTTTGTGTTGTTACCCGAAAATATCGTGTTTCCGCCGTTTACAACGGTATTTTCGAGCTCAATTTCGCCTAAAAGGGATTCTTCAAGGTCTGTAAATGCAGTATCGGAGAAGGTGGTGTTAAGAAAGCTTCGAAGTGACGAATATTCCCAGTTGCTTGAATAATGAGTAAGCTCAGGGTCTGAATAGTAATAGTTTGTAGTGCTTGAATCTTCGGGGGTGCTGCGGTAGGCATAATTTGAAAATGCAGGAGCGTCTATCACGCTTTCGGTAATAATAAGTCCGTTTGAGGGATCAAGAATTCTCCATTTCACAGGCTCATACTTAAAATAATATATTTCTCCGGGGAAATATCCCGCGGGCTGCTGAAGACTTGCATTCGGAAGTCCGAAGGTCTCATAAGCACGGTTTTCACTGAATGTGACTGCACGGTATTTTTCACCGTAATAGTCAATGTCGCAATATTGTGCCGTATCTGTTTCGTACATAGTGCCGGCTTTACCCGTACCTCTGAACCAGCCGAGGGATTGCCACATATCATCTTCAATATACCAGGAAAGCTCTTCAGCCAGTGCTTCGTCGGTAACAAGTGTCTGAGGATACATGCCGAATTCAATTATATCACCCTGTTTATAAGAAGTGTTAAAAGGCGGCGTGGGTTCCTCAGGTGTTGTTGTATCTTCTGTTGTTGTATCTTCTTCGGGATTTTCTTCTTCGCCGTCAATGACAACAAAAGCAATGTTATTCTCCGCTGCAAAAGTTTCGGCAGTGGAACCTGCGAAACCGTGGAATGTAACACCCATAAATAACGGCAAAAGAGTTTCATATGAAAAATCGGCAGAAGAATTAAGAATATATATATCGGCGTTACTTACATTCTGAAAGCTTGAAACATTTACCTCATTGATTTTTTCGTGGAAAGTAATTGATGTACATTGGTTACTTGCCTGAAAAGCTCCGCTTTCAACATAAGTTACCTTTTCGGGAATTACGTAGTCGCCGAGTATTTTTCCGCCGGCGGTATAAATAAGCACTGAACCGTCTTTATTATAAAGATTGCCGTCAGGAGAACTGTAATAATTATTGTTTTCATCAACAGTAATACTTTGGGCAGAGGATGAAAAAAGGAAAGCATATCTTCCTATATCAGTAACTGATGCGGGAATGTGATATGAAGTGATATTTGTGCATTCATAAAAAACAGAATCGCCTATGGTTGTAAGTCCTTCAGGTAAGGTAATACTTACAAGATTATCCATTCCATGGAAAGCATATATGGATAATTTTTTGACATAAGAAGGAACAGTATAGCTTGTTTCATTTTCATTAAAAAAGCATTTGTACAGAATTGTTTTGTCTTCTGAAAGAAGTGCGCCGTCTGCAACCGTAAGATATGTACTTTCTTCGGGGACTGTTATATTTTTCCAGGTGCCTGCACCGAGTGCAGTGGGACTCATATATGTAAGAGATGCAGGCAGGTGAAGAGTTTCTGCATAAATACAACCCGCAAACGGTGTTTCATAAATAGTTGTAATTCCCTCTGACACAGTTATTGATGTTGCTTTTGAGATGTAACCTATGGCGGCACGGGGACCTATAGTTGTTACGGGATAACCGCCGATGCTTGACGGTATTATAAGCTCATTGTCCGAAGTAGGTTCTATTTTGGTAATGGTAGCTTCACCGTCGGTTACACTGTAAGTGAAAATGCCTTCGGTGTATGTTTCGGCGGCGAAAGCCGTGTTATGTACAGAGAATACCGCAGCTAAAAACGGAAATATCATAGCGGCACACAGAATAACAGCTGTATATTTATAAATCTTTTTCATGGCTTT
The DNA here is from genome assembly GCA_045538645.1 of Acutalibacteraceae bacterium. Classification (GTDB taxonomy): domain Bacteria; phylum Bacillota; class Clostridia; order Oscillospirales; family Acutalibacteraceae; genus RUG806. Next base: position 15,187 of record JAZSRT010000058.1, on the reverse strand, counting down.
ATTCCTTCCTGAAAACATTTCTTGTATTAATTTTAGCGTATATGCCGAATTATGTCAAACCTATATTGCGCTTAAAAATACCGTTCATACCCGAAAATTGTGCCATTCAGTGCATAGGTACTTGTGTTTTTATGTAAAAAAACATTAAAATAGTGCTAATTAATGTTTCATTTTGTTTTTTTTATGTTATTATATACATATGGGGGTAAAATTCTTGAATATTGCGATTTGTGAAGACAACATATCAGAAGCTAATGTTCTTAAAGTTAAAATTGAGAATTATATGCCTAAGAGCATACTTATAACCAAAATAGACATTTTTGAATGTGCAGAAGATTTGCTCGGTTCGGATGAGTTATATGACCTTGTAGTTTTTGACTGCAAGCTTCCTGATATGGACGGAGTTGAAGCAGCAAGACTGTACCGTGAAAAAAACCGTTTTGCAACCATTATTTTTGTTACAGCATACATTGAATATGCAGCAGGCGGTTATGAGGTTGATGCTCTCAGATATCTTCTTAAGCCCATAAGCAACGAAAAGCTGTCAGAAGCTCTTGTTGCCTTTGAATGCAGTCTTCGCAGTGACTGTACTGTAGAAATCCGTGGTATGCACGCGCCTTTCTTTGTTAAAGCTTCAGAAATTATGTATATAGAGGCAGTGGGCAGACGAACCGTTGTCCGCCTTGAAGGCACTGCTGTTGAATCACATAAATCTTTGTCGGTATTTGAACATGAAATACGCAGCGATGCCTTTTTTAAGACAAGACGCCAGTTTATAGTTAATATGAAATATATCCGCAGAAAAGACGGAAATGAGCTTTATATGGAAAACGGCGAAAAGGTAATTATCAGTCGCCGTACCCTTGCAAATTTTAATAAGGTATATGCAAACTACCTTAAGTTTTACGGCGGATAACAAGGGAGAGATATCTTTTGATTATAGCCGAAAGCCTGCTTTATTACATAAAAGATGTTTTTGCTGTTTTGAGCCTTGTTTATTTGCTTAAAACTGTTTTCAGCGAAAAGCTCAGGGAGAAAAAAACGGGAATAGTCATTTGTATGACTGTCCCGTTAATTTACATTTTTTGCACTCAGTTTTTTGTTGCACCTGTCTTCCTGTACCGATATGAGCTGCTTGATGCAATATCTAATTTTTTTTATATTGCCGCTGTATTTATATGCCTTAAAAAACCTGCTTTTTTTCGCTCTGTGGCAGTATTGTTTATTTATATTTTTACGGTAGATATGCTGTGGTCCTTCGTTGCGGGATTGTTCAATAATTCTATTATTGCAGAATGTGCATTCAATTCGCTGCTTTTCGGTGGTGTGTTTTTTGCAATAAAACAGCTCAGTAAAAAAGATGATATAAATATCCTTGCAGGAGCATTCAAGGAAGTTCCCCGATGGATGATAATGGCATTACTGTTATTTGAGCTTACATGTTACTATAAAGAATTCGGTATAAGTGCTTCGTGGTATGATTTTCTTTATGCGGTTTCGGCGTGTATGATATTTGTTTGTATACTGGCACTTGTTATGCGTATTTTCCGTCTTATATATATGCAGAATTCAATTCTTGCCCGTCTTAACGAACAGCTTTTATATTCCGAACAGCAAAGCCGTTCGGATGAAGCATTAAGAAGCTTCAGACACGATTATAAAAACCATATTATTGTTATAAATTCAATGTTTGAACAGGGTGATACCGAAGGAGCGAAGAGGTATTTTGAAAAGCTGAAAAGCGATACTTCTTCTTCAGTAAATTCTTTTTCCACAGGTAATTCCGTAGTGAATTCTTTGCTTAACGTAAAAAAAGCGGACGCCGAAAAATGCAATGCTGTGATAGATTTTTCGGGTATAGTTCCCGAAAAGGGAATTGACGGCAAGGATATGTGTATATGCGTGGGAAATCTTATTGATAATGCTCTTGAAGCCTGCCATAAGCTTCCCGAGGATATTAAAAAGGTTATAAGTATTTCGGGTGTTGTCAGAAAAGGCACGATGCTGCTGACGGTAAAAAATCCCGCAGGGGGTATAAAGCTTAAAAAATCAGGCGGTTTGTTTGCAACCACAAAAAAAGACATCAAAGCCCACGGAATAGGTCTTAAAAATGTAAAAGCAATAGCCGAAAAATATTCCGGGGAGCTGATTCTTACCCGAGAAGATGAAGAATTCACTGCAGAACTGATGCTGCAGCTTGATAATAATATTTAATTTGTTGCTTAGGTTTACCCGAAAGAGTAAGCTTAAGCTGTTTTTGATTGCAGTAAAACGTTTTTTACGGTTTGTTTTTTTATGGTGTTATAATACAGATAAACCGAAAGGAAAAGACAATAAATATCGGAAATATATTGTAAATTACTGTTTTTTATGATAAAAATATAATATATGTTTTTATTATATTAAAGCATTGGGAGGAGAAAACGGATGTTTTGTATTAAATGCGGAGCTTTACTTGATGATGATTCAAGATTCTGTGCCGAATGCGGTGCAAAAGTATACGAGGAAGAAGAGGCACAGCCACAATCCGATTTGCCGCAGGAAAAAGAAAAAAGATTTGAAGATAATCCTGCTTTTATCCCGGTGGGCTCAATGCCCGATATGGCAGACCCCGATAAAACTGTCGGTGTGAATTATCTCCGAAAAGGAAAAAGCACGGCAGATACACCGGTTTATAAGCCTGAAGAGGAGTTTATCCCTGAAGTTCCTGTGTTTACCCCTGTTGAGCCTGAAAGAAAGCAACCCTCAGACAGCATACCCGTAAACAGACCGCCTGTGGATAAAGGTTTTGATTTTGATCCCGCTTTGTTGGGCGGAACTCCCGAAGAAGCAGACATTTTTGAGGATAAACTCGGAGGATCTTTCTTTGATGATGACAAAAACGAGGACGCAGTAACCGAGCAGAAAGTTGATAAGAAAAAAGACAGCAAGATAAAGGTAGTTCTTGCCTTATGTATTGCAGGTGCAGTTCTTATCGCCGCAGCCACAGCATTTTTGTTTGCTGCCAAATCCTCCGGCAATTCATACTTTAATACATTCAATATGTCAAGTGACATAATAAGTGTTGCAAGAGATGCCGATACACTTTTTTATATAAACGACAACGGTTATATTGTAAAAACAGATATTGAAGATAATGAAAGAACCGTAATAGTTGACGATAAATCGGCTGATATGGTTTATATGCAGGATGAAAAGATATATTTCCGTGCCACAGATGATAATTACCTTTATATGTGTGATTATGAGGGCGGAAATATTGAAAAAGTTGTATCATCAAGAGTATGCTGGTTCACAATTATTGATGATGAGCTTTATTATATCGACGGATATTATGCAACCGATGAAGATACAGGCGATAAAACTTCTTCGGGACAGTTTAATCTTTACAAGAGCAAGCTTGACGGCAGTGATGAAAAGCAGATAATAAATGACACCGTAACAAAGGTATTTATAGGTAAAGACAGCATTGTTTATTATAACGAAGAAGCTGCTTCACTTTATAAAACTGATATTGACGGTGAAGACCGTAAGCTTTTGTATAACTGTGAAGAAAATGCATATATCGGTGATATAAAGGTTGAAAAGGATACAGTGCTTTTCACATATATAGACAGTGACAACAAAATCCTCTCAGGTGTTTATTCCATAGGTCTTGACGGTGAGGGTAAGAAAAAGGTAGTCAATACTCAGGAAAGCTCAATAACCCTTAAAAACGGCAAGCTTATTTATGCTTCTTCTGAAGATTCCTGTACATATATGAGTGCCGTTGACGGCAGTGATGAAGATGATATCTTTGATGTTGCCGCATACTCACCTGTTATTTCAGGAAACTATATGTATTTCTTTAATGCCGAAGATGAAAAGCTTTCTGTTATGGAATATGATTTCAGGAATGATGAGCTCAGATATCTTGAGGATGACCTTTACGGAAAAACCGTATTTACAAAGAATTATATCTTCTATATCGATTCGGAAGACAGTAATATTTACAGATGTGACCATAACGGCGAAGATGCAGTTCAGCTGACTTCGGGTGAATGTTTTGAAATATATTCGTATGATGATGAAATATACTATCTCGGCTATGCAAACGGCTACAGCAGTGAAGACCCCGAAACACTTACCGGCATAGATACCTACGGTTTATATAAGCTTGATACCGAGGGAGAATCCTGTAATGCCGTAGAATTCGGTGTTGGGGAAAAAATAGCATTCTATGAAGATTATGTATACTTTACCGCAGGCGATCCCGTTGAAATTTACAGAACCGAGCTTTCAAATGTTGACACAACTGCACCCAACATTCCCTTTGTTACAGAAAGCTACGCACTTACGTACGGAGACATCTGCTTTGTTGCAGACGGATGGATATATCTTGAAGCTGTAAGAAACGAAGAACCTGAGCTTATCAGAATAAATATTGATTCCTATGCTACAGAAACTGTATATGAGGGTGAATTGTCCGATATTCAGTATAGCGGCGGCAGAATATTCTATACGGCATATGATGAAAACGATGAGAAAGCTCTTTATCATATGAGCCCCGACGGTACAATGAGTGAATGCATCATTACACTTGATATCGGTGAATATACAGTAAGTGACAGTATAGTTTATTATATCGATCCTCTTACTGGCAATCTCTGTATGATAGCTATGAACGGCAGCAACAACAATACTCTTTGTGATACATCAGCTGCAAATATAAGCGTTTATGACGGTAAGATATATTTCACTGACCGTTATGAAGACGGATATACCTGCAGTGTTGAAACTGACGGCGGTTCAAAAGAAGCTGTTATCGAAAAGATAGAGGATGCCACGGATAAGACCGCATATAAGACCCACGGTGTAGACGGTGCTTCTCCCGCTCTTCCCGAAGTTCCCGTTGTTTAATAATTTATTAAAAATCCCGTTTTGCCAATGGTAAATCGGGATTTTTTTCCGTTTATACAGTCTTTATTAACCGTTCATTCATTTGCTGTTGAGAAAAATTTTATTATATGATAAAAACATATAGGAAATATTTTTATTAAGAAAGAAGTGAAATTATGTATTGTTCAAATTGCGGATATAATAATCCCGACGATGCTGTGTTTTGTCAGAATTGCGGAAGTAAAACATCTTCTTCAGGCGGCGGAAAAAATTCAACGGATAAGCACAGTAAAGGTGCTGTTATAGGTCTTAGTGTGGGTATTGGTGTGCTGGCTGTTGTGCTTATTGTTCTTGTTGTGTTTCTTTTTGGCGGTAAATCCGATAGTGACAACGGCGGAAAAACAGGGGCCCATAAACCAATTGAAACAACTGCAGAATCCTCTGACAGCAACAGCGGCAACAATTATCCGGGAACAACCGAAACTGTTACCCAAAAGCCTTCTGAGAAGCCTTCCGAACCTGTGACAAGTGCTTCTGCTCCTTCTTTTGAAGACGGTGCTTATATGGGATCTGCATCATATGAAGAAGGTTTGTATATTGCGGAACCTGCCCCTTCAAGATATTACAATCTTTGTTTTGCAGGGAATTATGCATTTTACATAGATACATATGACGAAGGTATTTACAGATGCAACCTTGACGGCACGGGACATACAAGGATTCATGATGTGGGTGTATATCCGGGGGAACTGAGAAGTTTTAATGATGAAATTTATTATAATGGGTATGCCAACGGATTTTCAAGCACAATGCCCGACAACAAAGATGCTGCCGGGCACAGTGTAAGCGGTCTTCATTGGGTAAATAAAAACGGCAAGCAAAGCCGTATTGTGGAAGCGGGTGTTTTAAACAGTTACCTGTTTTATAACGGTGAAATTGTTTTTCTGGATGGGGATAAGCTTTATTCCACACCTCTTTCTGCAACAGAAAACTTTGGAAGTAATTCCGTGTTTATGACAACAAGAGAAGATATTGAAGTGACAAGTATAGTGTTTATCGACAAGTATAATGTATATATGAATATACGTCAGGCTGATATGTTTAAATTTGTGGCTTATAATGTTTACGATGAGGATTATGTGACTTTAGCTGACGATGCTGCCTGGAATGTAAAAATGTATAACAATAAGATTTATTTTATTCTGGATCGTGATCTTTACAGCGTAAATACCGACGGCAGTTCTAAAAAGCTTATTGTAAGCAATATCGATGAATATGTTTTATCGGAAAATAAAATTTTCTTTACCGATATGGATAAGCGAGATATGTACAGTATAAATTCTGACGGCTCGGGAAAGACACGTGTTGTAAAGTATATGTTCTGCAGAGAGCTTGTTGCAAGGAATAACAAAATTTATTTTGCTTCACTTAAAGAGGACGGTTATATTTATTCCGTAACCACCGACGGAAAAGCAATCAAGCTTGAATTCGGTTCAAATGAAGGTGCAAATGACATTTCCGATTTCCTTGAAGACGGAATTGAATATTTCTTCTGATAAAAATAATATTTTTCGGCAAAAAAAGCGTGAAAACGTAAAAAAACTACATTTGTATCCTTGAAATATTTATATATTGATTATATAATATAGTCTGTTATATTATGATATAAATTCATTCAGGAGACTTAAAAGGTAATGAAACGAATTTCACTTATAGTTTTATTGGTGTCGGTATTGGTGTTGTTTGCCGCCTGCGGTAATTCAAAGGGAGAAGAAACAACTGTTGATGCTGCAGATGCAACAACCGAAGAAATGACTTCGGTTGCCGAGGATATCGGGGAAACACCTTCTGAAAGCGAAAACACCGAAGACAGCACGATAAAAGAAGAAGCCATAACAGCTATACTCCAGGAAAACGGCTTTATATTTGAAGTTTACAACAAAGAAGCATATAAAATTGTTGCCTGTGATGCTTCGCAGGATGAGCTCAGCATAGACATTCCCGCAAGCTTTAACGGTAAAAATGTTACCGCAATCGGTGATAATGTTTTTGAAGACCGCACAACTCTTTACAATGTAAATATTCCTTCAGGTATCACGGAAATAGGTGAAAATGCATTCAAAAACTGCATCAATCTCAATGATGTAGAAATTTCCGACAGTGTTACCTTGATAAAAAGCGGTGCATTTATGAACTGCACGGCGCTGAGTAATCTTAAGCTCGGTGCAGGTCTTGTAACAATTCAGAGTTTTGCTTTTAAGGGATGCTCGGCACTTAGTGAAGTTACAATTCCTTCAAAGGTCACAACAATAGGTATGAACTGCTTTGAAGATTGTACGGCACTCACAAAAGTAAGTCTTTCGGAAGAGCTTACTTCTCTCGGAAAATATGCATTCAAAAACTGCTCGGCACTCAGTGAAATCACTCTGACCGCAAAGCTTAAGGAGATAGCTGACAATACCTTTGAGTATTGCACATCGCTTAAAGAAATTGATATCCCCGCAAATATCACAAAAATCTGTTCACACGCTTTTAACGGATGTTCGTCACTTGAAAAAGTAACGGTGTCGGATTCGCTTAAAACAATTGAAGGCTCCGCTTTCAGAAGCTGTCCGAATCTTGCTTCAATTGAGATTCCGAAAAAAACAAGCGTAGACAGCAAAGCATTTTTCGACAGCCCCACCGAGAGAAAGGAAAAGGCTGCTGCTAAATGATTTACGGCAAAAAAGGCTGTAATAAACATAATTTATACAAATGACGGCATAAGGCGCAAAAACCTTATGCTGTTTTTTTGTTACAGCAGCCATTCATGCCTTGAAAAGATACCGTTGGTGCACAATCTGTTGAAAGACTATAAATGAAATGATAAAATTATTTCTGTATTATTTATACGGGAGTGTTGTGTTATGAATGATTACATTGAAACAGATGAAAACGAAAAAATAAAGGAGCCCGAAACCGAAGAAGCGAAAGAGTTTGAACTCGAAGAACACTTTAACGAGGTATATGACCGCGGCGGAAAGGCAGGCGGCTGCCTTATTAAAGGCTTCATAGGCGGATTTCTTGCTGTAAGTCTGGTGCTTATTGCCGGCGGTTTGTATATTTATTTTACCGAATATGAAACAATGGGAATTGTTTGTGCTGTTGTAGGATTATTGTGCTTTTTGCTCTTTTTTGGTGTCTTTGTTGTTCTGCCTTATTATCAATGGAAAAAAGGCATCACCCCGGAGACTCAGAGAGCCTGGAAAGAGGGCGAGCTTACCCGTAAGGAGATTATTGCTGATACTGGAAAAAATTTCAGAACTAAAAAAATCGGATTTTTTATTGCCTTTGCTTTTTGTGTTGCTTTCGGGGCAATAAGCTTTATTTTTGTGGAAAGTATTATTTATCCTATAGCACTTTTCGGCTGCGGTGTGTATTGCCTTATACTTTTTATTAAAGAAAATAAAAAATATAAAAGTCTTTCTGATTTTTATATTGTAGAAGATAAGGTTACAGACAGCGGAACTGATACCCGGTTTGATGTTGTGGATGCTTTAACAACACATCTTCCCGACAGAGTGCCTTACTTAGTATTTGAAAAATACGGAAAATACGATATTGACCTGAATCAGATACATAAATATTATATGGCACAGGAGCTTGAGGCGCTTATTGAAAGAGGCGAAATTGTATACATAGTATGTTCATCTGCCGATAACAGTATTTTGCATATCTACCGTGCAAAATACCGCACCCTTTCGGATGAACTGATGTCAGCAGTGAGAAGATAACTTAAAATTTATTGATTTACAAACAGAAGGAGAAATTTTATGTATGAATCAGATATTTATACGGATGTAAATATGTCTGCGGCTCCCGAAATCGAGCCTGATACGAAGGAGCAGGAAGCTGCGCAGAAAATAATAAGAAGACGCATAATAATCAGATGCATTCTGCTTATTCCCTTGGCTGTGTTTTGCTTTATTTTTATTGCAGGCGGTATTTTAGAGCTCAGTTCAATTCGCATCTTTGATGCGAAGGATACTGCTTATGCCGATTTTCAGAGCGGTGAAGTATATTATTTTGAAGAAATGATGCTCATTGATCTTGTATTTTCAAGCTCTGAGCTTTCATCAGACCCTCTCACTCCCGACACATATCTTGTCAGCTTCAGGGATAAGAATGATGAGCTTTGCTATGCTTATCTTAAGGTTGATTATATGGATGATATTAAAGAGACGTGTTATGAATATATGCAGGATGATACAAAAATGCCCGGTGATGTGTTTTTGTCCGGCTGTTATAAGTGCTATGAAGATGAACTTTCAGACAATGTGACAGAGTATTATATGACTGAAGTTCCGGGGAAATCTGCAAATGTAGAATTTTTGTATGAAGAAGAAACAGCATCTGCATATATTGAAAGAGAAGAAAAACAGGCTGTGCCGAGGCTGATTATAGGAATTATAATGCTTATCGGATTGATTGTATCTGTGTTCTTTATAGTCAAAAAAGCAAACAAAATGCCTTTGAAGGACAGTCCTCCCGTTGAAAGCCCGGTTATCCTCAAAAAGTATTCTAAAAACAAAAAGCTTGCAAAAATATTGCGCATTCTTACCGGTCTTTTCCTTGTTATGCTTGCTGTTGGTTTGATTTTTGTGATGAGCTCTGAAGACTTTGCAGGCATTTTTGTAATCGGAATGTTGGGCAGTATGGTCAACGGTATTATTTTAATCAATTATATTAAATTTGAAAAAACCGCTAAAATGACTGCTGGGCTTTTCCCTTCCGATGAAGAACTTCAGGCAGAACTTGATAGAGCATATTATAAAAACGGAGAATTCCGCTGTACACCTCAGCTTATGGTATTCCCCGGCGGATGGATTATTCCTAAGAACAAAATCAAATGGATGTATATTCTTGTAAAAAGAACATACGGTATACCTGTTGAAAGATCAATTATCATAAAAACTGTAGATTGTAAGGAAATAAATATTCCTCTGGGTGTATCTTCAAATGAAGTTCTTTTCAAGCATATGATACTTATGACAGGCCAGACACTTCCCAAGGATATCATATTCGGCCACTCAAGAGAATCAATTGACCTTTATAACGAATATAGAAAGCAGTATAAGAGCAATAGATGAGAATTATAATTACAGTGTTTTTATAAAATGCGAGGATTTAATATTGATGAATAAAAAGAAAAGAGAGTATTGTTATGAAAAATCTAAATAAACTTATAAGTATAATTATGAGTTTTGTTTTTTTTGTGTCTCTGGTCCCTCAGTTTCTGGTCAGTTCCGAAGCTGCACGCGTAGAATATTTGTTTCCTGTAAAAAATGGCACTTTAGCATATTTATTTGGTAATACTTCTACATATGGCGGATTTCATTATGGAATTGATATTCATTCGACCGGGGATGATACAATTTATGCAGCATATAGTGGCTATGTAGAAAGTGTTGGTTGGTCCGATTCAGCCGGCTATTTTGTCCGAATTCAACAGGATGACGGCTATTACGGATTGTATTTTCATATGGTTAATAACAGTAGTAATGTTACAAAAGGGCAACGTGTAACAATGGGTACTCCTCTTGGAGTGATGGGAAGCACGGGGTATGCGACGGGTAAGCATTTGCATTTCGAGGTTAGTAAATCGAAATATGGTAGCACAAGTAATTCAATCAACGTTAATCCTGATACCTATGAGAATGCACAGTTAGTAAAGGCTAAAAAAACTGCTTATGATGGTGATTGTTCGCAATCGAGCAGTGGATATGGTGAGATACATTATAAATTAGAAGTTTGTGATCATTCATATAATAGTAATTATTTATGTAAAACTTGCGGTGCGGTTAATCCTTCAAAGATTACTTCAATGTCTGATACAACGTATATTGTTACGACAACCAATGCAAAGACAAGAACGGGTCCTTATGAAACCTGCGATAAGGTTAAGGATATTGCAAAGGATACCATTCTTACCGTTAATGGTAAAATGACTAATACCAAAAATAATCTCTGGTATAGATTAACAGACGGCAGTTGGATTTATTCTGAGCATATCAAGAAATATAGTATTACTTATACCGACATTGCAGATGGTTGTTACCGCATTAAAAATGTATCAACAGGTCAGTATCTCATAGTAGACAGCGGAGACGGTTCCAACGGCAAGAATGTTTCTGTGTGGCCGTTGGATAAAAATGCAACTGAAGAAAAATGGAATCTTGTAGAGGATTCTTTAGGGTTTAAGATTCACACAGCCCTCAGTTCAGGAAGAGTTCTGAATTCCTATGGTACTTCTGTTAATCCCGGTAACAATGTAAATATATGGGATTTTTATGGTGGCGATGCAACTCAGCGTTGGAAGTTTCAGAAAGTAAGCGGCGGTTATGTTATAAGAAATGTTTCTGTTTCGTCCTGCGTTCTTGCTGTTGAAAGCGGACATAATAATGTAAGAGTTCAGACATTTGTAAGCGGAGATAAAAAGCAGATATGGATTGTTGAACCTGTTACGGGATGTTCTCATACATATGACGATGGCGTGCTTACTACTTTACCCACTTGCACCACAAGTGGTATCAGAACTTACAGCTGTACAAAATGCGGTGACTCTTACACTACAACTGTTTCATATTCGGGACATTCATATGACAATGGCAGAATAATAAAAGAAGCTACCTGCACGCAAAGCGGAACAAAACTGTATACGTGTACAAGTTGTGGAGAGTCCAAAACAAATACGGTTACAGCAAAAGGTCATAAAGAAGAAACTTTTGATGGCAGGGATGCAACATGTACTGAATATGGTTGGAAGACAGGCTCAAAGTGTGCTGTGTGTGATGAGGTTTTAAGCGGTAATGAAGTTTTATATCCTACAGGACATTCACTTGTTTCCGTAACTAAATCGAATGATGTTTTTTGTATTAAGAATATAGGGAATAACAAAGTTTCATATTGCAGTAAATGTGATTACCTCGATGGAACGCAGGATATATTTTATGAGCATTGTTGGCAGAATATGGGAATTGTCAAAAATTCCAAGGGTAAAGATATAAAACGCTATACCTGTATTGAATGCGGTTATAACTATGATTCTGAACTCGATAAAAACGGAAATCCTGTGAGAGAAAGCCCTTCAGGAGCTTTTTATTCTCCGCCTGATATAGATGTTGGTGTTAGTCTGGGGGATGTGGATTATGATAATAAGATTACTGCGGCGGATGCGAGACTTGCTTTGAGAGCTTCTGTAGGACTTGAAAAGTTTGACAGCCAAAAGAACTATGCTGCTGATGTCGATAAAAACGGTAGCATAACCGCAGCGGATGCAAGACTTATTCTCAGGGCATCTGTAGGACTTGAACATCTGTAATGTTTTGAAACAATATAAAAAGGCTTCTGCGCTTTTCCTGCAGAAGCTTTTTTTTGCGGGTAATCTATTGACGGAATATGCATATAATGATATTATATGTTACAAAACGGTTACAAAAAACGGAGGTGTTTGTATGAACGTGTCGAAAAAGTTAATTGCTCTTTTGCTTTCTGTTTGTATGATGATGTATGCTTTGCCGGTTTTTGGTATGGCGGCTTCTTCTTATAAGGCAGAGGATTTTACGAAGGTACAGGAAATAATTCCAAAACTAAATAAGGTAATAAACGGTGGGGCTGAGCTGTTTTCTTACAGGAAGTTTGAAAATCCTGATAATACGGAAGATAATCTGCGAGTAGGAGGATATATTAATCCCGAGATACAGTATGTATGGGGTCCTTCTTTACGTCCTCATTACGGATGGACTTGTTTTGCATATGCGCAGGCTGTGTATTATTATCTTTTCGGTGATGTGCTTTACCGCTGTGAGGGGGAAGACGGCTACGGTGTTGAATATAAAAATTCAAAGGTAGTGCTTAATGACAGCAATCCTCTTTCTTTTGATTTGCTTTATAATGCAGGTGTTGGCACGGGTGCTTATGTTGAAGCTCCCAATCACTATTATCTGATACTTACATACGACAGGCATACAATTACAACTCTGGGCGGTAATGAAGACGGTTACGGCAGAGGAGAGATAAAAATCTCAAATTACACATGGGAAGAATTCAACAGAAAAGGTCACAGAGTTCCTGCATATGTTATAGTTCAGCCCGATATAACAAAAGACACCATATGTGATCATAAGTATGATAAAAACAGTTATACCTGTTCTTGCGGACACATTGACACATCAACACTTGAATACGTATGGCACGATATATTCGAAGTTGTTGCTAATAAGGCTTCAGGTACTGTTTCTCCTTTCGGCAACGGTAAGAAGGTTGGTACATTCAGTAAGGGTGATGCCATAAGAGTAACAGGCAGTATTACAAATGATAAGGGAGAGACCTGTTACAGGCTTACTGACGGAAGCTTTATTGACGGTGACAGCATTGAACCTTTGTATGTTGACTGTCCCGGTGATGTTGATGATAATTTAGAAATAACTGCCGCTGATGCCCGTTTTGTTCTGAGAACATCTGTGGGACTTGAAAAAATGGAAAAGTATTCGGATGTTTTCAGAAATGCTGATGTGGATTACGATAACAAAATTACGGCAGCTGATGCGCGTCTTATTCTCAGAGCCTCTGTTGAGCTTGAATATCTCTATTAAATAACATAAAACGAAAGCAGTTTTCTGACATTTATTCTGTCGGAAAACTGCTTATAAATTTATTGTAATCAAAAAGTCATCGCCTTTTTTGAAAAAACATATCAATTCGGATTCACTTTTTTCTCGGTCTTTACCATAACTTGTACTTTTTAATGAGGTAAAATCAATATTTATTTACTCTTTCATTCCATTCTGACCGTTCTTCTTAAGGACCGAATTTGCCGGGATAAATAATAACGTACACATCCATTTTTTTCCCGATTTTCTTTGTTTCGGTGGGATCATATATGTTTTTAATTATCTAAAAATGTTTTTTCTTGATTATTTTTTTGTTTTATTGAACCATCGGACTCACTCTCTCTTGAATTTGGGAGGTTATTTTCTTGGGTATACATCCGATAAGTACTCTGTATATTAAAGAAAAGGGTAGGTACCTTAAATCTGCATTATATTGCAGGCTATTGATTATTGTGAGTTTCTCTTATCGGTAAGGGGTGGATATTTTTCTTTTGAAAAAATCCGTTTTTTTTGTTTGAGCTTTAGTTGTACATCGGACTCACTCTCTCATTTTTATTCGCAAAGATCTTAACAGCTTAATATCAAAAATTTGTCATATGTATATTTATTGGAGTTTTATGTATGAGCATTTTTGCTGTTAAGAATAATTTTTCTGAACTTTTTAAGTTCGAGCTTTAATCGTACATCGGACTCACTCTCTCTTTGTGTTTTCAGAAAATCTACTGTTCTCTGCGTCTTCATAGTAACACAGGTCAATAGTATATGTCAACACTTTTTGAACACTTTTTTAATATTTGTACAAGTTTCACAAAAGAGCAATTTGTGTTAAAATTTTGTCATTTTTGCATTTTGTGGCTTTTGTGCAAAATGACGAAAAAAGACTGCCCGTCAGAGCAGTCCGAATTAAGCTGATTTTCTTTTATGAATCATTTATATGCTGTATTTACGAATAATGTTTGCGTCAAAGTCTTTCCATGTAAAAGTGTTATTTTCATATATCATATATCCGTGATGGGAGTTTTCCTTGGGAATTGATACCGAACCGGGATTCATATAGATATAGTTTTCATATTCCGTGTATTTCGGCACATGGGTATGACCGCCGAGAAGAATACTTCCTTTGGCCATAGGTGGGGGAGTGGTTTCGCTGAAAATATGGCCGTGGGTAGCATATACTGTTTTACTTCCGCATTCAATAATGCAGTAATCTGCAAGTATGGGGAATTCAAGTACCATCTGATCAACTTCTGTGTCACAGTTTCCCCTTACACAAAGCAGTTTATCTTTTATTGCATTGAGTTCGGGAGTTATCTTTTTCGGTGCATATTCTTCAGGCAGATCATTTCTCGGCCCGTGGTAAAGAATATCACCGAGAATAAGAAGCTTGTCAGCGTTCTCATTTTTTAATGCTTCAAGTAATTTTTTGCAGTAAAAAAATGATCCGTGAATATCGGATGCTATCATAAGTTTCATAATTTTTCTCCTTATATAAAAACAAAATTAACCAATACTATGTAGAGAACCGTACCTCCTATGATGCTCAGGAGAGTATTTCTTTTCCATATGTGAAGTCCCGCTACCACGATTACAGAAATTAATTCCGGAATCCCGTAGGGTGAAGAAGTAATGCTTACATTGAAATCTTCTTCCTTGAGAGC
>JAZSRT010000108.1:0-15598 GCA_045538645.1 Acutalibacteraceae bacterium | reverse complement strand
AGCCTTTCAAATTATGAAGATAAAAGATAATAGATAATGGATAATAGAATCGGGACCTGCGGTCGGCATTTTAAATAGAGCGAAGCGGAACAAGGCGTTTACGCCTTCCATTTCTTTTATCTTTTCTCTATTATCTATTATTTCATAATTTATCGAACTTTCAGTTCGATAAATTATGATTTACATCTTTTCCGGTGCGTCTACTTTGAGAAGGCCGAGTACGTTTGCCAAGACTGTTTTGGTGCAGTGGCACAGCATAAGTCTTGCGTTTCTGAGATTTTCGTCTTCAACGTCACAGTGGCAGGCATTGTAGAATTTGTGGAAAAGTGTTGCAAGCTCTACTGCGTAACGGGTAAGCTTTGAAGGGTCGAGATGCTTTGCGGCATTCTCTGTTTCACCCGTAAGAGAAGCTATATATCTGATAAGTTCTTTTTCTGTATCGTGGGTGAGCATTTCGGGATGATTATTGTCATCCTTATTAAAGCTTATGCCGTTTTCTTCCATTTTTCTGAAAATGGAGCATATTCTTGCGTGTGCATACTGGCAGTAGTACACGGGGTTCTGTGATGATTCTTCGACTGCAAGGTCAAGGTCAAAGTCGCAGTGGGAATTTGCCTCTCTCGTATTAAAGAAAAATCTTGCCGCATCAATAGGCACTTCTTCGAGAAGTGTAACAAGGGTAATTGCCTTGCCCGAACGCTTTGAAGCCTTTATAACTTCTCCGTCCTTAACAAGTCTTACCATCTGCATAAGCACTACCTGAAGTCTTTCGGGGTCAACTCCCAGTGCCTGAAGGGCGGCTTTGAGTCTCGGAACATAACCGTGGTGGTCTGCGCCCAGTATATCAACTGCAAGGTCGAAGCTTCTTTCCTGAAGCTTGTTGTAGTGATATGCGATGTCGGGAACTATATATGTGAAAAATCCGTTGGAACGCTTGAGAACAAAATCCTTGTCACAACCGAACTGTTCTGCCTTAAACCAGAGTGCACCTTCGTTTTCGTATGTGTAACCCTTTTCGGTAAGAAGCTCAACCACCTTTTTTGCGGCACCTGAGTTATGAAGTGTGCTTTCTCTGAACCATGTGTCATACTTTATTTTGTATTTGAGAAGATCTCTTTCAAGTCCTTGGATATTAAGGGGAAGGGCATAGTCTACAAGAGCCTTTCTTCTTTCTTCTTCGGTTGCATTTATATATTTGTCGCCGTTTATTTTTGCAAAATTCTCTGCGTGGTCAATAATATCCTGACCGTGATAAGAATCCTCGGGCATTTCCACTTTATCGCCGAAGTGCTGACGGTAACGTATATCAAGAGAAAGACCGAATTTTTCTATCTGATTTCCGCCGTCATTTATATAGAATTCTCTTTCTGTGTTATATCCTGCCCATGTGAGAACTTCTGCGAGACAGTCACCCATAGCACCGCCTCTTGCATTGCCTACGTGCATAGGACCTGTGGGATTTGCGGATACAAATTCAACAAGGGCTTTTTTACCGCTGAATATGTCGGAATGGCCGTACATATTGTCTTTATCTGCCACATCCTTAAGAATATCGCCGTAGTAAGAAGCGGATAATGTGAAATTAAGGAAACCTGCTCCCGCACATTCGCAGGAAGAAAAATATGTTTCCTCAAGCTCAAGATTGTTGATTATGGCTTGTGCTATTTTAACGGGAGGCATACGGAATGCTCTTGCGTGTGCCATAGCGGCATTTGTAGAATAATCTCCGTTTTTTCTGTCAGCGGGGATTTCTATTTTTACGGGGAGAAGCTCTGCTTCGGGCAGTTCTCCGTTATTAACGGCTTTTCTGATTGCCGAAATAACGGCTTGCTGAAGCTGCTGTTCGGCTTTTTTTACTAACATACTCATATCTGTTCTTTCCTTTCGGATACTTTATCTCCAACTTCTATAGTCATTTCTTTCGTCTGATTAACTTCGCCGTAAAAATCTACGGTGTAATTCATTCTGAGCAGAAGCTTTCCGTCCATAGGCTCACTCAGAAAATCCGTGCCGGTGATTCCTACCATAAGTTCACCGTAAGGTGTGGAATATACACAGTTGTGTCGGGCACCTTTTTCTATAATAAGTTCTGTATTGATAGAACCCTGTCTTAACAAATGGGCACAGTTGCCGTTTTTTACTCTGAGTGTGGTGTGGCTTTTCATATCTTCGGCAAATATTTCATCAAATTCCACCGTATAGTTTTCATCGGTACCGTAATATGTGCAGACGGTTTCCATTTCAACCTTATCGGTATTTTCTCCGTCAGATGAAATGTCTGTTATTTTAAGTATTCTCTCTTCCGCCATTTTATTTACTCCGAAAATTCAGTTAATATTGTGTATACATAATAATTCAATATATAATATCATAAATAAATGCCAAAATCAACAAAAAAATAAAAGCCACGCCTAAGCGAAGCTTAATCATAATTTATCGGGGAGCCGCAAGTGGCGCAAAAATCACCCTATTTGGCGCACAAATTAAAAATAAAGGTACACCTGAGCATCCGAGTGATGATACTGAGGATACTTTTTTTGTTCTTGCTTTAATGTGTTGTGCTTTGTTTTCGCCGCTTCGCAGTACCAATGTACGGCTTGCCAGCGGCGAAAACAACAAATAGTGCAATTTTTGTCCACTTGCTACTACTGTGGCACAAGGGAAGTCTGCCGGTGAAGGTTCGTCGGGCTTCGCCCAACGAATTTTGGTTTTTTTGGGTTTGTATCGCAGGGAAGTAAAGGTCGGACAATTCATAAATGCCCACATTTTACGGTATTGCATCCGTTTTTCCAAAACGGCGCACTACCGCAAAATCTGAGCATTTCTGAACAGTCTCTCCCCCGCACACAAAAAAAGTGACATTATTTTTAGTTTAATTAAATAAAAATATAAAAAATACAGCAAACTTATCTTCATTGACAGAAAATGCACAGATTTTACGTAAGTGCGACGCTTTTTCGCAAAAAAGCGGATGCAATTGCGTGAAATATGTGTATTTAATGTCAATACCACGCACCTGCCTTATGCGCAGGGTAAAACTAACTTAACAAAGTCTGCTGCTACTTGGAGGCTGCACGGGAAAGGGGACGAAAATTGCCATAGTTGTAGTTTTCGGCACTGGCAAGCTGTACATTGGTACTGCGAAGTGCCGAAAACAAAGCGCATTTAAACTTCTTACGAGCAATAATATCAAAAGTCACGTTAAACTTCAACAGTCTCACGCACCCTTATATTTGCTGCGCGGCAAATATGGTGATTTTCGCGCCCCTTTCCCCGATAAATTATGATATGGTTTTTCCTTTGCTGTTGATTTTTATTATTTCTTCTGTTTCTTCATGTCTGAAGGTGAAGGTCCAGGTGCCGTTTTCGGGGTTGAATTCGTCGGGGTGGCTTATGTATTCGCCTTCTGAAAGGGATTTGGCTGTGTTCAGGGCTTCTTCTTTGAAAACAATGCCGTCGGCTATTTTAATGCTTTCAAGAATCTCCATTGCTTCATTTCCGTAATTGCTCCACCATGTATCATCAGTCAAATTATGTATAACATAGTAACCGGGAGTATCTTCGAATACTATATAATTCCACGAAGGGTTGTTATCGTATATGCCCTTATGTGCTTTGTAGCCTGCTAAGTTTATATCCTGTGTAACAAGTCCCGTGCCGCATACGGCAAAGAAATCCGTAAATTCGATGCTGATTTTGTTTTCGGGGGAAGTTTTTTTGTATAAGTCTACACAGAAATATTTATCTTGCGGAAGTTCGGTTATTTCTTTGTAATCCCAGTCTTCGGGCAGACTGAGGCTGATGCTTCCGTTATCTTTTCTGATGTCTATTTTTTTTGTGAATGTGATATCCGGGGTTTCAGCATTTTTTGTATCAGTGCCGAGCCAGCCGAGTTCAGTCAGGGATGTTATAACTTCTTCGGGGATAGCCTCTTTTTCTCCGTCATGAACTTTAAGACAGAAAAAAGCTTCGGTTGTGGCGGGATATGTTTCGTTTATGCCTGAATGCAGGGTGAATATTTTATCTCCGTCGGTGAGATTGCTGAACATTTCAATGTTACCGTTACGGGGAGTGAGCTTTATGGGGCTTTGGTCTTTTATCACAAAACAGCTGCCGTTATCGGAAAAAAGACAAACTCCCGTGCTTACGCTGAGGCCTTCTGCTGAGATTATAAAGGCTCCTGCTGCAGTGCCCAGGGCAAATACGGCAATTATTATTCCTATGGAAATCAGTACTCTTTTTTTCATAAGTCTTGTCCTCCGTTATAAGAGCTTTCATATATAAAGACGTAAAATAAAGCCATAATGTTGCACTGCTGAAAATAAATTTTCAATATGTTCATATTTGACATAATAAAACATAAGTGATATGATAAAATTATCAAAAATACGGAAAGGAGTAAAGAATATGTTGAATATTTTTTACAGTATTATTGCAGGAATTGCATCTTTGTTTATGATGCTTTACGGTGTTATAGGCGGTCTTAATGATTTTGACACTTTACCAAAATACAGGGAAAATGTTGCTTCATTTGAACCTTACGAAAACACTATTGAAACTGCCATTCCTCAGACTGACATATATAACATTATAAAAGAACATTTTAATTCGGAGCTTCCCGAAGGAAAAACTGCTAAAAAGGCTATTGTTTTAGGCTATGACGGATGCCGCGCAGATGCACTTACACTTTGTGAAGAGGGTGGTGCCATACATTATCTTATTACCACAGGCGGCAGTGCTCAGATTGCTTACTGCGGCGGTGTGAATTACCCCGTATTCAACAAGCAGGCAACGTCAACAGCTCCCGGTTGGGCATCTATCCTTACAGGTCAGTGGGCTGATGTTCACGGTATTACCGACAATGACATCACAAAGTCAACAGACACACTCACTCTTCTCACTTCACTTGTTGAAAACGGTGATGCTTCTTCATCTGCTTTCTATGTATCCTGGAACGGTCACTTCAGTTCCGATAATGCCACATATAATCTTGAAAAGGCATACTGTGAAGAAAAGGGTCTTGATGTTCTTTTCTCTGATGCAGAAGACGATGACGGTACTCTGGCAAATACTCTTGCTGATGTAAATTCTGCTGATTGCTCCGACTTTATCTTTACAATTTTTGAGCACACCGACCACGCAGGTCACGACACCGGATTTGATATTAAGAATCCCGATTATTCCGAAGCCTTTGCTATATCAGAAGAACAGGCAATGGATGTAATTGAAGCTATTGAGGCAAGAACCGATTATGCAACTGAGGACTGGCTTATTGTTATAACCTCCGATCACGGCGGCTTCAATACCGGTCACGGTGCTTTCACACTTCAGGAAAGAATGACTTTTGTTGTTGTAAGATAATGTTAGCTTATGCATATTATATAAAAAAAGTAAGTTAGTTTTTATTATATAATTAATTTTCCGCTTGTTTTTACTAAAATTAAATATTACAATAGAGATATGACGGTTTGTCATTTGGTTCGTAAGCTGATTTTTAACCGCCATTAAATTATCAGGAGGCAGAAAATAATGAAAAAGTTTATTTCTCTTTTGGTTGCTGCAGTAATGGTATTGAGTCTTTGTACCGTAAGTGTATTTGCTGCAGAAGAAGCTCCCGCAAAACCTGAAGATCCCTGTGTACTTTTCGGCGATGTGGATTTTGACAATGAGGTTGATGCAGCCGATGCACGTGATACATTAAGATGCTCCGTAGGTCTCGAAACTTTTGATGAAGCAAAAGCCGCACGCGGAGACCTTAATCTTGACGGAAAAATTCAGGCAATCGATGCACGTTCTATTTTGAGACTTTCAGTAGAACTTGATGAAATTCCTGCTCACGCGGCAGTTGTTGATGAAGCTGTAGAAGCTACATTTACTGCAGCCGGCAAAACAGAAGGTTCACACTGTAAGGTTTGCGGCACGGTATTTGTTGCTCAGACAGCAGTTGCTTCAACTCTTGAAACAGCTGTAGATGTTGCAAATGCCTGGGCTGCAGAAGTTGGTGCTGACAAACTTGTTTCTGCAACAGCTGAAGAAGGCAAAGCAGCTATCGCCCTTAATGTAGACGGTATCTGGGAAGATATGGATATTGATGCATCTGTATTTGACGGTTTCCTTACAAAGCTCGGTGAAGCTGTAAATACTTACCTTGATGCAGAAGATACAGTTAGTATTGACGGTAACAATGTATATGTATGCGGCAAGCTTCAGAATACAGCCGTTAAGAACGCTCTCTTTGATATGGGTGCAGGCTTCTTCTATAAAATAGCTAATCTCGCAGAAGACGGTGTTTACGGCACATATGAAGTTAAGGTTAACGACGAAACAATTGCTCTTACAATTTCCTTCACAGGCAGTGAAGCTAACCTCAATAAGGTAAAGGGCTTTTGTCAGACTATTTCCGAACACATAAGTGCTGAAGTTGTTGACGGCGACCTTGTTATAGATGTTATCGCTCCCGATGCTCTTAAGAATGTTATTGTTGAAAAAGCAGGCGATGATGCACAGTCACAGCTTGATGCTATGCCTATCGGTAACGGTCTTGGTATTGTAGGTTCTCTCAATGCTGAAGAAGTATTCGGTACCCAGGCTTCTGCAGTTAACAAGCTTTGCGCATTCGCATGTGAGCTCAGCCCCTTCATCAACAAGGTTCTTTCTAAAACAGAAGCTTATGCAGAACTTAACAACGGCACAACGGTTGTTCTTAATGAAGGTTTATTTGAGTGCAGTGAATTCAGCTTCAGCGGTTTTGTATCTGCGTTCCAGGGTGTTCTTTCCGATGAACTTCTTGATACAACTGTAGGTGAATTCGCAACTGAAGACGGTATCTATTGTGTTCCCGTACATCTTACTGTTGATATGTCTTCTCTCGGTCTTATGGCAGGTGAAACTATCACAGAAACAGTTTATGTAAACATTCATCTTTGGTAATGTTAGCGGGTCAGAATAAAATTCTGTAAAAAGCGGCATGGTACTTTTTGTGCCATGCCTTTTTATTAAAGTGAAGGAATGAAGTTTATTGAATAAGATAAAAAAAATATGGCTTCCGATTCTTTTTTCTTTTGTTTTTCTTCTTTCAGGTATGCTTGTATTTTCCTGTATCGAAGAAAAAAACTTTTTTGTGACATTTGCTTATGCTCAGTCATCGGATGCGATTTTTGATGACGGAGAAGCTTTTGATGCTACATATATCTGCGGATGCTGTCATTCACATGAGCATTCAGAAGATATTATCGGCAGATTTGCCTGCTTCTTCTGCAAGGTGTCAGGTATTTTTAAAAATATTTTCGGCTTGGAAGAACAGGTTACCGTTCATAAATATGTTCTGACATATGAAAAACCCGCAACCTGTCTTTACAGCGGAACCGCCGATTATTCCTGTGCAGTCTGCGGTGTAACAAAAGAAGTATATACGGCAAAGCTTGCCCATACATCCGAAAAAATACCGGCCTTGGCACCTACGTGTACCGAGCACGGTCATACACAGTATTTTGTATGTTCAATGTGCAATACCGTATTGACAAAACCTGCAACAACATATGCTGTCGGACATAAATTCGGCGAATATGTTTCCGATAATAATGCTTCGTGTGCAGGCGACGGAACCAAAACCTCTACTTGCTTTAACTGCGGCGAAACAAAAACGGTAACAGAAGAAGGCACACAAAAAACACACACTGTCTATTCTGTAGAAGGCAAAGAACCCACTTGTGCCGAGGCAGGTTATTATCCTTATGAAAAATGTAACAACTGTACATACAGCACCTATGTGGAAATTCCCGCTTTACAGCATACTCCCGTAACGGATAAGGGGTTTGAGCCCACCTGTACCGAAACGGGACTTTCCGATGGAACCCACTGTGAGGTGTGCGGAAATGTAATTGTTGCTCAGAGAGTTATTGAAGCTTTGGGGCACAAAAAAATTGTTGAAAGCGGTATTGAGCCTACCTGTACCGAAGGCGGTATTTCCGACGGAATTTATTGTGGTGTCTGCGGTGAGGTTTTTTCTGTCAGTACTTCTTTGCCGCCGAAGGGCCATAATTATAAAACTGCGGAGGTTCCCGCTTCCTGTACCGAAAAAAATTATACTTATCTTAAGTGCACCGATTGCGGTTATGCTGATATCAGCACAAAAAAATACGGTAATATAAATCCCACAGGCCACGATTTCAATGACGGCGATACGGTGAAAAATCTTACCGTGTATGCTACGGGCACAGATAAAGTAACCGCAAGTATTACCTGCGCAAAATGCTCAGCTTTTGTTGAAGACTATGAAATCAGTGCGGCTGCTTCTGTGGGCGGATATAATAAGGTTTATCACACGTTTGAAGAAGCTGTAAAAGCTGCAAGTAACACTGAGGTTTATCTTTTAAGAGATTATATTCTTAAAGATAACATTACCGTTAACAGCGGTGTCACAGTTGTTATCCCCTGTAAAGCGGGTGATGCGGGTTATACAAAACGGAATGATGACGGATTTTTCAGTAAATATTGTCCCGATAATCCTACCAAGATATCAAATCCGAGAAAATTCCGTCAGCTTACTGTACCTGCAGGCAGAGTGATTACTGTTGCAAGCGGCGGAACGTTGCTTATCAATGCCGTAACAGGTCTTGCGGGCGGCGGTCAGCCTGAAAGCTACGGCATATCCGATTATTATGCTCAGATATCACTTGCGGGAACAGTAAACGTAAAAAACGGCGGTATTTTTGACTGTTCGGGTTATACCGCAGATGCAGGCGGCAGTGTGAATCTTGAAAGCGGCGCAAAATTGTTTGAAACTTACGGCATCCTTTATTGGAGAGGTGGGTCTTACGGTGCAGCCGCAAGGGCTAAACAGGTATTTCCCATTGACGGATACGAAATGAATTATATGCGTGCAAAGCTTAATATGAGTTCGGGTGCTGTTTTGCTCGGAACTTGTAAAATGATGGCTTCATCCGAATATCATTATTGCCATTTTAAGCTTATCGGTCCCGGAGACGGTTATCTTTATCAGCTTAAAAACGGTACAAGAATGGAAAGAACCGTTGAAGAACCCACAGGAAAAACAGTGTTCAAATTCTATGGTGATGTAAATGTCGGCATTTCAAGTATTGATGTAGGCGGAGTTTCTCTCAGAACATCGAGCTTTCAGTCATACAGAATGGACGGTAATTCACAGATGGAATTTTATGACGGTACTTTTACATGCAATCAGAAGGTGCAGTATATGCCCGGCTTTACAATGGTGATAGGAAAAGGTGCAACACTTAATATTACAGGCAGTCTGCTTGAAAAAGGAAGTATGGTATTCTGCACTGCAAAAGATCTGACTTATAACGGTATAAATTATACCGGTTATTGCAACATAGACTCTGAGTATATAGGCTCTGTCGGTGCATACTGTCCTTCAGACAGAGGAGATGCAGAGCTTTATGTAAAAGACGGCGGTAAAGTGCATATTGGCGGATATTCGGCTTCACTTGCGGGCAAAGTTTATGTTGACAGCAAATCGAGTGTTTCGTTTGCAGACGGTGCTAAAAAAGAAGTTTCCGTAAAAGTTGCTGTGGGTGAACTTAAGGGTGTTTCTGTTTTTTCATCTGTAAGCACAAAAAACTACACTGTACCGTATATGCAGTTTCCTCTGAACTAAGATAATAAAATATATGTAAGGATGAAGAAAATGAAAAAAGGAATCATAAGGGTGATAACACTTATCTCAGCATTAACACTGTTATTGTCTTTTCCTGTAATGTCTGTTGCCGCAATCAGCGGTGATGCAGACCTGAACGGTAAGCTTTCGGCTTCTGATGCAAGACTTGCACTGAGGTTTTCGGTGGGCCTTGAAAGCTTTACCGAGGAGCAGATGAATATTGCCGATATGGATAATGACGGTAGGGTTGATGCGAGCGATGCAAGAAAAATACTTCGCCGCTCGGTAGGTCTTGATATTGCCGTTATTACGGTAATTCACGGCGATGATGCACAATTCGGTTATGCAGATCTTGAAGCGGTTTATGCCGATGAATCCATATCTGCAGAACCTGTTATCGTTTCAACGGATGTTACCGTAACCGAGGCAAAAGCAGTAAGCATCAGAACCGATGAATTAACAAAGGAATGCTTTGTTACCGAGCTTTTCAATCTGGATGAATTTACCCCCGACGATACTTTTGTTTTATATGTTTCTTTTGCCGAAAAAAATTTCTGCTACGGTATTGCTTATATGGATGTTGACGGAATTGAAAAGATATACGGAATTTACCGTGACAAAAACGACTCAGCGGTCAGATTGGAAAAAATAACCCGAAACGCTTATATTTCGGCTTCTTTTGCAGAAGATGCAGGTTTTGATTACTCCCAATGTGATACGATATATTCCAAGATATACGGCGGTGATATACCTGTTATTATTTCTACCGATACAAAAATATCAGATCTGCAGGTAGTTGCACTTCAGAAAATAAGTGACGAGCCCTATAAATTCAGCAGTGAGCTTATCGGTTACTACGGAGAATTTTTACCCGCACAGAATCTTGTAATATATGTTGATTTTTCAAATCCTGCCTATTTTTACGGAATTACTTACACGGATACTGACGGCAAACAGAAAACAATGGAATTTCAGCAAAGCGATGAAGACGGCTCTTTGATTTTTAAGAAGATTTATAATGAAGCCGATATCGATTTGAAATTTGTAAAGGATGTTTATGCCGATTATACAAAATGGGATACAGTATATGCTTTTAATTCAAAAGAAAAAGTCCCTGTTGTATTTACTTCGGATGTGACTGTTAAGGATGTTAAGATCTTAAAATACAGTTGGGAATTTTATTCTGAAAATCAATCTCCGGGTCTTACACTGTCAAGAACAGTTGTTGCGGATTACGGCGAGCTTTCTGCAAACAAGCCGCTTGTTATCTATATTCATTTTGCCGATACATATCCGCTTTACGGAATTTCTTATGTGGACGCTGACGGACAGGAAAAGTATATCGGTTTTATGAAGAACAAAGAAGACGGTTCTCTTTACGCAGACAGGAATTTTAATTTGTTTAATTAAAAACAAGGCTTAAGTTTACTTTTTTCGGTAAACTTAAGCCTTGTTTTCATTTTATTTGAAATTTCTTTCTATAAAGTAAAAAAATTATATATCCCTGTGAACGCTCAGCTACGCTTTTCTCGGAGACGGACTATCCGAAAACGTTTCGCCGCAGGCGTACGGCGAAGGCGTTTCTTGTCGGATACTTATTAATCTGATGAGAGATATTTTCTTATTTCTGCTGTGAATATTTCTCCGTACATTTCTGCTTTTGCCTGACCTACGCCGTTTACTTCAAGAAATTCTTCTATGGTTTCGGGGGCTTTTGCTGCCATATCCTGCAATGCGGCATTTGAAAAAATTATGTATGCAGGAACTTTTTCCTGTTTTGCAATGCGCATTCTCACAGCTCTTAAGATGTCGTAAAGACCTGCATCTCCGATATCAATGGAATTTTCAGAAGAACCTTTTGAGGTTTTTTTCTTGCCTTTTATCTTCCGTACAGTCATATATACGCTTTCATTTTCAAAAAGCACTGCCTTTGATTTTTCGGTAAGTATCACACCGTCAAATTCATTTTTAGCAAGATATCCGTCAAATAAAAGACGGTCAAAAATATTTCTGATATACTCGGTGGAGCTTTCCTTCATAATGCCGTAGGTGCTGATTTTGTCAAGTCCCGTTTCGGTGATTTTTTTATCGTGGCTTTCACGAAGCACCTTTATTATAAAAGTTTCTCCGGGCGTATAGCCCAGACGGTCTTTTATTCTTCTTACACAGGAAATTATCATCTGTGCTTCTTTGGTGATGTTAAGTGTTTCCGATTCGTTTTTGCAGTTACCGCAGTTTCCGCAGAAGCCTTCGGAGATTTGTCCGAAATATCTTAACATATATGCCCTTAAACAGGCTGTCGTATTGGAATAGGTTATCATTCTGTCAAGACGGTTCATATCTCCCTCTATAACAGCATTTCTTTCTTCTTCGGTAAGCTCTTCATTCTCCGAAGAATTGTTGATAAGGAATTTGGCGGTGCTTATATCCTTGGGCGCAAAAAGAAGTATGCATTCGGCCTTTTCGCCGTCACGGCCTGCTCTGCCTGCTTCCTGATAATATGCTTCGGGACTTTTGGGCATATTGTAATGAATAACATACGATACGTTTGATTTGTCAATTCCCATTCCGAAGGCATTTGTTGCAACGATGATATTTTTTCTGTCAAAGATAAAATCATCCTGACTGTGTCTTCTTTCTTCGTCGGTAAGCCCTGCATGATATCTTGTAACGGCAAAGCCTTTTTTATGCAGAACTTCCGTTATTTTTTCAACATCCTTACGGGTGGAGCAATATACTATTCCGCTTTTGTCTTTTCTTTCGGAAATAAGAGAAACAAGCTTATCGGCTTTGTTTCCGGGGCGCAGTACATCAAAATACAGATTCGGTCTGTCAAAGCCCGTAACCGTCTTGTGAGGATTTTTAAGACACAACAGTCTTTCAATATCCTCTGCAACTTCCTTAGTGGCTGTTGCAGTAAAAGCCGAAATAACAGGCCTCACGGGAAGTGAGTCTATAAACTGAGGGATTTTTAAGTAACTTGGTCTGAAATCCTGTCCCCACTGGGAGATACAGTGAGCTTCATCCACGGCAATAAATGAAACATTGAGCTTTGCAACGGTTGCAGTAAAGCTTTCCGTAAAAAGCCTTTCGGGGGCTACATAAATTATTTTATAATGTCTGTCAGCCATATATCCGTATACTTTTCTCAGCTGTTCAATGGTAAGGGAGCTGTTGATATAAGCTGCCGAAATGCCTGCATTTTTCAGCGCAAGAACCTGGTCTTTCATAAGGGAAATAAGAGGCGATATAACTATTGTTATCCCCGGCATCATAAGTGCCGGCAGCTGATAACACATACTTTTTCCGCCGCCCGTGGGCATTATCCCGAAGCAATCCCTGCCCGAAAGGATGGCATCAATAAGCTCCTCCTGCCCTTTTCGGAACTGATCATATCCGAAATATTTACCTAACAGTTCATATTTTCTGTCCATAGCTTTATATGTTG
Organism: Acutalibacteraceae bacterium; assembly: GCA_045538645.1. GTDB lineage: Bacteria > Bacillota > Clostridia > Oscillospirales > Acutalibacteraceae > RUG806. The sequence continues at coordinate 2,513 of JAZSRT010000108.1, read as the reverse complement.
AAATAAGCCTTTACTTTGTCTGATGAGAATTTTTCCCTGAATGTGCCCTTATCGGCTTTTTTGCCGTTGCTGACACCCTCAATAACATCCGTACAGGTTTCTATACCCTCTTCATTAAGTATTTTTATGCACGCATCATACCACGATGTGTCACGGTTAGCATAAGAAAAACAAAGAGATAAAGTGTCTCCGACGCAGATACCCGAGCAAGTAACCGCAAGTCCGTATTTTCTTGTATCGCCGTTCACAAACTGCAGCTTGCTGATATCCTCCGACAAGGACTCGGGCAATGTACATACACCGTAGTTGGTAAAAATCGTTGAAACTCCCGAATGTGTCTTTTGCTGCATTTTTCTCATAACGGGCTGTTTTATTATGTTCGGAACAATTTTTATGACGGGATTGTTCACAAGTGCTCCGTATTTATTGATGACCTTCTGAAGCTCCTCGGTTTTAAGCTGTGATCTGAGCTGTCCTCTTATGGCTTTTGTAATCTCCTTCAGAGTAACGTCACGGCGTCCTTCGGGACAGAAAGTAATAAAAGTCTGCACAGTAAAGTTTCTGACACTCTCAGTGGGAAAAAATCTTCTGAGATTTACCGGCACGGCAACGGTTACGGGATCATCTATGGGTTCTTTGCGGCTTCTTATAATACCGAGCATCAGCACTGCCGAAAGATATTCCGTAACAGTCATCTGTTCTCTGTGAGAGAGCTCCTTTACCCGTGAAGCGCTCATTTCCGCAAAAAGCAGTTTCAGATAACCGTCCTCATATTCCTCGGGGAAATGGAATGCTTTTTCGGGATCGCCCTTTGCTTTTTCTCCGCCGTTATAGTAATCGGCAAAGGCATTTGTTATATTGAGCGCAGGATCTTCCTCGGCTTTGTATTCACCCGTCCCGCCTTTTATCAGCTCATTGTATCTTGTCAGCAATGCATTGAAATACATCATAATTCCCTTGCCGTCACCGAGAGAATGAGAGCATTCTATATTAAGGCGGTTTCCTCTGTATGTAAGCCTGAAATCCGGTCTGCCGTCACGGCGCTCAGTCACGGGAAGCATACCCTCTTCATTTTCCTCCCTGATTTCGGGAAGGCGGTCAGACAATGCAAGATAATTCCAGAAAAAGCCTTTTTTGAGATATGCATAGATTGCGGGATAATATGGCATAAGATCAAGACAAGCCTGTTTCAGAGCTTCAGGATTTATTTCACTTTTGAAATAAGCGGAATATCTGAAAGTACGTCCCCATTCTTCGGATGAAAGTGATGAAAACATTATTGATGCGGTATCTATTTTTAACCAACGGAAATCTGACATAACCTACCTCCAAAAAAAAGCCGTAATATTGTTATTATACCAAAAAATCTGATGTTTTTCAATAATTTTTGCAGCAAATTTGTTTGTTCCGCTGTGCATTGTATCTTGACTATGTCCGTTTTTTATTTTATATTAAATATAAAAAGTGTTATAAGGAGCGAGTGCAATGAAATACGCAATACTAAAGTTTTTCAGAAAAATAATTGCCGTGCTTACGGGATTTTTTGCAGTCCTTCCCGGAAATACCGCAGTATCTCCCGAGGTTCAGTCCCCTGCAAATGCCGTCAGTGCATATAATGCGGACAAGGCAGATTACACGCTTGATATCGATACCGGAAATGAGCTTCACGATATAAGCGATCTTTTATTCGGCATATTCTTTGAGGATATAAATTTTGCGGCAGACGGAGGGCTTTATGCGGAGATGGTATCAAACCGCTCCTTTGAGCACACAGAAATTGCCGCAGACGATGCACTTTATTCCTGGTCGGCTGTCGGCAGTGCCGAGTGTTCGGTATCGGAGAATGACAAGGATAATTACCTTAATATGAACAACAAGAATTTCCTTATTATAAAAAATACCTCGAATGAAAAAGCGGGTATTGAAAACAGAGGTTTTCTTGACGGCATAAGCATCGAAGAAAATAAGACTTATAATGTTTCATTCTATGCGAAGGCTCCGAAGGGCTACGGCGGGAAAATAACCGTCCGTCTTGCCTTAAACGGCGAAACAAAAGCAGAGGCAAGTATCGATATGATAAAATCCTCTTCCCTCTGGCACAAATATGAGCTGTCTCTGACTTCTCCCGTGACAGCCTTTGACGGAGTCACTCTTCAGGTGCTCATCGACAAGGGCGAAGTGTATTTTGATATGATATCCTTATTCCCCGAGGATACCTTCAAGGGCAGAGAAAACGGTCTGCGAAAGGATCTCGGTGAAATGCTCGCCTCTCTCGAGCCTAAATTTTTAAGATTCCCGGGCGGCTGTATTATTGAAGGCTACGACGATGAGACGGCTTACGACTGGAAGGATTCCATAGGTGTTGACGAAAACAGAGAGCCTCTTCTTTTCAACGGCACTTACGGTGATGTTGCCGCAAGACTTCAAAGTGCAAATCTCTGGACAAACCTTGCCGCTACCGATGACCCTTATCCCTCTTTTATGACCTACGGTCTCGGATTCTATGAATATTT
>JAZSRT010000100.1:0-9234 GCA_045538645.1 Acutalibacteraceae bacterium | reverse complement strand
TTTGCAATGCCTTGTCCTTGCAAATTCGGTCTCCTGAAAGAATTTCATTTACAGAACCCTCAAGTGCTTGTGCCAACGGAGTCTGAAAAATTATATCGGGAAAGCCTTTACCCGTTTCCCAACGGGAAATTGCTTTATCTGTACAATTAAGAGCTACTGCAAGTTCTTTTTGAGTTAATCCTTTTTCGACTCTTAAAGTTCTGATAAACTTACCTGTTTTGAAACTGTCCATTTTTTGCACTCCTTTCGCTGAAATAGTAACTAATTTTTTAAATATTTTCAACCTATGCCGCGTAGAGTTGCTGATATATAAGGAAAAACCTTACTTATAAGTAATAATTAATCGGAAATTTGCAAAACAAGTAAAAAAGAATATACTCATAAACAAATAAAACTAATTCATTTTTTCACTACAAAAAAAGAATACCGCAGGCAACACGAAAAGTATCGCCTGCGGAAGTTGCTTTGGTGTGGCTGTTCATAACGGACTTGATAGACTTTTTTACAATAAATATTGAAAAATATTGAAAAAAGTGGTATACTATATTTGCCAAACAATCTGAATATTCGTAGTTATAGGTGTATTTTCTTTTATAGGAATATTATACCTTTTTTTGCTACACAATTAAGCGAACTCATTTTGGTAAAAATGCAGATCCCCGTTTGATTGTGTAGTTCACCTATGCTTCGATTAGATTGTTTGGCGACAATTGGAGTCTGCGTTTTTCGGTGCGTTGACTTCGGTTGGCGCACTTTTTATTTTTAGGAGGAAATTATGAAAAGAAAATGTAATTTTATAATGGTTGCATTTACAATGTTTTTTATCTTGTCATTAAGTGCTTGTACTATTGGCGGATTTAAAGGGAAGTATGAAGGCTTACGCGGTAGTTGGGACTATGTGTTCAAGAGTGACAGCAGGAATTCAGGTACTTTTGAAATATATGAAGATGGTAAGATAGTAGGTGAAGAAAATATTCGCTATACAAATTCATGGACATTAGAAAATGATGTATTAACGCTTATCAGAGATGAAGAAAAAATATATTATTTCAAAATATATGATAATGCTATAATCGAAATTTCATCCACAGACTCTTCACCTAAATATTCTGATTATATTGCACCTAAAGGAGATAGTTTTGATTACAAAATAGGAAATTATATTTTTAATGAAGATGGTACGGTAGAAGATTATTATAACAAAGGAGAATACTATAAAGACGGAAATATTATTTATAGTAATCTTAATACATTAGATGCACATTATTATCCATTGTTTTATATTTATGATTCCGATCACATTGCAGATGCATCAGATGTTTGTATAAGACATTAAAAAACTTATTTTTAAATCCTTAAGTTCAGTAAGTATCGGATTTTGACGCCAAATCCAAAACACACCGAAAAGAACAAGCCTTTCTCAAAAAAAAGAAAGGCTTGTTGCTATAATATAAAAATCGAGTGCCCATAACTTAAACCCGTTATGAACACTCATATGATTGCGGGAAAAGGACTCCCACAATTCGCACAAATGCTTTGCATTTGTTTGCACATGCAAAACATAGTCGTATCGGGCACTGCCGTTCCCGATACTCCTTGTTTTTGCTTTTTCAGTCCCCCCTTCATCGTCCACCGGGCGCGGGGGTTGCTGAAACACCGTGCTATGAGCCATCGGGCTTATCCCCTCGGAAGTCGCAGGTTTCAATTCTTTTCACAGAAAACGGAAAAAAACAAGGCACACCAAAAGGTGTGCCTTGTTTTTTTCTGGTTGCGGGAGAAGGACTTGAACCAACGACCTCCGGGTTATGAGCCCGACGAGCTACCAACTGCTCTATCCCGCGATATCTCTATTGCTTGTTTAGTATATACCATATTGACGAAAAAATCAAGAGTTTTGAGAAAAAAATTTGAGTTTGATAAAAAAATATAAAATAATTATAAAAATCCTCTTTGATTTTGTGCGGATTTTTGAGAATAATTCAGCATCTGCGCTCAGCATTGTATAAGTGCAGAGCGCAGAGTGAAAAGTTTATATAAAATAAAGCGCAAGCAGAACAATAATATCACTATCATAATTTATCGGGTATCATCCTGATAAATTATGATTTCCTGCCAGTCAAGATATTCGCAGAAGGCGGAATAGAAGTCGGTGGATTCACTTAATGAGCAGTCCCACTTTCCGTAATAAAGTATTTCTTTATTCCCGAAAATAAACAGTTCAAGAAGGCACGAGCGCTGATTTTCGTCATCAGAATAAATACTTCTTTCGGGGACTGCTACTATCAGCTTTTCACCGTCAAAGACATAGTCACTGCCGAAGGGAAAAGAAGTCCAGTTGTATTCATTTTCCTGCGGCATATTGTATTCCAGCCTGACTTCATATGTGCCGTCGGGTTTTCTTTCAACAACCTTTATTTCAAAATCATTTTTAACAAAAAGCGAAAAATCCTTCGCTGTAAACGTATATACCCAGTCAGAAGCACCCGAATAATCAAAAAGCTCAACTTCAGATATATCAGTCATGGTGTTTTCGTCTATGACCTTAAAGATATATTTTCCGTTTTCCCACAAATACAGATACAACAGAGAGTTTTCCTCGTCTCCGTGTAAGCTCACCACCGTACTGTCGGCGGGCAGGGGGTATACATTTTTCATTTCTTCATAATTCACATCATTTGCACTGTAAGAAAAAGCATAAATTCCGTAACCGCCGGGAATAAGTGAGGTGTCAACAAATTTTCCCTCTTTGTTCGCCTCCCCCTGAGTTCTGTTTGAAAAAGAAAAATAACATTTATCGGAAAACACAGCATTAAATGCCGTTAATTCAAAGGTATCATTAACGTTGGTGAAATAAGAATATTTTACCAACGAATTCTTAACAAAGTTGCTTTCCACTGTAATTTTCCTTACGTCATCCGTAAGAACAGGAATTTTTATAAAGCTTCCGAGTTTTTTATTAAATCCCTCTGCCCTATCCTGATCTATAGATTCATAATAAAAGGGTTGCTTACCGACCATGCCGTCACGAGGTGCCGTATTTATATAAAAATCAGGCAAGTTCAGCATAAAATACACAGGGTAGTAATCATAATAATCAGCCATTCTGAATTCAAAGGTTATTTCTTCCGAAATTTCTGATAACTCTTCTTTTGCCTTTTGTATCTTTTCTGCAAACTCCTCATTCTCAAACATTAAAAAATCGGAATTATACCACAAAAAGTCAAGTCCCGGAAATTCCTTTGATTCTCTGTATGGTAAACCTGTTTTTTTGAATGAAATCTCCGTTTCGGTGTCGCCCGAAGGGTCAAAAATGTTTTCCCACAAAAGAATTCTGTCGTGGTGAAGATTTGTTCCTATTTTTATTCCTTCAAGATAAGCCCTGTCTCCTTTTTCTTCAAGCAGTCTGTAAGAAACATCGGATGACATACGGTTAATTTCCGCACCGCATAAAACGGTGAGACTTCCCGAAGCAAGAATAAGAACAAGCAAAAAGGCGAGCGTTTTTTTCATATTCACTCCTCCTCTCCCGTAATATCCGAAAGTGCTTTGCTTACCCTGTCACCTCTGTAGTCATATATCTGCTTAATGTATGAAATGAGGGTCTTGCCTTCGTTTTCAAGATCATCGGCATTAATATCGGCAATTATTTTTCCCTCTCTTATAAGAATGGCTCTGCCGATAAAATCAGATACTTCTTCAATAAGGTGTGTGGACAAAAGAACCGTTTCATTTTCCCCGAGAATACCCGAAAGCACTTTGTAAAAATCCTCACGGTTAAATACGTCATTGCCTGCAAAGGGTTCATCCATCAATATATAGTCAGCCCCCTGAGAAAGTGCAAGTATAACCTCAAACTGATTTTTCTGTCCCGTTGAAAAAGTTCTTATTGCTTTATTTTTTGGCAGATCGAAAAAATCCATAAGCCCCGAAAATCTCTTTTCATTAAAAGGAGCAAAATGTTCTTTGTAAAAATCCCTGTGTCCCATAGCAGTAAGTGCAGGGAAAAACGAGTGTTCGCAGGTTGCAAATGATATTTTTTCAATGTTTTTATGGCCTATTTTTTCTCCGTCAAGAGTAATTTCTCCGTTATACCGTATAAACTGCAGAATACTTTTCATAAGTGTGGTTTTACCGGCACCGTTTTCACCGAAAAGACCTACAATTTCACCTCTCGGAAGCTCAACACTCACACCGTCCAGTGCAGTTTTTGTACCGTATTTTTTTGTAAGATTATTAATTCTGAGCATATCAAAACCTCCACATCATTTTCCAGTCAACATATAAACACTCTGCGGGAACTAAAAGTATATACGTGAAATAGTAAATAAAGTTAAGAATAATTATTGTTATTATCAGCACAGCCGCAAAAACAAGGGGTACACTAATGCATCTGATAATAAACTCTTTACGGCTTCTTAAGCGAAGCATTGTGTATATACTTTTTGAACCTATATAATGATAAGCAAAATTATACACAGCAAAGGCTATACATAATACAAGCATTATAAAAAACACATCAAAGCATTTTACCCTGAGTATTCTGAAATCGGGCATCATTTCGGTTGTGTCAAGTATTTTTATGCCCGGACTTTCATAATGATAAAGACCGTTCAGTGCTGAAAAGAATTTGGAGCAATACAAAAAAACAGATAACAGAACAGAAAAAACGAAGCTTGCAGCTGCTGATTTTTTTACATACTGTGCATTAATTCCCACAGGTAAGTTTTTCTGCAATAATCTAATCATACTGTTCACCCCTTAAACACACGGCGGTAATAGCGGCAAATGTCATAATCACAAAGAATGAAATTAAAGCTACATCTTCGCTGAGATATGAAATATCCTGATTTCTGACAAACAATATAAAGCTTACTGCCGTAACAATTACTGCGCCAATCCATTTTTTACCCCTTCTGAAAAGGTAAGAAAATGCGGCAAAATTAACTGAAAGAGAAATCAGTGCAAGAATGTTTCTTACAATTCTCACAATGTCCCTGCCTGCAAAAAGATTCTGCAAAAAATAATTTTCGTAAAAGGCTATATAAATACTCTGCCCCGTAATAAATTCTTCGGGCAATATCCTTGCTGCCGCACTTGAAAGGAAGAAACACAGAACCACTTCGAAAAGAACGGTAATCAGCAGAATAATGAAATTATAAACACTCTGCCATATATAAACGCTTTTTTCGGTTATATTAAGCCTTCTTAAGGTATAACCCGTTTTTGAACTGAACTGCATACCCGTTTTTGAAAGCAAAATAAAGATTATAAGAAGAAATACAAAAAATATATATCTTATGTATGACAGGTTAAATACATCGTTTATTGAGGGGACCTCTTGTATTCCGGCTAATTTTTCAGCCATAAATATAAAAGCTGCAGCCTGTACAATTCCCGATAAAAGGTAAACGAAGAATATTCGGTAAATACTCTCTCTTGCCGTTAAAGAAAATACGGATAAATGCTTTTTCACTGTGTTTCACCTCAATCCCAGTTAGTTGATATAAGTTCTGTTGCCTGTTCTTTTGTAAGCCCCATTTGTTTAAGTGCTGATGTTATATTTTTAATATCACTTAAAAGCAGCTCTTCTCTGATTTTTTCAATAACTTTTTCATCAGCAGAAATAACGCTTTTTGCACCTGCCCTTGAAAGAATAAGCCCTTCTTCTTCAAGTATCGCAAAGGCTTTTTGCACCGTATTGGGATTCACACCGAGAAGTGCCGACAGCACCCTTCTTGAAGGAAGCTCTTCACCGTCTTTAACACTGCCGGCAACAAGCCCTCGTTTTATAAAAAGTATTATCTGCAGATATATGGGAAGTATTGCATCTGCCACAAATGAATCAAATGAAATCAAAGCTGTCACGCTCCTAACTGTATTACTTTATTAATACACTTTCAACTGTATTATACACATAATACAGTTTATTGTCAAGAAAAAAATCTCTTCTAAGAAAAAATCTGAACTAAGCATCAAAAAAAACTAAAGCTCAGGCTTTACCGTAAAGGGTAAACCTGAGCCTTGCACTTATTTTATATTACGTCAGCTTATATAGAATTAAGAAGCTCGCCAATATTTGCTACTGCACCGCCGATGCCGCTTACTATTTTTCCTAAGCCTTTAAGTGTGCCCTTGCCGTTAAGAATCAGACAAAGTCCGTCTGCCATTTCGGGGGTGAATACGCCCATACTCATAGAAATAAAGCAACGTATCGGAATCTGAAGTGCCATAGAGGTCATCATTTTTTCCTGAGAAATATCGCCCTTGCTCATCAGCTTAAACATATTTACAAGCAGGTCGTTAATTATTTTACCTGCCTTTGTGCCTGCGGCATCCTCAAGTGCGCTGTTAATGGTGATTTCTCCGTATTCGGGAGCATCCTTATAGGGAATTTCATAACCGAGAAGCTTTTCAAAATCCTCGTCCGATACATTAGTAATTTCCCCGGAATAATAACAGGGAAGGCTGTCTTTAAGATCGGGAATTTCCACATCCCCTGCAGTGGAGGTAACCTTTACAGTTGCAGTAAGTCTTATATCACGTGAAGAAGCACCGACGAGTATATCAAACTCACCGCTTTCAACGTGCCAGTCGTGAATGTTTACATTATAATAAGCAAAAGCACGTTTATTTAAAGCTACGGTAATCTTCTTTTCTTCACCGGGTTCAAGATAAACCTTCTTAAAGCCCTTAAGCTCTTTTTCGGGACGGAAAATTGTGCTTTCCTTATCGCTTACATAAACCTGTGCGACTTCCGCACCAGCAACAGTACCTGTGTTTTTTACCTTGAAGCTCACTGTAAGCGTATCGGTATCTTTTATATTTTTCTTTGAAAGCTTGATATCCGAATATTCAAACTGAGTATAAGAAAGACCGAAGCCAAAGGGGAAACGGACTTCCTTATTGACCTTATCGTAATATCTGTAGCCTACATAAATACTTTCTCTGTATTCAACACTCTTTCTTGAACCGGGGAAAGCGTAATAAGAAGGATTGTCTTCGCAGTATAAAGGATAAGTTTCTGCAAGCTTACCCGAAGGATTGCGTTCACCGTAGAGAAGCTCAACAGCTGCCACCGCACCCGATTCACCGCCGAGATATCCGTTAAGAACTGCCTTTACACTGTCTATCCATGGCATTTCAACAGGTGAACCGCCCGAGAGAACAACAACCGTGTTGGGGTTTGCCTTTGATACGGCTTTTATAAGCGCAACATGACTTGCGGGCATACGCATATGATCACGGTCAAAGCCTTCTGATTCATATTCCTCGGTAAGTCCGCAGAATATAACTGCTGTTTCACAGCTTTTTGCAGCTTCCACAGCTTCACGCACAAGAGTTATATCCGTAACATCCTTTGTTTTGTCATAGCCCTTTGCATAAATAAAGCCGTAGCTTTTACCAAGCATCACATTAAAGGCATCATCAACATTCTTTGCATTTATCTGTGATGAACCTGCACCCTGATAACGGGGAGAAACTGCCATTTCACCGATAAGGGCAACTCTCTTGTCTTTATTAAGAGGAAGTATTCCGTCTTCATTTTTAAGAAGCACCATAGAACCGAGTGCAACCTTTTTTGCGAGTAAGTGATGCTCGTCTTTATCGTATGTATAATCACCGAGAGTTTCCTGTGACTTCATAATAAGGTCAATAATTTCGTCAACCCTCTTATCAAGCTCTTCTTCGGAAAGAAGTCCGTTTTTTACGGCTTCTTTAAGCTTTTTGCTGCCGAGACCGTTTGAACCCGGCATTTCAAGATTCTGCCCTGCGACAATTCCCTTATGTATCTCGTTTTCGGCACCCCAGTCGGTAACAACAACACCGTCAAAGCCCCATTCTTCCCGAAGAACCTTACCTAAAAGCCACTCATTTTCTGCACAGTATGTTCCGAGAAGCTTGTTATAGGCATTCATAACCGTCCAGGGCTTACCCTCTTTTACGGCTGTTTCAAAAGAAGCAAGATATATTTCACGGAGTGTTCTTTCATCCGCTACAGTATCAATGGTCATTCTTCTTGTTTCCTGGTTGTTTGCGGCAAAGTGCTTAAGGGAAGTTCCTATTCCCTTAGACTGAACACCCTTTATGAAAGAAGCCGCCATTTTTCCGCCAAGATACGGGTCTTCGGAAAAATATTCAAAGTTTCTTCCGCAAAGAGGAGAACGCTTGATGTTGTTGCCGGGGCCTAAAAGCACCGACACCTGTTCAGCCCTGCATTCTTCACCCAATGCCTCACCCATACTGTATATAAGCTCTTCATCCCAGGATGCGGCAGTGGCTGATGCAGTAGGGAAACAAACAGCGGGCACAGAACCCATAATATCTGTTTTATCTTTTTTATCACTGTGCTTTCTCAGCCCGTGAGGGCCGTCTGATACCATTACAGATTTAAGTCCAAGTCTTTCAACACCGTTAAGATGCCAGAAATCAAGCCCTGAACAAAGGGCGGTTTTCTCTTCAAGTGTCATCTGTTCAAGAAGTTCTTTATGCTTCATAATTTACCTCCAAAGCTAATCATAATTTATCGTTCCGATAAAATATGATAGTGATGTTCATTCCTGCGGAATGAGTGATGTTGTCCTTCGGACAGTGATATTTGTTTGCTGTGAAACAAGTGATGTTTTTGTCTTCGACAAAAGTTGAGGAAAGCGTAAACGCCTTGTTCCGCTTCGCTCTATGAGCTCGCACCTTCGGTGCAACACTGAAAATTTTTGCATTTTCGTTCTGCGCTCTGCACTCTGTGTTCTGCATTTATAATGCCGACCGCAGGTCCCGATTCTTTTATCTGTTATCTATTATCTTTTATCTTCATAATTTAACGCTTATTCGTTAAATTATGTTTTTGTATGCCATTTCCATTGTTTTTGTAAGTGCGACTGCGTCGTCTATACCGAAGAGGGGGTTGCCGTCGCCGTTTATAGAATCGCAGAAGGAATTAATAGCTGATTTGCTGCCTCTGCCTGTGTCGGGATATACCCAGCCTTCGCCGTTATTGTAGCAGAGCTTATCAAAAACACCGCCTGCGAGAATTGTGCCTTTTGTGCCTGCAATTTCAAGCTCAAAGGGATTTCTGCCTGTAACAAAGCCTGTTTCGCTGACACCTATTGCACCGTTTTCATAGCTGAATACGGTAACGCAGTTATCCTCAACGCTGTCGCAAAGAGTGTTTGTGAATACGCTTGTGCATTTAACGGGTTCACCCATAAGCCAGTTAAGAAGATACATACCGTGTGC
>JAZSRT010000057.1:0-21618 GCA_045538645.1 Acutalibacteraceae bacterium | reverse complement strand
GCCATCTCCAAGATTAGATATCCCATAGCGTAAGCTAGTAAGACCCCTTGTAGACTACGAGGTTGATAGGCTGCGTATGTAAGCACAGTGATGTGTTCAGTTAAGCAGTACTAATAGGTCGAGGGCTTGACCTCTTTACTTGGTTCTTCTTCACTCATTGTTCAGTTTTGAGGGTGTATTTCAATAATCAGTAGTAAAGCCGTGTACAAGATACACGGTTTTTTATTTATTTTATAGGAATTTCTTCTTATGAAGCTAAAAATTATATAGCCGCCGAACGGTAAACGTTGCCTCCCGGGTGTCAGACTGTCCGAAAACAGTTCGTCGCAGAGGCACGCCTAAGACGTTTTCTTGTTACTTGACAAAAAAGAACAAATGTTCTATAATTTTACTATGGAACTGAGGTGTTTTTTATGTCAATATATGATTCTTGTCCTATTCTTTTTAATAATTTGTTTAGATTGGAATATACTGTTACAGAACATTGTGATGATTTGTTAAAAGTATATTCTGATATAAATTCTGTGCCGTTATTTAATTCCGATAATTGCGGCGGTGATGATTTTTACTATACAACTTATGAACGGATGAAGGAAGCAATTGAATACTGGCAATGGGAATATTCACGTAAGGGCTTTGTCCGAATGAGTATTATTGACCTTGTTTCTGAAAAAGCAGTCGGAACTGTTGAGATGTTCAAACGTGTTTCTGATGATTTTTTCAATGATACTGTTTTGTTAAGATTAGACTTGCGCAGTGATTTTGAGTCTGTTGATAATATTAAATCAGTTGTTTCTTTAATTCTTGATTCCTGTTTTGATTTGTTTAATTGTAATTCTGTGACTACAAAGATTGTGAGTGATGCAAAAAACAGGAAAAAAGCTTTTGTAGAACTTGGATTTGTTAAATCAGACGAATTTCTCGTTGGGCACGACGGTACTAAATATTCTGATTATTATATTATTTTTAATGGGTGATGTGTATGAAACAGTACAAGTATCAGTTACACTGCCACACAACTCCTTGCAGCGGATGCGGACGTATAACGCCCTATGAATTGGTTCATTCACTTAAAAATTCGGGATATTCGGGAGCAGTGTTAACTAACCATTTTTTTAACGGCAATACGGGGATAGCAAGGGAGCTTCCTTGGAAAAAATTTGTAAGTGCATACGAAAAGGATTATCTTGAATGCAGAAAATTCGGTGAGCCTCTCGGCATTGATATTCTTTTCGGTATTGAAGAACACGTTGGTAACGGACAGGAAATCCTATGCTACGGATTAACTCCCGAAATGCTTTTTTCGCATTCTGAATTGAAAGAAAGTAATCCTGAATTGTGGTATAAGACTTTGTCACCTTTTGGAGTTATTATAATTCAGGCGCACCCATACAGGGTAAGAAATTATGTTTCTGAAGTAGGTGTTTTGCCTACAGATTATATTGACGGTATAGAAGTTTTTAATTTCGGTAATTCCGCGGAAGAAAATATGAAGGCTGATGAATATGCTTCAGATAAATCTCATCTTATTCTCACCTCCGGTGCAGATGCTCACCTGCCACACGTTCTTTGCCATGGCGGTATTGTTTGTGATTACAGAATAGATTCTGCTGATAAGCTTGTGAAGACACTGAAAAACAAAGCTTATACGCTTATAAAAGAGTAAAACACAGTCACGCTTTTTTTGTGACTGTGTTTTTTTTTCAGAAAGCTATTTTAATTTCGCCGTCTTCGGGGAATATCAGAAATCCGTTTTCGGATGATTTGAAATAGCCTTTTTCAAGATGTAATTCATAATTGAAATATTCTTCGCCGTAATATCTGAACTGCATAGAAAGTGTTTTATTTTCGGCACTTATGTACGGAGTTGTAGCTGTCTTTGCGTTTACTGCGCAAAGGTACCAGCTGATTTCTGTGCATCTTATATGTATGCCGTTTTCCGATGCTGTGATTTTTAAGTTTTCATCAAGATAAATATTTGCTGAATTGTTATTTTCGAATGTTCTCCATGGGGAAGAGAAATTCATTTCGTGCCCGTGGCGATAAAAATACAATCCTGCTCTCGTATTATTGTCGCTGTAGCGGAATCCGTCGATGACAGGGAGTGTATAATAAGAACAGTTATGTGTTTCTTCTTTTGCATCAAGAAATTTTTCTTTGAACAGTTCATTAAACAAATATAGGTCCCTTATCCATATTCTTCCCTGTTCGTAAAGAATATTAACTCTGTAGTTTTTACAGTTATACCACAGGGTTTTATATCTGTTATTATTTATATCTGAATCGAACATCTGAGATTGCACAGGAGTGAGACTGAATTTTTCTTTGAACCACTTGCCGCTGTCGGCGAGGGTCATTATTTCGATTTTGCCTTCCTTTTGCATTTTGTCAATAATGTCAAACTGCATAGGAAGTCCTTTAGAAATATTTTCCCAGTTCATTGAATTTTCCTGACCGACCTGTGCATAAGAAAGGGAAATGCCTTTGTTGTTGAAGTTTTCGGATAAATACCACTTTACCCACTTTTCATCACAGCCTGAATTACCGTATACAGGTTCAAGGGACGTAACGTGCTGACAGGCATCTCTATCACCAATGTTCATATCATACTGATATATGGGGTCTGCGCCGAGCATTCTGAAAACAGGTACATCAATCTGATTTTCGGCAGTTGCGGCGGGGCAGAGCATATTATTTTTTGAGGGATAATAACATCCCGAATATATACCGCCCCATATGGTATAGCCGTCTGTACCGTATTGCTCTTTGCAGTTGCACGAAGCAATTATGCCGTATTTATCATACATATATTTAAGTGAATATGCATCAATATGCCAGGAGCCGCAGGATTCAGGATAACTGCCGAATATACTTTTGAATTTAGTGAATGCTTCATCTATAAGTTTTTCACGCTCGGCAGGTGTGTAACCTACAAGAAAGCCCACATCATTGTGCCAGTCCCAGGGAAATCTGCCTTTCCATTCTATACCCACAGCCTCGGTGAGAGGTTTTACTACTTCGAACCATAAGCCGATCTCTGTGTTTTCTTTATATGCGTTAATAAGTTCAATATATTTGTCGTCAATAAGTGCATCATATTGCAGAAGAACCGTTGAAGGGAAATTATATTTTTTGCAAAGCTCAAGCTCTTCTTTTGTTGTGGTAAAAAGAAAACTGTCATCCTCACATCTCGGTTCGCATTGTCTGACAAAATTGATTATATTTATAATGTTTTTCATATTCTATGCCCCTTACGGCTTTTTTTTCATAATATAACTTTTTTACAAAAAATGCAATTAGTGATTGAAAAAAAATATATTTTATGCTATTATTATTAAGTAAAAATATTTTCAGAAAGTGAGACTATAAAAATGAACAGAACAAAAAAGATTTTAGCTGTTGTTTTGAGTGTTCTTATGATGATGTCTTGTGCATCCCTTTTTGCTTTTGCTGCGGACAATGATGAAACACTCAAATTCGGCGATGACGGTAAATTTACTATTCTTCAGTTTGCTGATATTCAGGACGGATATCCTCTTATGACTATCACAAAGAAGCTTCTCAAGGACACAATCGCAAAGGTGCAGCCCGACCTTATCGTGCTTACAGGCGATAACATTTCCGGCGGCAGCACAACCACAAAGGTTATTACAAGGGCTGCAATTAATGAGTTTATGAGCATTTTTGAAAAAGCAGGCATCCCCACAGCTGCTGTTTTCGGAAATCACGACGATGAAAGCGCACTCGCCGATAAGGATTTTCAGATGTCAGTTTATGAATCCTATGATTGCTTTGTAGGCTATAATGAAGGTGACAGCATTCCCGGTGTCGGTACCTATAATCTTCCCATTATGTCTTCAGACGGCAGCAAGGTTGCTTTTAATATCTGGATGACAGACTCGGGCACTTATAACTCCGAAAATGACCTTGGCGGTTATGCTTGTACTACAAAAGAGCAGATAGCCTGGTATGTAGAAAAGTCCAATGAGCTTAAAGCCCAGAACGGCGGAAATCCTGTTCCTTCTCTTAACTTCCAGCATATTATTGTTCCCGATATTTATGATGCTTTGGTTGAATGTGAAGCAGGTACTCCTAATTCAATTCAGTCAGGTGACAAATTCCTTACTCTTCCCGAAGGCAACACAGGTATTCTTCACGAAGCTCCCTGTCCTCCTCACTATTCAAACGGTCAGTTCCAGGCTTTCTTGCAGCAGGGCGACGTTATCGCAACAGTTTCGGGTCACGACCATGTTAACGACTTTGTTGTTCCTTATCAGGGAATTGATATTGTTAATACTCCCGGTGTAGGTTTCAGTTCTTACAATGACGAAACAGTAGGTTCCCGCGTATTTGTTCTCGATGAAAATGCACCCGAAGACTACGAAACCTATGTTCTCGGTTATTTTGATGTTTACGGTGATGATGAAGTTGCTCTCTACAGATATCAGGCTTATTCAAGAACAACCGACGATCTTACAAAGTTTGTTGCTTGGTTCAAGATGATATTTGCGTCAATCAAGGCAATTTTTGCATAATAATCAAAAAAAGCTTCCCGAAACAAGGGAAGCTTTTTTTGTGGATTTATATGCCGATAGTTATAATTTCAAAGGGTTTATATTCAACTGTGTTGGTTTCTGTCTCGACATCCTCAAGCATATTGAGGATTTTTACTTTTTCGTGGAATTTTATTTTTCCTCTTGTGCCCTTTGTTTCGACGAATCTGAGAACGGTCATATTGCCGTTTTCGGATTTTTTTACACTCTGAAGAATCAGCTTTTCATTGCAGATAAATTCTTTGGGAGCAGAAAGGGATTCTGTTTTTATTAAAGGTTCATTGAAAATAAGTGCTTCATTGTTAATTTCTCCGTAAGACATATTGCCATGGGGGAGAATTATATATGTGAAGTTATGCTGTCCCAGATCCGATAACGGGTCGGGGCGTTCGGTGGCACGCAGTAGTGAAAGTGTGATTTCTTTTTCTGAAATTCCCACACCGTATTTGCAGTCATTGATAACAGCTACGCCTGCGTCTGTTTCGGAAATATCAAACCATTTATGATGACAGCATTCAAATCTTGCCTGTTGCCAGGTGGTGTTGCGGTGCATTTCTCTCTTTATAAAGCCTGCCGATGTATCACAAACGAGTTCCCGGGAGAGAATATTGCAGTTGAAAGCCGCTTTCATAAGTTTATGGCTTTCATTCCAGTCAACATTATTTTCCACTTCTATCTTTCTTGAAGATTTAAAGAAGCGAATAAGTCTTTTCCATACACTTTTTTCTGTCTTTTGTGTTACTGAAAATTCTGCAGTTTCACCGTCAGCTTTTATAAATCTGATTTCCTCCGAAACTTCAAGAGGAAGCTCTTTATCTTTATAATCGGGAAGAATATCCCATGCATCATAATTGCCGGGGCGGTCATCATAGATTTTTAATTTGTTAAAATCTCCGTCTGTAAATTCTCTGTCGAGTTCTTTATCATAAAGAGAGAGAAAGCTTCCGTCGGGGGCAAATTCAGCGATATAAGCAGGTGTTTCAACACATCTGCCGTGTATGCTGAACCAGGATGTGTCACTGTCGGGGGAAGACACTTCACCGCCCGATAAGGGGGCAAAGGATGTTTTGCGGTAAGTGCCGTTTTTGCCTTCTCTTGTGAAAATGCCGTTTTTATCTTCAATAAATTCAACGGAATTTCTTGTGATGTTAAGGGGATTAAAAAGAGTGTCGCCTGTGCCGATAATTTTATCGAGTCCGGCATCAATCTCACGGTAGTCTTTCATACAATCTCTGAATACCGGGGTGATGTGACTTCCGGGAAGAATATCATGGAATTGATTAATCAGGAACTTTTTATAAAGCTCCTTTATTTTTTCTTTGGGATAAGTTTTTCCTTCTTTTTCTCTTAAAACCGAAAGAAGTTCTGTAAGTCTGAATTTGTTTTCAAGATGTCGGTTATATTTTTTTATATCGGATTTGGTTGTGAATGTGCCGCGGTGCATTTCAAGATATAGTTCGCCGTCCCACACATCAAAATTATGTTCGGAATTAAAATTATCGTGTAAAAAATTCTTTACGCTGATGTGCCTTGTTTCGGGCATAACCGAGAGCTTGTTGAAACGGTGCATAAGCTCTATCATTTCTTCGGTAGCACCCGAGCCGCCGTCACCGTAGCCGAACATAGAGAGAGTTTCGGTGTCTGTGTGCTTATCCTGAAAAGCTTCCCAGTTTTCTGTTATCTGTGAAGGTTCGTTCCATGTGATAAAGTGAGTAGGGGGAACGCAGGCATAAACCTCACTTCCGTCTGCGCCTCTCCATATAAAATTATTATGAGGAAAGCGGTTTGTATCGTTCCACGTGCTCATTTTGTTTGAAATGAAATAATCGACACCGCTCTTTTTTAATATCTGCGGTAATATCCAGCTGTTTCCGAAAACATCGGGAAGAAAACAGCTGTCTACGGTTATTCCGAATTTTTCTCTGAAATAGTGCTGTCCGTAAAGGCACTGTCTTATAAGACTTTCTGCAGAAGGTACATTACAGTCGGGCTCAACGAACATTGCGCCCACAATTTCAAAGCTGCCGTTTTTGATTTTTTCTTTAAGCTCAGAAAATACTTCGGGATAGTATTTTTCTACGGTTTCATAGGTATAGCTCTGAGTGTGTGCATACTTAAAATCGGGGTATTTATCCATAAGCCGCATCTGAATAAGCACGGTTCTGAGATTTTTCTGCACAGCGTGTATTCTTCTCCAGTAATATGCAATATCAAGGTGAGAATGTCCCACAAGGGCAACCTTGCCCGAAGAACGGAAGGTTTTATCAGCATAAATGTTTTCTTCAATATAATCGATTGCCTTTTTTGCATCTTCTTCGGTAATGTTATCGTAATCTATGAGATTCAGTGCTTTGTCGAGCTTAGTAATTACTATATTTGCATATTCCTCGGGAAACTGCCCGCTTGAAATTATATCCGTAAATATTTCAAGGTCATAGCATAAAGCCTGAATGTTCTTGTTTACGGTGGTAAGATACATTCCGGTGAATTCCTGACGGCAGCCTCTGCGGGCTAATGTTTCGGGATTTCTTTCATCATCGGGCTTAGAACGGTTAAAGCCTTCCGTTTCAATGATTATCTTATCACTGTTTATGAATGCAGCGGCGGGTATCCGTTCTCTGTTAGGATCAACACCGCCTGCATACTTACCGTTAATTTTAACTATCATTTCACTTGCTGTTTTGAAGTAAAAATAATAGTCTTTTCCTTTTAATTCTTCGGGAATTTCACATTCACATTTAAGAAATGCGCTTCCGTCGGGGGTATAAAAAATATCCCCCTTGTTAAGAAGCGTATATTCTTCATCGTAAAAATCGTACTCATTTTCACTTATCTGATGCGCTTCTTTTTTGTATACGGGAGACAGCTCATACATTTTACCGTATAAGTTATTCTTAAGCCAGCCGTAACGAAGCTCTATATATTCTTCGGGACGCATAGAACGTCTGATAACTTTGATATGTGCCATTATTTACCTCACTTATCCCAGAAAAAAGGCTTTTTTCTGACCGCAGTCAGCTTAACATTTAAGCCCTTTTCTTTTTTTATCATATCTTCGCACCAGTTAAGGCATAAGTCGAGTTTTGCACATTTTGAGCATTCGCCACGTGCAAGCACCTTGATATTATTATCATTTTCTTCTATATATTCAATATATCCTCCGTCTCCCTGAAGAAGCGGGGAGAGGGTGTTGTTAATGTAATTTTTCATAAAACCCCATAAATCATAATTTGCAGGGCTGCAAGCCCTACAAATTATGAAGATAAAAGATAACAGATAATGGATAATAGAATCGGGACCTGCGGTCGGCATTTTAAATAGAGCGAAGCGGAACAAGGCGTTTACGCCTTCCATTTCTCTTATCTTTTCTCTATTATCTATTATCTTCATAATTTGAAAGGCTGTCGCCTTTCAAATTATGATTTAGTATGCGTAGCTTAAGTACTGGTTTGCGCACCAGCCGGAATAGCGGTTGCCGGTGCGGTGGTCTACTGTTGAAACGTATGACCATGTGCCGTTTGTCTGGTGGACGTAAACTAATTCGCTTTCCTGTAAAACAACATATACATATGCTGATGTGTTGGGGGATTCTCTCAGGTTAAGTCCTGCAGAGCCTGTGCCGCTTACTCTGTAGTAAGAATCGGTATATACGGGGGAGGATGAGGGAGCAGCGGGGGTAGGTGTGGGAACATAAATTACTTCGGGTTCAGCTTCTGTGGGAGTTTCATCTGTTTTATAGATGCTTGCGGTTTTGCACCAGGCATAGCCTTTTGTACTTTCTTTATATTCAAAGCAAGCCCAACCGTTATATGTACCGTAAACAAAGATAAGCTCGTTACCTGCGAAAACTGTGGGATAATGATCTGTTGAACCGTATTCGGGATAGATATAAAAATCTGCACTTGAATCGGTTGTAAGCTTATAATAACCGTCGGGCTGCTGTATAAAGTAGCTTATGGGGTCATTAATAAGCTCGGGCTTTACGGTTTCTTCTTCGCTTGCAGTTGTTGCTTCTTCTTTTCCGTTTACTGATGGGAAATCTCCGTTACCGATAAAAACGGTGAGGACTATTGCAATAACTATAACAAGCACTGCGGCTACCGCAACAAGTGCAATAATGAGTCCTGTTTTTCCTTTCTTTGCCGGTGGCTGAGGATTATATGAAGGGGGAGTGCCCGCAGGATCATAATACGGCTGATAAGAAGGATTTGAAACAGGTTCATATGCAGCAGTTGCATCTGTTGAATTTTGCTTAGAGATGTTATTTGCATTGGCGGGGGGATTACCCATGGGTGTGCCGCATTTGTTACAGAATGATGCTGAATCAGGGATGCTATTTCCGCAGTTTTTACAATACATAATTTTTTGCCTCCGTTATATTAATTTCTTAAGTGCGCCTGTGGGACAGACTTGTGCACATTTGTTGCAATTCATACAAACTGACTTAATATCAATATTTCTGAATTCGGGCTTTATAACCGTATTGAAGCCTCTTCCGATAAGTCCTAAAATTCCTTTTCCTGCAAGTTCTTCACAGGCTCTTACACAAAGACCGCATAAGATACACTTATTCTGATCTCTTTCTATCACTTCAAGCTTTGTTTCTGTGAAGCCTTCGTGATATTCACCCGAAAGACGTTTGCAGTCTGTGCAGTATTCGTCTGCATATTTTATGAGTTTACAGTGACCGTAATCGTGACAACCGCAGGAAAGACAGCGTTTTGCTTCGGCAACAGCTTCATCATTACTGAAGCCGAGATTGATTTCCGTAAAATCGTTTCTTCTGTCTTCGGGGGCGCGCTGAGGCATTTTTATTCTCGGATGCTTTTCGTATTCGGTGAACATATCTTCGTTTATGCTTTTCTCGGAAAGAACAGGCTTTTTATAGGGGATTTCAATTCCGTCAAGATATGCATCGATGTATTTTGCAGCTTCGTTTGCTTCGGCAATTGCTTTTATTGCAATTGATGCACCGTCATTTGTTGTGTCACCTGCGGCAAACACTCCGGGGAGGGAAGTGGCATATGTTCTTTCGTCACTGAGTATTGTGCCCCAGCCGGTTGTTTCCAATTCTTGGAAGCCCGATTTGTCGTTTTTCTGACCTGCCGCAATGATTATTGAATCAAGTTGGAGTGTAATAAACTCGCCTTCTACGGGCACGGGGGAACGTCTGCCCTTTGCATCAGGTTCGCCCAGCTTCATAACCTGAAGTCTTACGGCTTTTACCTTTCCGTTTTCGCCTATGATTTCTGAGGGATTTGTAAGGAAGCGGAAAACAACGCCCTCTTCCATAGCTTCTTCAATTTCTATATCTTCGGCGGGCATTTCATCCCTTGTTCTTCTGTAAATAATGCTTACTTCTTCTGCGCCCAGTCTTACGGCTGTTCTGCAGGCATCCATTGCAGTGTTACCGCCGCCAACAACGGCTGTTTTTGCGCCGATAGCAGGAGTTTCACCCATTGCAGCCATTCTCAGAAAATCAATTCCGCCGAATACACCTTCAAGGTCTTCGCCGGGGCATCTGATTGAACTGCTTTTCCATGCACCGTTTGCAACAAGCACAGCATCGTGTTTTCCTCTTATTTCTGACAGCGTGATATCTTTGCCGAGGGTACATCCGTTTATCATTTCAACGCCGAGGCTTTTAATTTCTTCTATTTCCGTATCAAGTACAGCTTTGGGAAGTCTGTATTCGGGGATACCGTAGCGAAGCATTCCGCCCATTTTCGGCATTTTATCATATATTGTAACAGTGTGGCCGTTTTGTATCAGTTTGTATGCTGCTGAAAGACCTGCGGGGCCGCCGCCTATAATACCTACACTTTTACCTGTGGCGGCTTTCTTTTCGGGAAGAATGTGTTTTCCGCTTTTCAGTACTTCATCGGCGGCAAAAGCCTTTAAGTAGGCAATTGATATAGGTTCTTCCACGTGCTGTCTTCTGCAGGCTGTTTCACAGGGGTGAGGACAAACTCTGCCGATTGAAGCGGGGAGGGGAATAACATCTTTTATTGTCTTTACGGCTTCTTCAAAATTTCCTTCGCCTATTTCTTTTACGTATTTCTGGCAGTCTGTATGTGCAGGGCAGTTAAGCTTGCAAGGACCAATGCAGTCGCCCTGATGGTCGCCCATTATAAGTTCAAGGGCAATTTTTCTGGCTTTTAATGCTTTTTCGCCCTTTGTGCTGATAACCATACCCTCGCTTACCTTTGCTGAACACGCACGCAGAAGCTTAGGGCTTCCTTCCGTTTCAACAACGCACATTCCGCAGGCACCGTAGGGAGACATTTCTTTGAGATAACAAAGATTGGGGATCTCAATGCCGTTTTTTTCTGCGGCAATAAGTATGGTATCGCCCTTATCTGCAATTATTTCTTTGCCGTCTATTATGAGTTTAATTGTATCAGACATTGTGTTCCCTCCTTATCTTATTTCCACCGCACCGAACTTGCAGACATCTTTACACTGTCCGCACTTGATGCATTTTGCGGTATCTATGATGTGAGCTGCTTTCAGCGAACCCGAAATTGCATTTACGGGGCATTTTTTTGCGCAGAGTGTGCAGCCCTTGCATTTTTCGGGGTCAATATAATAGGTTCTCAGTGCAGCACATTCGCCTGCAGGGCACTTCTTTTCGTTGATATGTGCTTCGTATTCGTTTCTGAAATATTTTATTGTGGTGAGAACGGGATTCGGTGCTGTCTGACCAAGACCGCAGAGAGCTCCCGAACGTATACCGTCACAAAGCTCTTCTAAAAGCTCGATGTCGCCATCTTTGCCTTCCCCTTCGGTTATACGGGTGAGGATTTCAAACATTCTCTTTGTGCCGATCCGGCAGTGCACACACTTGCCGCAGGATTCTTTTGTGGTAAAGTCAAGGAAGAAACGTGCCATATTAACCATACAGGTTCCTTCGTCCATAACAACCATACCGCCCGAACCCATTATTGCACCTGTAGCGTTAAGAGCTTTATAGTCAATTATTGTATCAAGAAGCTCTGCGGGAATGCATCCGCCTGAGGGGCCGCCCAGCTGAACGGCTTTGAATTCCTTATTATCTCTGATGCCGCCGCCGATATCATAAATAACTTCTCTGAGAGTAAGCCCCATAGGGATTTCAACAAGACCGCCTCTTTTGATTTTCCCCGTAAGCGCAAATACCTTGGTGCCCTTGCTGTTTTCTGTTCCCATAGCGGAAAAAGCACTGCCGCCGTTTTCGATTATCCAGCTGACATTTGCAAAGGTTTCAACATTGTTTATGTTTGAAGGCTTATTTTCGTATCCTTTTTCGGCGGGGAAGGGGGGCTTTAGCCTCGGCATTCCCCGTTTGCCTTCAAGAGATTCGATAAGTGCAGTTTCTTCACCGCAGACAAATGCGCCTGCACCTGCTTTTATTTTAAGGGAGCAGGAAAATTCTGTGCCCAGTATATTTTTTCCGAGGTATCCCTTTTCGGTGGCTTCATTTATGGCTTTCTGAAGCCTTACAATTGCAAGGGGATATTCGGCTCTTACATAAACATAAGCCTGTGACACACCAATTGCATATGCACCTATAAGCATACCCTCTATAAGTGTGTGTGGGTCGCTTTCGATAACGGCACGGTCCATAAATGCACCGGGGTCGCCTTCGTCGGCATTGCAGATAAGATATTTTTCGTTTCCTTCTGATTTTCTTGCGGCATTCCATTTGAACCAGGTGGGGAAGCCCGCACCGCCTCTGCCTGCAAGACCCGATACCTTTATTTCTTCAATTACTTCTTCGGGGGTCATTGAAGTAAGAACTTTTTTAAGTGCGGTATATCCGCCGTCTGCAATATATGCATCAATGCTTTCGGGGTCAATAAGTCCGCACCGTCTTAATGCGATTCTTGTTTGTTTTTTAAGAAAAACATTGTCTTCTTCACTGATTTCAAATTTTCTCAGTGCTTCAAAATCATTGCTTTTAAGAAGCAATGATATTTCTTTTATATCGTCTTCTTTAACTTTGACAAGTCTTTTAATAAGTGTTTTTCCGTCATATATATCGATTATCGGTTCAAGGAAGCACATACCGATACAGCCTGCTATTCCGATGTCGATGTCTGTTCCTGCAAGAGCATTAATAAGCTTTGTATGTACCTTGCCTGCTCCCGCCGCAATACCGCAGGAGCCTTCGCCTATAACTATTCTCATTTTGCTTCCCTACCTTTTAATTCTCTTAATATTTCCACTGTTTTTGCGGGAGTGAGAGAACCGTATGTTTCTTCGTTTATCATCATAACAGGAGAAAGGCTGCAGCAACCGAGACAAGCAACGGTTTTAAGTGAAAACAGTCCGTCTTCGGTTGTGTCGCCGTCTTTTATATCAAGCTCTTCGCATATTGCCTTTTCTATGCCGTCTGCACCGTTTACGTGACAGGCTGTGCCTTTACACAGAAGTATAAGGTATTTCCCGACCTTTTTAAGTCTGAACTGAGTATAGAATGTGGCAACACCCATTACCTTTGCGGGGGATAGCCCTGTTTTTTCAGCTATTTCATATAATACGTCCGCAGGAAGATATCCGTATATGTCCTGTGCTTTTTGCAGAATTGTAATAAGATTGTCACCGTTTGAAGGTGCATCTTTCAGGATGTCTTTTAACAGCCCGAGATCGCTGTTACAACAATTTTCACACATATCTAAATCTCCTTTGCATATAATTATTTTTATTTTATCATATATATGCCGTAATTTCCATAGGTAAATTTAAATTTTTACAGGAATATTTATGCATAAATTGCTGCATATATACACATTTTTCTTTTATGCCGGAAATAGACCTGATTGTGAAAAATCAATATAATAATTTATAATATTATAGGGAAATTGTGCAATCAAACATAAAATAAAAAGTTTTTTTCATACTCTTGACAAAATATAAATAATGATGTATAGTTATGCACATCAAATGAATATAAATTCGCATTCGGAGGAATATACAATGGATAAGTCAAAAATCAAAAAGGTAGTACTTGCATATTCAGGCGGTCTTGATACTTCTATCATTATCCCCTGGCTTAAAGAAAATTATAACAACTGTGAAGTTATCGCAGTTTCGGGTAACGTAGGTCAGGCAGACGAGCTTGAAGGACTTGAAGAAAAAGCTATTAAAACAGGTGCTTCAAAGCTTTATATCGAAGACCTTACAAAAGAATTTATTGAAGATTATGTTTTCCCCTGTGTTCAGGCAGGCGCAAAGTATGAGGATTATCTTCTCGGTACAGCATTTGCACGTCCTCCCATTGCAAAGAGAATTGCCGAAATCGCTCTTAAAGAAGGCGCAGACGCTATTTGCCACGGCTGCACAGGTAAGGGTAATGACCAGGTACGATTTGAACTTGCAATAAAGGCATTTGCTCCCGATATGCCCATTATCGCTCCCTGGAGAGAATGGGACATCAAGAGCAGAGAAGAAGAAATCGAATATGCAGAGGCACACAATGTTCCTCTTAAAATTAATCGTGAAACAAACTATTCAAAGGATAAGAACCTCTGGCATCTTTCACACGAAGGTCTTGACCTTGAAGACCCTGCTAATGAGCCTCAGTATAACAAGCCCGGTTTCCTTGAAATGGGCGTTTCTCCCGAAATGGCTCCCGACAAGCCCACCTATGTAAAGATTCATTTTGAACAGGGTGTTCCCACTTCAATCGACGGTGCTGAGATGGATGCGGTTTCTCTTGTTGCAAAGCTCAATGAGCTTGGCGGTGCAAACGGAATAGGTCTTCTTGATATTGTAGAAAACAGACTTGTAGGTATGAAATGCCGCGGTGTATATGAAACTCCCGGCGGAGCTATCATATACAAGGCTCACGAAGTGCTTGAAAGCATTACTCTCGATAAAGAAACAGCTCACTACAAGTCCCTCGTTGCACAGAAGCTGGCAGAGCTTGTTTACAATGCACAGTGGTTCACTCCTCTTACAGAAGCAATACTCAGCTTTGTAAAAACAACTCAGAAAACAGTTACCGGCGACGTAACACTCAAGCTTTATAAGGGCAATATGATAAATGCCGGTGTTACATCTCCCTATTCACTTTATGATCCCGAAATCGCAACATTTGACGAGGATAATGTTTACAATCAGGCTGATTCGGCAGGATTTATTAACCTTTACGGTCTTCCCACAAAGGTTTATGCAAAGATGAAGGCTAAGAACAACATTAAATAACCGGGAGAAAATATGATGGAAAAAATGTGGGCAGGCAGGTTTGAAAAGGCTCTTAACAAAGAGGCGGATGATTTTAATTCATCCATCCGTTTCGACTGCAAGATGTATAAACAGGATATACGCGGCTCTATGGAGCACGCAGCTATGCTTGCCGCTTGCAATATCATCACCGAAAACGAGAGTCTGCAGATCATAGACGGTTTGCAGACTGTTCTTGATGATATAGAAAGCGGAGCTCTTCCCATTGATGAAAATGCGGAGGACATTCATATGTTTGTTGAGGCTGTGCTTACTTCACGTATCGGTGACGTAGGTAAAAAGCTTCATACTGCAAGAAGCCGTAATGACCAGGTTGCACTTGACCTTCGTCTCTATCTTAGAGACGAAGCAAAGGAAGTTATTGAGCTTTTATATTCGATAATAGAAACGGTTACAAAAAAGGCAGAAGAAAATGCCGCAGTTATAATGCCCGGCTACACTCATCTTCAGCGTGCTCAGCCCATAACCTTCGGTCAGCATTTGCTGGCATATGCTATGATGTTTATAAGAGATGTGGGCAGAGTAAAGGATGCACTTTCGAGAATGAATTATTCACCCCTCGGCTGCTGTGCACTTGCGGGAACAACATATCCCACCGACAGAATGATGACGGCAAAGGCACTGGGCTTTGACGGAATAATGCTCAATTCTCTTGACGGTGTTTCCGACAGGGATTATTGTATTGAGCTTATGAGTGCTTTTTCGACAATAATGATGCATCTTTCACGTTTTTCCGAAGAAGTTATTCTGTGGTCAAGCTGGGAATTCAAATTTGTTGAGCTTGATGATGCCTATACCACAGGCTCAAGCATTATGCCTCAGAAGAAAAACCCCGATATGGCAGAGCTTGTAAGGGGGAAGACAGGCAGAGTATACGGTGATTTATTCGCACTGCTTACAACTCTTAAGGGAATTCCTCTTGCATACAATAAGGATATGCAGGAAGACAAAGAAGCGGTATTCGACAGTATTGAAACCGTAAAAAAATGCCTTTCTGTATTTATCCCCATGATAGATACTATGAAGCCCATTCCCGAAAATATGAAAAAGGCGGCTCAGAACGGTTTTATAAATGCCACCGACCTTGCAGACTATCTTGTGGGAAAAGGACTTCCTTTCAGATCAGCTTATAAAACGGTAGGGCAGATTGTCGGCTACTGTGTTCAGAACAAAACCATACTTGAAGAAATTTCTCTTGAAAAATACAAAGAATTCGATGAGCATTTTGCAGAAGACTTATACACTGCCATAGATCTTAATAACTGTGTCAACTTAAGAATTTCTGCAGGCGGCACGGGAATAGAATCAGTTAAAACACAAATTGCACAGGTTAAGGATTTTTTACACAATGAAAAAGGTATTTATTGACGGCTCGGCAGGTACTACGGGGCTTCGCATCCACGACAGACTTGCTTTAAGAAATGATATAGAGCTTATAACACTTTCGGATGAAAAAAGAAAAGACCCCGTTTGCAGAAAGGAAGCAATAAACAGTGCGGATATTGCCTTTTTATGCCTTCCTGATGATGCAGCAAGAGAAGCTGTAAGCTTTATTGAAAATGACACAACGGTTGTTATTGACACGTCTACAGCACACAGAACAGAAAACGCCTGGGCATACGGTTTTCCCGAGCTTTCGGAAATGCATCTTGAAAAAATTAAGTCTTCACGCAGAATTGCCGTTCCGGGTTGTCACGCAAGCGGTTTTATTGCTCTTATATACCCCCTTGTTGAAAAAGGTATTCTGTCTCCCGATACGCTTCTTTCCTGTTATTCTCTTACAGGCTATTCGGGCGGCGGCAAAAAGATGATAGGTGAGTATGAAGGGGAAGACCGAGACTCACTTTTGGATGCTCCGAGAATTTACGGACTTACTCAACAGCATAAGCATCTTAAAGAAATGAAGGCTCTAACGGGAATAAGCAATGCACCTGCATTTTTGCCTGTTGTTTCGGATTTTTATTCGGGAATGGCTGTAAGTATACCGTTGTTTGCTTCTCAGATTAACGGAAATATTGACGATATAAAAAGGATTTATGCCGAAAAATACACTTGGGGTATGGTGTCATATAAAGAAAGTATTGATAACGGCGGATTTTTGTCTGCAGGTACCTTCTCGGGAAAAGATACTATGACAGTATGTGTTTACGGTAATGAAGAAAGATTTACTCTTGAAGCGGTTTACGATAATCTCGGAAAAGGTGCTTCGGGAGCTGCTATAGAATGTATGAATATCGTATTGGGGAATGCACCCTCATACGGTCTTGCGGAGTGATAAATTATGATGAAAACAGTTTCAGGCGGTGTTTGTGCCGCAAAAGGATTTAAGGCAAGCGGTATACATTGCGGTATACGTAAAAATAAAACAAAACGAGACCTTGCTCTTATTTTAAGTGACATTAAAGCCAATGCGGCGGCTGTATATACAACAAATCTTGTAAAAGGCGCACCGCTTACGGTTACAAAAAATAATATAAGCGACGGTTTTGCACAGGCTGTTATCTGCAATTCCGGCAATGCCAACACCTGTAATGCAGACGGTATAGAAAAAGCAGAAGCTATGTGTAAGCTGGTTTCTGAAAAGCTCGGTATTTCCGAAAAAGATGTTATTGTTGCATCAACCGGTGTTATCGGTCAGACACTGGATATAACTCCCATTGAAAACGGGATGGATGACCTTGTAAGTAATCTCGGTAACAATTCCAAAGAAGCCGCAGAAGGTATTATGACTACCGATACTGCACTTAAAGAGATTGCTGTTGAATTTACCGTAGGGGGAAAAGTATGTACCATAGGCGGTATAGCAAAGGGCTCGGGTATGATTCATCCCAATATGGCAACAATGCTTGTGTTTATAACAACCGACTGTGCCATTTCTTCCGAAATGCTCTCTAAGGCTCTCAAAAGCGATATTGCCGACACATTCAATATGGTGAGTGTAGACGGCGATACTTCAACCAACGATATGGTTTGTGTCCTTGCAAACGGTATGGCGGAAAATGAAGAAATTGTTTCCGAGGGCGAAGATTTCAGTGTCTTTATGAAGGCTCTCAATACCGTTACCGTATATCTTTGCAGATGTATTGCAGGTGACGGCGAGGGTGCTACAAAGCTTCTTGAATGTAAAGTCGGCGGTGCAAAAACAAAAGAGATTGCAAAAACAGTTGCAAAAAGTGTTATATGTTCTTCTCTTACAAAAGCCGCTATGTTCGGTGCCGATGCAAACTGGGGCAGAGTTTTATGTGCAATAGGATATTCGGGCGCCGATGTGGATGTTACAAAAATAGATGTTGCTTTTACATCTTCAAAGGGCACAATTGAAGTGTGCAAAAACGGTGCGGGAATTCCTTTCTCCGAAGAAAAGGCAAAGGAAATTCTTCTCGAAAAGGAAATTGAAATTATAGTCAGTCTTAATGACGGTGACTTTGACAGTACCGCATGGGGATGTGACCTTACATACGACTATGTAAAGATTAACGGAGACTACAGAACCTGAGGTGGGAAAATGGACATTTCAAATGCAAGCCGTGCCGAAGTCATAGTTGAAGCACTGCCTTATATACTCAAATACCGCGGTAAAGTTCTTGTTGTGAAATACGGCGGAAATGCTATGATAAACGGAGAACTCAAAGACTCTGTAATGAGAGATATCGTTCTTCTCAATCTTATCGGTGTTAAAGTCGTTCTTGTTCACGGCGGCGGTCCCGAAATTACCGAGATGCTCGCAAAAGTCGGTAAGGAAACACTTTTTGTTGACGGTCTCAGAGTTACCGATGAAGAAACAGCCCAGATTGTTCTTATGGTGCTTGCAGGCAAGATAAACAAGGGTCTTGTAGGACTTATTGAGCAAAAGGGCGGTAAGGCAATAGGTCTTTCGGGTGTTGACGGTCATATGATAGAGGCCGAGAAAAAGAACGAAAAGTTAGGGTTTGTAGGAAACATAACAAACGTAAACCCCGAAATAATTGAGGATTCTCTTGAAAAAGGATATATACCCATTATTTCAACCGTAGGCTGCGATAAAAAGGGTAATATATATAACATAAACGCTGATACTGCCGCTGCTAAAATTGCAGGGGCACTGGGTGCTGAAAGTCTTATTTCCATGACCGATATCAGCGGCATTATGAAGGATAAAAATGACCCGTCCTCGCTTATTTCAGCCTTAAGCATCAAAGAAGCGCAAGAGCTTATTGCTGACGGTATAATTAAAGACGGTATGATACCCAAGGCGCAGTGCTGTATTGATGCGCTGAACTGGGGAGTAAAAAAAGTATTTATAATCGACGGCAGAGTACCTCACTCCATTCTTATAGAAACTCTTACAAATGAAGGTATGGGTACTATGTTTACGGCAGGTGAAAAAAATGAGTGACATAAAAGCACTTGATAAAGAATATATTGCAAATACGTATGCAAGGTTTCCTCTTGAAATAAAAAACGGCAAAGGTTCTCTCGTATACGATGAAAACGGAAAAGAATATATTGATTTAGGGTCGGGTATTGCAGTTACCGCATTCGGTATTGCTGATGACTTCTGGGCACAGGCAGTTGCGAAGCAGGCTTCAACGCTTCAGCATACATCAAACCTTTATTATTCCGAGCCCTGTGTAAAGCTTGCTGAAATGCTCTGCAGTAAAACCGGAATGAAAAAGGTATTTTTCTCAAATTCAGGTGCAGAAGCAAATGAATGTGCCATAAAAACAGCAAGAAAATATGCCGCTGAAAAAAAAGGTGCGGAATACTATAATATTATTACCCTTAAAAACAGTTTCCACGGCAGAACTATAACCACTCTTGCCGCAACGGGACAGGATGTTTTTCATAAGGATTTTCTTCCTCTTACCGAAGGCTTTTTATACGCAGATGTAAATGACTGTGATAATATTGTAAAAATGGCAACGGAAAACAAGGTTGCCGCAATTATGATAGAATGCGTTCAGGGTGAAGGCGGTGTTGCCGCACTCAATGAGGATTTTGTAAAAACTATTGCGGATATATGCGAAAAAGAAGATATCATACTTATCTGTGACGAGGTTCAGTGCGGAAACGGCAGATGCGGTGAGCTATATTGCTATATGAATTACGGTATCATTCCCGACATCGTTTCAACCGCAAAGGGACTGGGCGGCGGACTTCCTCTCGGTGCTACTTTGTTCGGTGAAAAAACAAAAGCCGTTCTGGGTGCTTCCGATCACGGTTCAACCTTCGGCGGTAATCCCGTATGCTGTGCAGGTGCACTGAGCATTCTTTCAAGAATTGATGAAAAACTTCTTACTGATGTAAAAGCAAAGTCGGAATATATTTTTAATGAGCTGAACGGTGCTTCTGGTGTAAAGAGTGTAAGCGGTATGGGGCTTATGATAGGAATTGAAACCGAAAAAAATGCATCCGATGTTATAAGCGAATGTATGGCAAACGGTGTGCTTGTTCTTAAGGCAAAAACAAAGGTAAGGCTTTTACCTGCGCTTAACATTCCCGATGAGCTGCTTAAAAAAGCAATTTCAGTATTAAAGAAAGCTTGCGAGGTATAAATTATGACACTTAAAGGAAGAGATTTTTTAACACTTCTGGATTTTACTCCCGCAGAAATTGAATATCTGCTTGATTTATCTGCCGAACTTAAAGAAAAGAAGAAAAACGGCATTCTTCACGATGAATTAAGAGGCAGAAATGTTGCTCTTATTTTTGAAAAAACAAGCACACGCACACGCTCAAGCTTTGAGGTTGCCGCACATGACCTGGGCATGGGTACAACATATCTTGATCCTGCGGGTTCTCAGATCGGCAAAAAAGAAAGCATTGCCGATACTGCAAGAGTTCTTTGCGGCATTTTTGACGGTATTGAATACAGAGGCTTCGGTCAGGAAATTGTTGAAGAATTGGCTGAATATTCCTCGGTTCCCGTATGGAACGGGCTTACAAATGAATATCATCCCACTCAGATACTTGCTGACCTGCTTACAATAAAAGAGCATTTCGGAAAGCTTAAAGGCATAAAGTTCGTTTATATGGGTGATGCCCGTTACAATATGGGTAATTCCCTTATGATAGGCTGTGCAAAGATGGGACTTGAATTTACCGCTTGCGCACCGGAAAAATACTTCCCCGATAAGGCACTTATAGAAAAATGCGAAGAAATTGCCAAAGAAACAGGCGCAAAGCTTCACTTTACCGAAGACCCGAAAGAAGCCTGCAAGGGTGCAGATGTAATCTGTACCGACGTATGGGTATCAATGGGTGAACCTCTTGAAGTGTGGGAAGAAAGAGTAAGAGAGCTTACTCCCTATCAGGTAAATGCCGAAAAAATGGCAATTGCAGGCGAAAACTGCATCTTTATGCATTGTCTTCCTTCTTATCACGACCACAAAACAAAGGTCGGAAAAGAGATGGGCGAAAAATTCGGAATGGATGCTTTTGAAGTAACCAATGATGTGTTTGAAAGCAAGGCTTCCGTAGTTTTCAAAGAAGCAGAAAACCGTATGCATACAATAAAAGCGGTTATGCTTGCTACATTAAAATAAGTCAATGTAAAATAATGTTCCCGGATAGCGAAAATTTTGCAGTCCGGGAATTATTTTTTACTTTATAGGAAATTCCTTCCTATAAAGTAAAAAAGATTATAAGTCCCTCAGAAACTCGCTTTGCGATTTTCTGAGACGGACAATACGAAATCGGTTCCCCGCGATGCGGAGAAGCCGCTTTCTTGCTTTATAGGAAATTCCTTCCTATAAAGCAAAAAGATTATATGTCCCTGTGAACGCTCAGCTACGCTTCACTCGGAGATGGACTATCCGGAAACGTTTCGCCGTAGACGGACGGCGAAGCCGGTTTCTTG
>JAZSRT010000103.1:0-25573 GCA_045538645.1 Acutalibacteraceae bacterium | reverse complement strand
CAGGCTATAAAGACGGAAAAGCCGTACCGATTTTCATTAACGGCACATGGAAATCATAATTTATCGTGCAATTGCACGATAAATTATGATTTCCATGTGCCGTTAATGAAAATCGGTACGGCTTTTCCGTCTTTATAGCCTGTGATTTCCATATCGTCGGCACCTATCATAAAATCAACGTGTATCATACTGTCGTTGATTCCCAGTGCTCGGCATTCTTCGTTTGTTTTGTCAAGATGACCGTCTATACAGTCATTGAAGCCGGCACCGAGGGCTAAGTGACAGCTTGCATTTTCGTCAAAAAGGGTTTCATAAAAGAGAATTCCGCTTTCGTTTATGGGGCTGTTTTTCGGTATAAGGGCGAGTTCGCCGAGCATTCCAGAGGTTTCGTCCATAGTTATCATTTTTGTTAAAAGCTCATAGCCCTTTTCGGCTTCCCATTCCACGGCTTTGCCGTCTTTGAAGGTAATGGAGAAATTATCAATTATCTGTCCTTCATAGGAAAGAGGCTTTGTTGAAACTACCTTGCCTTCTGCTTTTCCTGCCATGGGAGAAGTAAATATTTCCTCCGTGGGAAGGTTTGGATTAAAGGTAACCCCCTGCTTTGTAACTTCACTGCCGCCGCACCAATGGCCTTCGGGAATAAGCCACGCCGTAAAATCTGTTCCGTTACTGCTTTTGTAGTGAAGATAATCGAATTTATAAGAATTGAGCCAATCGCATTTTTCTTTGAAGGTTTTGTTGTGTTCCTCCCAGGCTTTTGCAGGGTCGTTATCTTCGGTTACTCTGACTGTAGAAAGAATAACCTCCCACAGCTTGTTATATGCCTGTGATTTTGAAAGCTCGGGGAAAACCTTTTTTGCCCACTTATAAGAGGGAACTGCGGCAATTGTCCACTGATGACGGTTTTCTATAGCATCTCTGTAAGGCTTTATAATGGGATATCTTGCAATTCTTGCCTTCTGCATTTTTGTCTGATTTATGCCTTTAAGCCCGTCGGGGTCGTCACTTATAATATAGATACGGCAGGGAAGCTCCTCTGTCATTAATCTGAGCTTCTCTTCTTCCCATTTTTCTACCTTTGAAAGGCTTTTTAAGGTTCTGTATCTGTAATCAAGCTTTGTAAGAGGCTGATGCTCCCATTCAATGCTTACCTTACTTGCACCTGCCTTGTAGCATTCGTCGGTAAGTATTGTTACAAATTCATATTGGTCAACGCTTGCATACAGCTTTACAGGCTGACCTTTCTGAATATTTGCACCTGTTCTTGCAATAAGACGTGCATATTTTCTTTGAAGAGTTTTTTTCACATTATCACTTCCGTTAATTGATAGAGAAATTTTATCACTTTTATTTTTGTTTTGCAATAAGACATAAATACAAAAGTTACAAAAATCAATACAAATATTACAAGTCAAAAATTAATCATTTTAATGTGTTATGATATATATGAATAATTATAAGGAGGAGTGCTATGAATTTTAGTATTATTTATAACCCCATTGCAACTAAATTCTCTCAGGCGGCGCTTGATCATCTTATCTTCAAGTTTGTTGAGCGCGGATTAAAACTCAACACAGTAGCAAAAAGCGAATATTCCGGCCACGTAATCAAGCTTATCAAGGAGCTTGACCCGGTTTCGGATTATCTTATAACATTTGGTGGTGACGGAACCGTAAACGAAGCATTCCGTGCCTTTAATGAAATAGAACAGCACAGCATTTACGGTCATATCTCTGTGGGAACAACAAACGATATGGCAAACAATTTCAATCTTTTCAGAAAAGACCCCATAAAAAGTATTGATAAGCTTGCAACCAAGGGCAAAGAAATGCTTATGGATTCTCTTCTTGTAAACGGTGAACCCGTATGCTATGTTTCTTCCTTCGGTTATATTTCTGCAGTGCCGTATCTTGTTAATTCAAAGCTTAAAAAGGCACTGGGTCATGCGGCATATGTTGTGGCAGCTTTGCCGCCTATCTTAAAAGGGCCTCAGAAGGTCAAGGCTACGTATACGGCAAACGGCAAAACAAAGTCCTGCAATATATTACTTGCTCTTATAACCACTTCAAAGGGAATGGGCGGAATTTCACTTTACAAAGATGTTGATCTTAATGACGGTAAGTTTGAAGTGTGTATTATCCACGATTTCACACCTGCACTTGTTGCGAAGATTTTCGGAGAGTATCTCAGAGACAATATAGACCTTTCAAAGTATCTTAAATACTGTGATGTCTTTTCAACTGATGAGCTTCATATAAAGTTTAACGGTGTGCTGCCTTATGATGACCTTGATAATGACGGAAATAAGGCAAGCTTCAGCCTTACACTTCACGAGAATGAATTACATTACAAAATAGGCAAAAAAATTAAAATTTTAATGCCTGAATATTAAAGAACAGATCCGAGTAATATTGCTCGGATTGTTTTTTTGTTTATTATTTTATCAACTGATTGACTAAGAGTCTTTTTATTGTTATTATATAACTAAGATTTTCAGGAGGCGGTTTTATGGAAATATTTAAAGCGATGCTGTCATTTATTCAGGTCTTTCTTTTGTCGATAGGTATTATTCCCGTAAATACGGATATCAATTATGGCGGTGAAAGCTATGTTGCCCCCGAAATTACATCTCCCGTGTATATAGTTGAAGACGGAAAAAGCGATTATTATATCGTAACTGCAGATAATGCCGATGAATGTATTGATACAGCCGCAGAAGAGCTTCAGACATATATTGAAAAAATCAGCGGTGTTAATCTCCCCGTTGCGGCGGAATCTTCTGTTCCCGTTTCGGCAAAGGGAATATATGTGGGTGAAACTGCTGTTTCGGAAAACACAGGTACGGATTATTCGGTTATCGCAGAAGACGGATTTTTGCTTTACTCCGACGGTAATAATCTTATTATCCGCGGTGAAGACAGTCGGGGTACGCTTTTCGGTGTGTATACATTTCTTGAAGAATATCTCGGAGTAAGATGGTTTACCCCCACACTTGAAAAGGTTCCCGAAAGCGATGATATTATTTTTGATGCAAATCTCAACCGCGTGGTTGAACCCTCTTTTGCGGTAAGACGTAATGACACAATGGGAACAAATGAAGCTTACAGAGCAAGAACAAAAATGAATGTGTCTTTCCACGTAAATGCAACGAAATACGGCGGAACACTTACCTATTCATTATGGGATGCTTCTCTTATCACTCTTGTTCCCAAATCCCTTTTTGCAGAGCACCCCGAATATTTTGCAATGGATGAAAACGGTAATCGCCATACGGACCACGTCTGTATGACAAACCCCGATGTTTTAGATCTTGTTGTTAAAAACTGCCGTGAGATAATGACCAATGCCACAAACGGTGCAAAGTTTATCCACATAGGTCAGGACGATAATATAAACTACTGTCATTGTGAAAATTGTGAAGCTCTTTACGAAAAGTACGGCGCAGTTTCTGCCCCCACACTTATTTTCACAAATAACCTTGCAGATATTTTAGGTCCCGAATTCCCCGATTATACCTTTACTTTCTATGCCTACAACGAAACAGACCGTCCTCCCACGGACACCACACTTCGCTGCAGACCAAACGTTGCTCCCGTTCTTTGCGGTCTTAACAAAGCCTGCCGCAGCCATTCACTTTTAGAGTGCGGTGCTCAGGACGGCAACGAAACCTTTATGAATCTTTACGGCGAAAACTATCCCCAGATTGCCGAGGATTTCAGAATCTGGACTGAAATATCGGAAAAAACATATATTTATGACTACACCATCAACTTCCTTTTCTCTGCACAGTTTTTCTCAAACTTCGAATATATGCAGGAAACTATGAAGTATATGCACGATATCGGCATTACGGGCTATATGTATAACTGCGGTGACGGCCACTATGCTGCATTCAATGAGCTTCGTAACTACCTTCTCTGTAAATTACAGTGGGACGTAAATGCCGATGTTGAATATCATATGATTGATTTTATTAATGCATATTACGGCGAGGATGCCGCGGAGTATATAAAGGAAATTATTGATATCCAGACCGCACAGATAAAGGCTACAGCACACGCATTCGACTTTGACTGGCACTATCAGTCAGGCTATTATCCCATTCACACAATGCTTAAGCTTGACCTTCTCTGGAATAAGGCGATGAAGGCAGACATTACGGCGGAGCAGCTTTTCAGAGTTGAAAGGGATAATCTCAGCTGGGAATTCTTCAAGGCAAATCAGATGCACGGCGAATATTTCTTCCTAAATCCCATGAGAATGAGTGAACAGGAATGGCTTTATGATGAATTTGAGGAGCACGGAATGGACAGAGTTTCATCCTTCTGGACTATTCCCGATAAGGAGGATATAAACTTTATCCTTCGTCCCTACAACTGGGAGAAAAAATAACAGATACCCTGTTATTTTTTGAAGTAAGAAGTAACGGTGAATAAGTGAAATTTCTTAAAAATAAAAGGCTCGGGGAAATACCCTGAGCCTTTGACAATTGTTATTGTATTTTATTCTGCTATTGCTTCTATTTCTTCTGCAGTTGCCGTGCCTGTCATACCGATTTTTTTAACGGTAACGGCGGAGGCAAGTCCTGCCAGGGCTGCTGCCTTTTCCATGGGTGCGCCTGCCGTTATTCCTAAAGAAAAAGCGGAAAGGGAAGTGTCGCCTGCGCCGCAGATATCAAGCTCACCGGTAAGACACTTTGCTGCGATTCTGTCGCCCTGTTTTCCGTCGGTGATAAATGAACCTTTATCACCCAGTGTGCAGAAAACCTTTGCATTGTTTTTTTGTGCAAGTGTTTTTGCGGCTGCAAGAAAATCTTCTTCGTAGGCTTCTGTAAAACCGTCATTATTATTAACGGCTCTCCAGCATTCCACCTCGTTGGGCTTTAATATGCAGTGGGTGTATCTGCCGATATTGTAACGGCTGTCACAGATAACGGTAAGTCCGTTTTTTGCAAGGGAAATAATTTCTTCTCTTACCTTATCGGTCACAATACCGTAACGGAACTGGTCTGCAACACACAGCACATCAACCTTTTTTGCAAGGTCACGAAGGTTTTTTATAACCTTTTCTTCAGTTTTTTCATCAATCGGTACACGGTTTTCGAAGTCAAGCCTCGGGTCTTCATAAACTGTAGCGGAAATGCCGTGACGCATAGGCTTACAATAGGCATTTGTGAATCTGCCTTCTGTTTCAATTATATATTCATCACTTATTCCGCTTTTTTTGATAAGTGAGCGAAGAAGCATTCCTCTCCAGTCGTCACCGATAAGAGAAATTGCATAAATTTTTTCGGGACAAAGTGCCGCCATATTAGCCGCAACGTTACCGCCTGCCCCCATAGAGGTCTTTTCAGCCGTTACGGGTAGGGGATAATGGGGAGTTTCACGGGAAAGCTCCGAAAGGGTCATATCTGCGTGCCAGTAGATATCAACGCAGAAATCCCCGATTATACCTATTTTACATTTTTTAATTCTGTCCGTAATTTCACGGACTTCTTTTTTTGTAAGCATATTAAAACTGTTCCTTCAATTTATCGTAAAGTGTGGGAATTGTTATCTGATGGTCACCCACAAAATGCCATCCCATACCGCCTTTGCAGGTGGGGCGGTTAACTATATTCTTTCTCGGTCTGTAATAATAATTGGGGTCCTCATAGCCTATTTTGCAGCGGAAATTGCCGAGATTGATAAGGTCAAAGTTTGCTGTTGTGATATTGAAGGTGGGATATCCCTGATTTCTTGCAATTGAAAGAGTTTTTAAGAATACCTCGGGGCCTATAACGGAAGAACCGAAATTGAGGAACACACCGCCGTCAAGCTGAGATACAGAATAAGCCATTTTCTTGAAATCAATTCCCGAGCATCTGCCGATATTTGCCATATCACAGGTGGGGTGCTG
Source organism: Acutalibacteraceae bacterium (assembly GCA_045538645.1). Lineage (GTDB taxonomy): Bacteria > Bacillota > Clostridia > Oscillospirales > Acutalibacteraceae > RUG806. The sequence continues at coordinate 19,672 of JAZSRT010000103.1, read as the reverse complement.
ATGAATTATATCTGTTCCGAGAGCTATATGATAAGTAGCAGGAATGTCGAGCTTATATGCCTGCCACAAAATGCAATCCTCACGGTTGGGGAATTTTTCGGGGTGCTCGTCAATATATTTACCGAGTGCTTCACCGTAACCGATATTTAAGCTTGCCCCTTCGTTTATGGCTTCATTCATCCACGCGCCCGTTTCCTCCCACATACCGAAAGAGCCGTCTTCTATTGCAGTGGGAACATCTTCCGATGTGCCGCCCAGGTAACAAAGCTCAAAATCGTGAATACTTGTGGCACCGTTGGCGGCAATATGGGTAATAATTCCCATTTTCATAAGCTCGATTATGTATCTCGAAAGGCGGTTTTTTATAACGTGCGCACCCATACTCCATATAACGGGTCTGCCGTTTTTACGGGCTTTTATAATTCTTTCAATAAGCTCATTGAAGCCCTCGGAGGTATATTCCTCGTGGGGTGTAACACCGGGTGTCATCATATTTTCAATTGTTACAAGATTTATTCTGTCTTTTGCAGAATATGTTTTAATGCCCGAAAAATCGAGCTGCTGTTGTCTTCTCATTTTTAATTCCTTCTTACATAAAGAGTATTGAGCTTGCAATTACAAACTGTGCAAGGTAGTATGAAACGTGGTTTGTTACAATGTCAACAGGTCTGTTTTTGCCAACACCGAAATAAGTTCCCGAAAGGATAAGGTCGGAGATAACGAAGAGCACGCCGCCGATAAAGAATACGAAAAGATGAATGTTTTCTGAAAAACCTGAGAAAATGCAGGTGAACAGACCGAAAACGGTTGTGAAGAATAAAAGTGCACCGTAAAGAGTTGATATTATTTTGTAGCTGCCGTAATTAAGCTTCATAATCTTTTCACCGAAATAAACGGCACAGCCTGCAATAACCGCAACAGCTAAAGAGGGCACAAGGGCTATTGCCTTAAACTCAGGTGCGGCACCTGCAATAATAGCGGCAATATAGAAAAAGTGACCGAAGGAGAAAGAAATGAAACCTGCATTGGTTAAAAACTTTTCGTCCTGTCTGTACATAAACTTCATATCAAGCCATATGTCACCCAGTATACCGCAAACGAGACCTGCTACAATAAGTCCCGAATATAACGAGGGTTTTCCGATAGTAAGAAAAGCACCGGTAAGTATAAACATAACGCTTGTTGCAGCTTTAAGCATAAGTGATTTAACATCTGTCTTTTTAACTCTGAAAATTAAAAATGCACCAAGTAAAATAAGCCCCAGCAGAATCGTACAGGTGTAAAGAATCAATGATGTGTCCATAATATTTCTCCTTTTCTTTTATTAAATTAATAATAACATATGTTTTCGGGATTTTCTACATTTTTTGTAAAAAAGTGATTGATAAAAAATTGTCCGTATGATATCTTAATTTTAAGATGAAAAATCAGGAGTGTGTAATTATGAAAATAATGAGCTTTAATGTATTATGTGCAGGCCGTGACGGCAGAGAATGGGAAAAACGCATTCCCCGTGTTGTAGCCGCTATAAAAGAAAACGATCCCGATTCTTTAGGCGTGCAGGAGGCACACATAGGCTGGATGAAGGCTTTAAGTGAGAATTTACCCGACTACGATTTTGTAGGTGTGGGCAGAGATGACGGCAAAGAAGAGGGAGAATTTTCAGCAGTATTTTATAAAAAAGATAAGTTCATCCCCGGTGAAAAGGGCAATTTCTGGCTCAGCGAAACTCCCGATGTGCCGGGCTACGGCTGGGATGCCGCTTGTATAAGAATATGCTCTTATGTAATGCTTACAGAAAAAGAAACAGGCAAAAAATTCTGTCATTTTAACACACACCTTGACCACGTAGGCGCTGTTGCAATGCAGAAAGGTGCTGAGCTTGTAGCTGAAAAAGCAAACGAAATATGCACAGACTGCCCCGCAGTGTTCACAGGCGATTTTAATGTAACTCCCGATTCTGCACCCTGCAAGGCAGTTAAAGACGGCGGATTCCTCGATACACGTGATATCGCAACCGTTACCGATAAAGACAACACCTTCCACGCATTCTTAGGCCCCGAAAAACACAGAAGCGTAATAGACTATGTTTTTGTTAAAGGTGACGTAAAAGTAAACGAAATGAAGGTAGACAGAAACGAATATCTCGGCGATGTACCTTCAGACCATTATCCCGTTGTAGCCGATATTGAGTTTTAATATGGCTGAAGGACTGATATTCAATATACAGAAATTCTGCATAAATGACGGTCCGGGAATCAGAACCACGGTATTTTTCAAAGGCTGCCCGCTGAGATGTGAATGGTGCCATAATCCCGAATCAAAAAAGATCTTGCAGGAATTGATGTTTTTTTCGGACAAGTGCATAAGCTGTGCAAAATGTGACGGGATATGCGAAAAGGGTGTACATATTTTTGATGATGTCCATACTCTCAACAGAAGCGAGTGTGTTTTCTGCGGAAAATGTGAAGCGGTGTGTCCCGTAAATGCTCTTGAAGTTGCAGGAAAAACCGTCACTGCGGATGAAGTGATGAAAGCGGCTTTATCCGATAAAGCTTTTTATGAGGATTCGGGCGGCGGTATTACTCTGTCGGGCGGAGAGCCCTTTATGCAGTATGAATTTATGCTTGATATATTAAAAAAGGCAAAGCGGAATTCTCTTCATACCTGCGTTGAAACCTGCGGATTTACCGATAAAGAAAAGCTTCTCGAAGCGGCAGAGTTTATTGATATTTTTCTTTTCGATTATAAAATTACCGACTCTGCTTTGCATAAAGAATATACAGGTGTCGGTAACGAAAAAATAACGGAAAATCTGAGAATAATAGACGAAAACGGCAGTAAAATAATTCTCCGCTGTCCCATAATACCCTCCGTGAATGATAACGAGGCGCATTTTAAGGGGATAGCAAAAACTGCAGATTCCCTTAAAAATGTTATCGGCATTGAACTTTCTCCCTATCATGAGCTTGGCATATCAAAGCTTACAAGAATAGGACAAGAGAACAAGTATAAATTCAGAACACCCACGGACACTGAAATCAGCGGATATATAAACAGCGTAAAAAAATATACCGATAAATCCGTAAAAAAAATGTAAAATCAAATCATAATTCAGCACAGCTGAATTTATGATTTAATAAAAAGCTTATGACAAAAAGGCGAAAGAGTATTTTTTTGACACTCTTTCGCCTTGTACTATATAGTTTTTTACTTTATAGGAAATTCCTTCCTGTAAAGTAAAAAAGATTATATGTCCCTCAGAAACTCGCTTCGCGATTTTCTGAGATGGACAATACGAAATCGGTTCCCCGCGATGCGGCGAAGCCGTTTTCTTGATTTTACAGTCCCTTAATATTGTGAGATACTGTTAAACGGGATTTATCACATTGCCGAGGGCTTCAAAAAGACTGCAGACGATGTTTATAAGTATTGCATAAGAAACGGGCATTAAAAGATCAAGTCCGCGGGAGTTGATAACAGGGTCAGTGTTTTCACCCAGTCCCAATTCGTAAAGCGTATCAAGAATTGTCTGAGCAATTACTTCGTTGCCCTGTGCACTGGGATGAAGCTTGTCATCTGCAAAGTTTCCTTTGTCATTATTAAGGGCAGCACCTACTTCAACAATAACGATTTCACCGGGATGCTCCGCATCATACTTTCTTATCATTTCATTGAGCTTATCACCGCCAAGGCCGTAAACTTTACCTGCAGCACCGTCCTGTGGATTGTAAAGAGTCTGTAAAAGAACCACTGCATCGGGATTGAGTTCATTTATAACATCCATAATTTCGCAAAGCTCACTGTAGTATACATCTGCTATCTTATCAAAGTTTTTCATATCCCTTTTTATAAGACAGTCAATGGCAAGCCCTACAATATTATTTGTAAGGTAGTTATTTCCGCCTATTGAAATGCTTATTATCTCTGCATTTTTTACACTTTCTGCAATACCGTTTGTTTTAAGCAAACCGAGAAGCACACCCGATGTGATACCGGGAATTGAATGATTTGTATAGGTATAGCCGTTTGTATCGGCAACAATTTTGCCGTAAGCTGCACCTACGGTATTTATCATACCTGCGCCGAAGGCAATTGAGTCCCCGAGAACAACATAATCTACGGCTTCTTCTTCGGCAAAAGCCATAAAACCGAAACATGAAAATGCTATAACAGCACTTAAGATAACAGCAATGAGTTTTTTCATAATAAACCTTCTTTCTTTTGTTTACGGAATTATTCTAATACTAAATAAACAAAAAGTAAAGAAAAAATTCAGAAATTCTTAACAATTGAAAAAGACAAATCATAATTTAGTATAAAGCTTAAGGCGAAAGAGTATTTTTTATTGCACTCTTTCGCCTTACGTTATGTTGCTTCTTGTTTTATTTATTAGAAAATATTTGCAAAGAAGTTATAAATTTTTCCTAAGAACTCGAAAATGACTACAAAGAAATCAAGGAAGAAGAAGGAAAAACCTTCCCCGAAATCCTTACCTGCATTTTCGATAACAGGCTCTTTATATCCTGCAATACCGTTATTGTCAAGAGTTTTAAGGATTTCAACAGCAATAAGCTCATTACCCTTTGCGCTGGGGTGAATATCGTCTGCTGCAAAGCATTCCATATCGTCACCGAGAGCGGCACCTACTTCAACAATAATGATTTCACCGGGATGTTCTTCATTATATTTGTTTACCATTTCGTTAAGGCGCTTCTGACCTTCACCGTAAACCTCACGGATCTTGCCCGACTGAGGATTGTAAAGAGTCTGCATCAAAACCACTGCATCGGGATTAGCTTCGTTGATGACATCCATAATTTCGGAAAAATCAGCATAGAAGCCTTCTGCAATGGCATCCATTTTAGCGTAATCGGATTTTACAATGCCGTCAAACATAAGGCCTATAAGATTTGATAAAAGGAAATTGTTACCGCCTATTGAAATGCTTATTATTTCAGCTTCTTTCACGGCAGCAATAACCTCTTCTTTTTCAAGTCTTGCAAGAAGGTTTGCGGTTGTGTGACCGGGAACGGAGTAGTTTGTGTAATTAAATCCGTGTGTGTCTGCAACTATCTTTCCGTAAACTGCTTCAACGGGATTTGAAAGTCCCGAGCCGTAAGCAATGGAGTCACCAAGCACAAGATAGTCGGTGGCTTCTTCGGCTGAAACCGAAAGTGTAAGACAGGTAAGTGCCGTAAGAACAGCTAAAAATACAGATAGAAGCTTTTTCATTTTATTTCCTCTTTTCTTTTTTTATTATGAATAAATTTTATTCCCGATTCTTTTTTATGTAAAGAACCGTATTTTATCTTTTGCAATCTGTTAATAGTTCTGATAAATATTTATCAAAATAAAATATGAAAATACACAATTTTTTAACAGAACATTAATACATAAACTGATAATAAAACCGTTATTACGTGAGTTTGTTTTTCAGATATTCTATGGCTTCGATATATCCGTTAAGCCCTTTGCCGGCAATTGTTTTTTCGGCATATAAAGAAACATATGAAAACTTTCTGAATTCTTCTCTTGAATTTATATCAGAAATATGAACCTCAACGGTAGGTATTCCCACTGCTTTTAATGCATCAAGAATTGCAATACTTGTATGAGTGTATGCCGCAGGGTTTATTACAATACCGTCGGTATTTTTGTAAGAGGACTGTATTTTATCAACTATTACACCTTCGTGGTTAGACTGAAATATTTCAAAGTCAATGTCTTTACAGGCTTCTTCTATCATTTTACAAAGAGTATTATAGTTTTGTTTTCCGTAAATATCAGGTTCACGAAGACCCAGCATATTAAGATTGGGACCGTTTATTATAAGAAGCTTCATTTTATAACCTCCTTATGGCATCTGTTATTCTCTGTGCGGTTTCGTCGGGATTTTCGCTGACTTCCGCTACTGCATCCGCAAATTTTTTATAAAGGGGTGCTCTTTTTTTATAAAGCTCATTTATATCGTTTTTCTGTGATATCGGTCTGCCGTTAACAGGCAAAAGGGAGGTGTCCCGCTGAAGCCATACTATATATGAATTCTGATGAAGGGGATAATAGTTTTCTTCACGTGTTATAATTCCGCCGCCTGTGGCGATTATTGCTCCCGACATTTTTCCCGCTTCTTTTGCCGCTTCGGTTTCTCTTTTTCTGAATTCGTCTTCGCCGTATAAAGAGAAAATTTCGGGAATCGGCATATGTGAATTATTCACTATTATTTCATCCGTATCAATAAATTCTCTTGAAAGTATTTCGGCAAGTCTTTTTCCCGCCGTTGATTTTCCGCTTCCCGGCATTCCCACAAGAACAATATTTTTAAGCTTGCGGTCTATATTTTTTACAATTTCCGGTGTGGGGTCTTCGGGTATAACTGTATCAAGAAAAAGCTCAGCTGCCCTTTTTGCCTGTGCAGACAGCATCGCAAGTCCGTTTATACAGGGAATGCCGAGTTTTTCCGCATCGGATAAAAGCTTTGTAACAGAGGGGTTATATATAAGATCAAGTACTCCCGACAGATTAGTGAATAAGGTAAGGTCCACGGGCGAAGCACCGTTATCGGGATACATTCCCACAGGTGTAGTATTTACAATAACATCGGCATCTTTATGAAGACTTATGTTATTATAATTATTTTCCCCGCTTCTTGATATTGTTATGATTTCTTTTGCTTTCATATCAGAAAGCACTGCCTTTACTGTAAGTGAAGCACCGCCCGAGCCTAAAACAAGAACTTTTTTATTTTTTATTTCAATACCGCTTGCCCGGACCATATAAGTAAATCCGTAGTAATCGGTATTATATCCGTAAAGTCCGTCTGCTTTTTTTACAATAGTATTTACACTGCCTATTTTAAGCGCCGTTTCTGAAATATGGGTAAGAAAGGGCATTACGGTTTTTTTATAGGGGATTGTAACGTTAAGAGCATCAAGAGGGCAGTTTTTAAGAAATTCGCCTACTTGGTTTTCCTCCATTTCATAAAGCTTATATTCATAATCTGCAAGAAAAGAATGAATTTCGGGGGAAAAGCTGTGGCTGAGTTTTCTGCCGATAAGCCCTGTTCTGAAGTTTTTACAATGTAACATTTTAACCAACACTTTCCGTATAACTTCCGAGATATCTGAATTCGCCCGAATATCTTTCAAGCTCCGACAGCACGGTTTTAAGCTTCGGCGAATAAATGGAAACATCAAGGTCGAGATAGAATATGTATTCAAAATCCCTTGTAGGCATAGGGCGGGATTCAAGCTTTGTAATATTTATTCCGTGGGCAAAGAAAAGGGACAAAAGCTGATAAAGTGCACCGGGAGTATCGCCCGTTGCCGCCATTATTGTGGTTTTATCGGCACCCGGATATATTTCAAGCTTTTTGGAAATGCATATAAATCTTGTGTAATTGTTGCCTTGGTCTTGTACCCCTGAAATAAGATTCTGAAGTCCGTAAAGCTCTGCACAGTGTCTTGAGGAAAGTGCCGCTACGTCGTTTCTTTCGGAATTTGCTACGGAAAGGGATGCCATGGCTGTATTCGCTACGGGTGTAAATTTGATTTCGGGATGTTCTTTAATAAACTGCGAGCACTGGTTAATTGCCTGTTCGTGTGAAAAAACTTCCTTTATATCTTCAAGCTTTGTGCCTCTTTTTGTAAGAAGACAGTGGTCTATTTTAATTCTCACAGAACGCACAATGTTGAAATTATGGTGCATCATAAGGTCGTATATTTTTACAACAGAGCCTGCAGTTGAATTTTCAAGAGGCAAAACGCCGTATTCGCATTCACCTTTATCCAATGCATCGAAAACGCTGTCGAAAGAGGGGCAGTAGGTTATGTCGGGTAGGGCAAAAAGCCTGCCTGCCGCAATACCCGAATATGCACCTTCCACACCCTGACAGGCAACCTTTGCTGTTTCGGGGAACATTTTTTCGGTGTTTTCAAGTGCATATGTTATTTTATCGTAAACATCAGATTCTATTCCGAGAAGTGCCCTCTGATAAGATTTTGAAAGGGAGAGTATTGTGGAATATAAAACCTTGGAGTAATCGGAAAACTCATTTCCTGCAAGAGAGGATATTTTTGCAAGCAATTGTCTTTCTCTTGCAGGGTCGTGTACGGGCAAAGCTTTTTCCCGCTTATATTCTGCAACGGATGCTGCAACAGCCATGCGCTCTTTAAAAAGTCGCACAAGCTCTTCGTCTATTTCATCAATTCTTTTTCTTGATTCTTCTATGGGGATAATGTCACTCATTTTTATTACTCCTTATCGAGCATCATATCAAGTATGCTGATTGCCGCCGCCGCTTCAATTACGGGAACTGCTCTCGGTATGATACAGGGATCGTGCCTTCCTTTTATTGTAAATTTTATATTCTGTTTCGTTTCAAGATTAACGGTGTCCTGCTCTTTTCCTATAGAGGGGGTGGGTTTTATTGCAACTCTGAAAATAAGGGGCATTCCGTTCGTCATACCGCCGAGAATTCCGCCCGCGTTGTTTGTTTTTGTTTTTACCTTACCGCCGTCATAATAAAATGCATCATTGTTTTCGCTTCCGCTTAATTTTGCACATTCGAATCCGTTGCCGAATTCTATGCCTTTTACTGCGGGGACGGAAAACATTATTGAAGAAACAGCCGCTTCAACGCTTCTGAACATATGCTCGCCCATGCCTGCTGGCAGTCCCACAGCGGCACATTCTATTATACCGCCAACAGAATCAAGCTGAGCTTTTTTTTCGGCTATAAGCTTTTTCATTTCTTCGCCTTTATCGCAACTGAGAACAGGGAATGAAGAACCCGAAAGGATTTCTTTTTCGTTTTTTCCCACATCGGTTTTATTAAAGGGTATGTCGCTTATATCGCCGATTGAATAAATATGTGCGAATATATCCACACCTTTTTCTTTAAGATACATAAGAGCAAGTGCGCCTGCCACACAAATTAAAGAAGTAAGTCTGCCCGAATAATGACCGCCGCCCCGAAGATCCGTATCCTTGCCGTATTTCATAATTGCCGCAAAGTCAGCGTGTGACGGTCGGGGGATAATACCAACGGTGCTGTAATCGGAAGAGTGCTGATTGCTGTTATATATAATGGCTTTTATATCGACCCCCGTAGTAATGCCGTCTTTTATTCCCGAAAGAAAAACAGGCTTGTCCGCTTCTTTTCGCGAAGTTGACCATTCATTCTGCCCGGGGGCTCTTCTTGCCATAAAGGAACTTAAAAATTCTGCGTCCACCCTTATGCCTTCGGGAAAGCCTTTCAGAAGCATTTCTATTTTTTCGTCGTGGCTTCCGCCTTCAATATAAAGTTTTATGTTATTACCGTATGGAAAAAGCATAGCTTCACCTTATTTCATCCCAGAAAGAGGGATAGGATTTGTTTACCGCTTCGGCATTTGTTACCGTTACGGGATTTTCTGTTCTGAAAGCGGCAACTGCCGCACTCATTGCAATTCTGTGGTCATTTTCCGAGTTTACCTCTCCTCCAGAAAGAGGACAGCCTTCAATGATTATATCGTCATTTTCAACGGTTATTTTACCGCCGAGGGAAATAATCATCTGCTTTACTGATTCTATTCTGTCGCTTTCTTTAAGTCTCAGCCTTTTGCATCCGCTTATTCTTGTAATTCCTTCTGCGTTTGCCGCGGCAACGGATAAAACGGGCACAAGGTCGGGTATATCCTTAGCATCAATATTCCGTGCTTTTAATCGGGAGGGAAGGGCAGTGACCGAATTGTGCGACACTTCAATTTCTGCACCGAAAAGACGAAGAAGCTCAACTATTTTTTTATCGCCTTGTTTTGAATTTATGTTAAGCCCCGTTACCGTTATTTTTTCTTCACCGATAACACCTGCAGTAATAAAGAATGCCGCATTTGACCAGTCACCGAAGCATTCGGTTTTATCAGGAGAAATAAGAGGACTGCACTTTTGAACGGTTATTGTATTATCCGAAAAATCCGTATCACAGCCGAAGGCTTTAAGTGCGTCTGCCGTCATTTCTATATAAGGACGGCTTTCGGTTTCGCCTTCAATATTAATTCTGCCGCCCGTAAAACTCAGCATAAACATAAGCCCCGATATAAACTGAGAGGAAATATTCCCTGCAATATTAAATTCGTTTTCCCTGCAGTTGCCCGAAACGAAGATATCCTTACCGACAGTTTTTATTGTTACACCCGCACGTTCAAGCTCTTCTTTAAGAGGAGACAGTGGACGAAGGGACAGTCTTCCTTCGGTCTTAAAAACACCGCCCTTGCCGAGAATACCCACAACGGGAAGTAAAAAACGGAGTGTTGACCCCGATTCGTTACAGGGAAGAACTGCGTTTTCGGGAGTATCTTTTATGGGTAAAACAGTAAATACTTTGTTATTATAATCTATTTGCGCACCCAGTGCATTAAGGCAATCGGCTGTGGCTTTTATGTCTGCATTTATGTTTTCGCATACTATTTCTGTTTTTTTATCGCCTAAAGCCGCACATATAAGGAGCCTGTGAACCTCTGATTTTGATGAGATGGCTTTTACCGTGCCCGAGGTTTTCGGAGAAAATAATGTTTTTATCATTTTTCCCACGCTCCCGAAATAAAGTCTTCAAGGTGGGAAACAGGAATTTTTTTAAGTGAACATTTTCCCGCTTTTTCGGGAACAACTATAGTTATACTGCTGCCTGACCTTTTTTTGTCATTAAGAGCAATTTCTGTAATTTCTTTTGCTGAAAACACAAGTGCAGAGGGAAGAGAATATTTGTCCAACAGGCTTTTAAGTACAGGCAGTGCTTCTTTTTCGCAAAGACCTGCTTTTATTGCGGCTTTTGTCATTATTACCATACCTACAGCAACTGCAGAGCCGTGGGAAATTGTAAATTCCGATAAAAGCTCAATTCCGTGTGCGGGAGTATGACCGAAATTGAGAAGCTGACGAAGTCCAAGGTCTTTTTCATCCTGATTTACAATATCTCTTTTGTCTTTAACGCATATTTCAATAATATCGCAAATGTCCGTATCTTCTGAAAGTAATGATAAAAATTCGGGAAGATTTATCATTCCGTATTTTATTACCTCTGCCATACCGTCGGAATAAATATTCTTCGGCAGAGTTTTAAGTGTATCGGGGTCAATAATAACAATACTTGGCTGATAAAAAGCACCTGCAAGGTTTTTTCCGCCTTTAAGGTCAACAGCGGTTTTTCCGCCTACGGATGAATCCACCATTGAAAGCAGCGTTGTGGGAATACCGACATATTTTATCCCTCTTAAGAACGTTGCGGCGGCAAAGCCCGTAAGGTCGCCCGTCACACCGCCGCCGAGGGCTACAAGAATGTCGGAGCGCGTTATATGATTTTCAGCTAAAAACTCCCATAAGCGGATAAGCGTGTCCGTGTTTTTTGATTCTTCACCTGCTTCAAACACAAAAGATAAAACATTGAAGCCTGCGTTTTTTAATGCGGCAGAAAGTGTTTCTCCGTAAAGGGGATATACGTTTGTGTCTGAAATTATAACTGCAGCTTCTCCCTTTGTTATGTCTCTTATAAGGCTTCCTGCATTTTGCAGAATTCCTCTTTCTATAAGCACTTCATATGTGAGTGATGCTTCAACTTTTACCTTTTTCATATTTTCACGCTTTCTTCTGTGTATTTCCGTCTATTTGTTCTTTAATAATTCTTCCGTCTTTAAGAAGATTTTTAAGTGCTTCACGGTCATTATTTTCCATTGCTTGTTTATACTCTGTAAGAGAGCTGATAATATAATCAAGCTCTTTTATAAGGTAATCCGAGTTTTCAAGAAACAGCTCGGTCCACATATTTTCATTAAGCCAGGCAACCCTTGTCATATCTTTATAAGAGCCTGCCGAAAAACCGCCGTGGTTTTTTGCGGTTTCGCTTTTTATATATGCGTTTGAAACAACGTGTGCAAGCTGTGAAGTAAATGCTATCATTTCATCGTGCTTCGGCGCCGTTGTAACGGAAATACTTCCGAAGCCTGCAGGTGTAAGAAGTTTTTTTATTCTGTCAAGAAGTATTATATCATCATATCTCGGAGGCACTATAACCATGGGCGCGCCTCTGAAAAGGTCTTTTCTCGAATATTTTATACCCGAAAACTGTGTGCCTGCCATAGGGTGCCCGCCCACAAAGGTAAATCCGTACTCTTCGGCAAGCCTGAAGCCTGTTTCGCACACATTTCTTTTTGTGCCGCACAAATCAATAACGGTACAATTCTTTGAAATAAGCTTTTTATTATCTTCAAGATACTGTTTGGCGGCTTCGGGGTAAAGGGCAATAAAAATAATATCGCATTCGCCGATGCTGTCTGCTGTAAGCTCTTTATCTATAATTCCCGAAAGAAGTGCATAGCCGAGAGTGTTTTTATCCGTATCTGCTCCGAAAACTGTATGCTCTGCGGCTTTATATGCTCTTGCCATAGAACCGCCGATAAGACCTAAACCAACTGTTCCCACTTTCATTATACTGTCTCCCGAAGTGCATTTCTTATTGAATTTACCGATGTCATCATATCCCCGAACTGCTCGGGGGTCAGTGACTGTGCTCCGTCACAAAGTGCGTGCAGGGGGTCGGAATGTACTTCCGTCATAAGTCCGTCTGCACCTGCGGCAACTGCAGCCAAAGCCATACTCTTTACATATTTTGATGAACCTGTAGCGTGTGAGGGGTCTATAACAACAGGCAGGTGTGTAAGCTCCTTAAGCACGGGAATAGCCGAAAGATCAAGACAGTTTCTTGTGTACTGACTGTCAAAGGTTCTTATACCTCTTTCACAGAGAATAACATTTTCATTACCGCCTGCCATAATGTATTCTGCAGACATAAGCCATTCCTTTATAGTGCTTGAAAGACCGCGCTTGAGAAGTATGGGCTTGTTTGTTTTTCCAAGCTCCTTAAGCAGCTCGAAATTCTGCATATTTCTTGCGCCCACCTGAATAACATCTACGTTTTCAAACAGCGGAAGGTGAGAAGCATCCATAATTTCCGTAACTATCGGAAGGCCTGTTTCTTCTTTTGCCTTAAGCAGAAGCTCAATTCCTTCTGCCTTAAGCCCCTGAAAATCATAAGGGGATGTTCTCGGCTTGAATGCACCGCCTCTTAACATATCACAGCCGTGTGTTTTTACGGCTTTTGCAATCCCCGTGAGCTGCTCTTCGGATTCAACGGAACAAGGTCCTGCAATAACGACAAAATTTCCACCGCCTATTCTGATGCCAGAGCAGTCAATCACCGAATCATCGGGATGAAACTTTCTGTTGGCACTCTTGAAGGGGTCGGAAATACGTCTCACGGCTTCAACCATACTGAGACTTCCGATAAGGTCTGCATCAATTTTTGTGGTATCTCCCACAAGACCTATAACAGTCTGATATTTTCCGTTTGAAATATGAACATCAAGCCCCTGTGCCTTAAGCCAATCGGTAAAGCTTTTCTGCTGTTCTTCGGTTGTATTGGGTTTTAATATTGCAATCATTTTTTAGTACCTCTTTTACTATATAGGAAATTGCTCGCATTGTGAGCAATTTGCGTATAACAAGAAACACCTACAGCCCCCAGATTGGGGGTAGGGGGTTGATAATCGTAAGATACGAATAAATGCACCGAGTTTTCACTTCGGTGCATTAAAAACAACTGTTATGTCACTTTTTTGCATACAAGCGAAAACTCTTACTGTTTTTGACAGAAAAAGTAAAAGTAAAAGTATTCAGCTGCAAAAAAGTTCTTTTTCATAATAATCGCCTTTCATAATGTATGCAGATAGTTTAGCACCTTAAAGTGTGAAAATCAACAGTTTTTTTAATTAAAAATTTTTATGAAAGTTATAGGATATTTTAAATGAAAGCAAACAGAGCAATCAAAGCTTTTTTCTCAGAAACAGTTGTGATTTTTGTCAGTTTAACCTGCCCGTTGTCATAATAGATTATTATTTTATCAAATGCATCAAAAAAAACAGAATCGCTTTTTATTGTGTTTACAAGGTTTTTTGACAGCTTTGACGTTATAGCAATTATATTATTATACTCATTATTTTGCAAAATAATGGGCATAATAATTGACAGACAAGTGCATTAATGATATAATTGCTATGCAATTTGCAATAATTTTGCAAAACGAGGTGTTTTTTATGTTGTTAAACTTTAAAACTGAAAATTACAAATCATTTAAAAACGTATTAAATTTTTCAATGACCCCTGCCCCAAAACAAAAAGGCTTGGATTATAGTGTCCAATCTACATCTGTGGCAGGAAAAAAATACCGTTCATTGTCCTCTTCAGTAATTTACGGTCCTAATGCATCAGGAAAAACAAATTTAATTGGTGCAATGGATACTATGAAGGGAATTGTTCTTAGAGGTAATGTTAAAAATGTCAACGAGAAGTCGTTCAATCAAGCTGCCAATACATTAGAATTAATTCCTTTCAAAGGTCAACAAAATGTGCCAACATATTTTTATATTAAATTTATTGAAAATAATTTGTTAATTGAGTATTCTTTCTCTGTTAATTTAGGTTCGTTTTTAGATAGAAATTTTTCACGTTTTATAGAAAACGAAGAATTGCTGATAAATGAAGAAATTGTGTTTAAACGCAGCAATAAGCTTTTTATAGAAATTTCAAATATCAGAAAAAAATATCTTAATAACAGAATAGTAAATAATTTTGACAGTGCAAAAGAAATTGCTGAAAATAGTTTAATTGAAGACGAATTATTTTTAGTAAACGGTTTTAAAAATATTTTTGCAAAAGAATTGGTTGCACTGATAACAAATTGGTTTGAAAATAAATTTATAGTTATATATCGTTCAGATTCTATAAGGGTTCTTCGTGAATTTACAGAATCAGAAGATAAAAAATTCTATGTAGAAAAAACACTAACCGATGCAGCACAGGAATTCGGAATTCATTCTAATGCCTTAGGTTATGTAGTCTCCAAGGACAATGGCCCGGCGGTTCTCAGTTCAATTATTAATGATGGTCTTGTTAAAGCTGTTCTGCCTGCTGAAATGTATGAATCTTACGGAACAGTCAGATTCGTAAATGAATTCCCTTTAATCATTGATGCATTGCTGAATGGCGGAACATTGGTAATGGATGAATTTGATGCTTCAATTCATCCGATGGCACTTATGAATATAATTAATATTTTTCATAATGACGAGATTAATATCCATCAATCTCAATTGATATTTAATACTCATAATCCGATTTTCTTGAATGCAAATCTGTTCCGCAGAGATGAAATAAAATTTGTTGAAAGAAATGACAAAACACATATAAGTGAACATTATTCTCTTTCCGATTTCAAAACTTCCGGGGCAAAAGGTGTTCGCAAAGGCGAGGATTATATGAAAAATTATTTTGTGAACCGGTATGGTGCTATTAAAGATGTTGACTTCTCCTCTATTTTAGAAGATCTTCTTATTGGGGAGGTAAACACAGATGGCAAATGAAAGAAAAGAAACTAAAAAATATGTCTTTACTGTTGAAGGTGAAACTGAACAGTGGTATTTAGATTGGTTGCAAGAAAGAATTAATTCACAAGAAAATGCTCTGTATAATGTTAGTATTGTCGCTAAAGTTCAGCAAAGTCCGAGAAAATATGCTAAAACAGTTAATCCTTTAGCAACACCAACCATTACTCATATTTTTGATTATGAAAGTAATTCTTCTGAGCACATTAAAAAGTTTATAAATGTACTAACCGAGATAAAAGAAGCAAATTCAACAAAAGGACGAAAATTCAAATATACTCCGGCGTATAGTAATTTAACTTTTGAGCTTTGGATGGTGTTACATAAACAATCGTGTAATGGTCGCTTGACAAACAGAACTCAGTATTTAAGACATATAAATTCTGCATATAAGGAATCCTTTGAAAGTTTAGAGCAGTATAAAGAAGAAACAAATTTTAAACGCTGTTTATCTAAACTTTCGCTGGAAAACGTTTGTGAGGCTATTTGCAGAGCAAAAAAAATAATGGACAACAAACTCAAAGATGGTGAAGTGTCGGTTCAATATAAAGGATTTTCTTATTATAAGGACAATCCTGCACTTACAATTTGGGAAAGTATTGAAAAAATACTTAAAGAATGTGATTTGGTCTAAATGAAAAATCCATTAATATTTGACTAAATACTTAATTATAAAGTCGAGGCAGTGAACAAAAAACTCACTGCCTCGATTTTATATGTATGATAATCCTGCTGCACGAAAAAAGCAATATATATTGTTCTTTTTGTAATATAACCATTCAATAAAAGTCAATAGTAGCTGATATCAAAAGAAAAAGTTTCAATTGCGTCTTCCTGCATCAAGCGTATAAGCAGATGCATTGATTCGGTCATTCGAAGCAGAGGGGATGAGGGCTGCTTTTATTTCACGGCTTTCACCGGGTAAAAGTGAAAAGTAATTGTCGCTGAAAATATATTCTCCTTCAAGCTCAAGCGCATGGATATATTCTTCTGCCGCAACGGTTATTGAATTTTCTGTTTTTTCGGTAACAAAAAAGCCCGACGTAGGTTTTATATTAAGATTTCCTTTTTTATAAAAAGCTCTGTCTTTTATTCCGTTACCTGTTACATCGCATATAAGCACGGCTTCTTCCGGTACGGCATTTTCAGGAAGAGTAAATATTTTTTCCGATTTCTGCTTCTGCGCCGTTATTGAAATATCCTTTATGTAAGTTATATTGCCTTTATATAAATAACTTAAGGAGAGTGTAAGGGGAGTGTCTTCAAGAGAATCGTTACATACAAAAATTTCATAGCCGTCCTTTTTGTATATGGAGGCCAGTATCTTTCCGGCACAACGCCTGAAGCTGTAAAAAGAGGCTTTGGGAAGACAGTAATAGTCAATAAATGACCAACCGCCTGCAGCAGGCCAGCAGTCATTCCACATCCAGTAAACAATGCCGTTTATGAAGCCGCGATTTCTTCGGATGTTTTCCATGGAAACTCTCAGCCATTCATACTGAATGTATTTCAGCTTGAAATATCTGTCCTTTCCGTCGGCGAATTTACCGAGAACCTTTTCGGAAAAATCAGTAAGCACATCAAAAAGGGAGAAGGGGAGACCCGGGTTGCTCTTTGTATGATAATTCCACATTTCATCGCTGCCGAATATATCCTCTTCGGTCATAAATTTTTTAAGTGACGGAAGATTAATTGCGCCCATGGTAGGCTCTTCGGCAATAAAGCGGGCAAGATACTGAGAAAAATGCTCCTTGTAGTCCGTCATATCACTGTTCATAATGTACGGGAATATTGAACAGCCGAGATATTGGGTGTTGTGGGTTGTCCCCTTTGTTTTTGAGGCATAGGGAGTGCCTCCTGCAGGACTGGACAAAAGGAATCGGCGGTTAGGGTCAAGGCGGTTGAGCACGGGGAATATGCCTTCGTGAATTGCTGTTCTTCCGTGGTAGCTTTCTGCCTCGTCAAAGCCGTTTACCGCGTTTTCATTGTCACCCGACCACCATACAAGGCAGGGATGATTGCGCAGGGCAACAGCTGCATATTCCGCTTCCTTTTTTATGTGACTGATAAATTCTTCTTTATACTCGGGATATTCTCCGCAAGCCATAAGAAAATCCTGTGTTACAAGAATTCCCAGACGGTCGCATTCATTATAAAAATGCTGACGCTCAAAAATTCCTCCGCCCCAGACTCTCAGCATATTCACTCCCGCTTCTTTTGCAAGGGTGAGAATACGTGTTATTTTTTCATCGCTTTCAGCGGAAGGGAACGGCTCAGAGGGTACATAGTTTGCCCCCTTGCACATAACAGGCACATCGTTTATAAATAACTGAAAGCCCGAAAATTCTTCATTTCTGTCATACTCTCTGCCGCTGACAGAGTCTTTGATTTCAAGACACTTATTATAGTAAGGGCTGTCTTTTTTATCGGGAATTTCCAATATGTCAGCCGAGCGTATACCGAATGTGAATTTTTTGCCGCAAAGAATGAGTGTATATAAGGGCTGTTCACCGTAGCCTGAAGGATACCAGAGCTTTGCTTCGGGGATATAAATATACTCTTTAAGATATGCTTCTTTTCTGAACCAGCGGTGGGAATAAATCTTTTCACCCTCGGGAGAAATAATCTGCATATCGGCATATGCACCGTTTTCATATCCGCAAAACTCTGCTTCAACCACAATTGCCGCTGTGCCGCCGAGTATTTTTTCTGTATATATGTATGCGTTTTCAACCCTGAAACCCGAATCGGTATCAATATAAACATCACGCCATATACCGCAGGTAACATATCTTGCAACCCAGTCCCAGCCGTAGGTGCACTGAATACGTCTTGTGTGCATTCTTTCGCAGGTAAATGCACCCACGCAGTGTTCAAGCTTCTCCACTTCACGCACAGGGGAACGAAAATATACCCTGAGTTCATTTTGCCCTTCTTTAAGTTCGTTTTCTATGTCAAACTTATGCGAAATAAACATATTGTCCGCAGAAGCGATATGCTTACCGTTCAGGTATATTTCGGCATAGGTATCAAGCCCCTCAAAAACAAGCCGAGCTTTTTCGGGGACAGCATCAATAAAAAATGATTTTGTATATTCCCAGTCCTTTTCTTCTATCCATTGGCATTTATCAGTATTGTCACGGTAGTAAATATCTTCGGGTATCTTTATTCCCGCAAGGTCGGTATGAACACACCCGGGAACCGTGCCCGTAAAGGTAAATTCCGTATTTTTATCGGCAGAAAGGCATTTTGCCTCCCATTTGCCGTTAAGGTCAATTATCATATAAAACCCTCCGTTCGGGAAAAAGAATACATCAGAAATATATCATAATAAAAGCACTTTTTCAATTGTATAGAGTGAGTTTGCTCAATAAAAAATCAATTAATTAAAAAACTTAAAAAATAAGTTGATTTTTTTATTTTCATAGTATATAATAACTGAGTAATATTCGCCGGTGTGATGGAATTGGCAGACGTGACGGACTCAAAATCCGTTGGTAGCGATACCGTGTGGGTTCGAGTCCCACCACCGGCACCACGAAAAAAGTCACTTTTGTCTACCGACAAAGGTGACTTTTTTCAATGATATCCGTTCCTGACGGAACGGGTGATATACCTTCGGTATGATATCGCACTTCGTGCGATGATATATGCCTTCGGCATATGGAGGAACGGATATTATATCATGCTTGCCGCAGGCAAGTATATCATACGGCAACGCCGTATATCATATCGCGCAGGCGATATATCATTGTAAATCAGTAAGACTCAAAGGGGACACATATCCACGAAGATTTGGGTTGAGCAGATAGCTGCAGTTAAGGTGGTTTTCGCCTCCGCCTACACACCTTTTCGATTGTAGCTGCAATCGGGGGTTTTTAAATGAAACGGGCCTTTAGATTCATTCAGCTATCCTTATAAAACATCTCTTTCATATATGCAATGCGCTTTGCTATCATCGCCTGGGAGGTGGGTGCGCGGTACTTGGTGTCGAAGCCGTGCATGGTGCCTTTGGACTCGTGGGGGCGGGCGTCCACACCGGAGGCCTGCAAAAGCCCGGTATAGAGCAGACCGTCATCGTGGAGACAGTCAAATTCCGCTACCTCTATGTAGGCCGGCGGCAGATTATCGAAGCTCTCCGCCTCAACGGGGGAAGTGAATTCCTTGGGCAGAGAATCGGGCTTCGGGTTTATCATGGG
>JAZSRT010000019.1:0-38424 GCA_045538645.1 Acutalibacteraceae bacterium | reverse complement strand
CAAAATGGAAGGCGAGAAACAAACAAATACTCTTTCCCCTTTAAGCTTATTAAATCATAATTTGCAGGGCTGCAAGCCCTTGAAAATTATGAAGATAACAGATAACAGATAATAGAATCGGGACCTGCGGTCGACATTTTAAATAGAGCGAAGCGGAACAAGGCGTTTACGCCTTCCACAACTTTTGTCGAAGACAAAAACATCACTTGTTTCGCAGAAACAAACATCACAGCCCGAAGGACAACATCACTCATTCCGCAGGAATGAACATCACTATCATAATTTATTTGGTTCCGAAAAGTCTGTCGCCTGCATCACCAAGTCCGGGAAGGATATAACCGTTTTCATTAAGACACCTGTCAAGAGTAGAAACAAATATTGTTACATCGGGATGAGCTTTTGCAACTCTTTCAACACCTTCGGGTGCGCCTATAACTGCCATAAACTTAATATTTTTACATCCTCTTGCTTTAAGGGATGCTATGGCATCACAAGCACTGCCGCCTGTTGCAAGCATCGGGTCCACAAGCAAAACAAGCTTATCCTCTATTCCGTCGGGAAGCTTACAGTAATATTCACAGGGCTGAAGTGTTTCTTCATCACGGTACATACCTATATGTCCCACACGTGCCGAGGGAAAAAGCACGTGAACACCGTTTACCATTCCGAGTCCTGCCCTTAAAATAGGAACAATTACTATTGAATTATCCTTAATAACCTGCTGAGTACATACTTCAAGAGGCGTTTTAACAACACGCTCAGTTGTAGGCACACCCTCTTTAAGACATTCAAAGGTCATAAGAGTTGTTATTTCTTCAATAAGCTCTCTGAATTCCTTCATACTGGTTTTTTCATCACGAAGAATTGCAACCTTATGATTGATGAGAGGATGATTAAAAATTGTTACGTTTTTGAAATTTTCCATAGTTTCACCTTCAATTTTATTTTTCCTGAGGCTCTTTTCCGAGTTTTCCGTCATTTACCTTAGTAAGAACTTTATTTGTGACAATACCTATGATTAAAGCCGTTGCAATTGAGGTTATCTGAATGGTGTTTGTAATTTCACCTGTTTCGGCTATCTGATACGGAATACGGATAACAAGTCCGCCGATACCGGAAATAAGAATTGATGCAACAACAAAGAGATTTTTGTTATCTTCAAGATCAAGATTCTTGAACATCTTAAGTCCCGACACGGCAATAAAACCGTAAAGAGTAAGACACACACCGCCCATTACACAGGAAGGAATCGTCTGAAGTATTGCCATAAGGGGGCTTATAAATGAAAGCACGATACACATAAAAGCAGTAACCGTAATTGTGATAACAGAAGCATTTCTTGTAATGGCAACACAGCCTACGGATTCGCCGTATGTAGTGTTGGGACAGATACCGAAAACAGTACCTGCAATTGAACCTACACCGTCACCTAAAAGAGTTCTCTTAAGTCCGGGTTCTTTTATTAAATCTTGCCCGATAATGGAAGAAAGATTCTTGTGGTCGGCAATATGCTCTGCAAAAACAACAAGTGCAACAGGAAGGAAGGCAATAACAACCTCAGCAACACCGCCTGCGGTAAGAACCGTTGCGTTTTCGTTTGCAAGAAGTATTTCAGCGGAAACCGTACCTGCAGACAATTCTTTTATGGCTTCAAACAATGCAAGGTGAGGATAGCTGAATATTGCGGAAATGCCTCTGAATGTACCGTCTGCATTTACAAAGTTATCAATTATAGGTTGGAAATTGATTATCATAAGATAATCGTTATTTGTAGCTTTTCCGATAAACGTAAATATTGCAGCGGCGGCATAACCTGCAGCAATACCTAAAATAAATGGAATAAGTCTTGCCATTTTAACTTTCTTTTGTGTTGAACATATAACAATAACAAAGAAAGCAATAAGACCGCAAAAAAGACCTACAAGGTTATCCGATGCATACAAGGTTGATGCATTTGCTTTTACAATATCGCCCATAGCACTGCCTGCAAGGGAAAGACCGATAAGAGCAACCGTGGGTCCGATAATAACGGGAGGCATAAGCTTATCAACCCAGCCGGTACCCACAAAATGGATTATAAGAGCAATAACAACATATACAAGACCTGCTATAACAGAGCCAAGTATTATACCGCAGTATCCGTATGCCACAGCAACACCCAGTGAGCTTAAAAATGCAAAGGAACTGCCAAGGAATACAGGGCTTTTGAACTTTGTAAACAACTGATAAATAATAGTTCCCACACCTGCACCGAAAATTGCCGCAGGAATCTGAGTAGGTAAGCCTATAATTGTAGGTACCGCAATGGTTGCTGCAAGAATAGCAAGAACCTGCTGAACTGCAAGAATGAGCAATGCACCAAGCTTTGGCTTGTCGTGAATATCATAAACCAATTTCTTTTCCATAAAATCACCACTCGGCAAAAAACGGGCACAAAAGATATCTTCCTTTGTCCCCGCACCGTTCCTTTCGTCTTATATTTTCCGAGGAAAACCCCTCTTAATTTTCAGTTTATCACATTTTTTTACATTTTTCAATTAAAATCATAGGTATACTTTATACAGACTTTTAATGCTTGTTTTGTACAAGGTTTGTAAATTGACGGATTTTTATTGTTCAAGGATTGTGATTTCAATGTACAAAGTCTGCAGTTTTATGTAAGAAAAAATTTTACTACCTTATATCAGTTTGTATGTGTACATGCAATTATATATAAGAGAATGAAAAGGATGTTTTAAATAATGAGAGAATGTTAAAAAAGGAATATTAAAATAAATATATTTGCGAGGAAAAAATATTTTTCAAAAACCCCTTTTCTGAGAGAGAGAATTTTTTTGCTTCTGATACAAGCATCCAGGAAATGAGAAATTAAAAAAACGAGATAAATGTGTTTTATTATTCTGTTGCGTTATACCCTTGATTTTTTACATAAAAAGGGGTATAATTGGGTATAACCAATAAAAGAGGTGCTTTTATGAATCAATCTGATATTTATGAACTTATAAACGAACTTGAGCGTGAAATTGCAATACTGCCTGCCGGCAGTATTGCTGTAAAAAATATAAAGGGCAGAGAATATTTTTATCACCGCACAACAAAAAACGGCAGTCGGAGTGAAACATATGTTGACTTTGACGATGTTGACAAGTTGCGTGCTCAGATAAAAAAAAGGCAAGAACTGGAAAAAGAACTGAAAAAAATAAAATGCAAGCTCACAAGTCCTGAAAAAGAAAAAAGAAAAACACATAATTTCGCAACTTATGTCCGAACCGGTGAGGATCTGAAAAGATTTGCCGATGCTGTGAAAAGCTATAAAAAAAGAGAATGCTACACCTCTTTGCAAAACTATATTTACGGTGAATACCCGGATAAGGTTCTTATACTCTACGGCCTCAGAAGAACGGGGAAAACCACACTTATACGTCAGCTATTGGCAGATATGACACAGTCTCAGCTGAATTCGGCTGCATTCATTCAGATAAAAGCAAGCGACACACTTTCGGAAATCAATTCAGATCTCAAATATTTAGAAAAAAAAGGCTATAAATATGTTTTTATTGATGAAGTGACCCTTATGTCTGATTTTATAGAAGGTGCTGCTCTTTTTTCTGATATCTATGCATCAAGCGGAATGAAAATTGTGTTAACGGGAACAGACTCACTTGGATTTGCTTTCACAAAGCACGAACAGCTGTACGATCGCTGTATTTTTATTCATACCACATTTATTCCCTACCGTGAATTTGAAAATGTTCTGGGAATCAGCGGAATTGATGAGTATATACGGTACGGTGGCACTATGAGTATGGGCGGTATAAATTATAACGAAGCCTCATCCTTTGCCACAAAGCAAAGCACGGATGAATATATAGACAGCGCCATAGCACGTAATATTCAGCACTCACTTAAATTCTACCGGGACGGCGGTCATTTCCGGCATCTATATGAATTATATGAAAAGGGAGAACTGACAAATGCCGTAAACCGCATAGTTGAGGATATCAACCATCGCTTTACAAAAAACGTTCTGACGAGAGACTTTTTCTCCAATGACCTTGCGATAAGTGCAAGAAATCTTCTCAGAGATAAAAATGCGCCAACTGATATTATGCAGAATATCAACAAAGACATTCTTACTCAAACAGTAAAAGCAATGCTTGATATACTGAACAAAGAAGAACCGTCTGTTGATATTGATGAAGCGCATATCAGTCAGATAAAAGAGTATCTTATTATGCTTGATATGATTTCGGAAATTGACTTATTGTACCTGCCCGATGTCAGCCGACAGGATAAGATAACCGTTATAAATCAGCCGGGGCTTCGATATGCTCAGGCAAATGCACTTGTAAGGGGGCTTCTTCTTGATGAAAAATTCAGAACACTTTCGGTAGTTTCCCGTGACAGTATTCTCAGACGTATCCTCAGCGAAATAGAAGGCAGAATGTTGGAGGAAATTATTCTTCTTGAAACGAAAAACAGCTATCCGAAAAAGCACGTTTTCAAGCTTCAGTTTGCCGTGGGTGAGTTTGATATGGTGGTTTGTGCCCCCGACACACTTTCATGTGAAATATACGAAATCAAGCACAGCAAGGAGCTTACAGCAAATCAGTACCGACATCTTACCGACCCTGAAAAATGCGCCGCCACCGAACACCGCTTCGGCACAATCACAGGTAAATATGTAATCTACCGCGGAGAAGAAACAGAATCCGAAGGAATAAAATATCTCAATGCGGAAAAATATCTGACAAATCTTAAATAATCACGGAGGTTTTAATACTTATACTAAAGTATTTTATCTTAACTGAAGCCACCAACAAAAAACTATCAACCGCATTTTACGCAGTTGATAGTTTTTTTCTTATTATGCAGGATTTTTCAGAGTTACTGTTTTCATTGTATATTTACTAACAGAGGGTGTTACAAATGATGTATCTAAAACATCAAAACTGCTTTGGGACACATATTTACCATCAATCTGATAATATCTGAAATAATCGCCATCATAATAATACCACGAGGTTTCTTTTTTTACCTGATTGATTTCACCGCTATAATAATTCGTGCCGGTGAAAAATCCTTCAGTTTTAAGAGATACAACAGGAGCTTTGAAGCCGTTTTCACCACTGTAAATATCTGTTATTCTCACATTTGCCCAAGTGCCGTCCCAGGCACGTGCTTCACATGCAATAACATACCTGCTATTTTTTGCATCAAACTTAAGACTCAGCATGTCGCCTCCGGCTGTTCCTCCGCTGAATTCTTTATTCAACAGTATTTTAACATTACTATTGTTATCAATGGTCAGCAAAGCAGTATTGGTCCAGTACCCTCTCGTTCCGGGAAGCTTGCTATAATAAATTTTAATAAATAATTCTTCTATTCCATCATCAGTCAGATCAACAAGACAAGATTCAACTGCTATACCTGACAATGTTTTCTTATTACTCGAATATACACTAAAGTTGTTGTATCCGCCGTTATTCAGATACTTTGTGTATATTGCAGCCTCGTTGATTGTATCAACTTCAACCTTGCCCACATTCGTCTCATTTTTGTTTATAGTAAAGCTCTTTTCTGCAGGAATATCTGTTTCGTTTTTTATAAAATTCAGCTTATACGTACCGAAAGGTATAAACTTCAATTCAAAATTACCGCTTGCATCTGTTGTTGCGGTGGAGATTACAGTACCTTTGCTATCAAGAAGCTGTACCGTTGCAGAGGCAAGAGACTTCCCTGTGTTTTTATCAACCACATAACCTGAAAGCTTATGTGCTATAAATTCATAATCCGTTCTTGTGCATTCTTTTACGGTGACGATTCCCTTGTCGGTGTTTTCAATATGGGTTTTCTTTGTTACGGGTTTGAGAAGTGTGTTTTCGTCGAGAGTGCAGATGTTGAAGGTATGCGTTGTGGGAATCTTCATATCCGGATTTTTCTTTTTGAGCTTTTCAATCTGCTTCTTTGCATCCTCACCTGCAGATACAGTAACCGTAACTATAGGGTAGCTGATGCCCAGGTCAACACAAAGACCTATTATTTTTTTGAGTTCAGCGGGAGACATCATAAAATCGCCTGCGTAATAATACAGCTCATTTTTATACTCAACAAGAGGTGTTGCTTTTGCGTGGGCTTCGCCGAATACACCCAATTTAATTTCCATTTCGGCAATATCCATACCCAGAACTGCCACTTCGGAATTCACTTTAAGACCGCCCTCTGCTTCAATGTTTGCTTCAAGAGTTGCAGTGAAGGTGTTGTTATTGAGATAGTCTGTTTTTCCGTCATAGTTGCCGTAGGTCTGTTCGATTTTGCCGTCACCGACAAGCTTCACATCGCCGTTTGCATCAAAATACAGATATATATCAACATTAAGATCCATAAATATATCAGCAATGCCGAGCTTTACGGGAAAATGTCCCAGCTTTACGTAGGAATTGAATTTTCCCTTGAATTCACTGTCTATATGAACATCTGTTTCAAGGGTAATTTCATAATCACCCTTTGTCCAGAAATCCGAAAAATC
Organism: Acutalibacteraceae bacterium; assembly: GCA_045538645.1. Classification (GTDB taxonomy): domain Bacteria; phylum Bacillota; class Clostridia; order Oscillospirales; family Acutalibacteraceae; genus RUG806. The sequence goes on along the minus strand of JAZSRT010000019.1, from coordinate 31,895 downwards.
AAAATCAATATCAAAGTTTGAAAACTTGATTCCGATTTCAACACCCCAGCCTGTCTCATATTTAATAACCTTTTCGGTTTTAAGTGTCTTTTTGTCGGCAGAGGGACCGGCAACCAACTGATTGTATTTTTCAAGCAGTTCTTTACCGTTGGGCACCTGACATACATATTCGTTATTAAGCGCTTTCATGTAATCACTTGTGGTAGTAACACAAAGCTTCGGAGTGAGATTGGGGTCATTGCTTGAATTAAGAGTATATGTTTTATCAAGAATAACATTCTCTTCTTTATCAGACATATGAAGCTGCGGTTTTGTGGGGTCATTAACAACAAACACGTTTTCGGCAGGTACAAACTGAACTTCGGATGCATCAAGTGAATATGAAGCGCGGAAGCTGAAATCGTCAAAAACCTCATCCATAGCAGGCTTTTCGGTTTCAACCGTATATGTGCCGTCTGCATTCTTTTTTGCTGATACGATTTTTCTTGCAACTTCACCTTCCGAAGTTTCGGCTATAAATACCTCTCCTGCCTTCGGAGTATCATTTTTCACGGTAAATGTATCCTTGTCAACAGCTTTTATATCAGCCTTTTCATACTCTGTTACAGTATCTTTTACTTCGACACTTTCAAATTCTTTTTCTTCAGTGTCTTTTAATCGGTACTCATTTACCTTGTCAATAATTTTTTCCGCAATTTCTTTTGTAAGCTCAGCTTTTTTATCAACCGTACCATCAAGAAGCTTTGCACCTGAAGGCACATCCTTGATTTTTGCAGCAAGCTCAAGTGCATAACCTACAGTTGCCTCTTTATCAGGCTCAAATGCTGTCTTTTTATCAAGAACATTCCAGTCAACTGCTGCCTGTACGCCTTCAAAATCCTTGTGTGAAGCAGGGACGTTTTTGAAATAGGGGGCAGTTTCATAAGCACCGTAACCCACAGAAGCCATAAGCATAGTGAGAAATTCTGCATTTGTAAGTACATTGTTTTCAAAAACATTCAGGCTTTCAAGCCCTACGGAGGCTCTGAGAGCACTTCTTGCATCGGCTGCGGTAATTTTTCCGTCGGCATTGCAGTCTGCTATTTTTTCCTGTCTTTCGGAAAACACCTCAAGAGAAACAGATCTGCGAAGAATAAGTCTTGCATCGGCTGCTTCAAGCTTTCCGTTTTCGTTCATATCGCCGTAATATATTTTTACGGACTTTTCCGTTTCTGCCGCATTTGCTCTTATGGGAATAATGTCAGAAAATCCCGTAAGAGGCAAGGCAGACAAAATCATAATTATTGCAAGTAATAATGACAAGCTGCGTTTCATAAATATTTCCTCTCTTATTTCAATTTCTGTATATCCGTCATATGGTGGTTGCCGTAGATGTCGGTTATTATGAGAACAGCATAAAGCTGCTCAGAGGCTTCTGTTTCTTTCAGAACAAAATCAATGTCATCAAGAGAGAAGGAAGAGGTAACAGCACTCAGCTGATTGTTCCATTCGCTGACGGGCTGAAGTCTGCCTTCAACATCGTAGGATGCTTTTTTAACATAATTGGTAAGCTCAATTCCCCCGAAGCTTTCAATGTCAAGAATGTCACAGGATGCAACCGTGCCGTCGGGGCTTGATATTTTCATTGCAGAGGTAATTTCAAGCTTATCCCCCGATGTGTCCAGTGTAAATTTTGTTCTGTCGGCAGAATTGTCATTTACGACTTTAACCTCAGATGCAGTGCTGTTCAAGGAAGGGCTGTTTTCAGTAAGATTACCGTACATATTATAAATTATATCACCGTCTGAGGTCTTATTACGGTAAAGCGTAGCAGTTACGGGCACTTCCCCCGAGGAGGTTCTGACAACTGCGGTGCGGCTGTCAAAATTGGCTGTAAGCATACCTTTGTTATCCACACTCACATCATTACCGCCCGATACAAGAACATATTCATCCTTACCGAAAGCATATTTTCCGTCTGCATCATTAGAAAGAATAAAATATTCAGCCGAAGCAAATACTTCCTGCTGTTCATCAGTGAGATTTACCGTAAATGCAGATACACCCGATGAAGCGGAGCTTTCTTCAAAATCATCAAGATTGTTCCATGTATAGAATGAAGAATAACCTTCGGCACTCTTATAACAGGAATCAACATATTTTGTGTATTCGGATGCAAAACCGAATGAAGAGTATGTATAAGCCTGACTGTTTATATGCTTGGGGGTATAAACGGTAATACCTGCCATTCTATGGGTCGTAGCTTTATTATATACAATAAACTTATCAAGCTCAGAGAGAAGATTATTGTATTCCTGTGTGGCACCTGCGTTTCCTATGGCAGAAAGCATATCCTTGAAGTCAACAAGGTCATAAACCGCATCAACAGCCGAGCCGTAGGAGTCGGAGAATTCCATAACTCCCCTTGCATTTTCGGAGCATCTTCTGATATGAAGCGCACCTGAAGAATTACTGCCGCTGACTTTGCTGAAATAGCTGTTTATTGCTCTTTCAAGAGAATGCATACAGGAAAGATCGACACATGAATAGGTTATATCATAAACACTGCCGCCGCCCTGCATAATTCTTTTGCCAAGGTCTGTGCTTGTTTTGTAAAAGCAGTCAACATATGCTTTTCCTATGTCCGCACCGCTGTTATACTCATTAAGGGAACGCATAAAAGAATAGTCGCTGCCGTATACGTATGAAACATTTTCGGATGCAACCATATAATTTACATAATCGCTCATACAATGGGCAACCTCAAGGGATGCCATAAGACAGGCATCAAAAAGCACAAATTCAAGCTTATTTGATTTTCCGAAGCCTGCATAGGAAAAAGCATCCTGCAGATCTTTCATTGACAGAGTGTCGTGATTATTTCTGAAATCGGAGCATACTCCGTGATTGGGACCGCCGCCGTGGTCCTGTAAAAGAAGTCCGTACTGCTCTGCAGGGAAATTATCAGTACAGTATTTCATAAATGTACCGAGAGTTTCGCTTTCGCCTACCTTCTTTGCGGGATATTCCTGCAAGAGATTAAGACGGTTGTTTTTAATCTGATAGATACAGTCCTTATCCGTAGGGATATTATAGTTATGCCAGAGATTGCTGCCGCAGGTATAAATAAGAATATTATGGGTATTCGTATCCACACCGGATGCAAGTATCTCTTTTATGGAATCCGTTACATTCATATAATTCTCTTCAAGGTCTGCACCGTCAAGATAAAGCATCATTGTTTTTTTAAGTATTCTGTCGTCGTCCTCTGTTTCAGGCTCTGAGGGCTTTTCAGGTACAGGAAGCGTGGGACGTTCCTCTGACTGCGAGGGACGTGTTTCCTCGGGAACTGAGGGGGCTTCATCCGAGCTTGCAATAAAGCCTACAAGCAAGGACAGCACAATAACACCTATAAGAATAAATCCGAGCATTTTTCCGGTTCCGCCGCCTGAGCCTGAGCCGTAGCCTCCCCCTGGGTTCTTCTTATAAACCGATCTGCCTCCCGATGAATTATAACCTGCCATAATATCTCCTTCTTTCATACATTCCTGTTACAAAAACAGACATTTTTCTGTTTTAACACACATATTATATACATTTATAAAGACTGTGTAAAGTCCTTTTAAATCATATCGGTTTTTATGCAAAAAACCGAACTTCACGGTTTTGTGAAATTCGGCTTTTTCTTAAATTTAATTTCTCATTCACTGTTATCTGAGCGTTATATATCCTGCCTGCTCAACACACTTTTGCCCCTCGTCGCTTAGTATCCAGTTAAGGAACTGCCCGCCGACATTTTCTTCGTCTCCTCCGCGGATAACACCGTAATAATTAGTGGCAAACGGGTAAGCACCGCTTCTTATATTATCATCCGTTGGTGCTGTGCCGTTAACAGATATAGTTTTGATGTTATCATTTTTATAAAGGGTATCAATATAATAGCGGTAGGTATAGCCGATACTTGCAGTTTCGTTTTCATACTCTGCCACAGCATCAACAAGCTGCCCCATACCTTCAATCACACGGGCTTTAATAGGCTCTTTCATGTTTTCGCCGCCCATTACAAGGTTTTCCATAGCTGTCTGCGAACCAGAGTTTTTCTCACGCTGAAAGGCTCTTATTTTTTCATTTTTACCGCCAACATCCTTCCAGTTGGTGATTTCGCCTGTGTATATCTTTTTAATCTGCTCAACACTAAGGTTATCAACAGGATTGTCCTTGTGAGTAATAAAAACAAAAGCGTCATAGCAAACGGGAGTTTTTATGAGAGTGATTTCCAGATCTTCTGCCTGCCTGATTTCATCGTCGGAAGGTTCCGTTGCAATAATAAGGTCAACACTGCCCATTTTTATAAAAGCATCAAGATTATAGTGAACATAGTGCTGTGTATCCTCCGAAGGATGCATAAGATTTTCATATGCCTTATGAGTGGTTGAAAACTGAACAAACTGATTGGCGGTTCTGTCTTCAAAGCCTAAGTGCTGTCTTGCAAATTCCACTGCCAACGGTACGCAGACGGTTGAACCGTCAATATTGGGATATGTGCCTTTGTCACAGTAATTATTGCTTTCACCGTTTTTACTCACAGTACTTATTTCACCAAGTTTAAACGGGCTGTCGGTGACAAGCTGTTGCCAGTTTTCACTACGTGTCACCTCCTGATTAATAGAAGCCCATGAGCCTGTTTTGTCGGCAGTACCCGTATGTGCGGTTAATAAATAACTGTTTATTTTTCTTGAAAAAACAATACCGCCTGTTAGAAAGCCGAATGAAGCAAGAACCAGAACAAAACTGATAATTCTCAACCTGCAGTTTTTCTGCCTTATTACACATATTGCGGAAATGATACTGCTTACGGCAAAATTAATAAGTGACACAATAAAATAAATATAATTATCACCGAAATAGGGCGAATTTTCGGGTGTCGGATATATAACATAGAATATAAAGAAAATTATTACGGATAAAAATGCAGGAAGCAACCCCATAAGAGGATGTATATCTGTTTTGATTCTTAAAATAATATCAGCAACGTGAGGAAGCAATAACGGCAGCAAGATAATAAAAGCTTCTGCCAGTTCGGGAACATTCAGGCGTATTCCCGATAAAACATATAAAACCATAACTGCTGCACAGTACATAAGTGTCATCAGAATGCCCGCGAACAGAATTTTCATTTTTGATAAATGCCGTTTATTCATAAATACACTTTCCTTCCGTTTTATTTAACAATTAAATTATAACAAAAATAAATCACATAAAACAATACAACAGATAAAACTTAAATAAAACATAAGATATTACAAAACTATACCTCAAATGAATATCTGAACAATAAAATGAGAAAAATATACATTGCAACTATAGTTTTGGAGGTATCGATATGTTCAAACACGAAAAAATGCTGTTTCATCCGGTAGCTATAGAGAAGCCAAATCCTCAATATGCAACACTCCTTCAGGAGCAGCTCGGCGGTGCTAACGGCGAACTGAAGGCGGCACTGCAGTATATGTCTCAGAGCTTCCGTGTGAAAGATCCCGAAATCAAGGACCTTTTTCTTGACATTGCGGCAGAAGAGCTCGGTCATCTGGAGATGATAGCACAAACCATCAACCTTTTGAACGGTCACGATGTAGATGCTATGACGGTCAGCGCAGGCGAAATTCAGACCCACGTTCAGCTGGGTCTCAACCCCGGACTTATCAACGCATCGGGTTATTCATGGACTGCGGATTATGTCACGGTAACGGGAGACCTTTGTGCAGATCTTCTTGCAAACATTGCTTCGGAACAAAGAGCAAAGGTAGTTTACGAATATCTTTACAGACAGATAGAAGATAAAAAGGTAAGAGAAACAATTGATTTTCTCTTAAACAGAGAAGAAGCCCATAACCAGATGTTCCGTGATGCATTCAACAAGGTGCAAAACTCCGGCTCAAACCGTGACTTCGGCACCACCGAAGCCGCAAAAATGTACTTCTCTATGTCCGACCCCGGCCCCAACGCCTTCTCAAACGGCAACACCACCTCGCCTTCATTTAATAATTAACAACAAAAACAGGCTCCGCAACAAAACGGAACCTGTTTTTTCAATACAGTAATCAATCGATTGACTTCATTGTGGGGAATAAAAGGACATCTCTTATTGCCTGAGAATCGGTAAGGAGCATTACGAGACGGTCTATGCCGTAGCCGATGCCGCCTGTGGGGGGCATACCGTATTCGAGAGCTGTTAAGAAGTCTTCGTCTGTGTGGTTTGCTTCTTCGTCGCCCTTTGCGAAAAGTTCTTCCTGTGCGGCAAAGCGTTCTCTCTGGTCAATGGGGTCATTGAGCTCTGAATATGCGTTGCACATTTCTCTGCCGTAAATGTAAAGTTCGAAACGTTCAACAAGTCCGTTTGAACCGGGCTTTTTCTTTGTAAGAGGAGATACCTCAATGGGATGGTCGCATACAAATGTGGGCTGAATCATCTTTTCCTCGCAGAATTCTTCAAAGAAGAGGTTCATAATGTCACCCTTCTTGTGGTGCTTTTCAAATTCAACGTGATGCTCTTTTGCGATTTTCTGTGCTTCTTCGTCTGTTTCAACAGTGCTGAAATCAACGCCTGCATATTCTTTGATAGCATCTGTCATAGTGATTCTTGCGAAGGGCTTTTCCATATCGATAACGGTGCCGTTATAGCTGATAACAGCACTGCCGCAAACTTTGTTTGCAAGGTAACGGAACATACTTTCAGTAAGCTCCATCATACCTTCATAGTCTGTATAAGCCTGATAAAGCTCCATAAGTGTAAATTCGGGGTTATGACGTGTGTCAACACCTTCGTTACGGAAAACTCTGCCGATTTCATAAACTCTTTCCATACCGCCGACAATAAGTCTCTTAAGATATAGTTCAAGAGAAATTCTCAGCTTTACATCTTCATCAAGTGCATTATAGTGAGTTTCAAAGGGACGAGCAGCAGCACCGCCTGCATTTGATACAAGCATGGGAGTTTCAACTTCGATAAAGTCTCTGCCGTCAAGGAAATTTCTGATTTCCTTTATAATCTGCGAACGCTTCTTGAAGGTATCCATAACATCGGGGTTAACGATAAGGTCAAGATAACGCTGACGGTAACGGGTATCAACATTTGTAAGTCCGTGATACTTTTCGGGCAAAGGAAGAAGTGACTTTGTAAGAAGTCTGATTTCCTTGCAATGAACAGAAATTTCGCCTCTTCTTGTTCTGAAAACAAAGCCCTTAACCTCTACGATATCACCGATATCCCACTTTTTGAATTCTGCATAATTTTCTTCGCCGATATCGTCTTTTCTTACATATACCTGCATTCTGCCGTCACGGTCATAAACATCGATAAAGTTTGCCTTACCCATATCACGCCATGTTTTGATTCTGCCGCAGATACATACATCCTGATTTTCAAGTTCTTCAAAACGTGCATTTATTTCAGCTGAACGGATATTCTGTTCTGCCTTTGTTATTTCAAAAGGATCTTTTCCGTTATCCTGAAGAACACCTAACTTATCAAGTCTTATCTGTCTTAATTCATTTACACTCTGTACTTCCTCTTCGGCTGCTACTTCGCCTGAGGTTATGATTTCTTCAGCCATAATAATTCTTACTGCAAAAGCAGTTTCCTTTCGTATTTTTTCAAAAAATGCCGCCGTTAAAGGCGGCGATAATCAGCTTTTGAATATTTCAAGAATCTCAATAACATCATTGCCTGCAGGAGTTTCTACGGTTACGATGTCACCGACTTTATGTCCTAAAAGTGCTTTACCTACAGGAGATTCATCAGAAACTTTATTGTGAAGAGGATCTGCCTGAGGTGCACCTACAAGCTGATACTCAACTTCTTCATTGTAAGTTTTATCAAAAATCTTTACATGAAGACCTGTGTGAACTGTTTCTGTGCTGAGGGTACTTTCATCAAGCACACTTGCGTGAGAGAGAGTATATTCAATTTCAAGAATTCTTGCTTCAAGCTTTGCCTGGTCGGATTTAGCTTCATCATATTCACTGTTTTCGGAAAGGTCACCGAAAGATTTTGCTTCTTTGATTTTTTCGGCAATATCGGTTCTGCCGGTTGTGCGAAGTTCTTTAAGTTCCTCTTTAAGCTGTTCTATGACTTTCAGAGGCAATACATATTCTTCTGCCATATTATACACATATCCCTTCATTAAACATATTTATATATTTTATTTGTTAGTAACTGTTTTGTCAAGTCTTTTATTGCTCATCGGGAATAAAAGTTCCGCTACCGTTTTCATTGTCCTCAAATATATCGCCGAATTCACCTTTTGAAACGATATCCTTGATAGACTCAATAAGACCTGCAATACCTTCGCCCGTTATATTATCACCTTTGATGCCGTTTACAACATCAAAAATAGTATTAACGAATGCAGTAAGTCCGTCTGCAATTTCACCTGTTCCGGGGAAAGTCACACCGCCTGAGGGTTTATCAGGTTCTTCAGGATTTTCTGGGTTTTCAGGCTCTTCGGGAACAACAGGTGTTTCAGGAATTTCGGGCAAAGTAACAACTATCTTGATAGTTTCGCCTTCCGGTACCGTAATAAATTTTTCTTCAAGACCTACACTCATTCGAAGTATCTTTCTTGAATCTGCAGCTTTGATGTATCCGTCAAAATCCACGTCACCGTAAACAAGGGATTCATCATTATTATATTCTTCAAGACCTACACTGTAGCGCAATGCACTTCTTGCATCATAAGCAGATACATCGCCGTTATTATCGATATCACCGAAATATCTGGGTGACCAGTCAAAATTCCAAAGCTCGGTTCTGATATCATACTGAATATACATAACGCTTTCTTTAAGAACATCTCTTGCATCAACAGTTTCATTTCCCGTATTTTCAAGTATGGGGTTGGCAATTGCAAGACCTATTTCCATAAGATCTATTTTTGTATATGCCCCGAACACTCTCATAATATCATAAAATGAAAGAGAGAACTTATAAGAAATATTCTGTACAAAATTAATCAGCTCACCGTTCGCATCATACTGAGCCTGTACATATGCGTTTGTATAAGTAAAGTTATCAAATTTAACTTCGCTTAAAGGACCTTCACTGTCGGTAAGCTTGCCGCCGCTGATAATAACGGGGTCAATGGAGCCTGAAGGCAGGTCAAAAACCTTTTTGAGAGAAGATGTTTCCGCCGCTTCTAAGTCGGCATCGGGGAAATCGTAACGCAACACGGTAGTGCTCTTTGAAGGATCAAGCGCATTATCCGAATTTTCAACTCTGAGAGTATATATATCGTCTTCGGTAAGTGCCGAAATATAATCCTCACCGTATTTGGGAAGAAGATATTTTGTATCAGTTCCTTTGATAATGCTTTTTTCGGTAAAATTGCTTCCGTTATCTGTAAGAACATTGATAAAATTCTTTACAAGACCTCTGTCGGGATTAAAAAACGCATCAACGATAACAGACAGATATTTATAGGCTTCATCAGAAAGCTCGGCAGCGTTTTTTGAACCTATTTCATAATAATAGTTTTCGTCGCTTCTGTTCATTCCCGCCTGCTTTTTATACTTAAAAGAAGGTCTGGTTTCTTTTATTGCATTAACGGAATCATTAAAAGTATACAGGTACTGGAGCTTCTGTTCGGGATCAATAACAGTTACAACACCGGCAAAGGCATTCATAATAAATGCGGATAAACAAATTGCCAGCGATAATGCCACAGCTAATATGCTCTTAATTACGGTATATGATTTTTTCATCAGAATACCACCTTTCACAAAAGAGTATATCATAAATTGTTAACAAAAACAATTTGATAGTATTGGTAAAAATTTAATTATTTAACTATCTTAAGTTTGCTGAGTACAAGTGCGCCTGCAACAGCGGCAACTATTGTTACAAAAAGAAGTGTACTTACTCCGAAAGTGGGAGCTAAAAGAAGAACTACAATACCTACAAACACGGGGAATATTGATATTTTCCAATGCTTTCTGAGATAAGAAGCACCAAGCGCACCGAAAAGTGCAGCAGAAACATAAGAAAAAGCAGGCTTAAGAGCTTCACTGTTTCTGAGATCGTCAAGTAAGGGGGAGAAAATTATAACACCGACAGCAATAATAAGTGTGGTGGTTATAGCCGAAGCACCAACTGCAATTGTTGAAATAATTTCGCCTTCTTCGCTGTTGGATTTTACCTTTGCCTGTTCCATAGCATTAAGTGCGCAGGGCAGCTTGAGATTTGTTATGTTACCCGTAACAAAGCTTAAGTAAGCACCGCCGGCACCGAGCATGGGAGTGAAAGTAACAACTTCAATAATTGATGTAACCCAATAAAGAGGAACAAGTTTTATGAGTGCTTCAAAAACAAGATCAGCCTTAGGCCAGGCATCATAATAAGCACTTATTGCAACGGGCAGACTGAAGAGCACAAGAAGTGCGCCTATTGACCATACTCTGCCCCAGATATGTACACCGTCAATATATTCTCTTTGATTTTTTATTTTAGCCATTTATCTTACCCCCACCATGTAAACGAAGTGATTGCTTCGGGCAACCACATATTAAGAAGCACTGCCACTGCCATTGCACCGAAAATACTCAGAGGTGTGGCAAACAGTTCAAGCTTTTTAAGTTTAAGCTTCTGACAAACAGCTTCAAACACAAGGAAAATCACAATAGCACTGATAAGTGTCATTATAGACATAAAACCTGCATCACTTGAGCCGTCAGAAGATTTACCGTTAATTGACTGTGCTACAAAAGCGGAGATAATACCGATAAATGCAGATGCGGAAATAACGTCGGCAATATTTGAAGTCTTTTCGCTCTTTGTGGTAACTTTGCTTATTTTTTTGATAATAAAACGTCCGATCAATGTTACCAGAACAAGTCCGAAGCATATACCAATGGTCATAACCCACGCAATAGCGGCAAAATCGGCTTCTTTTGTAACTTCGGTATTTATGTTACTGCCGAGAACGTCAAGCATTGTTTCAGCCGCAGTGGTTTCATAAAGAAGATTACCGACAACACTCAGTCTTATCCAGGGAAGAACTATACCAAGAGCTGAAGCAAGTACAACAACTGTGGCAAGAATGGAAACTGCAGGTGCTACAGAAAAAAGTGCACTTGAAACAACAGTATTTTTAAGAGTTTCGGCAGACATACCTATTTCTTTACCTCTTCTCCATGCCTTTACCATAAAGAAAAGAGATTCAACGACAACAAATCCGATAATAAGTGCCGCCATCCCTAACATCAATGGACTTTCCTTAAAGTCCGCAAAGTCAAACATACAGATATCCTCCATAAATAAAAATATACTGTTTTATTATATAATATATTATTATTACAGTCAAGGGAAACTATAACAAAAAAAACCACCTGTTTGTTTATATCGATACAAACAGGCGGAAATATACAAAAAAACGATATCTCTGTTTTTATTTATATACGCAAAGATAAATTATTCCGTTATTTTCGGAAATTATAACACTTCCTCAGGGAAAAGAGTCATAAATGAGAACATTCCGGTAATACCCTTATATGCCTTATAATCAGCAGGCGGAGCTGATTTATCGGCAGGAACACTGCCCGATATTGTGTCTATTTCTGTTGAAGAAAGGAATCTGCCCTCTGCGGTATATGAAGCAAAACGGATAAGCTTGTTTCCGCTCATATATACTTTTATTTCGCCGTCTTCGCCGTCTTTAATGCTGTATATTTTGCATTGAATACCGTTAAACACTTCATCAAGGACAGAATAAGCCTCGGAAAGGTCACCGAAGGATGCGAAATCGACACTTTCGGAATCCATCATTTCATTAATATCAAATCCGACCATACTCATAATCGCTTCGCTCATTTCCATATATGCTTTCTGTGCAGGATAAATCATATATATTTTTTCACCCGATACCAGCATTCCGACATCTACACCCTCTGCAAATTCGGAAAGCATATATACGCTGTCAGAAGTAACAGCCATTTCAAGGGGACTCTGAAGCCCTGTATTATCTGTCATTGAGCCTTTAATGTAAAATGTGCCGCTTCTTAGAATATCATATTCGTTGCTCTGCGCCACAACAGAATTACCGTCCTGCGGTGCCGTTGGAACTGAGGCAGTTGTTGTTGATTCGGCACCCGAAGAAGATGCTTCGGCAGTTGTTGTGTTTTCACTGCCCGTACCGGACATATTTTCCGCCAAAAGTGTTGTTTCTTCGGAGAAAGATGCATCATTTCCCGGTAAAGTTTCCTGTACCGAAGAAACGGTTGTGTTTTCTTCGGTTGTAGTTTCTGAATTATTCTTATCCGTGTTACAGCCCGCAAAAAGAACTGCAGTACAAACGCTGAGAACAGCAGCAATATAAATTTTTTTCATTTTTTTACTCCCCATAAAAAAATTCTGAACCTGTTGAATTTAATTAATAAATTACACCGTACCGCTTAAATCTGCCTTAAAGCCTGTGAAAGCTATTAAACCATACCTCCGTTTACCCCTAAAACCTGACCTGTAATATAAGAGGCGTTTTCATCGGCAAAAAAGGAAACGGCAAAAGCTGTTTCTTCAGGAGTTCCCATTCTTCCCATAGGTATATCCTCACAGATATCCTTTTTTTCTTCATTCGAAAAACGGTTCATCATATCCGTGTCTATAACACCGGGAGATATACAGTTTACGGTAATACCGCTTAATGCATATTCTTTTGCAAGAGCCTTTGTAAGACCTATAATACCCGATTTAGAAGCCGAATATACAGCTTCACAGGATGCACCTGTCTGCCCCCACACTGAAGAAATGTTTATGATGCGTCCGTATTTGTTTTTAAGCATATACGGCAGAACTTCCCTGCAGCAATTAAAAGTACCTGTAAGATTTGTTCCGATAACTTCATTCCACTGACTGTCTGTGGTTGTATCAAAAAGCCCCCAAAGCGAAATTCCCGAATTATTGACGAGCACATCAATGCTTCCTGTTTTTTCCGCAATGTATTCAACTGCTTTTTTTACTTCCGATGCATCAGAAACATCACACTTTACGGGAAAAGCTTCATATCCCGACAAAGCCAATTCAGAGCAAAGAGCCAAAGCCCTTTGCTCTGATGTACGGTAATTAACTGCAACCTGAAAGCCGTCTTCACACAGTTTTTTTACAACGGCAGCACCGATACCTTTTGCACCGCCTGTTACAAATGCAGTTTTCTTCATATTACTGCATAACATCCTCAAGCAGTGTCATAAAGGAAAACATACCGGTTATACCCTTGTAATGCTTATAATTTGCGGGAGGTGCAGATTTGTCTGCCGGAACCGTTGCTGAAATAGATTCTATTTCATTTGAGCTGTTAAGCTTGCCTGATGAAGTATATGTGGCAATACGGATAAGCTCTGCATTATCCATATATATTCTTGTTTCACCGTTGTTGCCGTTGGTGAAATGATATACCTGACAGGTACGTCCGTTATAAACTTCCTCTGTTACAGACTTCGCATCGGTAAGATTGCCGTAAGAACCGAAATTTATCTGGTCGGAGCCCATAATTTCATCCATATCAAAGCCTGCCATATTCATAATGGAATCGCTCAGTTCAAGATATGCGGCTTTGTCGGTATAAATCATATACATAACATCATTTGCAATAAGAAGTCCCATTGTTGCACCGCTGAAATCAGAAAGCATATAAACACTGTTGGGAGTTATTGCTATTTCCATAGGTGCTGCTGTGCCGGTGCTGTCCACAAGAGAACCTTTCATATAGAAAGAACCGCTTCTGAGAATATCATATTCATTGGATGCAGGAACCTGAACATTTTCAATAACATTAGCGCTTTGAGCAGTAGTGCTTTCACTGCCTGAAGGCTGTGTTACATCGTTCACACCGGGAGCAAATGTGTCAGTTACATTTTCACCGTTTTCTGCGGGAAACTGATTCTGCTCCTGATTCTGCTGTTCGTCATATTCATTACCCTGGGGAATTGTTGTTAATTCAATGGGATTTGAAAAGCTGATACAACCTGCAAAAACTATTACAATTAAAATTATCAAAAAGATTGCAAGATACATTTTTTTCATTACAACTTTCCTTTCTGATTATTCAAGCCGTGCGAATAAACGCAGTTTCGGTTAATTTTATCACAATCAAACATAAAAATCAAGTTTTTTGTTTGATGAACAAATTTATTATTACGATTTTATCTTTAAACTGTCTTAAAGGTGATATTGCAAAGAAAAGAAGTGTGTGCTATACTTAATAAAGTTATAAAAAATATTATAAAATCAGGGGTAAATTATGATTAAAGTTTCGCCGTCAATTCTTGCAAGTGATTTTTCAAAATTAGGAGAAGAGGCATATTCCTGCGAATCAGCCGGCGCAGATATGCTGCACATAGATGTTATGGACGGTCATTTTGTCCCCAATATAACCCTCGGTGCTCCCATTGTAAAATCAGTAAGAAAATGTACTTCCCTTATATTTGACGTTCATCTTATGATAAGCGATCCCGAAAAATATATCAGGGACTTTGCAGCAGCAGGTGCAGACATAATAACATTTCACGCTGAATCAGATTCGGATATCAAAAAAACTGTTGAGCTTATTAAATCTTCAGGCATAAAAGCAGGCATCGCTCTTAAACCCGCAACTCCCGCCAAAACCGTGTTCCCCTATCTTGATATGCTCGATATGGTACTTGTAATGACTGTTGAGCCGGGCTTCGGAGGACAAAGCTTTATGGAAGATCAGCTCGGAAAAATAAGAGAAGTACGAGAAGAATGCAACAAAAGAAATCTCAATACCGACATTCAGGTTGACGGCGGCATAACCGACAAAACCGCCCCCCTTGTAATTAACGCGGGTGCAAATGTTCTTGTTGCGGGAAGCTATGTTTTTAACGGCTGCAAAAAAAGTGCTATCGACTCATTAAAAAAGCCCGTTTAATCACCTGCAAGGCGTTTTCGGAAATAACACAATTCCACAATTCCCTGCACCTTGCTTCTTCGGTGCGGCTGTTTTCAAGTATATTACCGAATTCTGCCGTCACTGCAGCAAGTTTTCCTTTTTCTGTAAGCCCCGCATAAAACATCATACGGTATTTTCCGTTACATTCATAAAGCATGCTGTCGGCATTTATTTCAACAGCCCCGGCAACAGTTATAACATCTTCTATATTGTTGAATTCTGCAATAACAGGCAGAGTTTCACATTTAACAAGCTGCTTTACGCTTTTAGGATCGTCTTCTCTGTCGGGAAGCATTGTAAAGCATATTCTGATATTTCCCGAATTTTCTTTTATCACTTCAATAAGAAGCTTACCCGAAAGCGTTATCGCTACTCCGCTGAGTTTTTTTATATCATTTATCAGCGACCATAAAACCCTTCTCGTTTCCGTGTTTCCGTAATCCATTTCTTCATATGTAATACCGTAAATCTTCATCTCTTCGGCAGAAAGCAGAGCCTCTACCCTGTATTCGTTTCTGACGGTAATATTCATGATATGACCTCCGCTTAAGTCTTTACTTATATTTTATTCAGACGGATGTTTGTTCGCAATGCAAAATTAATGGAAAGAAAGACGATTTCTGACGCTTTTTCAAAAAAATATTAACGCATATAACAAGGTAAAATTAAATGAAAAACAAAAACACCAAAAACAACAGAATTTCGGTTTATTCACAGAACCATCGGCAGAATCAGCTGAAGCGCAGGCAGGAAAAACTGAAAAAAGAGGCTGAGAAAAAAGAAAAAAAGAGAAATGCCCTGTTCAGAAGGCGTGTTCGGGAGGCATCCGAAAAAAAAGCCCCGAAAACACTCAGAACAAAGGCATATTACAGATTTTCAAAAGACTATCCGAATGACGTAACAACTGACGGATTCAGAAAAAACGATCCCCAGAAGGAAACTCTTTCCGCCGCCAAAAAATTCGCAGTGTTTACCTGTTGTCTTACTGCATTTTTGCTGGCATTTATCGGTGTGCAGACCGCAATAGAGCTTTCTGAAAAAGATATTCCGGATTCAGGCATAAATAATGAAGAAACTATTCCTGAATCGGTCAAAGCGCTTCATATAACTCCCGATGAATTTGCGGCATACACTGCAGAAGAGCTTGTAAGCCTTATCAGGGACAACGGTTATAACTGCGCTCTTATCGAATTCAAAAGTGACTACGGATATATTTATTTTGACTCCGAAACAGCCGTCGGCGGGGCATCAAGACCTGTCTACGGTGCATATGAAAAAATTTCAACGCTGGAAATGAACCAAATCCCCTGTATTGCTTATATAAGCTGTTTTAAGGATACCGTAGCTGCCACATCTTTATCTGATATGGAGGCTACTTCTTCTGCCGAAAGTACTTTTTTTGACACAGACGGCTATGCGTGGCTGGATCCTTTTTCGGAAAAAGCCAAAACTTATATTTTCGATCTGATAAAACAGGCAGCTGACGGCGGTTTTTCGCAGATTATGCTTAACAATGTCTGTTTCCCCACAAAATTCACGTCCGAAGAACCTGTTTATAAGGCTGATGCATCCTCCGCAGACACAAAAAACAATACGCTTATAAACTTTATCAACGAAGCCGTAAAAATTGCAGGAAGCGACAAACTGATAACCATGTGCGATACTTACGGTTTTTACGAAAATGAAAATACCCCCAATGAAAAATACGGCAAAAATCTTCTTCATTCAGACTGTGTGATATATTCTGCTGACCTTCGCTTAAGCATACAGGACACTGCAGTTACCGGAAATACGGAACTGTTCAGCTATGCGGAAGATATGCCTATGGTATTTATTCTTGATGCAGGAAATATTGCAGTAAGCTTTCTTACAGCGGCAAAAGAGGCAAGTAATATTTATGCCGTTATTGAACGCAACCCGCCCGAAACTGCGGATTATGCCGTTCATTCGGGCATTGACAATATTATTATATGGTAAAAATCTATTTTCTTTTTTCTTTGATATAAAATCAGGAGGTAAAATGTAATGGAATACAAAAAAGTGTTAAAAGAAAATATTCTCCCTTTCTGGCTTAAAACCGCAATAGACTATGAAAACGGAGGAATATTTACTCAGCTTGACAAAAAAGGCGAAGTATACGGCACCGACAAAAGCGTATGGTTTCAGGGCAGAGCATTGTGGTCTTTTATGAAGGCATATAATGTTATAGAACAAAACCCCGAATACCTGAAAGCCGCAGAATGTATTTATTCTTTCCTGCCTAAGTGTACCGATACAGACGGCAGAATGTTCTTCACTGTTACAAAAGACGGTAAAGAGCTTCAGAAGAGAAGATATTATTTTTCCGAAACCTTTGCAGCCATAGGCTGTGCAGAGCTTTATAAGGCTACAAAAAGACCCGATGTTCTTGAATCGGCAGAAAAGTATTTCACCGTAGCTTATGAATGCTTTACAGGCGTAAGAAAAAATCCGCCTAAAATCAATCCCGAAAATCTCGGCACAAAGGCACTCTCCCCCGCTATGATAATGCTTTCTACCGCACAAACCATGAGAAGCATGGATTCCGACAAAAAGGATGAATATAACAAAATATGCAAAGAGTGTCTTGATGAAATACTTGGCGGCGGATATCTTACGGATAAGGCACTTCTTGAAAGTGTTACCGTAGACGGAAAATTTGTAAACACTCCCTCGGGCAGAATCGTAAACCCCGGACATTCGCTTGAAGCCGCCTGGTTTATTATGCTTGAAGGTATACTCACCGATAACAAAGAAGCCATAGAAATCGGCAAGAAGATAATTGATATTACACTTCCTTTGGGACTTGATAAAAAATACGGCGGCATCATAGCATTTACCGACCTTTTAGGTTATCCTCCCGTACAGCTTGAATGGGACATGAAGCTGTGGTGGCCCCAGTGCGAAGCTATGATAGCCCTCAGAATGGCTTATCTTCAGTTCGGGGATGAAAAATATCTCAAAGGCTACGAAGAAATCAAGGAATATTGCAAAAAGTATTTTATTGACAACGAAGACGGTGAATGGTACGGTTATCTTCATTATGACAACTCCGTTTCCACCACCCTCAAAGGCAACATCTTCAAAGGACCTTTCCACATTCCGAGACTTTATATTCTTATGGCAGTTTTAGATGAATGCGGCGATATTAAAAAATACGCCGAGTAAGAGAAAAATATTACAATTTATCCCCCTGCTCCGAATCTCAATGTCATTATCCTTTTGGGGCTGTAGGTTTTTATTTATATAAGCACACGACCGTGCAGATTATGATTCCGCTACGGTCGTTATTTTTAAATTATTTATTCAAAATCCTCTGCCACTATATTTCTGCAGAACAGTGTTTCAATTACAAACTTCCCGTCTGTGCCCCACATTAAGAACAAGAATTGTTATTTTTTCATCCTGTATTTCAGCGAGCAAACGATAGTCACCGACACGGTACCGCCATTGCCCGCTTCTATTGGCAGACAGTGCTTTACCGTGAAGACGGGGATTTTCACAGCCTTCAAGATTCTTACAAATCCATCCTAAAATCAATGCAGCGGTGTGACGATCCAATTTTTTCAGATCCTCCAATGCACTTCCCGTAAATTCAACCTTGTATTTCATAGTATCCCGAGTTCCCTTTCAACCTCATCAAGAGAATAAGTAAAAGGATTGTCTTTATATTGAGACAGAGCCTTGTTGAACAATTCCAGGTCATATTCTTTTTCAATACGCTCCAGAACCGACTGTCGGACAAGCTCTGAAACCGTCATATTGTTAATTTCAGCATACTTTTTAATAAGCAACGAATCATCATCATTCAATCTCAAAGAAATTGTCATAAAAAGCACCTCTTTTTGTAATACATCGTATTACAAAATATTTAATTTGTCAATATTATTTCCGTTTTCAGAAAAAAAACTCCCGACAAAAAAATCGTCGGGAGAAAAAAATCAAAATTCAAGTTTTTCTGAAATATATGCTTCAAGCTCTGAAATGGGAAGTCTTACCTGCTCCATTGTGTCACGGTCTCTTACTGTTACACAGCCGTCTTCTTCGGAATCGAAGTCATAGGTAATACAGAAGGGAGTTCCGATTTCGTCCTGTCTTCTGTAGCGTTTACCGATTGAACCTGCATCGTCAAATTCACACATAAACTTCTTCTGAAGTGAGTGGAATACCTTTTCTGCACTTTCATTCAGTTTCTTTGAAAGAGGAAGAACTGCACACTTATAAGGAGCAAGAGCGGGATGGAAGTGAAGCACAACTCTTGTGTCGTTCTTTTCTGCATCAACCACTTCTTCGTCATAAGCTTCTGTCATAAGAGCAAGGAAAAGACGCTCAACACCGAGAGAGGGTTCGATAACATAAGGAATGTATCTCTCGTTTGTTGTGGGGTCAAAGTAATCAAGAGTTTTACCCGAAGTGTTGATGTGCTGAGTAAGGTCATAGTCTGTTCTGTCAGCTACGCCCCAGAGTTCGCCCCAACCGAAGGGGAAGAGATATTCAAAGTCTGTTGTAGCCTTAGAATAGAAGCAAAGCTCGTCTGCATCGTGGTCACGCAAACGGAGATTCTCTTCCTTCATACCAAGAGAATAGAGCCAGTCACGGCAGTATGCTCTCCAGTAATTGAACCATTCAAGGTCAGTGCCGGGCTTACAGAAGAATTCAAGCTCCATCTGTTCAAATTCACGCACACGGAAAATGAAGTTACCGGGAGTGATTTCATTACGGAAGGATTTACCTATCTGAGCAACACCGAAGGGAACCTTTCTTCTTGTGGTTCTCTGGATGTTTGCAAAGTTAACAAAGATACCCTGAGCTGTTTCGGGACGAAGATAAATTTCATTCTTGCTGTCCTCTGTAACACCCTGGAAGGTCTTGAACATAAGATTGAACTGTCTGATATCGGTAAAGTTATGCTTTCCGCAATCGGGACAGGGTATATTCTTTTCCTTTATATAATCTGTCATCTGCTGGTTTGTCCAGCCTGCAACATTTGTGCCGTCAAAATCTTCGATAAGATTATCTGCTCTGTGTCTTGTTTTACATTCCTTACAGTCCATAAGAGGGTCAGAGAAACCGCCGAGATGTCCGGAGGCAACCCATGTCTGAGGATTCATTAAAATTGCAGAATCAAGACCTACATTATAGGGATTTTCCTGAACAAATTTCTTAAGCCATGCTTTCTTGATATTGTTCTTAAGTTCAACGCCTAAGGGGCCGTAGTCCCAGGTGTTTGAAAGACCGCCGTAAATTTCGCTGCCTGCGAAAACAAAACCTCTGCCCTTGCAAAGGGTTACGATTTTTTCCATGGTTTTTTCAGTATTTTTCATAAACAAGCCTCCTTACATTTACAAAAAATCATTTTATCAAATTCTTTTTAATAAGTCAATAATATTGACTTGCAAACTTTACAGATAATAATATATAATAAATATGAGGTGTTAAATATGGACAAGTTTACCGAAATACAGACTGCGGCTAAAAGAACCGCAGAAGAAATAATAGAAAAAGCAAGGCTTGAAAAGGGAAATATTCTTGTTGTAGGCTGTTCCACAAGCGAGGTTATGGGTTCAACAATCGGCACGGATTCAAACTATGAAACTGCAACTGCCATATATAACGGAATTGCAGAAGCCTGCGGCGAAAAAGGTATTTTTATCGCCGCTCAATGCTGTGAGCATCTTAACCGTGCCATAATCATAGAAAAGGAAGCAATCGGAAATGCACAATACTGTAATGTTGTTCCCCAGCCGAAAGCAGGCGGCTCTTTTGCAACAAATGCATATAAAGCTTTTAGCTCTCCCGTTGCAGTTGAGCACATAAAAGCCGATGCGGGAATTGATATCGGATTCACACTTATCGGTATGCACTTAAAAGAAGTGGCAGTCCCCGTAAGGCTGGAAAATAACAAATTAGGTGAAGCCACCGTACTTGCCGCAAGAACCCGTGCGAAATTCATCGGCGGAAGCCGTGCTGTTTACGATGAAAATTTGCTGTAACGCAAAAACTAACAGGTCTCAGGTTATCAAGTAATACCTGAGACCGTTTTTTAATATTCCAAACTATCCGGATTTAAAAGAAATTGCTTTATTCCCATAATAAGAAAACCTTCATCATTATACCACGGTTTTTGCGTACCGTTTATAATTATTATTCTCTTGAAAGAATCGGAAATATTTCTGAGGGAATAAAATTCCTGTTTCTGCTTTTCTTCGGAATCCATATTATATGCAACCTGAACATAATAACGCTTACTGCCGCGATTTACAACAAAATCCACTTCAAGCTGCTTACGGATACGCTTTCCGCTTTCATCTTTTGATACGGTATCAACAATCCCCACATCAACATTCAATCCGCGGAGAACAAGCTCATTATAAACGATATTTTCCATTATATGTGTCACTTCCTGCTGTCGGAAATTAAGCCTTGCATTACGAAGTCCCACATCGGTAAAATAATATTTAAGATTTGAACCAATATACTTTCTTCCCTTGATATCATAGCGATTTGCCTTAGAAATAAGAAAAGCATCACAAAGATAATCTATATGACTGGCTATTGTTTTGTTTGCATATGTCAGATGTTCCTGACTTTTAAAAGTATTTGATATTTTTGTAGGATTTGTAGGTGAGCCTATGGAAGAAGCAAGCACATCAACAAGAGCCGATATTTCATTATCATTTCTTAAATTATTCCGTTCTATAACATCTCTCAGGTAAACATTCCAAAAAATGTTTTTAAGATAATCGGCCTTTTGCTGTTCAGCCTTGAAACCTGCAACCTGCGGCAAACCGCCGTAAAGCATATATTCTTCCCATGCATCGTCATACTCACCGTTAAAGGCAGAATAAAACTCAGCAAAAGAAAGAGGATAAACTCTTATTTCATCCCCTCTGCCACGGAATTCCGTAACAATGTCGGACGATAAAAACTTTGAATTGCTTCCCGTAACATACACATCAATATTTTTAATACGCAATAAGCTGTTGAGAACCTCTTCAAATCTCGGCATAAACTGCACTTCATCAAGCAGCAGATAATACTGTCCGCCGTCTTTTATTCTTTCCTTTATATATCCGTAACAGAATTTCGGATCTCTTAATTCTTCATTTTCAATACCGTCTAAAGCAATTTCAATAATATTCTCGTTTTTGACACCGCTTTCAAGAAGATGCCTTTTGAAAATTGTAAAAAGCAAATAGGATTTACCGCATCTGCGGATACCCGTAATTACTTTTATCATTCCGTTATTCTTCCGCAAAATCAACTGCTGAAGATAATTATCTCTCTGAATTTCCATAGCAAACTCCATTTTTTGTGCAAATACACATTTTTATGTAATATAATATTACCATAAACCTCAGAAATATTCAACACCAATTTCCATTTTTTGTGTTTTTACACCGAATAAGGAAATAAAAATCTCTCCTACTCATCAACACAGCTCTGCATTATGCCTTCTGTATTCTGCATTTAAAAACGGAATTTGTTTTTTCACAAATATAAATTCCGTTTCCCACGCCGGAATTCCTTTATAGTGACGCATATATATATTGTAATTATTATTTATTTCAAAAACTTTTAAAGGTAGTGTGAAATAGTCCTCACTTCGGTGGTAGCAGGATATGAACATCAACGGAGAATGCTTTTTTATAGTTTCTTTTGCCCCTTCAAGGGCTTTCAGTTCATTTCCCTCTACATCAAATTTTATTACAAGCTGTACGTTTTCGGGCAGTTTTTCTTTTTTTATTATTGTATCAATGGTAAGCGCATCTGTTTCAAGCTTTCCCTTGTCACTTTCGTGAGCTCCCCTGCCCTTGTTGTTATCAAGATAAACCTTACCGTCGCTGTCACTTATAAGAGCATTATACAATATAATATTATTGATGCCCTTTGTATTTTCCGTAAGCTTACGGAAATTTCTTTTATCGGGTTCAACGGCAATTATTTTATTATAATTATATTTTTCTGTAAATTCCAATACGGTATCACCGTTATATGCACCGAGGTCAACATACACGGAATTTTCAGCTATATTAAAAATTCCTGCGTTATCATATTCACAGGATAACAGATTTGCAATCCTTCCCGTAAGTTTAAATTCAACTAATTTATCAAAGGTATCAATGCTTTTTTCATCTGAAAGTCTTTTTCTGACTTCTGAAAGCTTTTCCCTGTGTTCATTGTAAAAATCAGAATTAAAAATATTATCCCCGTAAACGGGCACATCGGGGGCTAAAATTTCATTTTCTTCAGCTATTTTTCTTACATTATAAAGAACATCTTCCCTTGCAGAGCCGAAGCACATAAGCACAAGCATATCGGGAAAATCTCTTTTGCAGGTCTCATAATCCGTTACTTTATATCCTCTGAAAAAGCGCTCTCGGACAAAGGCGGCACTTGAAAAAATACCGCTGATTTTAATATTCTCTCTTTCGAGAATATCAATTATTCTGTCCGCCCCGTTACCCGTCCCGTATAAAACAATTGGGCGGTATTCAGTTTTTAATCTTGTCCAAATATCTGTGAAATTCTCTATCCGGAATTCAGAATTCAAAAAAATGTTATTCATAGTTTTTAGCCTCAAAATTTAATTTATTATATTTTAGCATACAAATTAAACTATTCAAAGGAAATTATTGGAAAAAAGGGCGCAAAAAAAGGCCCCCTTATCAGGAGCCCTTTTTTAATTATGCATAATTTTTATAAAAAAATTATATTCAAGAACCGAAATTATTCAGCCTTGGGGAAATTGTCGGGATAGTTAGCGGGATCGTCCCAACCGTTTGTCTTAACGATAGAAGCGAAGAATGCTTCAAGCTGCTGAAGGAAGCTTTCGATAAAACCGATGATGTCGTTGATGATTGTCTGGATATCCATTAATGTTGCACCTCTTTTCATTACTTAATAAAAACTATAAGTTCATTGATTGAAATTATGCTTCTGAAGATTCTTCTTCTGCGGGGAAAGCCTTAGCAAACCATTCCTTTGTATTTTCAATCATTTCGATGATCATTTCAACCCAATATCTGAGCCAATCGAAGAACTGTTCCATTTATTTGCACCTCACTTTTTTGCAAGATTAATAAAACAAATTTAATTAATAATTATTCTGCATCTTCAGGTACTACAAAAGCATTACCGCTCTTGAAACCAGCGATGAACTTCTGCATGTTAGCAACAGCAGACTTGATGAATGCTACGATATCATCAATGATCTTTGTGATGAAATCAAAATCCATTATTCGCACCTCTTTTCTTAAAAATTAAGTTAAAACAATTTCTGAAATTATTCAGCTTCGCCACCGAAGTTGATTTCAAGCCAATCCATCATTTCCATGATTGTCTTGATGAGCTCCTTGAGCCATGCGCCGAGGTATTCAGCAAGTCCTGCGATCTTATCCATTGTGTGCACCTCTCTTTCGCTAAAAAATTATACAAGAATCCTATTAGGATATCTTACAGCAATATATTACCAAACTGAAAATGAAAATTCAAGTGTTTTTTTTAGTTAATTACAATGTTTACATTTATAACAAATTCTTGCAAACTTTCGTAACCAAGTGCCGGCTAAAGAGCAAGAGATATTATACACAGTGTTGAACAATATACAAAATTTGCCTATTTTTCGCTTCAATTTATTAACAAACTGTTTCTGTTTATTAAAATTTTGCCCAAAATATTACTTTAATAATCAATAATTTTCTTAATTTCTCTCAACCGGAATAATCACTGAACCGTAAGAATGAAAAATCAATACAAAAGCAACACATATTTTTATTATTTTATTCTGTTTATGTTCTGTATCAGAAATACAGCATTAAATAACGTTTCTGAAGCGTCTGAATGATTTTTGTTGCAAAGGCAGAAAAACTGTGCTATTATAAGATGTATTTTTAGATAAAGAGGTAAATAACAGATGAAACTCGGTATAGTAGGTTTGCCGAATGTCGGTAAAAGCACACTTTTTAATGCACTCACAAATGCAGGCGCACAGGCTGCAAACTATGCTTTTTGTACAATAGAACCCAACGTAGGCGTTGTAGCAGTTCCCGATTACAGAATAGATAAACTGGCAGAAATGTATTCCCCCGACAAAATAACCCCTGCAACAATAGAATTTGTTGACATTGCAGGTCTTGTAAAGGGCGCATCAAAGGGTGAAGGTCTCGGAAATAAATTTCTTTCACACATAAGAGAAGTTGATGCAATAATCCACGTTGTACGCTGCTTCGAAAATGATGACATTATGCACGTTGACGGTGCAGTTGATCCCGTAAGAGATATAGAAACCATAAATCTTGAGCTTATCCTTTCTGATACAGAAGTTCTTCAGAGAAGAATAGACCGTGACACAAAAGCTATGAAGGGTGATAAATCTCTCGCAGGCGATGTTCAGTTCTTTAATTACCTTAAAGAGCAGCTCGACAATGCCGTTAATGCTCGTGCTGTAGAAATGACAGACGATCAGAAAGAGTTAATGGCTTCTGTTGCACTTCTTTCATCAAAACCCGTTATATATGCCTGCAATATGAGCGAAGAAGATTTTGCCGGAAATCTTACTGATAATAAATACTTTAATAAAGTAAAAGAAATAGCCGCAGCAGAAGGCAGTGAAGTTCTTCCCATCTGCGCAGAGCTTGAAGCACAGATAGCTGAGCTTTCAAAAGAAGAAAAAGAAATGTTCTTAGGCGAACTGGGCATTGAAAAAGGCGGTCTTGACCTTCTTATTCAGAAAAGCTATGACCTTCTGGGCCTTATGTCTTATCTTACCGCAGGCAAGCCCGAAGTAAGAGCATGGACCATTAAAAGAGGCACAAAGGCTCCTCAGGCAGCAGGAAAAATTCACTCCGACTTTGAAAGAGGCTTTATACGCGCAGAAGTTATATCCTTTGACGAGCTTATGGCAAACGGTTCTATGTCAGCCGCAAAAGAAAAAGGACTTGTAAGAAGCGAAGGAAAGGAATATGTGATGCAGGACGGTGACATTGTTCTGTTCAGATTCAACGTTTGATTATGAATAATATAGGAATCGGAAAAATCGCCCCCGGTGATACAGAAGAATTCATTGAAATAACCGTTAATTTTGAAGACGGCGAAGTAACTGATGCCACCTTCACCTGTTCCGAAGATGAAGTGCTTACCGACTGTGCCGAAACCGTGTGCCGTATGATAAAATACCACACGGCAGAGGATATTATGCAGGTTACAAATAATGTTGTTTTTTACAATACAAAAAATGAGATTCCGAGACAAAAATTATATCTCGGCGCAATGGCTGTTATGGCAGCAAAAAGAGCCGTTGCCGATTGGGGCAGAAAAAACGGCAAAGAGTTTTCTTCCCACGACGGCTGCAGCTGTTATTAATTGAATTACTCAGGCTTATATTTGCAAGTCTGAGTTTTTTTACTTGCCAAAAACACATTAAATTGTTATATTAAAAACAGAAAAAAAAATACGGGAGGCTTATCTATGCAAATTTCGCATTCAAAACTTACAGAATTCAAAGCGCTGAAAAACACCGTACCCTCAATGGTTTTTGATCCCGAAAAAGAAACACTCGGGCAATGGCAGGAAAAGGCAGAAGCAAAGCTTAAAGAGCTTCTGGGGCTGCCCTACAAAAAGTGTGATTCACTTTTTGAAAAAGAATACGAAAAAGAGCTTGAAAAATGCAGAGAAATTCGTTTTACTTTTCAGAGTGAAGAAGGGGAATTTGTCCCTGCTGTTATGTGGATTCCTAAAAATCCGTGCTGCGAAAAACCTCCCGTGATGATATGTCTTCAGGGACACGGCACAGGAATGCACGTAAGCTTCGGTATAAAAAAATATGACTGTGACAAAGAAGATGATGAATCGGGCGACAGAGATTTTGCCGTTCAGTGCATAAAAAACGGCATTGTTGCAGTTGCCATTGACCAGCGTTGCTTCGGAGAAAGAGGCGGCACCCCCAAGCCCGACTGTTATACCGCATCAATGACGGCAATTCTTTCGGGAAGAACCACAATAGGCGGCAGGGTATGGGATGTTATGCGCCTTATTGATGTGCTCGAAAATAAATTCAGCGAAGTTCTTGATACAGATAAAATATACTGTATGGGAAATTCAGGCGGCGGCACTGCCACATTTTATTCGGCGGCTCTCGAAAAACGCATAAAGGCGGCAATTCCCTCCTGTGCATTTGCAACCTTTTACGGTTCAATAGGCACGATGTATCACTGCGCCTGCAATTTTGTTCCCGGAATCTCAAAATATTTTGATATGGCTGAACTTGCGGGACTTATTGCTCCGCGTCCTCTTGTGATAGTTTCGGGCAAGGAAGACAAAATATTTCCTCTCGATACCGCCGAACACGAATTCAAAAGACTTAAAGAGATATACTACAAAAACTCCTCTGCCCCCGAAAACTGTGTTCACGTAAAAGGTGACGGCGGTCACAGATATTATTATAAAGACGCAAAAAAAGAATTCGAAAAGCTGGTGAAATAAATGAAGGTTCACACCTTCGGCACATCTGCAGGGACAAAGCCCTATGCAGGCTTTCATCACACCTGCCTTGCCGTAGAATGTAAAAACGGACTTTATTGGATAGATGCGGGCGAATGCGGAGCATATACGGCGCATATAAGCGGTGCTGATATCCTTAAAACAAAGGCAATATTTATAACTCACCCTCATATGGACCATGTGGGAGGACTGGGAAATTTATTGTGGTATATAAGAAAAGTAAATGCAGTAAACAAGCTAAATGAAATGAACGGCAAAAATATAGCCATTTTTTCTCCTGTAAAAGAAACTGTTGAGGGTTTTATGCAGGTGCTTAAAAATACCGAAGGGGATTTTGTCTGCCCGTATACACATTCACTTCACGAAGTGAATGAAGGACTTATATACACCTCCGACACAGACGATTTCAGCATTTATGCCGTTCATAACAATCATATGGAAATGGATAAAAACGGAAAATACCGTTCTTTTTCATATATTATAAAGGCAGAAGACAAGACCCTGGTTTTTTCGGGAGACATAAAACTCTATGACATAAAAAATATACTCCCTCAGCATTGCGATGCCTTTTTTGTTGAAACGGGACACCACAAAATAGAGGATATATGTAAAGAAATCAAAGAACAAAAAAAGAATGTGAACGAGCTGTATTTTATCCATCACGGAGGGTATATAATGAAAGCACCCGAAGAAGCACTTCTCAGAGCAAAAAACGCTTTCGGTAAAAATACTGTTATCTGCCGTGACGGTTTTTCATACAACATCTGACAGGAGGTACATACAATGGGTAAATTCTCAGAAAAAATTGATGCTATTAAAAACAATCCTGAATTTACACTGAAAGAGCTTCTCGGCTTTGCTTCAGGTTCATTCGGAAACTCTATGGGACAGGATTGTGTAAGTACATATACAGACCAGTTCTTTTATGACTATATGGGATTACAAAAAGAGCAGAATCTTACACTCAAAGCAGTAACAAAAGGTGTTAATATCGTAACATCACCGATGATAGGTATGATGCTTGATAACACGGGGTCTGCAAAAAAGTTTATGACTTTTTCTGCAATTCCCCTTACCTTATCCTCTGTATTACTGTTCTTTGTTCCCACAGGCTCACTTACCTTCAGGCTGATTTGGTCATTCCTTTTATTCCTGCTTTTTAATGTGGCAGACACATTTTATGACATTTCACTTCTGACATTATCTTCAAGAATGACTTATACTGCGGGGCCCAGAAAAACCTTTTATACGGTAGCACAGTTTGCATCCACTCTGGGTTCAACACTTCCGGGCGGTCTTGTTCCCGTGATAATCGATATTCAGAAGGGTGATTACAATTCCGAAAAATGGGCATTTTTTGTTGTGGCTCTGATATTCGGTATTCTGGGGCTTATAACAATGATAGTCCCCTGTCTTACACTCAAAGAAAGACTCAGCATTGCCCCGAGAGAAAAGAAAAACAAAGCATCCGTTGACCTGAAAGTGGTAATGATGAACAGACCACTGCTTCTTCTGAGCATCAGCCAGATAATTGACTCGGTAAGACAGGTATGCTACAGCGCACTTCCCTTCTTCTATAAACAGACGATGAATAACTACGGAATGAAAACAGTTGTGGAAGTATGCTCTTCAACATTATCTTATTTAGGACTTGCTTCAGTTCCCTTTATCGGCAAAAAACTCAGCTCACGTGATATGGTTTCTTACGGATATCTTCTCACAGGCACCTGCTACACCCTGCTTGCCCTTTTAGGTTATAAAAACAAATTTATTGTAGGGGCACTTATCGCCATAGGCGGCTTCCCCAATGCAGGTATGTCCGCCGCAAGACGTGTGCTACTTGCTGATTCTGCCGATTATATGGAATGGAAAAGCTATAAGAAGCTGGGCATTTCCCTGAGAAATGAAGGTATGATTTTCTCCTTCAATACTATGTGCTCAAGAATCTCAAGCCTGTGGAAAGACCTGATGATTGACATAGGTCTGGGGCTTATCGGCTACAAGAGTGCTTATATCAATGAAAAAGGCGAAAGCGTTGAAGCCGTACAGACACCCGAAACACTTAAAGGTATTTTCTACCTTGTTATTATCCCCGGCATAATAGGAAATCTTATCCCCGGACTTATTATGAGATTCGACAACTTCACCGGTAAGAACAAAGAAAAGATAATGGCAGAATTACAGGAAATACGACAAGAACGCCTTGAAATAAAAACCGATGCATGATTTCGACAAAACACCCTGCTCAAAGCTCAGAGCAGGGTGTTTTTATCAATAATACATTGTAAGAGTTGAAACAACAGGGAAATGGTCAGAGGGATAAATACCGTTTATCTGCTCTGTTACAACATCATAAGTTGCAACTTCCTTACAGTAGGAATTTACAAAAATATAATCAATGGGCTTATTGTTTGTTTTATGAAGATTAGCGTAACCGTGGTAGGTTGCTCCCGTGTCTGATGCTTCGGCAAGATATTTTGTATCTCTGAAGCCTGCTTCAAGAGCACGCTTATACATAAGATTTCCTTCTTTTGCATTAAGGTCGCCCGAAAAAACTATAGGCATATCGTAAGCACTTGCTTTTTCGGAAACCACTCTTATTGCTTCAACCCTTGAAATTGAACCTGAATTATCAAAATGAGCATTGAAATGTGCATAAGTAAAGCCCGTTGTCTTATCTTTAAGCACAGCTACTGTGCAGATTCTGTTTATCCATGCATCCCAACCCTTAGAGGGCTTATCGGGAGTTTTTGAAAGCCAGAAGGTCTCTTCTGACACAAGCTCATATTTTTCATTTTTATAAAATACGGCACTTGCCTCACCGCCAAGGTCCTTATCTCTTCCGTGACCTGCATAAGAATATTCGGGAAGAGCCGCTGACAGTCTTCCGAGCCATGCGGGGTCTGCTTCTTCAACACCGAAGGAATCAGGGTCGGCATTACGGATAGTTGTAACTACCTCATCCGTTCTGTTTTCGGGACTCTTATTACCTGTTCCCTTGATGTAAACATTGAAATTCATAACGGTGATTTCCTGTGTCTGAGCCGTTTCGGAAATTTCCGCTTCAGGCAGCACCGTTACAGGTGCAAACCATCCGCCGATAAAGGTCATCATAAAAGCCATAAATGCACTGAAAAGCTTATCCATACATTTTCTCTCCTTTCGTTGGTACAATAATACAACATATTGTAAAAATAGTCAATAAACATAAAAATCTCCTGTCCGAAAAGCGAACAGGAGAAATATCATAATGTAAATGTAATTTATTTATGCAAAAATTACCCCTGTCCGTTACAGCACACTTACATCCCAACCGCTCAAATCTCCGCTGATGCATGTAATTTCGCATTTACCGTCGGCGAAGGTAACCTTAGCTAAAATATCAGGCAGACAAAGAGGAAAGGTTATATTTTTATCAATGGGATTAAATGACAGTTTTTTGTTTTCGTAGTCAACCATCATTCCCGAAGCCGCAATAAGTGTGCTCCAGCTTGACATCGGACGGGTATAGTGATGTCCGCATTCCCAATGGTCCCAAAAGGCACCGAATCTTAACTGATTATTGTGAATTGAATCTATTACCGTATCAGATATTTCGGCTTCCCCGACAGACAGTGCGAGAGCAGAGAAGACATATCCGATACCCGTCCACACAGCTATTGTCTGACAGTTATTATAAGTATCAATAGTTGTCTTTCTTCCCTTGGGTACGGTAGCATTGACAAGCCCCTGTTCGGCATCAAAATTATTACGGAAGATAAATCCGGCAACAGAACGGACTTTTTCATCGGGAATATTGCCCTCAAGCCCCGTCATTCTCAAGAACCATTCTCCGTCAAGCTGATCAGTCATAAGAGATTCGTCGGTTTCTTCATTGTTTCTCCAGAGGTTGTAATACTCGCCGTTCCAGAGCTTTTCTTCAAGGGATTGTTTGCCCAAAACCAATATATTGTTCCACTTATCAAAGCAAGTCTTGTCCCCAATTCTGTCAGCAATGATTGCTGCAGCCTTTAAAGCAGCTAACCAAAGGACAGAAATATATACGGGTGTACCCGAGAAATTCCAGGCATCGTAGGTATTACGTTTTGTATTGTAATCGGGAAGACCGTCCTTATCTGTATCAAGCTTTTCCGTAGAATCCATAGCCCGTCTGACATTATCCCACAGAAAGGTAAGATACTCTCTGTCGCCTGTAAAAAGATAATCACGAAGCACCATTAAGACAAACTGCATACTTATATCAACACGGTCAAAGCCGTTGTTTGTGCTTTTCATATCAGGCTTAAAGCAATGATGCACTCTGCCGTCATCCCTTTGGAAGCATGCCCCCATTTTCATTTGCTTTTTCTGCAAATCGGGGAAAAGGCAGATAAGGGGGAATGATGCATGATAGGTTATATCGGTGGTGTGAAGTCCGCAGAAGCCAAGCCCCTCCCACAG
>JAZSRT010000083.1:0-153582 GCA_045538645.1 Acutalibacteraceae bacterium | reverse complement strand
AGCTTACCCGTGGAGATAATGCAGAGCTTGGAAAGACATACAAATATTACTATTCCAACGGCAACATAACAAGACGTGAAGAATATGCGTACACCTTGGATTCAAACCTCGGGACTGCAATAAAGACCGACACATGGACTTACGGAAATTCTTCGTGGGGCGATGTGCTGACAGAATATAACGAAGTATCAACGTCAGCATCAAACGGCAGAATAACAAGCCTCGGCGGCAAATCCCTCACATATTCATACTTAGGTCTGCTTGCTACAGCAGGTACAACAAGTTATGATTATGACACCTCAGGCAGAAGACTGAAAAAGACAACAGGCTCAACGGTAACTAATTATTACTATGCCGGTGATATGCTTGTGGGTGAAAAAACCGGCTCGAATAAGCTTGAGTTTATGTATAACAGTGCCGGTGAATACTACGGCTTTGAGTACAACGACACCCCGTATTTCTATGTGAAGAATCTTCAGGGCGACGTAATTGCAATTGTCAATAACGCAGGTGCAACCGTCGCCACCTACGAGTACGACGCATGGGGCAGAATCCTTTCAACAACCGACACAAGCGGAAACAATATCGGTACTATAAATCCCATAAGATACAGGAGCTACTACTACGACACTGAAACAGGATTTTACTTCCTGAAAACAAGGTATTATTCGCCGGAGATTTGTAGGTTTTTGAGTTCGGATTCACTTATTGATAACAGAAGTGTTAATACACAAAATTTGTTTTCTTATTGTGCGAATAATCCTGTTTTGAGAATTGATGTACATGGTGCTGCATGGGAAACTATTTGGGATTTAATTTCTTTTGCATTTAGTATTGTTGATGTATGTTTTAATCCCGATAGTATTATGTCTTGGATTGGTTTAGGAATAGATGCCGTGAGTCTAGTTATTCCCTTTGTTCCAGCGTTTGGCGCATCCTTAAAAGTAGTGAAATATACAGATGATATATATGATACAGGTAATGCCGTTGAAGCAATTTCTGATTCAGGTAAGATTGTTGATAACTTTGTAGATAAAGGAAGTGATTTATCTAAAATAGGGTGGAATGTAGGTAAACCAATCGATAACTTAACAAAATCTGGGAAAAATCCATCTTGGACAACAGTTAGGCAACGTTATTGGAGAATGAAGCATTCTATAATTATAAAAATTACTCAGAGTATGACTTGGCAAGAATGAGATTAGGATTAGCACCTATAGGAAACGATGGATTCTCTATTGAATTGCATCATCCTTTGGGACGAAAAGGTGGTAATTTTTATGTTTTTGAACAAGTAACAAAGACTTTACATTTTAACATACATTATGGTGGATAATATGAGTTATAAAAATATTATAAAAAAAAGAGAATTAATTTTGGAAAAAGTCCATAAGAAAGAAAAACTTACAAAACAAGAGCGATATTGGCTTATTACCAATCCTTTATTTAATACTTTATATGATTCACCCATTTATTTACAAGACATAATTGAGTTAAAACCAAATTGTTTATACTCAATATCTGTTAATGTTAAACTCATAAATTGCTCTTATGAGATACATCCTATAATTGGTGTTGCAAGTTTAAATGGAAAAATTATTACGCATGGACTGTTAAGAAACATTGATGAAGAAATTGTTGATTACAACGAAACAAAAGTTTTGATTTTGCTTTTAGACGAAAACAATTCAAGTAGTGAAATTGAGTTTATTGCTGAAGACGGTTTTGTGAGTATTGGATATCATTGTTCTTTTTATGATGAAAAAATGCAAATAATAAAAAAAATGTCATCAGATTGCAATTGCTCATTTGGAATGCAAAAAAGAATTATTTCAAAAACTTGCATTGAATATAGTTGTAAATCAATTTTTGCTGATAGTTTTGATGCTTTGGTTTTTACATTAGAATGGAAAGAAACGAATAAGACAGAATAGACTAGGAGAATAGGACAGGGGACGGTTAGCGTGAAGCCTAAGTAATACTGAATTGAGATAAAAGGTATAGCAAATAAAGCCCATAAAATGAGCGGAATATTCAAGAAGAATATGTCAGATTCTTAAATTATCCATTGCAATAGAAATATCATAATAGGTATCATTTTGAATAAGGTAATAAATGAGTTTAAGAATTTTTCTTGAAACAGCAATAATGCACTTTTTATCTCCGATTTTTCCTCTGTGAGACCAATACCAAAAACTAAAAGGATTTTTTCTTGAACGCACCGCAACTCTGTATATTTATTATTGTTTTCATTTGTATTAATAACTACCTTACTAATGTCACTTTCGGTGGAACGGATGTGTCATTAGGGGGCTTCACTGTTGTTCTTTATTCGGTTATGATATTAACTATTGTAATAAGCTTAGTTGGGTTGTTCAGCAAGAAGCTTATTGGCAGAATTAAGCCTAAAGAATATATATAAGTGGAGAAACAATATCCTACGAATATTTGAGACATTATTTGCTGGTAAAATTGAAGATAAAAGAAAATGAAAATATGGGAAGTCCTTTTACAGTATTATAATTAGCTATTCATAGCCGTATACATCTATCAATCAATAAAACGGTACTTAATTATCTAACGTTAGCAAAACAATAAACAGAGCCACGGATTAAATTGCGGCTCTGTTTGTTATATATTTATGCTTTTATTTGAAGAGATTATAATCTTCTAATATTTTTGAAAGTATATATGTTTTATCGTCATTCAATTGTGTTAACGGAAGTCTTGCTGTTTCATTGAAGCCGAAAAGCATATTACAGGCTTTTTTAACAGGAATCGGATTTACATCACAAAACATTGCATTAATCAATTTAAGATGCTTTTTAAGAAGATATGAAGCGTTATTGCATTTTTCAGTTAAGCATAACTCGGTTATTTTATGCATAACTGACGGAATAATATTTGAAGCAACTGAAATTACACCTTTTGCACCTGAAGACATTAATGCTACCGTCTGATCGTCATTACCCGAATAAAAATCAAGTGAATCGTCACACAATACAATTGATTTGAGAAATGCTGAAATGTCGCCCGAGGCTTCTTTTACAGCAACAATATTATTATGCTCTGACAATGCCTTATATGTTTCAGGAGAAATCGTCACACCGGTTCTGGAGGGAACATTGTAAACGATAATTGGCGTTGAAACTCTGTTTGCAATATAATTATAATGCTTTATCAGTCCATCCTGGCTGCACTTGTTATAATAGGGAGTTACGATCAAAAGACCGTTAACTCCCTCTTTTTCTGCATCATTCGATTTTCTGACTGCTTCTTCTGTATTATTTGAACCTGTACCTGCTATAACAGGAATTCTATTATCTGCCTGATTTTTAGCAATTTTTATCAGATTGATTTTCTCTTCAGACGTTAATACCGGAGATTCACCTGTAGTTCCGGCAACTACCAAAGCGTCAATCGAATTTTTTATCTGAAAATCAACAAGTTTTTCAAAAGATAAATAATCAACATCTTTTCCGTCAGGTGTGAACGGGGTTATAAGAGCCGTTGCACATCCTTTGAAAACAGTGTTTTTCAATAAATATCACCGGTAATCAGTTTTTTGGTTCAATATAACCTTCCGCACAAAGGAGCTCAGCAGCTAAAACAGCACCGCCTGCTGCACCTCTGAGTGTATTATGAGAAAGACAAACAAACTTATAATCATACTGTGTATCTTCTCTGAGTCTGCCGATTGAAACTGCCATACCGCCTTCAAGATCTCTGTGAAGCTTAGTCTGAGGCATATTGTCTTCAGTAAAATAGTTAAGGAACTGTTTAGGAGCGTGGGGAAGCTGAAGCTCCTGAGGACGTCCTGAGAAGTTTTTCCATACTTCAATGATTTCTTCCTTTGAAGGCTTATTTCTGAATCTTACAAACACAGCTGCCATGTGGCCATCTGAAACGGGAACACGTAAACACTGAGCAGTGAATCGAGGACTTGTTGCGGGAACAATTTCACCGTTCTCAACCTTACCCCAGATTTTAAGGGGTTCTTTTTCGCTCTTTTCTTCTTCACCGCCGATGTAAGGAATAACATTATCAACCATTTCGGGCCAACGATCAAAAGTTTTACCTGCACCTGAAATAGCCTGGTAAGTACAAACAAGTACATCCTCTACGCCGAATTTTTCATCAAGAGGATAAAGAGCGGGAACATAACTTTGAAGAGAGCAGTTTGATTTAACTGCAATAAAGCCTCTCTTTGTTCCGAGTCTTGCTTTCTGAGCTTCTATGACATCACAATGTTTACCGTTAATTTCAGGAACAATCATGGGAACATCAGCAGTGAATCTGTGAGCGCTGTTATTAGAAACAACGGGGCATTCTGCTTTTGCATAGGCTTCTTCGAGTGCCTTTATTTCGTCCTTCTTCATATCAACAGCACAGAAAACAAAATCAACGAGAGAAGCAATTTTTTCAATGTCTGCCTGTGCATCAAGAACTACCATTGATTTTACTTTTTCAGGCAATTCTGTTTTCATAACCCATCTGCCGCCGAGTGCTTCTTCGTAAGTTTTGCCCGCAGAACGGGGACTTGCTGCAAGAACAGTAATTTCAAACCAAGGATGATCATGAAGAAGAGAAATAAATCGCTGTCCAACCATACCTGTTGCGCCGATAACGCCTACTTTATAGTGTTTTTCCATAATAAAACCTCCGTCACAAATATTATATTCAAAAAGATTTGATTTGGTATTGCGTCTTTTAAATATTTGTGTTAACATTATTAAGATTTTTTAATTTTATCACCTAATTTGTCTTGTGTCAATGCGTTTTTATGCAAAACTTATAAATAAAGCAAATATTTATTATAAAATATTCTGATAATTTAGGGAATTTATTACATATTAAACGGCATTTTTTGCTGAATATATCATATAGGTCGATTTTCTTATGAAAAAAAGTGATTTTTATTTTGAGCTTCCTGAAGAATTAATTGCGCAAACTCCGGCAGAAAAGCGTGATCATTCGCGCTTGCTTGTTATTGGTAAAAATACCGGTAAACTTGAACATAAGCATTTTTATGACATTCTTGATTATATGGAAAAAGGCGATTGTCTTGTTTTGAATAATTCCAAGGTTTTACCGGCAAGAATATACGGCGTAAAAAAAGATACAGGAGCAAAGGTTGAATTTTTGCTCTTGAATAATAAAGGAAATGACATATGGGAATGTATTGCAGGTCCCGGAAAACGAGCTAAGAAAGGCACATTTTTTACATTCGGCGAAGGTGTTTTACAAGGTGAAGTAATTTCCGTTTTAGAAAACGGAAACAGACTTGTAAAATTCACGTATGACGGACTGTTTCTTGAAAGACTTGAAGAAATCGGAGAGATGCCTCTACCTCATTATATCACAGAAAAACTTGCTGATAAAGACAGATATCAAACAGTTTACGCAAAAACCGATGGTTCAGCAGCGGCACCGACAGCCGGACTTCATTACACACCGGAGCTTCTTGAAAAAATCAAGGAAAAGGGCGTTAAAATTGCATACATTACTTTGCATGTCGGTATAGGAACCTTCAGGCCTGTAAAAGCCGAAAATATTGAAGATCATAATATGCATTATGAAAATTATCTTATTTCTCCTGAAGCTGCTTCAACTATTAATGAAGCTAAGAAAAACGGCGGAAAGATAATCTGTACCGGAACAACCTGCTGCAGAACACTTGAATCTGCCTGTGATGAAAACGGATATATAAGTCCTTGCAGTGATTCAACAAATATATTTATATATCCAGGGTATAAATTCAAGTGTATTGATACACTTATAACTAATTTCCATTTACCTGAAAGCACTTTAATAATGCTTGTTTCTGCCTTCTGCGGCAGAGAAAACGCCATAAATGCTTATGGTGAAGCAATTAAAGAAAAATACCATTTTTTCTCTTTTGGTGATTCCACAATCATTACTGATAAAATATAAAGGAGAAACAGATGTATAAACTGATAAAACAAGAGGGAAGTGCACGCAGAGGTGAATTTACCACTGTTCACGGTACTATACAAACACCCGGCTTTATGAATGTTGCAACTACAGCTGCAATAAAAGGCGGCTTATCGGCTTTTGACCTTATGGATATAAAGTGTCAGGTTATGTTATGCAATACCTATCATCTGCATGTGAGAACAGGGGATAGGGCAATAAAAGAAATGGGAGGGTTGCATCAGTTTACCGGGTGGAATAAACCTATTTTAACTGATTCCGGAGGATTTCAGATTTTCTCGTTGGCAAAGTTGCGTTCCATAAAAGAAGAAGGTGTTACGTTTAATTCTCATATTGACGGAAGAAAGATTTTTATGGGACCTGAAGAAAGTATGCAGATCCAATCAAATTTAGGCTCAACAATCGCAATGGCGTTTGATGAGTGCGTTGAAAATCCGTCTACTTATGAATATTCAAAACAATCCTGTGAAAGAACCACTCGATGGCTAATGAGATGTAAAGAAGAACACGAAAGGTTAAATGCTTTACACGACACCGTAAATAAGAATCAATTGTTGTTCGGAATAAATCAGGGATGTACCTTTCCTGAACTCAGAATCAGACATATGCAGGAAATTGCAAAGCTTGATCTTGACGGATATGCAATCGGCGGTCTTGCTGTTGGTGAACCAAGCGAAGTGATGTATGAAATCATTTCTGCAGTAGAACCCCATATGCCTAAAGATAAAATCAGATATCTAA
Source organism: Acutalibacteraceae bacterium (assembly GCA_045538645.1). GTDB lineage: Bacteria > Bacillota > Clostridia > Oscillospirales > Acutalibacteraceae > RUG806. The sequence goes on along the minus strand of JAZSRT010000083.1, from coordinate 146,886 downwards.
TGGGAGTCGGTACCCCCGGTAATATAATCGAAGCTGTACACAGAGGTGTAGATTTATTTGACTGCGTAATGCCGTCGCGAAATGCCCGTCACGGACATTTGTTTACCTGGAACGGTATCATTAATATTAATAACGCTTGTTTTGAAAAGGATGTACGCCCAATAGATTCAGAGTGCGATTGTCCCGTTTGCCGTTCTCATTCAAGAGCTTATTTAAGGCATTTATTAAAGGCAAAAGAGGTTCTCGGATTAAGGCTTGCTGTTATGCATAATCTTTATTTTTACAATACTCTTACGGAAAGAATACGGACTGAGCTTGAAAATGGCACATTCGAGTCATTTTATCAGAAGTATGTAAACATTCTTGACAAGAGAGCGCCATTGCTTTAATAAATAAATTTATATAAGTACTTGCATTTTATTATTTTTTTTATTATAATATTCACATTATTGTATATGGAGGAAATTTCATGCTTTTTGACACATTAAATTATTTATGTATGGGCGGTGCAGCAACAGGTGATGCTGCTACTACTCAGTCTTCGGGAAGTCCCTTTACTATGATCATAATTATGGTAGTTATGGTTGTTGTAATGTACTTCCTTACAATCAGACCTCAGAAGAAAAAGCAGCAAGAAGATCAGAAGCTTCGTGATTCTGTTCAGATTGGTGATGAAATCACAACTATCGGCGGCATAAACGGCAGAGTTGTTACCGTTAAAGAAGATTCAATCGTTCTTGAAACCGGCGCCGACAGAACAAAAATGAAGATTATGCGTTGGGCTATTCAGACCAACAATACTGCTTCCGAAAGAGCAGAAGAAGAAAAAGCAAAGTTTGAAGCTGCAAAAGCTGCTGAAAAAGAAGAAAAGAAAACTTCAAAAAGAAGATCAAAAAAATCTGACGAAGAATAATTAATTTTAGCTGTAACATTAAGTTACAGCTATTTTTTTTGCATATATTTCATTCTGTTTTCATATTTTGTAACGGACAACACAAAAAAGGAGACAGTAAATGAAAAACAAATTGATTAAAAGTGAATCTAAACTGATAAAAATTATTGTATGCTTTTTATGCAGTATAATATTAAAGGTGATATTAATACTCATATCGGCACTTATCATTTCCAAAAATGACTTTAGTCCGGAAAAAATATATATCTTTTGGTTTATAATTTCTGCTATATCTTCGTTAATCAGTGGTTTTTTTGCAGGAAAAATATTCAGAAACAAGGGATTTTTATGGGGTGCTGTAAGCGGAATCAGCGGTGCTGCGGTACTGATTCTGATATTGCTGTTTTTCAGCAAATTTAATTTCAATTTAGTGCTTCTTTTAATATTGCCCATAGAACTGCTTTTAGGTGCAGCAGGCGGCATAATATCTTCAAATCTGAAGCAATAACAGGGAAGTGGTATGATTGAAAAGATTAATGATTTATTCAAAATACAGTAAAAGAAAAAATTTTCAGTTATTTGATCTGAAAAACAAGATAATATCTGACAGCAGCTTTATTCTGATATTCACTCTGTTCATTTGCGGATTGATACTGAGTACCGCAATTTCATTTTCAAGTGATGTTAATACTTCATTCAGAATATCTAATTTTATAACTAAATATATGTTTTCAACTGAAAATTATTTACATTCTGCAATATTGCTTTTGTTTATATCAGTAATACAGATTTTAATATCAATAATTTTTTCTCTGAGTTGCATCGGCACACCAATACTATTCATATTACCATTTTTTGCAGGCTTGCTCAGCGGATTTGTATCTGGATATTTAATTAATATGTACGGAACTAACGGAATGATATTTTATTTAATTGCTATATGCCCGACATATACTATAATAAATACAATCTTACTCAATCTGTTCAATAAGTCACAGCATTTATCTTATATTATCAGGAATATGATTTTTGGAAATAATGTTGAATATAAGATATCTGAATATTTTAAGCGGTATTTGCTGTATTGTGTCACCACGTTAGTTTTTATCGTTTTGGCGGTATTGATACAATTATTATTGACGAATGTTTCGAATAATTTATTGCAATATAATTAACAAAAATCATTAAAGCGGAACCATAATAAGTGGCTCCGCTTTAATGATTTTATTCGCTTTTCTTAATGTTGAAATTTGCCAATGGGTTGGCATCAACAGCTTGCTTAAGCTTTTCATCAAGTAAATGAGTATAAATCTGAGTTGTATTAAGATTTTCGTGACCAAGAATCTCCTTAAGCTCAAGAACATCAACTTTTCCTGTCTGATACATTAATGTTGCAGCTGTATGCCGCAGCTTATGTACTGAAAAACCCATGTCAGCAAGTCCTGCTTTTTCAAGATACACATCAACAAGATGCTGTACGGTTTTATTACTGATCCGAGTGCGCCTGTTCGATAAAAATAATGCATCACGATCAATAACTCCATCCTTGGGTCTTACTCGCATATAAGCATTTATAGCAGCAACACAAGCATTATTCAGATAAACGGTTCTTTCTTTATTGCCTTTACCTGTAATAACAATCGAACACGTGTCGGATAATTCATTGAATCTGATTGAATTATAATTTATTGATACCAATTCAGATAAACGAAGACCGCAATTCAGAAATAGGGTGAGAATACAATAATCACGCTCTTTATGAGGTCCGTCAACAGCTTGCAAAAGCTTCTGAGCCTGATCAATTGTAAGATACTTCGGCAAGCTCTTTTTAAGCTTTGGTGAATCAAGATTTATCATCGGATTATCGTCTATATAGTTATTCATCTTAAGATACTTGAAAAATGTTCTGATTGAAGAAACTTTTCTGGCTCGGGCTTTTTCCTGATTATTGCGGAAAGTCTTGCAATAGCTTAAAAATCTATAAGCGTCATCTAAAGTAATTTTCTTAAAATAATCTTCAGACAAACCTGTAATATCGACAGCATCAAGTTCATCAGCTGAAAATTTATTTTTAGTTTCGGTTAAAACCAAAAATTTAAAAAATAAACGTAAATCCAAACAGTATTCATCAATAGTAAGTTCGGATTTATTTTTTACATTAGATTGATAATTAAAAAAACGCTGCACAATGGCAGGCATTGAATACCTGTAATTATCATTCAAAACTAATAAAATTGCTTAAAATTGTAAATTATACGGTAAAACACTCTCCCAAATTATACAAAATATTTATTTTGTATAATTTTAGGGTTAATTTTAAGCTCTCCTTCTTTATGATTATAAATAATACTTAACTGTTATAAAATTCAATCCTAATGAATTATTTAGTATATTTCTTTATAACTTTTATAATTGCAAAACTGATAATGCAAATCATTATCGTTGCACGGAAATTTGCTGTGTTTCTCATTTCTTTTTTCATAAGAAAAAACTCCTGTTAAATTATTTTAATGCTTCATAATATGCACTTCTGATATTATTTACTGCAACTAATTCTATCTGATCTTTATATGTTTCAGGTACTTCTTTCAGATTGTGTTCAGAAATAATACATTTCTTGAAACCAAGCCTTATAGCTTCTTTTATTCGAAGTTCTGCAAAACTGACACTTCTGATTTCACCTGCAAGTCCGATTTCGCCGAAAGCTATGCAATCATCTCGTATAACTTCATCTTTAAGACTTGATATTAAAGTTAACGCTACCGGTAGGTCTGATGCCGGCTCGTCAATTTTTAATCCTCCTGCAACATTAACATAAATGTCACAATTTCCCATAAAATACCCGGCTCGCTTTTCCAAAACTGCAACCAATAAAGACATTCTGTTGTAGTCAAAGCCTGTAGACATTCTGCGCGGATTGCCGAATGCTGTTTGAGAAACCAAGCCCTGAACTTCTGCAAGTATCGGTCGTGACCCTTCCATGACAGATGCAATGCAGGAACCTGACACATTTGAAGGTTTTCCGGAAATCAGTGCCTTTGACGGATTGAGCACTTCCCTGAGACCTTTATCATTCATTTCAAAGACACCTATTTCATTTGTAGAGCCGAATCTGTTTTTTACTGCACGAAGAATTCTGTACGAAAGATTTTTTTCACCTTCAAAATACAAAACACAGTCTACTATATGCTCTAATACTTTAGGACCTGCTATATTTCCGTCTTTGTTGACATGTCCTACAATGATTATGGGAATATTGTATGTTTTTGCAACACGCATAAAAAGGTTGGAACATTCACGTACCTGTGTGATGCTCCCCGGTAATGAATTCAGGCCATTTATCGACATAGTCTGAATTGAGTCTATTATAACAATTTCGGGGGTATTCTTTTTTATGTAATCTGCTATTGCTTCCGCGTCATTGTCGCATATTAAAGTAAGATTTGCATTACTTATGCCGACTCGTTGTGCACGTAATTTCAGTTGATGCGGTGATTCTTCGCCCGAAATATATAACAAGTCCTTAGATTTTCCCATTGTCTGAGTTGTCTGCAGCAATAACGTCGATTTGCCGATGCCCGGATCACCACTTAATAATACAACAGAACCTTTTACAAGTCCGCCGCCAAGAACTCTGTTGAGTTCTGAAATACCTGTATCATATCTGTGCTCTGTAAACTCACCTATATCAGAAAGTTTTAATGGTTTCAATTGTGAAAAAGAACTTTTTTTTGATTCTGAAGATACAGAGAAATCTTGTTCTTCAAGAGAATTCCATTCACAGCATTCAGGGCACTTCCCTGCCCACTTCGGCGATTGATATCCGCAATTACTGCAAACATAAATTGTTTTATTTTTATTTGCCATACGTTAAATTTCCTTTGAACTCAAAAGATACTTAATAAATCCTGAAGTGATGAAATAGGCTAACCTGCACTGATATTCATCAGATTTTAATTTATTAAGCTCTTCAAAATTAGACATAAATCCGCACTCGACAAGCACAGAAGGCTTTTCAGCATTATACAGTAAATAAATGCTTTTGTTACTTTCCTTAATTTTTCTCGTGTTATCAGGCTGCAAGGCAGATATTGTCACGTCTTGAATACAATCAGCCAAGAGTTCGGACTGATCGCATCCGGGAGCATAAAATACCTGCAAACCCGAATACTTTTCTACAGAATACATATTCTGATGAATGCTAAGTAAAATTGAATTTTCAGTAGTATTTACAATTTCAAAACGTTTTTTTATATCAGAGGCTTTGCGTTCTCTTATTGTATCAAGAGACAAATCACCGATACTGCAGTCAGTTTCGCGTATCATAACATATTTAATGTCGAATAAATCAAATAAAGCTGAAATTTTTTTTGTAATTTCGAGATTAATGTTTTTCTCTTCTGTTCCGTCATATGCTACTGCCCCGCCGTCTTCTCCGCCGTGACCTGCATCAAGAATTACAGTAACATCATCTGCTGCCTGTGAAACAGCATCGACCGTTAAAGCAACATTATCTGAAACTTTATTAATAATAAAGTAAGCACATGCAGAAAAAATTAAAATTATAGAAACTATTACAGAAAATTCCTTCATCAGATCACCTTATTTCAGATTACTAATAAAAGAATATGCCGCAAAATGTATTACATTACCTTATATTAAACAATTTTCTGAATTTTTTACGAAGTTTTGAGAGATAAACAAACTGAATACGGGAAATAAGAAAATCAAAAATAATAAACATTATGTTCATCAGAACAATAAAAATGTAAATGAATAATTTGCCTTCACTTTTAAGGTCATCATAACTGATATTGAAAACATATGCACAAATAAAAATTGCTGAAGCGCAAGACAAATTGAATGTAATAAGTTTTATAATAAATCGAATCAATCTGCTTTTAAGTTTATCATCAAGAAACAGTGACAGTATCGGAAAATAACCGAAAAACATTGTATAAAACACTGCAGATTCCTTATCGGCAATAAGAAAAACAGAAAGAACGCTTACACAAATATATGTGCCGACAGCCCATTTATAACCTAATTCATTGATAATCAGTATCAAAAGAATACCTGCAAACGGAGGTGCTGTATAAACAAGAAAAGGTGAGATATAAGTGCACAACATAATAACAACTGAAAGTGCACTTATAATACCGCCAAGTGCAGCTTTTGAGCTTTGTCGCAAAATATATCTCTCCTTTTCCTTCTGTTTTCATAGTTATTTTATCATACGGAAAAACTAAATTCAACAAAAATAAACGACAGACAAACATTTTTTTACTCGCGAATCATAAAATATTGTATATCAAGCAGAAGGAAGATGTGATAATGTTAGAAAAGCTTTTATTTAATATTCTGTTGATAGCACTTCATCTTGACAATGCAGGGTTCTTTCCTCCCCCGTTAAAAACCGAAGAGGAAAAAGACTGCATTAATAAAATGATATCCGGAGACAAAAAAGCAAAGGAAAAACTGATAGAACATAATCTCAGACTTGTGGCTCACATAATAAAAAAATATTACTCTCAGGAATCGGAAAATGAAGAATTGATTTCTGTAGGAACAGTAGGACTTATTAAAGCTATTAATTCATTTGACCCTGCAAAAGGTGTCAGACTCGCAACCTATGCATCACGATGTATCGATAATGAAATTCTGATGTATTTCAGAAATCAGAAAAAAACTTCATTGGACATATCTTTTGATGAACCGATTGAAACAGATGCCGAAGGAAATCCTCTGACTCTGATCGACATTATTGCAACTGATGATACTATAATTGATGATATCAGTCAATCTCACAATATTAAACAGATGATTACCTTCATAAATGAGTTACCCGATAAACGGGAACGTGAACTTATTATTATGCGATACGGTCTGGATGGAAATGAACCCAGAACACAAAACAGCATTGCCGAAAAATACGGAATATCAAGATCTTATGTGAGCAGGTTAGAAACAAAAATATTGAAAAAATTGAGAAAAAGGTTTGAGTGCGAATACAAGGAACAATAGAATATTGACACAGATTCTGTTATGATGATATTATATATAAAAAAGGAAGTGATACTGATGAGCGATTACTTACAGAAAATGATTCTTGAAACTGACAGTGTAACGCCTGAATCTCAGATTTATATACATAATAAGACTCGTTTTTCTGTTCTTACAGATAAGTTGTTAAGAGTTGAAACTGATAACAACGGTTACTTTTGTGACGCCCCTACACAGGCAATAATTAACAGAAATTTCTGCGTTGCCGACTATTCTGCAGATCATATTGATGATATAGTTACAATTAAAACTTCCGCCGTAAGATTTGTGTATAACACAAAAACAAATATAATGGAATCGATAACTTTGTCAGACGGAAGAAAAGTGACTGATTACAACAAGGGAAACCTCAAAGGTACAAAACGAACCCTTGACGGAGTAAACGGCAAAACATCACTCGGCGACGGAATTATTTCCTCTGAAGGCGTTGCTGTTTTAGATGACAGCGATTCGCTTGTATTATGCGAAAACGGAAAAGTATTGCCGAGAATTTCAAAATCAGCGGATAAATATTATTTTGCATACGGATTTGAGTATAGAAACGCTGTTAAAGACTATTTTTCACTTACAGGAAATCCCCCGCTTATTCCGAGATTTACACTCGGAAATTGGTGGAGCAGATATAAAGCCTACACACAACAAGAATACACAGAGCTGATGCAAAAATTTATTGATAAAAAAATTCCGATAACCGTAGCAACCATTGATATGGATTGGCATTGGGTTGATGTCGTAAAAAAGTTCGGGAAAGATGCACTGGATGAGGGACAAAAAAACAGTATTCTTGAATTGTTTTATAACTCTGTTTTTCCCGGTTGGACCGGATATTCCTGGAATACTGATCTTTTCCCCGATCCAAAAGAATTTTTGTCCTGGCTTAAGAAAAATAACCTGAAAATCACTATGAATCTTCATCCTGCCTCAGGCTGCAAGTTCTACGAGGATGCTTACAGTGATTTTTGCGACTTTATGGGTATTGACAAGAATTCTAAAAAACAGATCCGTTTTGATATTACTGATGATAAATTTATTGAAGGATATTTCAGATTTCTTCATCATCCCCACGAAGCTGACGGTGTTGACTTCTGGTGGATCGATTGGCAACAGGGAAAGAATACCTCTGTCGAAGGTCTTGATCCCTTGTGGGCTCTTAATCATTATCATTCCCTTGATTCGGCAAGAGACGGTAAAAGACCTCTCATTCTCTCACGTTTTGCAGGCGCAGGTTCACACAGATATCCTCTCGGATTTTCCGGTGACACTGTTCAGACCTGGGAGTCACTTGATTTTCAGCCGTATTTCACTTCAACAGCATCTAATATAGGCTATAGCTGGTGGAGTCATGATATCGGCGGACACTGCCGCGGTTACAGGGATGATGAGCTATATCTGAGATGGCTTCAATTTGGTGTCTTCAGTCCGATAATGCGTTTACATTCCACATCAAACGAATTTATGGGCAAGGAGCCTTGGATGTATAATAAATTTGTGGAAAGAACAGCTACGGATTTTCTTAAACTCAGACATAAGCTTATCCCTTATATTTATTCAATGAATAAAAAGACCTCTGATGAAGGCAGATGTCTTATTGAACCTATGTATTACGAAAATCCGAAGGATCCGAGAGCCTATGAATGTCCTAATGAATATTATTTCGGGACAGAACTTATAATTTGTCCCATTACAAAACCTTGCGACAAAATTACAGGCGTTGCTGAAACAAAAGTATATTTACCTAAAGGCAGATATACAGATATTCTTTCAGATAAGATATATCGTGGCAATGAACTTTTTTCAATGTTCAGAGACCAGTCTGTAATACCGGTACTTGCAAAAGAAGGCGCAATTATTCCTATGTACGAAAATGCTGATAATAACAGTGTGTTAAACCCTGAAGCTTTGGAAATTCTTATTTCAAGAGGCAATAATTCTTTTGTGTTATACGAGGATGACGGTGAAACCCTCCGCTATAAAGACGGTGAGTTTTGTGAAACTGAATTTACGGTAAAAAAGGATTATAAAGACGTTATTTTTACTATCTGCAAACCTGAAGGCAAAACTGATGTAATACCGTCTTTCCGTAGTTTTCTTTTGAATTTTATAGATATTACCGATGCCGGTCAGATAAAAGTGTTTATCAATGATACCGAAACCAGTAATTTTGCATTTATAAAAAACGGTACGCTTCAAATAAGAATCAGCAATATCACTGCAAATGATCAGGTGACAGTTAAACTTGAAAATGTGTCTGTCAGAGAAAACAGACCTGTAAAAGAGCTTAAAATTGAACTTCTTTCTAAAATCAAAGGCAGTAATGATAAAAAGACAGTAAAGTTTAGTCCTGTTCTTGCTTCTGACAGTAAGTATCGGATTCCTAAATATCTGAAAAAGCATTTTGAGGAAATTGATAATCTCTACTATTAATAAAGAGCGTAATTGTACTTAACGGTGCAATTACGTTCTTTTTGTAATATTATTATTTACAGATAATCTCTCATATCAACTGCAAGTCTTTCCTCAAGATTTATTAGTTTTTTTGCAATATCTTTCGAAAACTCATCAGCTGCCTTATACTCATTAAGATAAGAATTTAACGATTTAACGCCCATATTGCATCCGTCAGTGAGTAAATCTGCTATAGTTTTATCTGAATTGTTCATTCCTATCATTACATTGGTCTTTACCCATGACATTCCTTTTGCAACAGGATTGGGATCTTTGCCGTTGTCCTGATATCTGATAAGCGATTCCTGAATTTCAGCTTCAAGCTTTTCATGTTCAAGTTTGCAGTTGTTCAATATTATCTTGAGATCATCTGAAGACACTCTGTCTATTACCTCGCTGATTGAGGCTATTCCCATCTTTGTTCCCGCATCGCATTCTCTTAAAAGTTTAATTGTATCATTTTCTATCATTTCTGATCTCCTTTCTTTTTTATAGTATGTGTACAAAAAGACAAAATATAAGATTAATTGTTGTTTGACTGATTGATTTTTAAATGACACCAGTGATATAATATCAACTAAAACATCAAGGAGAACTTTATAAAATGACAGAAAAAGAAATACGTGAAATAAGAAGACGTTTCAGACCGAATAAATCCAACATAGTAACAATTAAAGGATGTATTGTTGATAATGAAAAAAACATCAAGTCATATATAAATCAGTCAATGATTAATACAATATCAGACGATTGTGAAAAGCTTTTGTCTATAATGAAAAAGACCCTGTCGGGCGGAATCGGAACAAATCTAATTGATCTTGAATATAAGTCAACAGATATTATGGATTGCGATGAACATAAAATTCTGTTGGAAATGAGAAATTCTGCTTTAAGAAATGATGATTTACTTAATATTTTTTATTCACGTGTTATAGAAAGCGTACACTTTGACGGTAGTTTTGCAATATTATTAGCCGCCGACAATTATGATGTATTTTCTTATACTAAATCAGGAGAAAGAGAAGAAGATTCTTCAACAGTATTCTCATACATAATTTGCGCTTTATGCCCCATCAAGCAGTCGTCAACGGGACTTTATTTCAGCGATTTTGATAATTCATTCAGATCAGTAGAATCTCATCTGATACTCGGTAATCCCGAGGTTGGTTTTATGTTTCCTTCTTTTGATGACAGAGCTGCAAATATCTATAAAGCTCAGTTATACACCAGAAATATTGATGATATACATTCTGATTTTATTAAAAATATATTCAATGTTGAGATTCCTATGGCCTCCACAGAACAAAAAGACACATTTGAAGATTGTCTTACCGAAACCCTTGCAGAAGAATGCAATTTCAATGTTATAAGAGCTGTGCATGATCAGATTTCTGAAATGGTTCAGGAGCACAAAATCACAAAACAGGAAGAGCCTTTAAGACTGTCAAAAACAACATTCAAAAATGTGCTTAAAAACTGCGGTATCGCTGATTCTAAAGTAGAGAATTTTGAAAGCACTTTTGATGAACGTTTCGGAAAAAATGCGGAATTTGCGCCACAAAGCATTATTGATATCAAAAAATTTGAGGTTGCAACGCCTTATGTGTCAATAAAAGTTGATCCTGAAAGAAGCGATCTGATTTCTACTCAGATTATTAATGGATCAAGATATATTTTAATTCGTGCAAATGACGGCGTGGAAGTCAACGGCGTCAATATAGATATAACATAAAAATAACGGAGCCGGCTGCTAACCGACTCCCTTATTTTTTTCTACAATAAGCATTATTTTACATTGTTTGCATAATTAACGAACCTCAAAATCATTTTCTGCTGTAAATGCCAGTAAATTCTTTGTTTTATTATCATTTTTGTTGAAATAATTCACAAAATGCGGTAGGTATATTTGTGAATAATAATCACTGATATTTTCTTGTATTGTTCGACATGATGTGATATAATATCACAAAACATTTAAGGAGGTGATTTTATGATAAACAAAACAATTATAAAAGAGCAGATTAACAACAGAACCATTTACGGAGCTGTTATTGAAAATGAAAGTTGCGAGCTCAGATTTCCGTACATTTCCGAAAGTGAAGAATCTGTTGAGAATCTGCTCTTATCTATCCCCGATGATATTTCAACTGAGCATATCAAAGATATCATCAAGGATTATATCATGGGCAAAGCGTATGACAAACTCATAATGAATGACCTTGCTTAATCTTTGCAATGATATCGGAATAACTAAACTCAAAGACACAAATTATGTCTTTGAGTTTAGTTTCTTTATAGAAAATACCTTACTAAAAAGTAAAAAGATAATATATCATTACGAATGTTCAGCTATACTTCGCTCGTAGAAGGATTATTCAAAACGGTTTCGCTGCAGGTGTACAGCGAGACGTTTTCTTGCGGATTACATCAGACTTTTATAAATTGCAATAATATCTTCAACGCTTGTTTCGCGGGGATTTCCGGGGCGGCAAGCATCAGCATAGGCATCATTAGCAAGAGATACAATATCTTCATCCTTTACAATACCCTTGAGAGAGCACACAATACCTACATCTTCAGCAAGTTTTGCCACAGCATCGCATGCAGCTTTTCTGTACTCTGCCTGAGACATAGAATCAACATTTTCTACACCCATAGCCTTTGCTATATCCTTATACTTTTCACCGGTATAATCAGCATTATATGCCATTACAGCGGGAAGGAGAACTGCGCAAGCCTTACCGTGAGGCATATCATAATATGCTGATAACGTATGTGCCATAGAATGGTCTACGCCGAGACCGACGTTTGAAAAGCCCATACCTGCGATATACTGACCTAATGCCATACCTTCTCTGCCGTCAGCTTCATTTTTAACAGCACCTCTTAAAGATTTGGCAATTACCTCAATAGCTTTTATATGGAACATATCGGAAAGCTCCCATGCTCCCTTTGTTATATAACCCTCAATAGCATGTGTAAGAGCATCCATACCGGTAGCAGCAGTAAGTGCAGCAGGCATAGAGGCCATCATATCGGGATCAACCACAGCAACAACAGGAATGTCATGAACATCGACACAAACAAATTTTCTCTTCTTTTCAACATCAGTGATTACATAGTTAATTGTAACCTCTGCAGCAGTACCGGCTGTTGTAGGAACAGCGATGATAGGTACGCACTTATTTTTTGTGGGTGCAACGCCTTCAAGAGAACGTACATCTTCATATTCGGGATTAGTAATAATTATACCTATAGCTTTTGCTGTATCCATAGCTGAACCGCCGCCTACAGCAACAATACAATCAGCCTCGGCATCCTTAAATGCTTTTACGCCGTTTTGTACATTTTCAATAGTAGGGTTGGCTTTAATATCGGAATAAATAACATATTCTATATCTGCAGCTTTCAGAACATCTGTAACCTTTGATGCTACATTAAATTTGATAAGATCGGGGTCGGTTGCAAGGAATACTTTTGAGAATCCCCTGCTTTTTATCTCATCAGGGATAGCATTTATTGCACCTGAGCCGTGATAAGAAGTTTCGTTAAGAGTAAACTTATACATAAAATTACCTGCTTTCATAATTTTTCTAATATTATATTCCTTTCGCACAAAATAATCAACATTTTTAGAAATTAATTATTTAAAATCCTGTTAAAATTTATTAAATTAAAAAAAATTAAAAAAAAACAAAAGAAGACTTGATTTTTGTTTTTCGATGTGTTACTATACATAGGCACCAAACGAAAGCGAGAATTTTTGAAAGGTAGATAACAGATTATGGAATGGTATGAAATAGTTATAGGTACATTACTTGTTTTAACTTCTGTTGCAATTGTTGTACTTGTACTTTTACAGCAGAGCCGCAAAGCAGGTCTTTCAGGCGCTATAGCAGGCGGTGCTGATACATTCTTCGGAAAGAATAAGTCCCATTCCGCAGAAGCAAAACTTGCAAGATTTACAAAAGTCTTCGGTGTTGTTTTCTTCTTACTTTCACTTATTTGTACTTTCCTGTTGGCATTTCTTATGTCACGATGATCCAGTAGCTCAGTCGGCAGAGCACCTGCCTTTTAAGCAGGGTGTCCGGAGTTCGAATCTCCGCTGGATCACCAAAAAGCACTTCTTCGGAAGTGCTTTTTTTCTTTGACTTCTGTCAGTTTTTATAAATAAAAATAAGTATTAATATCGCAGACAGAATAATATTCTGAACAGAAGCAACAGTTTTTATAATTTCATTAAACCAATATAAAGCAGTGTCAAAATCTTTATATATTTCTTCACCAAAAGCTATCAAAATCAATGCGCTAAAATAGAGTAATATTATTAATATGTACAGACAATTAAGCAGTGTTCTTATGGTTTTGTCTTCATTAAATAAATTTATAATATTCATTTTGAATCACCGCTGTAATTATATATCAATATCGTTTTTCAATCAATGAACAAATAAAGTAAGGAGATGTGAATTATGACTGAGCTGGGAATTTCATCTGCGTGTTTTTATCCGTTGACGACCGAAGAATCTTTTTACAAAGCTTGTGAAGCCGGAATCAAAACAATCGAAATATTCTTTAACAGCCCTTCGGAATTATCGGATAGTTTTATTAACGATTTAATAAAGTTAAAAAGCAAATATAATGTAAAAATTCCTTCTGTTCATCCGTTTATGTCCTTTGCGGAAACATTCTTTTTGTTCAGCACATATGAACGCCGTTTTTATGATATTCTCGATTTATATCGAAGATTTTTTGAAGCAATGCAAAAACTTGAATCTGAAATATTTATTATACACGGACTTAAAGAACCCGGAATAATAGAAGACAATGTATATTTTGACAGATTTGCAAAACTTATAGAAATCGGCAAAGAATACAATGTTAAGGTATGTCAGGAAAATGTGGTTCTATATAAATCGCAAAGCGCCGATTATCTGAATAAGATGAAAAATTATATTGGAAATGACTTCAATATTGTACTTGATATCAAACAAGCTTATAAAGCAAATGAGGATCCTTATAAAATAATTGATGTTATGGGTGAACGGATAAAGCACGTGCATATCAGTGATCATAATGATTCTTCACCTTGCATACCTCCCTTTGAAGGTGTGTTTGACTTCAGTCAATTTTTTGATGCGATGAAAAGAATCAGTTATAACGGCAATTATATTATTGAACTTTACAGTCATTCCTACACTGATGAAGCGCAGATATATGAATCATATAACAAAACAAAAAAATTACTCGTTGATTATTAGAAAATAATATGATATCATAAATTATAAAATAAATTGGCAGGTATTATTTATGAAGTGTCCGTATTGTCTTTATCCTGAAAGTAAAGTAATTGATTCAAGACCGGCTGATGACGGTCAGAGAATAAGAAGAAGAAGAGAATGTATTAAATGCTGCAAGCGCTTCACTACTTATGAAGCCATTGAAGGTCAGCCCGTTATTATTATCAAGCGTGATAAATCACGTCAGGTATTTGATCGCAACAAACTTCTCAGTGGGATGCTCAGAGCTTGTGAAAAAAGACCTGTTTCACTTGATACGCTTGAAAATGCTATCGATGAAATAGAAAGCCAGCTTCAGAATTCATTAGAGCGTGAAGTTCCGTCTGTGGCAATCGGTGAAATGGCTTTGGAAAAACTGAAAAATATTGATGAAATTGCTTATGTCCGATTTGCTTCAGTTTATCGTGATTTCAAAGATATTGATTCTTTTATGGCTGAACTTAAAAATCTTTTAAGCGAAAAATAATATCAGGGAGAGTGTTTGTCACTCTCCCCTTTTATTTTTTTGTCATATTACTGTATGCGAGTTTTTTTCATATATCGCCTTTAACCCATATAACAGCAATCTTGGTTCAAAAATTACTTTTCGCTTACAATATTTAACAATAGATTCTGAGAGACCTCCTGTTGCAACCACAGTTTTAACAGGCTCACCAAGTGAATCTTCTATTTTATCACACAATCCGTCAAGCATCGATGCCGTACCGAGAATCACGCCTGCCTGCATGCTTGATACTGTGTTGGTACCGAATGCAGGACAAGTCGAAATATTAAGATTAATAGCAGGCAATAAGGCGGCTGTTGATGAAAGCGCATTCAATGAAATGCCTACACCCGGAGATATTGTGCATCCTCTGTAAATTCCGTCTTTATCAACAACGCTGATCTTAGTTGCAGTTCCCAAATCCATAATCAGACAAGGCAGCTGATACATATCAATTGCCGCAACAGCACCGGCAACAAGGTCGGCACCCAGTTGAGCAGGATTATCTATTCTGATATTCAATCCACTTTTGACACCGGGCCCCAGCACCATTGAATTTATGTTTGTAAGCACATGAATTGCTTTTTCAATAACTGTTGTAAGTTCAGGAACAACGGAGCTGATAATTGAGCCGCTGACACTGTTTAATTCACAACCTCTTAGCAGAAAACAATTATAAATATCTGAGGCATACTGATCTGTTGTTCTGTGTACATTAGTTTCAAGTCTTGCTTCAAAAACAATTTTTTCATCAGAGAACAAACCAATTGAGATATTTGTATTTCCGATATCAATGGTCAGCAACATATTATCTCATCCTTTTCAAAAAGTATTTTCAAGCAGTTTTATGAACAAACCACCCTGTACACTCCTGTGTCTGAAACCGACTACTAGTGATGTAACGGTATCATACCAATCTGTCATCGGAACACGAGAAGGCGTTACGTTGTAGCAATTCCACATAGGAGCAATGAATTCTTCAAATTCTTCTTTTGAGGGGGCAAGACAGGCAGTCCACAACAACCAATCTGATTTTGTGTAATCACGTCTGTTATCAAGCGGCATACCGTATGCATTAATATGTTTTTTATTGCTGCAAAACTCTGAGTAATATACAGAGGGCGCAAAAAGATTTGTATGCCATAATTTATCCCAGACCATATTGTACTTCATGCTGAATGTGTCAGGTCGGTCAAAAGTAAGTCTGAAGCTTCCATCGGAATTTGCGGCTGACGCAATCCAATTATCAGCCATAGCTTTTGCAATGTTCATATATTGTTCTGCCTGAGGATCATTCTTCATGCGCAGTATTAATGAGTAACCGGCTATGCCCATAATGGCTTTAAGAGAAAGATTACAATTGTGAGCGAGATGACCTGCAAAGTCATCGGTACACAATTGGTTCTCCGGATCCATACCGTACTTTTCAAGATATTTTACCCAAGAAGCAAGAATATCGGAATATTGGTCAAAAAATTCCGTATTGTTTTCTTTGATAGTTATGTTTGCTACCATAATAAGCATATTTCCGCATTCTTCAACAGGCATCTGATAATCAGCATATCGGCCTTCTGCCTCATGGTTCTTGCCGTATACCTGACCGAGAATAAGAGGATACTGCCCCACATCGTGAGGTGCAAAATCAAACTTCCATTCATCAGAAACTGCAAATTTAAATATTGGTCTCAGCATTCCTTTGAGCAATTCCGTGTTGTATAATAAGAAAAACGGAGAAGACGGATATGTTACATCAACTGTAGCGGCACAGCCGTTACTGAAACACTCTTTTGAAATAAACAGCACCTTTCCTTCTGTGTCAGTAACAAGCTTGTGTGCAGCTATAAGCTGTCTGTATGCTAAAGATAAAAGATCTGCATATTTTTCTCCGCCGCAAGCTGTGGCTTTTTTGTTTATATCATCAGAAACACTTATGCATTTTGTGTAGACATCTTCTGCTTCTTCGTAAGATTTCTTAATTGATTCTATGATGCAGCTGTCATATTTCTTCCATAAACCATTCAGCTTATCACCGAAATAGTCAATGCTTTTAATATCATCATAAGCAAAAATAACATAGCTGTTATTATATTCATATAAAGGAAATTCAGTTGTAACGAAAGTTGTATTTTCATTCACTTCAACACTGCACTTGCCGTCTGAGGGTGAAGTTAAATAGAAATATCCCCAATCTATTCTGATATCATCACCCGATTCTGACAAAACAGTCTGTTTTTCACTTCCGATTTTAACTGCCTTGAAATTACCTTCGTCTGTTATTTCTGTGATAACATTTTTTTCGTTTTTCTTATTAAGACAGATTTCTTCTGAAACTGACAGTATAATTTTAACATTATGTGATAACTTATCATTTGATTTATATGACACTTTCATATAAGAAGCGGGACGTGAAAGACGGTATAAATCATCCGTAAATAATGAAGAATAAAAATCTACATTAAGAATAATTTTTTCATTGGCAAAAATATAATTTGTAATTAACGATGACATATCAAAACAGACTTGCTGAATAACAGGGGCATTACCCTTACCCATAAATCTGAAAATTTCATCATCAATTATTACAAAACCGTTTATGGTATTAGGTGAACCTGTCCAATGAGTTGTAGCAGTATCATATAATTTATCTGAAGCAGACCATACAGAAAAATACGGGTCAACAGTAATAAGCGGTATTGCGGGCGGACGCATTTTCATAATATCATTCTCCTTTTGGTTAGATAATTATAATATACATTGTTTTTTACCTTATTACAATAGAAAACTGAAACTAAATTTGACTACACTTATAATTATATGATATCATTTGATTGACGGAGGTATAATGCTATGATCAATAATTCAGATTTCAAGATTGAAAATATTTTCCCTGAAAAAATTATAAAAACAACCGGTAATATTCAAAACTGCGATGCTTTGCTTTATAAGACTATTCTTCAGATTACAACAGACGAAAACAACTGTATGGTAATGACAAACACCTCTGATATTCAAAAAGCATCAATATTACTTGATTTCGGCAAAGAATATAACGGATCAATTCGAATTCTGACACACACAACTGATGCAGAAGCTACACCCGAAATCAGAATTTCGTATGGTGAATCCGTATCTGAGGCATTAAGCTCAATAGGTGAAAAAGGAGCAACAAATGATCACGCTATACGCGATTATAATGCTAAACTCACTTCCTTCAGTGACATTACATTTTCTGAAAGCGGATTCAGATTTGCAAGAATTGAACTACTAAGTCCTGATACAAGCATCAGAATCAAAGCTATTGTGCTTGTCAGCAAAATCAGAAATCTTGAATATCTGGGCACTTTTAAATGTGATAATGAAATTATTAATAAGATTTATGATACAGCCGCATATACTTGTCACTTGTGTATGCAGCAATTGATATGGGACGGAATTAAACGTGACAGATTAGTTTGGGTCGGGGATATGCACCCTGAAATGCTGACTGTGCGTACCGTGTTCGGAAATAATGACATTATAACACAGAGCCTGCGTTTTATGCGCAAGCAGACCCCCCTTCCCTGCTGGATGAACGGTATGCCTACATATTCACTGTGGTGGTTACATATACTGTATGATTGGTATTTGTATAACGGTGATGATGAGTTTATAGAAGAAAATAAAGAATACTCACTTGCACTTATTAAAAAAATTATTGCATTGATTAACGAGGACGGAACAGATAATCTTCCGGGATATTTTCTTGATTGGCCTTGCAATAATAAGCCGCAAAGTATAAGCGGTTCAAGAGCATTACTTGCTCTTTCACTTTCTTCCTGTGCTGCGTTATGTAAGATTTACGGCGAAAACAAATTGTCAGAAGAATGCATAAAGAAAAAGAGCATACTTATCAGTACAGAACTCAATTCATTCGGTGCAAAGCAAGTTACGGCAATTGCATCCCTTGCTGATTGGATTGATAGAATATCGGCAGGCGAAGAAATACTTTCTGACGGTGCGGCAGGTTGGTCAACCTTTATGAGTTATTATTTGCTGAAAGCTGCATCAAAAAGCAGCATGACACAGACTCTTGAAGCTTTACAAGTTTATTACGGAACAATGCTTAATATGGGAGCAACAACATTCTGGGAAGATTTTGACTTGAATTGGGCTAAAAATGCTGCTCCTATTGATGCGATACCTGATGGCAAGCACGCGGACATACACGGAGATTTCGGTGCATTTTGCTATAAAGGACTCAGACACAGCTTATGTCACGGTTGGTCTTCCGGACCTGTTGCATTTTTAGCCGAAGAAGTGTTGGGGATCAGAATTGCAGAACCCGGTTGCAAAAAATTGATACTTGAACCCGATCTCGGGAATTTGCATTTTGCCGAAGGTAGTTTCCCTACCCCGCAAGGCAATGTGTTTGTTTCCTGTTATAAAGAAAATAATACAATTAAAACCGAATACACAGCTCCTGACGGCATAGAAATAGAAGCAAAAGAAAAATACAAAGGAGAATATAAATATGAATTTTCAAGAAATTGCTGAGAACAGACAATCCTGCAGAAGTTACGATCCGACTATTCCTGTTGAACAGGAAAAAATTGACCGTATACTGCAATGTGCAAGGCTTGCTCCTTCTGCCTGTAACGGTCAGCCGTATTTTATAACAGTATGCACAGGTGAAAACGCAAAAAGAGTTGCCGAAGCAACAATGGGTATGGGTATGAATAAATTTACGGCGAATGCGCCTGTAATGCTTGTAATTTCTGAAGAAAGTTATGTATCTTCAGCGGCATTCGGAGCAAAAGTTAAAGGAAACGATTACAGATCAATTGATATTGGTATTGTATCTGCATATATAACTGCTCAGGCTGCTTGTGAAAATCTCGGTACTTGTATACTTGGCTGGTTTGATGATAATAAAATCAGAAAAATATGTGACATAGATAAACCGATACGTCTTGTTATTTCATTAGGCTATCCTTCCGCCGATGATAAATTGAGAAACAAAAAAAGAAAAGATATTGAAAAATTGTCTAAAATCATATAAATACACCTTGAAAAAGTTGAAGAATAAGCTTACAAAATTCAAAAATGTAATTAGCTTTTTTCAATAAATATAAAGATTAAATGTAAAGAAAAACGCATTACAGTGACTCATAAGAAGCATCTGTAATGCGTTTTAGTTATTTTTTTAGTTTATCTGAACAAATTAAAAATAAAGTCAAAAAATGCTTTTATGGCATGTATAAGTTTTTCCAATAAACTTAGTGATTCTTCAACATCGGGCACCTCAATATCCATTGAAAGTGCACCAATGAGCATGTAACCTTCAACCTTTACAGTAATTGTATTTGCTGCATCGGTCTTCACTTTTTTACCGTTTACGTAGAAATCGAATTCATCGTTAATCCACATATCCTGCACGCGTATAACAAGTATGGAACCATTTTGAACTTCAAGAGTTGAATTGGGCCCCTGCGGGAAAAAGTCGCCGCCGTTTACCGAAACTTCATACCAGCCTATACCGTCAGTTTTGCCGAAGCAGACATAATGAGTAACAGGAATAGCAGGAGCTCCGATAACTGTAACAGGAATAATTCTTACATCACCGCTTCCAAAATCCACAGTAATATTAGCAGTTCCTTGTTTAAGTGCGATTATATTTCCTGATGAATCAACAGTGATAACTGATTCATCTGACGAAGTGTATGACGGTTGGAGATTTGAACCTTCAGGAGAAATTGAAATTTCAATAAATTTCGTTGTACCTTCAAAGATGATAATTTTATCGGGCACAGTTATAACATATTCAGGAATATCAGGCTCTGATATATCAGGAGTTTTTACCGATACGGTAATTACTTTCTTTACAGAAGGTTCAGATTTTGACTTAACTGTTATAGTTGCAATACCGTCAGCAATTGCCTTAACATTACCGTATTTGTCAACAGTAACAACATTTTCATCACTTGAAATGAATTCTATTTCTTTATCAGTTGCATCTTCAGGTAAAACAGAAACATTAATTTTATCAACAGCATCGGGAGTTAACTCAATCTCTGTTTTGTTAACAACGATATCAATGACGGGAATAATTTCAGGTTCGGGAGTTTTGACAGTCACTGAAATTTCTTTTTTTACGGAAGGATCAGCTTTTGACTGAACTGTAATCATTGCAGTACCGTCAGCAATTGCCTTAACATTACCGTATTTGTCAACAGTAACAACATTTTCGTCACTTGAAATGAATTCTATTTCCTTATCAGTTGCATCTCCAGGTAAAACAGAAGCATTAATCTTATCAACAGCATCGGGGATTAATTCAATCTCTGTTTTATCAACAGTAATTTCAGCAACAGGAATTTTAACATTTACTGTTATTGTGTCTGTTTTAGACGGATCGTCTTTTGATGTAACTGTAATAATGGCAGTGCCTTCGCCAACAGCAGTAATTTTTCCGTTGGTATCAACCTTTGCAACATCTTCATCACTTGATTCATATGTTACATTTTTGTCAGTTGCATTTTCAGGATTTATACTTATATCAAGCGTAATCTCATCATTAATATTAAGTGTTGTATCTTCTGTGTTGATTATAACCTCGTTTACAGGTATTTTTACGGTTACAGCAACGAAATCTTTTATATCGGGATTGTCTTTTGATGTAACAGAAATTATTGCTGTTCCTTCGCCTACTGCAATTACATTTCCGTCATTATCTACTTTTACAATATCCGGATTAGCAGATTCAAATAAAAGATCTTTATTAGTTGCATCTTCATTCACTGTAGCATCGATTAATTTTTCTTCACCGATATTAAGCGTGAAATCTTCACCTGCAAAAACTTCAGTTACAGGATTTTTGACAGTAACAGAAACAGATTCCGTTAAAGCAGGGTTATCTTTTGAAGTAATGATAATAGTAGCAGTGCCCTCTCCGACGGCTGTTATTTTACCGTTTTTGTCAACGCTGACAATTTGTGAATCAGTTGAACTGAATTCCACTTCCTTGTTTGTAGTATTATCAGGAGTTACTGAAATATCAATTGTTTCACTTGCACCTTTATTCAGAGTTATTTTACTGAAATTAACTGAAATATCTTCTGCGGGGATTTTAACTTTTACTTCAATTGTATCTTTTTTTGTCGGATCGTCTTTTGAATATACGGTGATTATTGCAGTGCCTTCGCCGACTGCAGTGATTTTACCGTTTTTATCAACCGTAACAATATTTTCGTCGCTTGTTTCGAAAACAAGTTCTTTAACAGTTGCATCTTCGGGTTTTACTGTTACTTCGATTATTTTTTCGCTGTTAATGTTTAATATAAATTCTTCGCCGTTGATTTCAACACTTTCAACAGGCTTTTTGAAATAACCGGTGAATACTATATCGTTTTCAGGCATTGTGAAAATTCCGTCTGAAACAATGACATCTTCTGTACTCCAACCGATAAAAGTATATCCATCAACAAATGGAATATCATCAACGGCTACAACTTTATTTGCTTTTTGTTTGTAAGAGTTCAGTTTGGGAGCACCCTCGGGGACAACACCGGTATATACATAGTAAATGTTATAGACTTTTTCCCAAACGCCTTTAATCGTTACATCATTAGTGATAGTAAATGAATCAGCAGAAAGATCAGCATCTTCTGAATACCAACCTGAAAAAACATATCCGTCAGCTGAAGGAGTTTCTTCAACAATTACCGTTGAACCTTCTTCATATTCTTTTTCTGAAGGCAATGTTACACTTTCAGGTACATCACCAATAAATTCATATTTTACAGTGTATTTTTTTATTTCAGGAAGAGGTTTTTCACTGACATCGGTGAGATAATGATCCGTTGTGGCATATGTTTCGTCATTCATTCCATAGTCGTCATAAGGAATTTTACCTTCGATCACATAACAACAGTTAAACATTGCATTGCCGTTAGTGACTGCTTCAACACTCCAATTATTACCTGTATATAACTTAACAAGTCCTTCGCATTTATAAAACATATGATCCATATTGGTAACATTTCTGGTATCAAAACTGCTGATATCAATTTCAGGTATAATTGCGCAGTTGTTAAACATATAGCTCATATTGGTGACTTTGCTTGTATTCCAATTTGAAAAATCTACATTAACAAGTTTTTTGCATTCTGAGAATAATAAACTGAGGTTCTCTACATTTGATGTATTAAAAGAACTGAAATCAACAGAATCAAGCACATAGCACTTCTCAAAAAGTCTGGAGAAGGTTGTGACATTATCAGTTTTGAAATATTCAAGACCGTTAACGGATTCCAATACAAAGAAACAGTAGAATATGTATGAGGAATCAGGATTTGCTGCAACACCGCCTTCGCCGGCGATATATACATCATATCGGTCTGCATTAGCCTCTGCAGTTGCCTTTTCATTGAGCTTCATCCACGCAAGAACACTTTCATCCTTATTAGCCGAAACATCCCAGTAATCAATTGTATCAGCAGCACTGATGCTGCTATAGTCAATATGATCAAGGAAAGTTACTGAAACAACCTTGTTGAAATATTTATGATAATCGCCTGAAGATGCGGCATTATACGCTTCCATTACCGGATAGGTAGTATCAGCAGATGATGTTACGGAAATTATCGGAATCATCGCAATAACCATAACAAGTGCCAATACTGTCGATATGCATTTTTTTAATAGACTATTCATAATAAAACCCCTATTAATTATTTTGTACATAATTTGACATTTTACAATACAAATATAGCACTATTCTGTTAATATTGCAATATAAAGTTTTAATAATCTAAGTTTTTGTTCACTATTATATTAAAATGTTGAATAAGTGTTATAAATTTTTATAATATCCTTAATAGCGATGTTGAAACTATGTTTATATCATTTCGTAAATTTATTCTTGAATGCAATTATTAAATATGATAAATTAAATATTGAGGTGATTAAGTATGGAAATAGGTTTGTCAACTTGTTCAAAAAAGATTGAGCAATCATTGTTTTATGAGTATTCAAAAAATTCTATTTCCCATATGGAGATTTCATTAAATTATTCTGATTATGACAATATTGATTACAAATATATTAAGTCTCTCTCAGATAAATACAATATAAACCTCTGGTCTTTCCATCTTCCGTTTTTACCTTTTAATGAATTGGACATTTCAGTCGGAAGGCTCAGAAGAAAAGCGGTAAACTATCATAAACAGCTGATAAAATCAGCTTCAGATATTGGAATAAAAAATTTTGTAATCCATCCGAGCGGTGAACCGATACAAGAAAGATTCAGACTTAATCGTATGGAATATGCAAAAGAAAGTTTGTATGAGCTTGCTGAATACGCAAAGACTTTCGACAGCAGAATACTTTGTGAGAATCTTCCGAGAACCTGCCTCGGAAGGGATTCCGATGAAGTCGCCGAATTAATTAAAGTGAATCAGAATATCGGTGTTTGTTTTGATACCAATCATCTGTTAGATGAATATTACACTGATTTTATTCGAAAACTCGGAAATAATATTAAATCTGTACATGTTTCTGATTATGATTATCTTAATGAGCGACATTGGTTGCCCGGTGAAGGAAGAATAAACTGGAATATTATGTTTGAGGAATTGTTAAAAGTCGGTTATGACGGCCCTTGGCTTTATGAGGTAGGTTTTTCGTGTCCTGCTTCAATTATTCGTCCTCGCGATCTGACCTGTGAAGATTTCAGCAGAAATGCAACGGAAATTTTCTTGTCTAAGCCTATAACTGTAATATCAGAGCATATTAAGGGTTTAACATATTGGAAATAAAATTTATATAAAGGAGTAAATTATGAACACAATAAAATTCAATTCAGGGAACACAAAAGTTATTGCCCACAGAGGACTCAGCGGAATTGAAAAAGAGAATACCAATGCTGCGTTTATTGCCGCCGGCAACAGAAGCTATTTCGGTATCGAAACAGATGTACACAGGACGCTTGACGGTAAGTTTGTTTGTTTTCATGATGATACAACGGGCAGAGTTGCGATAGACAATATGGTTATAGAAGAAACTACTTTTGATACACTCAGAAAACTTCTGCTAACTGACCGTGACGGCTTAAAAGGCAGAGAAGATCTTAAGATACCTACTCTGAAAGAGTATATTGCAACCTGCAAGAGATATGAAAAAGTTGCTGTTCTTGAATTAAAAAATGAATTTGAAAAAAAAGATATTGCTAAAATTTGCGATGAAATTATTGAACTTGAATATCTTGAAAATGTAATTTTTATTTCTTTTGCATTTAATAATCTTGTAAAACTTCGTGAGATTTATCCTGCACAGAAGGTTCAGTTTCTTGTTGATGATTATTCGGATGAACTCCCCTCTTTGCTCAAAGAACATAAATTCGATCTTGATATACATTACAAGGCACTTAATAAAGAAAGAATAGAGCTTCTTCATCAAAACGGAATAGAAGTCAATTGCTGGACTTGTGATGATGAAAATGCAGCTGAAGATTTGAGTAACTGGAATATAAATTATATTACCTCAAATATTCTTGAATAATAAAAATAACAGATGTTGATACAAATGAAAATTGTTATCAGCATCTGTTCTTGTTTATTGTAAAAGAACTCAAAAAAACGCCTGTGGCGAAACGTTTTCGAATAGTCCAGCTACGAGCGAAGCGTAGCTGAGCGTTCGGAGGGACACATAATCTTTTTTTCTTCATAGGAAGGAATTTCCTATAAAGAGAAAAATCGGAGCTGCTTCAGCAACTCCGAAAATTAATTATTTACTCTTTGAGGTAGCTCTCTGCACAGCCTTAATAATCTCAACAAGAGGAATAATAAGGAATGAAAGAGCAAGAGAAATGATGTATGCCTTGAATTCAAGGTGAGCAAAACCAAAGAGAGTTGAAAGGAAATCAACTTCAACAACAGCTGTTGTAAGAAGGAATGAACCAACCATAGCGCCGTAAAGAGCAATATTGTGATGTCCCTTAAATACAAGAGCTACAGCAGAACCTCTCTGTGAACGCATATTGAAGGAATGGAAAATTTCACACATAGCCATTGTAAAGAATGCCATAGTCATACCTTCACTGCTGTTTGGAATGTTAGTTAAAATAAGGTGACCGGTTTCAAGGTATTCGCCGATATAGAAAGCAATAATTGTGAGAATACTTACAAGAATACCCTGATATGCACAGTCAACGCCAAGACCGCCTGCAAAAATACCGTCTGTTTTACTTCTGGGGCTTCTTTTCATGATATTCATCTCAGGTTTTTCAAGACCGAGTGCAAGAGCAGGAATACTGTCCGTTACAAGGTTTATAAACAGAAGATGTGGAGCTTCAAGGATTGTGAATCCCATAATGGTTGCAAAGAAAATAGAAATAACTTCAGAAAGGTTAGAACCAAGAAGGAACTGAATTGCTTTACGGATATTATCGTAAATTCTTCTGCCTTCGCCAACAGCGGCAACTATGGTTGCAAAGTTATCATCGGTAAGAACCATATCGGCAACATTCTTTGTAACATCTGTGCCTGTAATGCCCATACCAACGCCGATATCAGCACTCTTGATAGAAGGGGCATCGTTAACACCGTCACCTGTCATAGCGGTAACATAACCTTTGTTTTTCCATGCATTAACGATTCTTGTCTTGTGTTCAGGCTGAACACGGGCATATACAAATACGTTTTCTACAATTTTTTCAAATTCTTCATCTGAATATTTATCAATATCAGCACCCATCATTGCCTGAGAATCGTCCGTAAGAATACCGAGTTCTCTTGCAATTGCTTTGGCTGTATTTATGTGGTCACCTGTAATCATTATCGGAGTAATGCCCGCGCCGCGACATTCGAGAATAGCGTCTTTAACTTCAGGACGAACAGGGTCAATCATACCGGTGAGACCAATAAATATCATGTCGCATTCCAGTTCAACAGATTCATATACAGTGGGAGCTGAAGTATACTCTTTATATGCAACCGCAAATACACGAAGGGCTTTATTACCCATTCTTGTGTTTTCATCGAAAATTTTAGATTTATGCGAATCTGTAATTTCGATTACATTGCCGTTTACAAGAATACGATTACACTTTTTAAGAATTTCATCGGGAGCACCTTTTGTGTACTGGACAAATTTATTATCATAAGCGTGAACAGTACTCATCATTTTTCTTCCTGAATCAAAAGGAACTTCGCCTACTCTGGGTTTTTCAGAAACAAGAGATGACTTTGAAAGACCAAGTGTTTTTGCATAATTAATAAGAGCAACTTCATCGGGTTCACCTGTGCTCTTCCCGTCATCATCAACTTCGGCGTTGGTGCAAAGTGCCATAGCAGAAGCGAGCAAAGTTTCATCCTCAGCGTAGTGATCAACAACTGTCATTACATTCTGTGTGAGTGTACCAGTTTTATCTGAACAGATAATTTGTGTACAGCCGAGAGTTTCAACAGCATTCATTTTACGGATAATTGCATTTTTCTTGGACATATTAGTAACGCCGATTGAAAGTACAATCGTCATAACCGCAACAAGTCCTTCGGGAATAGCGGCAACAGCAAGGGCAATAGCAGTAATAAATGAATTTAATGCAACCTGATAGAACTGTGCATCGCTTCCTGAGATGAAATGCATAGCAATATTATAAATAAATATAACTAAGCAAACACCGAGAACGAGCTTTGTGAGAATTTTTGAAAGCTGTTCGAGTTTGATTTCAAGAGGTGTTTTGCCTTCTTCAGCAAGAGAAATTGCATTAGCAATTTTACCCATTTCGGTATCCATACCGATTGCTGTAACAACAGCCTTACCACGTCCGTATACAAGGGTTGATCCCATATATGCCATATTCTTACGGTCACCGAGAGGAACTTCATCCTGATCTTTTTTGCCCATAAGAGCATTAACAAGCTTAGTTACGGGAACAGATTCACCTGTAAGAGCAGCTTCTTCAATTTTCATACTTGCGCATTCGAAGATACGGCAGTCAGCCGGAATAGCATCACCTGCATCAAGCAGAATAACATCACCTACAACAAGGTCTTCACTCTTAATAACTTCAACTTTCCCGTCACGCAGAGTTTTTGTTGTTGCGGCAGACATTTTCTGAAGTGCTTCAACCGCTTTTTCTGCCTTGCTTTCCTGCATAACACCCAATACAGCATTGATAAGAACAACAGCAAGAATGATAAGAGTGTCGGTGGGGAAGAAACTATGTCCTGCAGCAGAAGATTCGACATACTCTGTAATGGCAGAAATAACCGCAGCAACAATAAGAATAATAATCATAGGGTCTTTCATCTGATCGAAAAACTTTTTGATCATAGAATCTTTTTTTGCTTCAGCAAGTTTGTTTTTGCCGTATTGTTCGGCGCGTTTAGCTGCTTCTGAAGATGTCAGTCCCTGAGGGCTTGACTGAACTTCCTGAAAAACGTTTTCGACGCTTTCTAAGTAGTGCTTCATACTTAAAATTCCTCTCTCTGTATTTATTCTTACTTTTTTGGAAATAAAAAAGACTTATGCACTTTATGTGCAAAAGTCCTGAATTATGACTCTGCACAGCAATACCTGTCCATGAGTCTCGTTATTTAAGATATGCCAGACTAAAACAGCCATGATGTTGACATACCACGCTGATAAAGCGCAAACTACTCCCTCAAGTAAGATTATGAAAATATGATATCAAAACCACAAAAAAAAGTCAAGTAATTCTATGCAAATCAGCAAAATTATTCTTCTGTTTGTTTACCTAAAAATTGGGCTGCTACTTCTGCAAGCTTGATTTCAGAAGTTGTCGGCAGTTCAGCTTTATCATTGAACATAACAACAACACAGCCTGAAACATCACCGTTTCCGATTATCGGCACTGCAATGCAAGCATTTTTATCAAGACCCTCAACCGGTGAAAGAATATTGTTTTCGAATGATGTTGCAATATAAGTTGCTCTGTTTTCCATAATTTTTTCAAGCTGTGAAGTAATTCTCTTGTCAACAGCATCTTTCTTTGTAACGCCCATACTGCACACAACATGGTCTCTGTCAGTGATTAACACAGGCATCGATATGGCCTTAAACAATACTTCGCAATACTGTGAAGTAAATTCCGCAAGCTCGCCCATAGGGGAATATTTCTTAAAAATCACTTCACCTTCAGCATCAGTATAAATTTCAAGCGGATCCCCTTCACGGATTCGCATGGTTCTTCTTATTTCTTTTGGTATAACAACACGTCCGAGGTCATCTATGCGGCGTACAATACCTGTTGCTTTCATATATAAAAACTCCTTTGTTGATTTGATAACACTGTTATTATCTGTCTACTAAGGAGTTTTATACTTGCAGTTTATTTTTCTTTCTTAATAAATTCACTGTATTTCGTTTTCTTTTTTTATTTTTATGATCATATTGTCAACTTCTGTCCCGAAGAACTCATACAACATTTCTAGCGTTTTGTCAATCTTATACCTAAAACGCCCCTTACCCAATTCATCTTTTATAACATCTTCTAACGTTACATCAGACCATCCGGTAAACTCTTGACTGTCATCAATATGCCACACGTAATCATGGCCAACCAGTTTTTTCGAACTATGATCAAAATAAACTTCCGCACCGCTATAAGAACCGCCAATACATGTTATAAATGTCTTGCTTTCTATTTCACGTTTTGTCTCAGTTACATTTTCAGACGATTTTTGAACCGCATTTTGAGAAGGATCGTTTTGCAACGTACAGAGATTTGACATCGCCTCAGCTGTATCTTTTTTTGTTATTGAAGAAGATGTTTTGCTGTGTTTAAAAAATAGTTTATTAAAAAACAAAATAAATTCCTCCTTTAAGTATTTTTTATATTCATATCATTAACGATATTTACTGTTACATTTATTTTACTATACTTATATGTATTGGTCAAGTCTATTTGGCTCATCAAAAGCAAAGGGCAACTCGTTGGCCTGAATAAAATGAAAGCGAGGTGAATTTTACCTCGCTTTTGATATGTACAGGACAAAATTTGTTATTTTACGTCAAAAATTTTTCTTTATAAATCCCCCGAAAATCCAGCACTACTAGGTTTAAAGACACTTTTATTATGACACGAGCCTCAATCCCACGGACAATACCTGTTGCTTTCATATGCTTATTCTCCTTATATTATTAATCAAAACTATTATCTGTAAAT
Organism: Acutalibacteraceae bacterium; assembly: GCA_045538645.1. Taxonomy (GTDB): domain Bacteria; phylum Bacillota; class Clostridia; order Oscillospirales; family Acutalibacteraceae; genus RUG806. The sequence continues at coordinate 116,533 of JAZSRT010000083.1, read as the reverse complement.
GTAGGTTTAATATTCAATAAAATATATATTTGCTTCAATTTAAAAATCTTGTCAAAGGTTATTTTTACATTTATAATATAATAAACTAAAACTTACAAGGAGTTATCATCATGGTTAAAAAAATTAAATCAGATTATAAAAAGAAGTTTAAGCCTGAATATGAAAAAATGCACGATTGGGAATTTTATGCATCTGATATCCTTACCGAATATAAACAATTAACTGAAGAAGGGCTTGATGTTGCTGAATTAAAGAGTTTGTTTGAAGCTGTATCAAGACTTCCAAATGAGGAAATCAAAAAGAAGCTTGCAGATGTAATTTTTGATTATGTTATCGATGCACCGACAGTGGTTGGTTATAAATATATTGAACCTTCTGAGCTTGAAGAGATAAAAAGTCTCAGAAAACCTTATTTATATACAATACAGCCCTGCGACAATATCGAAAAAAAGGTAAGCGGAGCCTGGTATGGCAGAATATGCGGCTGTTTGCTTGGGAAAACAGTTGAAGGTATAAGATCTGATGAGTTGATTCCGTTCTTGAAAGAAAGCGGAAATTTTCCGATGTACAGATATATTTTAAGTTCTGATGTTAACGATAATATTATCAGTAAATATAAATTCGGTTTTGCAGACAGATGCTATGCTGATAAAACAAACGGCATGCCTGTTGATGACGATACAAATTATACGGTATTATACCAGGAATTAATCAATAATTACGGTAAAGATTTTGCATCAGATGATGTTATGAATATATGGTTGAAATATCAGGGAAAAGATGCATATTTTACCGCAGAAAGAGTAGCTTACTGTAACTTTATTAATGGGTATACTCCTCCCGATTCAGCTATTTATAAAAATCCCTACCGTGAATGGATAGGAGCTCAGATACGCGGAGATTATTTCGGATACATAAACCCCGGAAATCCTGAACTTGCTGCTGAAATGGCATGGCGAGATGCTTGCGTTTCTCATATAAAAAACGGTATTTACGGTGAAATGTTTGTTGCTGCCATGCTTGCCACAGCGGCAGATACTGATAATATTCAGGATATTATTCAGTCCGGTCTCGCTCAGATTCCGTATACTTCAAGACTTTATGAAAGCATATCTCTGATTCTCGATTTGTATAATTCCGGAAAGTGTAAAGAAGATTGCTTTGCAAAAATACACTCAGATTTTGATGAATATACTGATTATGGTTGGTGTCATACAATACCGAATGCTATGATTGTAACTGCTGCTTTGCTTTATGGAAACGGCGATTACGGAAAATCAGTTTGTATGGCTGTTGAAACAGGCTTTGATACGGATTGTAATGCTGCAACAGTCGGTTCTGTTTTAGGCATGGCAAACGGTATCGATAGTATCGACAGTAAGTGGACAAATTCTTTGAATGATACCCTCTATACTTCACTTTTCGGATTAGAAAAGGTAAATATAAGTGATAGAATTCGAATTACACTGAATCATATTTATGTCAACAAAACTAAGATAAAATAATTGTAAATACCGGAGTGTAAATATGAAAACTTTGATTTTGACTGATATACATGCAAATGAGCCTGCTTTAAGAGCTGTATTGGATAATGAACAAAATTTCGACAGATTGGTATTTTTAGGTGATATTGCAAATTTCGGAACTCATCCATGCGAATGCATTGAATTGATCCGAAAATATGATCCGATATGTGTTATCGGCAATCATGATCAGCAGATCATATCTGATTTTCCTAAACATTATTGGGATCAATGGGCAAAAAAGCAGTTGTCTGCAGATCAGGCAGATTATATAAGCACTTTCAGAGAAAGTATAATTCTTGACGGTCATATTCTGCTTATACACGGAATATATACAGTCGATTATGATATTTTGCCAAATACTTCTGATGAAGATATTGTCAACGCATTTAAAAATTATTTGACACCCGAAATAGATGAAGTGTGGTTCGGTCATTATCATTATCAGATAGATCGTAAAATTGATGGTGTTACGTATCGCTGTATCCGTCCGGTTGGTCATCATCGAGATAAAGATACGAGAGCAGGATATTCAGTTTATGACGGCAAAAACGTAATACATAAAAGAATTGAATATAATCTGCACAAGACAATAGAAGATTTCAAGAAGCTTGATATTTTTCCTGATGCACGAAAAAAGGAGTTGTTTATCCGACTGTTAATGAATGCTTATGAGCCTGAATTGTTAATTAAAGATATCAGACAGATGGATATCAATGATATTAAAAGAAAAAAATCACTATAATTATAAACAAATTAATTACCGTGTCCTGTAAATTACAGAACACGGTAATTATTATTTATGGATTTAAATTTCAATCAAATCATTTTCCCTGAATTGCAGAGAATATAACTTTTTATAAGTGCCGCCCTTTTCAATAAGTTCTTCGTGGGTTCCTCGTTCTTTGATTTCACCGTCAATCACAACGGCTATTTCATCGGCATTTCTTATAGTTGAAAGTCTGTGAGCAACAACAAGTGTTGTTCTGCCTTTGCACAGTTCATCAAGAGCTTGCTGAATAAGCACTTCGGTTGTATTATCAAGAGCACTCGTTGCTTCATCAAGAATAAGAATAGCAGGGTCCTTAAGAAAAACTCTTGCAATGCTGAGTCTTTGCTTCTGACCGCCTGAAAGCTTGACTCCCCTTTCGCCTATTTCGGTATCATAACCTTTTTCAAGTGTCATAATGTAATCGTGGATATTTGCTCTTTTAGCCGCTTCGATAATCTCTTCGTCAGTAGCATCAGGTTTTCCGTAAATAATATTATCTTTTATAGTGCCTACAAAAAGAAATACATCCTGTTGAACTATACCTATATTTCGTCTTATAGAATCAAGAGTCAATTTTCTGATATCGGTTCCGTCTATAAGTATGGAGCCGCAATTTTCATCTAATTTATAGAAATTAGGCAGTAAATGGCAAAGAGTAGTTTTTCCTCCGCCAGAAGGACCAACGAGAGCTAATTTTCTTCCTTTTGCAAGGTGAAGATTAACATTGTGTAAAACTTCCTTGCTGTGTTCATAAGAATACGTAACATTTTTGAATTCAATTTCACCCTTGACGTTTTGAAGTTCTTTTGCATCAAGAGAATCGCTTTCAGGTGTTTCCTCCATCACCTCAACAAAACGCTTAAATCCGCTGACGCCATTCTGGAATTGTTCCATAAATCCGATAAGCGTATTAACAGGATTTATAAAGAGATTAACTGATACAATGAAAGTTGAATAATCACCGAAAGAGATTCTGCCGGAATAAAGGAACAAACCACCGGCAATCAGAATAAAAACATTGAATACATCGGTGATAAAAGTGGTTGATGAATGGAATTTTGCCATAGCGCTGTAGGCTCTTCCTGAGGAATTAACAAAAGCATCATCACCAACAGTGAATTTCTCAACCTCACGATTTGAATTTGTATATGCCTTTGTAACTCTTATACCTGTAATACTGCTTTCAACAGAAGCGTTTATCACAGCATTACTTTTTCGTCTGTCGTCAAATGCCTGTTTCATTGCTTTTCTGAAATGCAAGGTTACAACAACAAGAATCGGTACACAGGTAAATATAATCAGGGTAAGAATCCAATCGATGGTAACAAGATAAATAAAAGACAAAACTATCATAACTGAGCTTATCAAAAGATTTTCAGGACCGTGATGAGCAAGCTCGCAAACCTCGAACAAGTCACTTGTTATTCTGGTCATTATTTTACCTGTTTCATTGTTGTCATAAAAGCTGAAAGGAAGTTTTTGCAGATGACTGAAAAGATCCTTTCTCATACTTGACTGCATTTTTACACCGATAACATGGCCGTAATACTGAACAAAATATCGAAGCAGCATTCTGAAAATATAAAGCGCCAAAACGATGATACCTGCTATAACAATTGTGGAATACATTTTTTCAGGTATATAAACGTTAAGCATTTTATTTGTAACTATCGGATACACCATTCCGATAACAGAAATCAGAAGTGAAGCCCCCATATCAAGAGCTAACATCTTTTTATGAGGCCTATAATAACCTAAAAATCTTTTCAGCATATGTTTTCTCTCTTTCCAAAATAATACAATTCATTATAAAACATTAAAAATAATTCGTCAATTAAAAAATTAAAACGGATTGCATATCATTAAAACGGAAATTATACCTATGCTTAAGCCTATCCACTGTTTAACAGACAGTTTTTCTTTGAAAAGAAGAACCGCCGAAACAGATGTAAGAATGAGTCCGCCGCCGTTTACAACCGGGAAGAACACTGCACTGTCAAGAACGCCGGATAAATATAAATTGAGTTTATTGTTCAAAGCAACAAAAATACCGCTAAGAAGCATTAATGCAATGGGAACTAATGCAATAACAGGTTTTTTAATTTTTTGAACAGACGAGCGTTGCTTTAATAACACAAGTGAATATATTCCCGAGCATAAAAAAGAAAAAGCAAATGCTATAACAAGAAAACCGTCAAGTTCATTTTTATATTGCGAGCTCTGATGTACTTTTTGCATCACTCCTATCAGCCCCGTGCAAACAAAAGCAGCAAAAGAATAAATCAGCCAACGTATACCGGCTTTTTTATCATTATTACCGAAATCAACTGAAAGAACAAAACAAACGACAAGAAGTATTATTCCTGAATATTGAATAAATTCAATATTCTCATTCCAAAATATTTTACCTGAAACTGTGGGAATAAGAGTTGAAAGAGATATAATAACTGTTGTATAAGAGAAAGGACCTTTATTCAAAGCCATTAAATTTGTTATCTGCTGAAGTAAAGTAATAATTCCGAATGACAAAGCTAAAAGAATAGTAAACAACGAGACAGATAAATTATCAGAAATTATTATTAGAGTTACAAAAGCCGAAAAAGAAACCAGACAGTTATAAAACTGATATGAAAACATATTATTTTCATATTTATCATTAATTCTCTTCTTTATAATACCGCCCGATAAGTTTGCAAATAAAGAAACGATTAATTTTACAAAATCCATCATTAACATATCCTCAGAATATTTTTGATTAATAATAACAAAAAAACAATTAAAAATCTACTAAGAAAATTTATTTTTTACTTCCGATTGTTTTTCTTGACAATCACACATAATTTTGATAAAATAACAAAGCCGATAAGGTATATATATTTTTTTGGAGACGTATCGAAGTGGTCATAACGGGGCGCACTCGAAATGCGTTAGCCCTTTCGGGCTCGAGAGTTCGAATCTCTCCGTCTCCGCCAAAGAATAACCGACATTCTGATACAACAGAATGCCGGTTATTTTATAACTAAAATCAGTGTTTTGCGAATTTTTGGGATGAAAAATCAACGAGCAGTCGATTAATCGCATTTTTAATCGTTGAAAAGATCATATTTTTATTATATAATTCAATTATAAATAACAATTAGGAGGTCAGCACAATGAAACGCTTGTTTTGCTTGCTTTTATCAATAATAATCTTCATTTCTTTAACAGCTTGTGGTACACATGATAGAAATTTGGAGACTAATAAATCAGAAGCTACAGATAATACTGCCGTAGATTCTTCCAATTTCGGGCCTGTGGATTTGTCTTATGATAATGTTGCCAAACTAACGGATTTTAAGTGCTATATTTCTTATCAAGAAAAAACTTTGACTGTCGATGGGACTCGCGCAAAAGATCTTTATAAGCTCATGTGCATCGAAATGAACAAACAGGAGCATACTCCAATATTTTCGGATGGAAATTATGTTTATTTGGTGTTCTACAACAGTAAGGAAGAATATCCTGCAGAAAATATAAATGTAACCAGTTATTTGGGGACTTATGCCATATATGAAGATGGGTTGTTGGTATTCTCTATGTCTCCCTATCATTCGGCGTCATTCGCTTATAAACTTGAATCAAGTTTGTATAATTCAGTTATTGATGTTATTTCAGATGAAAACTAAATACACCCCTAAATCTCGTTTGGCACAGCCTTACCTTAAAAAGGGGTGCATTTGTATTAAAATTAGGGTTAGTCTTCAAAAATCGACAGGCTTCGACCTGTCGATTTTTTTATCCATTGCGAAAGCAATGGTATATCATCAGCGGCAGGCTGTATTTTATTTTGCAATGATGATATGCTTTGACTTAAAATACAAAAATACTATAGAATAGCCTAAACTATAACAGGAGGAATATTGTATTCAGAATTTCCGCTAACGGGACAAGGAGTGCATATGTTAAAAAGTTTTCCTGCCAAATAATCAATTTGTGCATCACGAGTTTCATTGATATTTTTTTTATCGATGTCGGAAAGGTTCATTACTACAGGTAATTTTGCACAGCTTCTCATTTCATGAAGCAGATGTCGTCCTTTGTCATTAAAGCCGAGAATTCGTATATAAGAAACACCGTTTGATAAATCCTCTTTTGTTATTCCGAGAACAGCGTGAAGTAAAATTTGCCTGATACGAGCGTGAGTAAATCTCTTTGTTTTTATATTATCAAATGCTTCAGCCATAGAATTTGAAGAACGTATCTTTTCAGTTATTCTGTTTTCCAATCCCTGACTTACATTATTAGTTTTCTTGAAATCATTTTCATTCAGAGTAAGCAAACGTGAAAAAGCCGCAGTATCATATTTTTCTGTTTCAGACGGAAATTGACCTGCTGAAAAAGCTTGTAAATATACCTGTAATGCTTCATCGGTAATAAAAGCTTTGCATTCGTCTAAACCGTTGATTCCGTATCCGTTATCATATAGTTCATAAATTCTTTGTCTGATGTAACTTGCACTTGCAAACATATCTGAAGTAATTAATGAATCATGGTCGGTGCCTTTACGCTGTATGCAGAGAAATTCGGGAGAATTTATATTATACTCTGCATTCTTAATATATTCTAATGCAAGTATGTTGTTGGCATCAAGCAGCACCTTCTCAGCATCTTCACCGAGACAATCCCTGACAAATTTACTTTTTGCAACAGGATAACTTATTCCTTTTTGCTGTAATTCGTATGCAAACTCTTCAGCTTTATCAGAATAGCAACAGGATTTAATTTTGTAAAGAGTATTAAAATCAGCCTTTGCACCGAAAGAAAACATGCCGTTGAGACCTGTTGCTACCGCAGTTTTTATAAAACCTTCAGCAAAATGTGAAGCATCGGAAGTAGCAAATTTAACGGGTAATTCAATAACAAGGTCAGCACCATTCGTAAGAGCTGCTTTTGCACGTATGTGCTTTTGAGCAATAGCTATTTCGCCTCGCTGAACAAAATTACCGCTCATAATGCAAATAACTGCATCAGCTCCGAGTTCTTTTGTTTTTTTTATATGATATAAATGACCGTTGTGAAACGGGTTATATTCACAAGCTATAAATGCAACTTTCAAAAAAATTACTCTCCTTAGATTAAATATCTTGCAATATTTAAATTATAAGTATATAATACTAAAGGTTAAATTTTTTTTCAAGATAAATCGGAGGTATAATAATGAAAATACTCGTTATCAACTGCGGAAGTTCTTCTCTTAAGTATCAGCTTTTTGATATGACATCCAATGAAATGCTTGCAAAAGGTATTTGTGAGCAGATTGGCAGTGAAAGCACATTTACTCATAAGGTTTCTGCAGATGAATCCAAGAATTGCAAGGCAGTCCCCATGACTATGAATGATCACGCAGATGCAATCAAGATTGTTATCGACACTCTTACAAGTGAAGACAGAGGCGTGCTTGCTTCAATGTCTGAAATTACAGCCGTAGGTCACAGAGTTCTTCACGGCGGTGAAAAATTCAGCGGTTCTGTTCTCGTAACTGAAGCTGTTAAGGATGCAATCAGAGAATGTTTCGATTTGGGACCTCTTCACAATCCTGCAAATCTTATGGGTATTGAATCCTGTGAAAAAGTTATGCCCGGAGTTCCGCAGGTTGCTGTTTTTGATACAGGCTTCCACGCAACAATGCCTGATTACGCATATATGTATGCTCTCCCCTATGAATATTATGAAAAATACGGCATTCGTCGTTACGGTTTCCACGGCACATCACATCGCTTTGTAAGCAAGAGATGTGTTGAGCTTCTCGGCGGTAATGCAGAAGGCACCAAAATTGTAACCTGCCACCTTGGTAACGGATCTTCAATTTCAGCTGTTAAAGACGGCAAATGCTTCGATACAACAATGGGTGTAACACCTCTTGAAGGTATTATGATGGGCACAAGATGCGGTTCTATTGACCCTGCTATCGTTCCTATCATTATGAAAAAAGAAGGCCTTTCCCCTGACGAAATGGACGCTATTATGAATAAAAAATCCGGTATGCTTGGTATTACTCAGAAAACAAGCGATAACAGAACCATTGAAAATGATGCGAAAGCAGGTTGCGAAAGAGCAAAACTTGTTGAATCAATGCTTTGCCATCAGCTTGTAAAATACATTGGTGGTTTTGCTGCTGCAATGGGCGGCGTTGATGCGGTTGTATTCACAGGCGGAATCGGTGAAAACAATCCTCATTACCGTACAAGAGTTGCAGAAAAGCTCGGTTTCCTTGGTACTGCAATAAATGAAGAAACAAACGGCAAGCGCGGAGAGGAACTTGAGATTTCTGTTCCCGGTTCAAAGGTTCGTCTTTTTGTAATTCCCACAAATGAAGAACTTATGATCGCTCAGGATACCTATGAAATTGTTACAGCTCTTTAATTAACCTTACTTATAAAAGCAAGTGCTGAATTTAGTACTTGCTTTTATTATATCCGGGAGATACTATGAATATAATTTGTGCTTGTGTTAACTCAAAGTTCATACATTCATCATTAGCCCCTTGGTGTTTAAAAGCCGGGGTAACTGCATTCTCACCTGAAGATTGCAGTGTGAAAGTTTTGGAATCGACCATAAACGGTGATTTGGATGCTTTCAGCGAGAAAATACTGAATGAACATCCTGACATAATTTCCTTTTCCTGCTATATATGGAATATTAAATATACATTGGATTTATGTAAACTAATAAAGGGGGTCACAGAGTGCAAAATCATTCTCGGCGGACCTGAGGTTTGTTATCGCCCTGATGAAATTCTCAAAAATTATAATTATATAGATTACATACTTACAGGCGAAGGCGAATGGTGTTTTTCGGAGTTCGTTAACTGCATTTATAATAATAACTCTTTAGATAAAGTACACGGTCTTTCTTTCAGAGAAAATAATGCTATAGTTTCAATACCCGAAAGATTTTATACCGACACTCCCCCTTCTCCTTATTGCGAAGAATATTTTGCATCGTTGAACGACCGCATCGCATATATGGAAAGCAGCCGCGGATGTCCGTTCAATTGTTCTTATTGTTTATCAGGCAGAATCTCACCTTTAAGGTACTTTGATTTTGATTTTGTCACAAAAAATATAATTAATCTTTCACAAAGCGGAACTAAAACTATTAAATTTATTGACAGAACTTTTAACGCTGACCCGAATAAAGCAAATAGAATTTTGACTTTTATAAAAGACAATTACGGTAACGCAATCAGCAATGCCGTTTGTTTTCATTTTGAAATTTCTGCTGATATTCTGCGGACAGACACTTTAGAAATATTTAAAAACATGCCCTCAGGAGCAGTTCAGCTTGAAATAGGCATTCAATCTTTTAATAAAGCAACGCTTAATGCAATTAACAGACGTGTTAATATTGAAAAACTAATTTATAATATTGAGCAATTGTTATCATTCAATAATATACACATACACACAGATCTGATAGCAGGTTTACCTTTTGAAGATATCAAAAGTTTTATTTACGGTTTTGACAAGGCTTTTGCTTTACATCCTCATATGCTTCAATTAGGATTTCTTAAAGTGTTAAGCGGCACTAAAATGCAATGTCAGACTGATGATTTCGGTTGCAAGTATTCCTCTTTACCGCCGTATGAATTCCAATCAACAAAATGGATATCAGAAGAGGATAAGAACATTCTGAAACAATGCGAAACAGCCCTTGATAAACTTTATAACAGCGGTCGTTTCCTTTATACGGTTGAATACCTGTTGGAAGCTACTTACCTGTCACCTTTTGAGTTGTTCAGAATTCTTGGCAAAGAGATACATTCAACGAATCTGTCACTTAAAGAATTAACTGCTATTGTATATGATACGTTTTCCGGAATTTGTGACAAGGATGTTTTAAGGGAAAAAATATGTTGCGATGTGATTTCAACTGGTGCTGATATTAATCTGCCGGATAACTTAAAGCGGGTAGAACAATTATATAAACGGAACAAAAAGTATTACACAGAACTATTCAATGAAAATATAAAAATAGTTATTCTGAATACCTGTAATAAGGTATATATCGTAAAAAAATCTGATTCTAAAGATTTATACGGAAGATATTCAGGTAATTTTTATGAAATAAAATCAGATTAAAATAAAGGTATGATGCAACTCGCAATCATACCTTTATTTGCATTCTCGGACTTATTTTACCTCAGCTCCACCCCATTCAACTACAGTAAAACCGTTTCGCTCAAATTTATCAAATTCCTGAGCGCGTATGTATTCATATTCATCAAGAGCCTTATATGCCATAAATACTCTTAACAAGTTATCGGGGTTTGGCGATATATCAAGTATTACATTATCAGTATATTCTTCAAACTGGAAAGAGATGAGGTTGTACGAATTATTCTGCATTTTCGGTAACCAATATACAATAAATTCGTTATACTCTCTTGGTGTAAGTCCGATCTCAGACAGAATATTCTGTAAAAATTCGGCTGTTTCAGAGCCTTTTACAACAAATCCTTCACTGAAATCATAATTTTGCGTTCCTGTAAGCTCCCAATACAGATAAGAATACTCTTTTCCGTCAGCTTTATTTATTAATGTGCCGTCAGGATTTGCGCATACTTCCCAACCGTTGTTATATTCGGGGTATGTGCAGGAAAAATGCATCTTATCAGATAATTCAACATTTACTTTTATATCAGTGGTCTTTTCGGGATAGAGATATAATACCGGCTTATCTCCGACAGAGTTTATAATAACATATTTTGAGAGCACCCATCCGTAATTATCATTGTAACACACATAAATCCAATCAGTTGAAGATTGAGATTCTCCCCAGATTTCAATTATTGCGCCATCGGGAACAGTTGTTATCAAATCGTATTCTCTGGAGGGGCCGCCTCTCATATTCAGCGGTTCACCGTCATATTCACCCGTTACATCTACTAAAGCTGTATAACCGCATAAATCAATGTCCGGCTTTACATTTTCTTTATAAAAGCAATCCTCGTATGATTCAAATAAAAAGTCGGTTCGAACCCAGCCTTCTTTTCCTTCATAGTATATAAGTGTCCATCCGTCAACACTCAGCGTCTGAACAGTTACAATATTACCGTTATCAATTTGTCCAACAACGTTATACTTGCTTTTGCTCGGGCCGAATCGCATTTTTGCATATCCCTGACCTTCAAAATTGCCGCTTATATAACGCCTGTATTGATCACAAAAATAACTTTCATCCGGTCGGTAAAGCTTTCCGGGATCAAAATCCTGTTCTGTAGCGGCAGTTGTTAAAATTTCATTAGTAGTTTCTTCAGCAGAATTATTTTTGTTGATTTCAAATTCAAAATCTTGATTTGCACTATTCTGATCGTCACCGATCGAAGTATATTTATTATCGCCTGAAGAAATAAACACTGTTAAAGCAACAATACTGATAATTATTCCCACTGCTGCAACCATCAATATTAATGGCAATTTTTTCTTCTTTTTAGTATGCACAGCATTTTCTAAGCTGTTACCGCAAAACGAACAGAATTGATTATATTCATTATTTTCTTTACCGCATTTGCCACAGTACATCAAATCACTTCCAGAATAATTTGTTTTTTTTATTATATTTGATCAGACTGTAAAAAGCAAGAGATAACATAATGTCAACAGTCAATATAGATAATTTTTAGATTAGTAAGTCTTATGGGGTTTCATTCGGAGCGATATATAATGATTTTGTTATATAAATTTTGAAAAAAACAAAAATGCAGGATCGTTTCCGAAACTGCATTTTATAAGCTATTTAATTATTTTTTCTTTTCCCAACCGTCAAAGATTTCATCAAAGTCGTAAACGTTGTGTTCATCCTTTGAGTGGTTAGTATACCATACCTGAGCAAAGAAGGGGTTGGTCTTTGCGATTTCGTCATAATTCCACTTCTTTTCGGGAAGGTAGCATTCGGGGCACCAGTGACCGCCGAGAAGGATGAGATTGGGGCTTGCTTCAAATTCGTGACCACAGCATCCGCACTTCCACTTAAGCTTTGTAACAAGGTCGCCCTTTTTCATCTTCTTGCTTAAACATTCACCGCCACGGAATTCAGCTGCTTTCTTCATATCTTCAATATCAAGCTCTGTCTTGGGTTTGCTCTCATCGTAGCCGTGATCAAGAACATATTTTTCAGCCGCTTCATTTCTCTTATCAGGGCTTTCAAGCTTGAAGTTATCCCAGTTATTAGGAATCTTGAGGTAATCTTCATAAGAACCGTAGTAAGCAGAAAGTCTTACGGGATCCTTTGTCTTTATCCAGTCAAGAGTACCCCATCTTTCAGTAGCTGCAATCTTCTTCATAAAGGGCTTAGCACAAGCACCAAGAAGCTTTTTGGTGGGAATATACTTGGGAATTCTGAAATAGAATTCAACCTGATTAGCCATATGATCAAAGTAATCTTTAACGGGCATATTTGCACGGAAGTGGAGATAATCTTCAAGAATATCTCCGTCTGCATAATACTGACCGTGGAAATTTTTAATTGTAAACCAGTTAGGATCAAAGAGAGTCTTGGGAGAACCGAGACCGATACAGCCAAGAAGAAGCTCTTCAAATTCGTAGTTAGTAAGTCTGTATTCCTTACCTGAACCGATGTTATAGAATCTTCTGAAGAATTCTTCGGGGAGATCTTCTGTTACGAAGTTTCTCATAAGACGACCTGAGTCTTCAACTGTACACCATTCAAGCATACCGTTAAGAGGAACGTGATACATAATGGGTTCCATATTGTGAAGAATTGCGGGATAAAGGATACCTGACTGACGCATTACAACCCAATGCTTGATTCCGCTTTCAACGAAAACTCTTTCAGCCATAACCTTTGAAATTGCATAGTGGTCATAAACAGAAACCTTAATGGGGTCACCGCATCTGCCCCAATGAATGGGAGTGTTTCTGTCGCCTGTTTCTGCAACTGAACCTATGTAGCAAACTTTTATATCATCTGCATTGGGCTGAGCAAGAACTGCCTTGCAGATATTTTCTGCAGCACCTACATTAACTTTTCTTGTTGAATAGGGCTTGTAGTCAGCAGCAGGAGAAACCATACCACCGATGTGAAGAACATAGTCTGCACCTGTGATTCCTTTAAGGATAGAATCATATTCGAGGAAATCACCCCAGATGATTTCAACATTCTTCTTACCCATATAAGGCATAAGAAGCTCTTTGTTCTTATCACTGGGACGGGCAAGGAAATTAATCTTTACATCACCGAGCTTATAAAGCTCCTGAAATGCAGCCCAACCCATATTACCGGTACCGCCGGTAAGAAATACGGTTTTCATAATAATGTACCCCCTAAGAGTTTATTTTAATATGATTTTACATATTTTAACAATAACAGTAAATATAAATAAAAATAATTTAACTATAAGTTAATAAAATTGTTACATTTATTTATCCGAACATAAAGAACATACGAACAAAGCTTATATAAAGCTTCATTAATATTTTCTGAATCTTGCCTAAAACAGCATCAAGCATAGTAATTTCTCCGAAGTCAGTAAGATGCTCGCCACCATTAAGAATATATTCAGAAACAGTAAGAACCTCTGATTTATAAGTTGAGGTATCATCTTCATTGAGAGTGATCATACGAAGACCTCTAACAGAATTGTCGCCATAAGACTCAAAACTTGCACCGGGAGTGTTGACAATATCAACACCGTCTTTTGTTACGGTGTATGTATTAGGATGATCGTGACCTGAAAATACCGCAACAACATCACCTGTTTCAACAAAAGCATCAAACTGACCGTAGTTATAATAACCGGGACAGGGTGCTTCAAGAATGAAACCGTCTTTTATGTCATGAACATAAGGAAGATATGTGTAAGACTTTCCGTCAAAATTGAGAGTGAGATCGCCAAGATTAAACGGACTTTCAATGAAAAGCTTCTCAAAAGCTTCCTGAACAACGATGTGCTGGAAAGCCATTGCGGGAACAGTTACTCCTCCATTTAATGAAGCTACTTCAGCAGAGGTATTTTTATACCAATCAATCTGATCTTCGTGCACACAATCATAACCGAGACTATTACCGTTTTCATCATATGTATAGCTGTTTGAATCGAACATATAAAGATTATAGGCTATCTTACTGCCGTCAGAACTTTTAACTGTAAGGTTATGGGTTGCAACACCTGTAAGAGCGGGGTTTGCATCATATGCAAGGCAGTATTCACCGCCGTAAAGCTGATACATTGCCAGAAGTTCTTCTCTGGAAACACCTTGCTCGTCATCGTGATTACCGAAAACAAACGTAAAATAAGTTTCTGTACTTACAAAAATATCACAAAGTTCTTTGATAGCATCTGCTTTTGTCTCCTTTGAGGCTGTAGAGTTATCGCCGCCAAGAATAACAAGGTCTGGATCGTGAATCTCTATCATATCTTTGATAAAAGCAACACAGGTCTTATGGATGGGATAATTATCCTGAATATCACAGATGTTGAAAATTTTGAATTCACCGTTTTCATCGAATCTGAGAGCATCATTCTCACCCGGGACTGCGGCAAATGCAATCGTTGTAAGAGCTAAAGACATTACAATTGAAAGCAGAACAGAAAAGATTTTTTTCATATTTTTTCCTCCGTATAAAATCATACAAAGTAATTTTACTACCAATCAGAAATAAAGTCAAACAGCTGATAAAATTTCGGCATTTAATACAAATCAACAGCTTTTAATTAGTAAATAATACAGAAAATAATTTTTATATTGATATTATGCTATAGTTGAATTATTATTTAAACATATATTAATCAGATGAAGGGATTGTTTTTATGAATAAACCTGTTCTTGGTATACAGCTTTTTACTTTGAGAGATTATTGTCAGAATTCTGAAGATTTTGACAGTATCCTTTCATATCTTTCAACGCTCGGCGTAAGTGATGTGCAGATATCAGCAATAGGTCCGATTGATGCAAAAATCCAAAAAGAAATTCTTGATAAGTATAAAATGAAGGTTTGCGTAACTCATAAACCGCTTGACAGATATGTAAATGATACCGATGCTCTTATTGAAGAACATAAAATAATAGATTGCTATGCATTAGGTCTCGGTGCCGCTCCGGATGAATCAAGAGGCACTAAAGCAGCAGTTGATGCTTTTATTGAAAAGGTAAATACCTTTTCTGTTAAACTGAAAGCAAACGGCATGACATTCAATTATCATAATCACGATTTTGAATTTAACACTATGGATAACGGCGAAACTATGATTGATTATCTTATTGAAAATACCGATCCTGAAGTATTCAATTTCATCCCCGATGTTGCGTGGATACACTATGCCGGTGCTGACCCTGTTGAATATCTTAAGAAAATGAAAGGCAGAGTAAAGGTTTGTCACTTTAAGGACTACATTATCGTTGACGGACAAAGAAAATTCTGCACTCTCGGAGAGGGAAAGGTTGATCTAAAAGCCTGTTATGAAGCCTGTAAAGAGCTTGATATTCCCTATATCATGTATGAACAGGACTGCGATTGGATTGATAATGATGCTAAAAAAGCAACAAAGCTTTCGTGGGAATACATGAATAAAATAGCTGAATAAAATACTGATGCGGCAACAGAAAATCTGTTGCCGCTGATTTTTAATAGTGTTCAATACCGCATGAGCATGTTTTTTGAATACTGAATAACTGCCAGAACAAGCGGATAATCTTATACAAGAAACCTAAAATGCCATCTTTGTGGCAAATGTGCGAGCATACCTCAACATCTTCTTCAACAACAAGGACCTGGTCACTGAGCCATCCGATAACGGAGGGATTCTTAATTTCTGAACCGTAACCGTCTATGGTATTAACTCCTGTGCAGCCTCCGTTATCCGTCATATCTTTAAGTGCTAAATCCCAAACTTTATGATAAAGCATACCGGATGTATTAGGAGCTGTTTCAGTAGTTGTAAGCCTTATTTTTGAAGAATCGAGAGAATTATCTAAAAGAGAATTCCAAGATGTTTTAACATATAAATCAAAAATTGAAATGGTATCCTTTTTACAACCGAACATCCATACAGGTCTATTACGCAAAGCATAAGCATCATTATCTCTTATTGTATACACCGGAGCAAAAACCAGCAATGCTGCAATAAAATTTTTATAGTTTGCTGTTAATCTGATGGCGCCCGAAGCACCATAAGACCAACCCATTGCATATATTCTTTTAGCATCAACATTAGGATTTTTACTGCAAAAATCATCAATTGCAGCTTTAAGTGCGGGAATTGGAAGCGAGGAATTCCAATTAACAACAGGTTCAGCCGGTGCTCGTGCAATCATAATATATGCACCGCCATTATGGAATTTTTCTTGATATTCCGCAGATGACCATAAAGGAAATTCATTTGCAGTGAGTTCTTCGCCCTCATATGTAGATTCGCCAAAACCGGGAAGAATTACAAGAAGCGGATATTCCTGTTCTTCGGATGCTCCGTTTGCAATCGGAGAAAAGTAGCTGTAATCAATATTATAGCCATCTTTATTAGGTCCCTCAGACCTTGACCACTGTGCTCTTATTGCATCCATCCCCTCATTTTCACTGACAGCAGCAAAGGCGCCTATAAGAAGCATCGGAAAAAGCATTAAAACACATATTGAAACAGCAGTAATTCTTTTAATTAAGTTTTTCATAATCAACATACCTCATTAATTTATTAAATTTACTAAATCAGATTTATTTTGCAAATCAATACATAAAATTAAATACAAACCTCAATCATATCTTTCAGTCTTAATAATGTTAACCTTTTTCGCATATAAGGAGAATATTTTACGCACAAATCAAAATATTCCGGTTCCTTTTCAATATCATTAACAGTCAACTTACAACCTGCTTTCTGCATAGCAGACAAGCATTCTTCGTAAGATGGAACAGAGTGAATGATATCTCTTATCTCGCTCCAGCACTTCCCTATTTTTTCGGGTTCTACACAATCTACTATATTATCGGGGAAATTAAGCATTTTGACCTCCTCTGCCATATTACCGTACACAGAGAATACTTTTTCCCAATCAACTTTTTCAGTTACACCAATAACCTTTTCATTTAATGCCAGTTCATTATAAAATTTCAGCATACTGAGAGTACATACGCCAACATCCTCCCCGTGGTAATTTGGAATTATACCCGCGGGAAGCTGCAAGCATTCTATAAGATGAGCGATTATATGCTCACTTCCGCTGGCAGGTCTTGAATTTTTAGTAAAGCTCATAGCAATTCCCGTCATCAGAAGACTTTCGAATATTTTACCTGCTGTTACTTCATCATTTGACGTAACAAGATAAGATATATCCATAAGAGTATCGACAGCTTTTTTCGTAAGAGAAGCCACTCTTTCACAGTAATATTCACCTGTGAGAAGCGAAGAAATCCGCCAGTCAATTAACCCCACATATTTAGCAATCATGTCACCAAAACCTGCAGATTTAAGATAAGCAGGTGAAGAGGCAAGTATTTTTGTATCTCCAATAATTATTTCGGGACTTTTTGCGGCATAAGAAGATTTAAAACCGTTTTTTACAATAGGTGAAGAATCCGATGCAAAACCGTCCATTGACGGTGCCGTGGCAAAAATACAAAGCATTTTTCCCTGTCTTGCACAGGCAAGTCTGCAGGGATCGTTTACAGAACCTGTTCCTACAGATAAAACAGCAATATCTCTGCCTTTTATAATTTCTTCCAGTTCCTCAACATGTGACATATCAGCAACTCTGATATTGTCATAAATTTTCTTATAAACTTTGAAACCACAAAGAGAATTTTCAATACCAACTGAAGCTGCAAGAGTATTTTTATCAGCAACAATAAGAATATTTTCGGAAAAATTATTATCTCTGAGAATTTTTCCTACTTCATTAACTAACCCTGAACCGATACATACATCTTTTACAGATGTTGTGTGTTTTCTGCCGCAAGGACAATCATTTTTAAATTCTTTGATTAATCCCATTATTTCAGACATAATTTCAGCCTCTCTATTAAATTTTACTGAGAAAATCAAGTATCAAATCAATATTTTCTGTGTTATGCTCTATTTCCTTTGAAAAAAGACGAATCGCTTCTTTAAAAGAAATTTTTCCGCATAAAGAGACATAAACACCAGTAAGACAAGACAGAATTATAAATAAAGCACGGGAATAAACATCAAGATCATTTACTGCCTTAAGATAATACCTATAAACAAAATACATGAAGGCTTTGCAAATATTCTTATTGTTTATACAAATATAACTATTGAGATCTTCTGTTAAAACCGTACAAGTTAAACTTTTTTCGAGAAGTGATCGCCATTCATCAGTAAGAATTTCACAGTTATTAAGTAGTACATTAAGAAAATCTCTGATTAGCGCAATACACATCTCAGGATGATCTTGTATATATAACATATCAATATCCAACTGATCATCTGCCGCAATATCAAGAAGTGTGTTTTTAAGCAAAGTAAAATCTTCAGGACAAGCAAAAATCCTTTTTCTTGAAGAGATAAGAAGCGAAAGCACTTCATCATCTCCGTTATATGAAGGTGTCGGATAATTACCAGAAATACTTTCATTATAAAATATCAATTCAGAGCTTTTCGGACAGGATAGCGATAAGCTTACTTCTGTGAAACCGTCGTATTCTTCATAAAATCGCGGATGCTCACGACAAATCCTGCTTGTATAGGATTCTCCGAACCTTTTATGTATTTCACAAAGTCCGTCATCATTCAGAAACGGGCATTTTTTATTATCAAGACTAAAACAAATGTCACCTTCTGCATCCGTAATCAGTTTGCTTCTTATAAAATCTGCAAATTTATCTGTAAGTAAAGAATATTTAATCTGAGTATCTTTATCTATAACTATTTCCCATTTTGCGCAACACGTATCGGGACAATCTGCTGCAAGACATTTGAATTGCGAATAATATGCGGGATAATAATATTCCATAATTATACCTAAAATGCGCCGTGAAAAACACGACGCAAATCACTTTATATAGAAATTTCCATTGCAGTGTCGTAAAGCGCAAGATCAATAGATTTCTTCATATTAAGTGCTTCAACAATATCAAAATCTACGATTTTTTCTTTCTGCATTGCTACAACACGGTTACCAACGCCGTTAAGGAGAAGGTGTGCAGCATAAGCACCCATCTGGCTTCCTGCAACTCTGTCTTTAACTGAGGGAGAACCGCCTCTCTGAACGTGACCGAGAACTGAAGCTCTTGCTTCAACACCGAGATTATGCTCAATATATTTTGCGAGTGCACTTACACCGTTTATACCCTGTGCTTCAAGTTTTTCATTAACACCTTCGGCAACAACAATAATAAAATGACGCTTACCGGTCTTCTGTGTTCTTCTCATTCTTTCAAGAATATCTCTTTCAATATTGAAATCAATTTCAGGAATAAGTATTGCAGTTGCACCTACAGCAATACCTGCATTGAGTGCAAGGAAGCCTGCACGTCTGCCCATAACCTCAACAACAGTGCAACGGTCATGAGATTCACTTGTATCTCTGATGCGGTCTACCATATCCATAATAGTATTAAGACAGGTATCATATCCGATAGTGTAATCGCAACAAGCAATATCATTATCTATAGTTCCGGGAACACCGACACAATTGATCCCTCTGACGGAAAGGTCTCTGGCTCCTTTGAAAGAACCGTCACCGCCGATTACAACAATGCCTTCAATACCGTTTTCTTTACAAATATTAATAGCCTTCTGCATACCTGCTTCAGTACAGAATTCTTTGCTTCTTGCAGAATAAAGCATTGTTCCGCCGCGATGAATGATGTCTGAAACGCTTCTGAGATTCATTTCATACATATCGCCTGCCATAAGACCTGCATAGCCTCTTCTGATACCAAGAACTCTGACTCCGTTTTCACAACCGGTTCTTACTACCGCTCTGATAGCGGCATTCATACCGGGAGCATCGCCGCCGCTTGTTAAAACAGCAATAGTTTTCATTTCTTTTCCTCCTGCGGATATAAACTTAATTTCGTAAATATAATATAGTTAAAAAGCGATAAAGTCAACAACAAAATGACAAGTATATCAAAAAAAGAAGAATTATAACCTTAAAACGACATTATTATCGCCTAAAAACTTCTTTAACCCTTTAATTAGTTCCGGGCTGTTGGCTGTTCTGATTCCGCTGTTGAAGTCATATTTTTTTGTATCATTATAATACAATATAACAGGGATATTACCTTCGAATATTGAGCACATTTTTCGTGATTTTATGCATTCATCACTACTTTGCGATGATACTTTAATAAACAAACCTTTTGTAGATTTTTTTTCTGAAGAATTATTGACTGAAGCAGATTTTGCTTCGGACTTTATATTTTCAGTATCTCTGTTTACAGGTATACTCTTTTCATAAGTGCTGTATGCACTCTGATTCAGTTTATAATCTCTTTCGGGAAGTTTATAATCTTTAAGATAAGCTTCATCATCAGGAATTTCTCTTAAAGGAACTACTTCTTCACAAAGTAATTTGGGAATTTCGTCATCGCGCAATGAAACCTTGCCTGTTAATAAAATTATTTCATCTTCAACAAAAAATTCGCTGTACTTATCGAATTTTTTCGGAAATACAAGAACCTCAATACTGCCGTAAATGTCTTCCATTGTCAAAAATGCCATTGTTGTATCATTTTTGGTAATCTTTTTACGAACAATGGAAAGAATACCCAGCAGTCTTATTTTATCGCCGTCTTTATATACTGAATCGATATCGGAAACGGATGAATTTACAATATCCGAAGTTTTTGCGCTTCCGAGACTTTGAGCAAGTCGCTGATGCTCGGTCATAGGATGTCCGGACATATAAAGACCTGTTGTTTCTTTTTCAAATGCAAGACGTTGCTTTTCGGGAAATTCCTTAACATTCGGAGGTGTAGGTTCTATGGCTTTTGCCAGTGAAGAACCTAAATCAAACAAACCTATCTGTCCTTCAATTTTCCCTTTCTTATCATTTTCGAGTGCGGTTAGTATATCTTCTATCATCTGATACATCTGGTTACGGTTAAGCCCAAAGCAATCTACAGCACCGCTTTTTATCAGGTTTTCAAGTGCTCTGCGGTTCAGTTCCTTACCGTAGCAACGTTTGCAGAATGAATAAAAAGTTTCAAAAGGACCGTTTTCGGCACGTTCTCGAAGAATTTCTTTTATAACACCGCTGCCGAGATTTTTGATAGCAAGCAAGCCGAAACGAACATTTTCGCCTACAACCGTAAATTTCTCATCCGACTCATTTACACTGGGGGGAAGAACCTTAAATCCGAGATTAGTGTGGCATTCGGTTATGTAGCCTACTACTTTGTCCGTATTATCAAGAACAGAAGTAAGCATAGCTGCCATAAACTCCTGAGGATAATAGCAACGAAGCCAAGCTGTCTGATAAGTAACATAAGCATAGGCGGCAGAGTGGGATTTATTAAATGCATAAGAAGCAAATGATGCCATATCATCAAATATAGCATTTGCCGCTTCTTCAGTAATGCCTCTTTTAAGACACCCGTCACACTTTGAGCCGCCGTCGGTTCCGTCCGAACCGTATAAGAAATATTTTCTCTGCTGTTCAAGAACATCAGCCTGTTTTTTTGCAACAGCACGTCGTACCATATCAGCCGCGCCGAGTGAATAACCTGCAAGCTCACGGAAAATCTGCATAACCTGCTCCTGATAAACAATCGTACCGTATGTAACATCAAGAATGGGTTTAAGCTCAGGGGTATGGTATTTGATATGCTCGGGATCCTGTCTGTTTGCAAGATATGCGGGAATAAAGTCCATAGGACCCGGACGGTAAAGGGCAATAACAGCTATAATATCTTCAAGATTATGCGGCTGCATATTAATCATAAGAGATCTGATACCGCCGGATTCGCACTGGAATACGCCGAAGGTACCGCCTTCACCGAGCATTTTATAAACATTCTGATCGTCAACATCAATATCCATTATATTGATGTTGGGATCTTTCTTTTTTATCATATTAACGGCATCATCTATAACAGTAAGGGTACGAAGTCCGAGGAAGTCCATTTTCAGCAGTCCAAGAGCTTCAACCCAGCCTTTGTAATACTGTGTTACAACAGAGTCACCGCTTTTAAATAAAGGAACATATTCATCAACAGGCTTATCACAAATAACAACGCCTGCCGCATGCATACCGGTATTTCGCGGCATACCTTCAATTTTTATCGAGGTATCAAGAACCTTCTTTACCATTGGGTTCTCATCATACATTTTTTTGAGTTCCTGATTAGACTGCAGAGCCTTTTCGATTGTCATTCCGAGTTCCTGAGGAATTTCTTTCTGAATTGCAGTACATTCAGCAACAGACATACCGAGAACCTTGCCGACATCCCGAACGGCACCCTTTGCTGCAAGAGTACCGAAAGTTGCAATCTGAGAAACGTGATCTGCTCCGTAACGTCTTACAACGTAGTCAATAACCTCCTGTCTTCTTTCATAACAGAAGTCTATATCAAAGTCAGGCATGCTGACTCGTTCAGGATTCAGAAATCGCTCAAAAAGCAATGAATAACGCATAGGATCAATATCAGTAATACCGCAAGTATAAGCAGCAATACTGCCTGCACCGGAACCACGCCCGGGTCCTACGGGAATGCCGACACTTTTTGCATAATTTATATAATCCCAGACAATGAGGAAGTAATCAATAAAGCCCATCTGATTAATAACACCGAGCTCATAATCAAGACGTTCTAAATATTCCTGAGGATAGTCTTCACCGTAACGCTTAACCATACCTTTATAACAAAGGTCAGAGAAATATTCGAAATGATCGCGGTTATCGGGTACTTCAAATATGGGGAGTTTAGTATTACCGAATTCAAAGTCCACATGGCAACGTTCGGCAATAAGGTTGGTATTTGAGATAGCATCGGGAACATCAGGAAAGAGTTCAGCCATTTCATCACCGGATTTTACATAGAACTCATCAGTTTCAAATCCCATTCCGGTATCTTCTTCAATTGTGTGTTTTGTTGCTATACAAACAAGAATTTTTTGTATTTCGGCATCCTCTTTAGTAATATAATGTGCGTCGTTAGTTGCAACAAGCGGTATATCAAGTTCTCGCGCAAGTTTAATTATCATAGGATTTGATGTTTTCTGATCTGCTATGCCGTGATCCTGTATCTCAAGAAAATAATTATTTTTTCCGAATACATTCTGATACCAAAGGGCAATTTCCTTTGCTTTTTCATAATCACCTTTTAATATAGCCTGTGGAATTTCACCGGCAAGACAGGCAGAAAGACAAATTATTCCTTCGTGATATTTTTCGATAAGCTCTTTATCGACTCGCGGTTTTGTATAAAAGCCCTCAGTCCAGGCTGCAGAAACCATTTTTATGAGATTCTCATAGCCTTTCTGATTCTCTGCAAGAAGCACAAGATGATATCTTTCATTATCAAGACCGTGTACTTTATCAAATCTTGTACGCTGAGCTACATAAACTTCACAGCCTATAATACCGTTGATTCCTTCAGCTTTACAAGCCTTGTAAAAATCAACAGCACCATACATTACACCGTGATCAGTCATAGCAATACTTTTCATTCCAAGCTCTTTTACTCTCTTTATAAGAGGCTTGATTCTGCAAGCACCGTCAAGAAGTGAATATTCGGTATGTATATGTAAATGGGTAAATTCTGTCATATTAAACCTTCTGTCCGTAATACGCGTCTTTTCCGTGTTTTCTTGAATAATGCTTATTAAGAAGATACGTGGGTATGCTTTCTGCAGAATCATTAAGACGCAATGTTTTTAATGCCATTTCGGCAACTATCTCAAGAGTGCCTGCGTTTTTAGCTGCATCTATAGCGTTCTTTCCCCAAGTGAAAGGTCCGTGGGAGCGAACAAGAACAGCAGGAACAGCATTTTCATCAATACTGTTGTCCCTGAAATGCGAAACAATAACATCGCCAGTGCTTTTTTCATACTCACCGTTTACTTCATCAGAAGTTAATTCTCTTGCACACGGCACTTCACCAAAGCAAAAATCTGCATGAGTTGTACCCAGTGCAGGAACAGGCAAGCCTGCCTGTGCAAATGCAACAGCATTAACAGAGTGAGAGTGAACAACACCGCCTATATCAGGAAAGCTTCTGTACAGAACTGCATGAGTAGCAGTATCAGAAGAAGGATTAAGTTCTCCGTCAATTTTATTACCGTAAAAATCTACTATTACCATCATATCAGGAGTAAGGTCTTCATATTCAACCCCCGAAGGCTTAATTGCAAAAACGTTATTCTCTCTGTCACACTCAGATGCATTGCCCCATGTAAAAGGGGCAATACCTAACTTGTAAAGCATCATATTTGCTTCATATGCTTTTTCTTTAATTGTTCTATACATAATTATTTCAACTTTCTGATAAGATCATTAAGTTCAAGTTCTTTAACAAAGGAATTTATATCAGTATCCTTGTTTATATAAACAAATTCAATTCCGAGAATGTTTGCAAAATCTCTCATCATTTCTGCAGTTACATCGTAACTGAGAACCGAATGATGAGCAGCACCTGCGTATATCCAGGCTTCAGCGGATATTTTAAGAGAAGGCATCGGTTTCCACAAAACCGCAGAAACGGGAAGATTCGGGGTGTCATTCTCCTGCTTAACGCATTCAACATCATTAACAATCATACGAAGTCCGTTACCCATATCAACAAGCGAAACAACAATAGCAGCACCGGGTTTTGATTTAAAGACAAGTCTTGCGGGGTCTTCCCTGTCACCTATACCGAGCGGAAATACTTTAATTTCGGGCTTTGTTTCTGCGATTGTGGGACATACTTCCAGCATATGAGCACCCATAATCATTTCATTACCGGGTTCAAAATGATAAGTGTAATCTTCCATAAAAGCAGTTCCGCCTGTCATATCAGCAGTCATAGCTTTAAGAATTCTTGTCATAGCTGCAACCTTCCAGTCGCCTTCTGCGCCAAATCCGTAGCCTTTTGCCATAAGATCCTGAGAAGCAAGCCCCGGAAGCTGACGAAGGCCCTGAAGGTCTTCAAAATTAGTATGAAAAGCAGTAAAGCCTCTTTCATCCATAAATTTTTTTATTGCTATTTCTTCTTTTGCCTGATAGCGGACAGCTTCAATATTATCGGTTGCAAGAATATAATTTTCTTCATACTCTTTCATAAGAGCATCAATTTCAGCTTCAGTTACTTTTTCAACTTCAGAAATTATATCTCCCACACCGTAGTGTTCTATTTCCCAACCAAGCTTCATCTGAGCCTCTACCTTGTCACCGTCAGTTACGGCAACACTACGCATATTATCGCTTATACGAAGCACTCTTGTACGTCTGCTTTCAAAAACACCAACAGCGGCTCTCATCCAGGAAGCTATTTCACTTCTGAAAGAATTATCTTCCCAGTGACCGGCGATAACTTTACGTTTTGCACCCATGCGGGTTCCGATATAGCCATGCTCGCGGTCACCGTGAGCACTTTGATTCAGATTCATAAAATCCATATCAATAGTTTCCCACGGGATATCACGGTTAAACTGAGTATTCAGATGAAGATACGGTTTCATCATTTTTGATATTCCCGATATCCACATTTTTGAGGGAGAAAATGTGTGCATCCAGGTAATTATACCTGCACACATAGGATCATTGTTTGCTTTTGTAACAGCATTTTCAATTGCTTTTGATGTGGTAACACAAGGAAGCACTTCAACCGTACAAGGGATAACAGGGTCACAATTGAACCCATCAGTCATAATTTTTGCATGAGCATCAACTTCTTTAAGTGTTTCATCACCGTAAAGATGCTGAGAACCGATAAGAAAATAAAACTTATATTTTTTCATTATATTCTACCCCGATTATACTGATTTCTTAATATCCTTAAGACGTTTCATAACATCATTTGCGCCTCTGCCGAAATAGTCATGAAGAATTTTATATTCAGCATAAAGTTTATCATAAACAGCAACAGCTTCAGGATTGGGTTCATACTTAGTATCAAGCACCTTGCCGAGTTTTGATGCAGCAGAAAATACATCATCATAACCGCCGTTTGCCTTACCTGCAGCTACACTTCCGAAGATTGCAGAACCGAGCGCACCGCCCTGATCGCTTCCTGCAATTTTAATGGGAAGATTAAGAATATCTGAATATATCTGCATTGTCATGGGATCCTTCTTTGCAATACCGCCTGCAGCATAAAATTCATTAACTTCAACACCGTATTCACGGAATGTTTCAATAATCATTCTTGTACCGTATGCAGTAGCTTCAATAAGCGCACGGTATATTTCTTCAGGCTTTGTGAGAAGTGTCATACCGAGAATCATACCGGTGAGGTCTACGTCAACAAGACAAGAACGGTTACCGTTCCACCAATCAAGTGCAACAAGTCCGCTTTCGCCGGGTTTGTACTTTTCAGCCTTTTCACGAAGATACTTATGTATGTTCATTCCTTTGGATTTAGCATCTTCATAGTATGACGCGGGAAGACAATTATCAATAAACCACTGGAAGTGGTCACCAACGCAACTTTGACCTGCTTCGTAACCGAAGAAACCGGGAAGAATACCGTCTTCAACTACTCCGCACATTCCCTTGACCTGTTTTTCTTCCTTACCGAGAAGCATATGACAGGTTGATGTACCCATAATTGCGAGCATCTTTCCTGCTTCGGCAATACCTGCGGCTGGAACAAAAACATGTGCATCTATAATTGCCTGAGCAATAGCGGTGCCGGGATTGAGGCCGAGTTTTTCAGCCATAGCATCAGTAAGCTCACCTGCTTTTGAGCCCATAGGTGAAATATCAGTTGAAAGCTTTTCTTCTATGACATTTTCAAGTCTCGGATCAAGAGCTTTAAAGAACTCTTTTGAAGGATATCCTGTTCTCTTATTCCACAACTCTTTATAACCTGCACAGCAGGAATTTCTGTTTTCTTTACCGCAAAGCTGCCAAACTACCCAGTCTGCTGCTTCAACAAAGGTATCAGCGGCATCATAAATATCGGGAGCTTCGTCAAGCACCTGCCACATCTTAGGAATAGCCCATTCGGAAGAAATTTTACCGCCGTAATTTTTAAGCCAGGGCTCGTTTCTTTCTTCAGCCACAGCATTAAGCTTATTAGCAAGATGCTGTGCGGCATGGTGCTTCCAGAGTTTTACATAAGCATGCGGTTCATCTTCATATTCAGGAAGGAAGCAAAGCGGAGTACCGTCTTTCTTGGCAGGAAGAATTGTACAGGCAGTAAAGTCAAGTCCGATACCGACGATATCATCCTTTGAAACTCCGCTATCTTTTACTATAGCGGGAATAGTATTATAAAGCACATCAAGATAATCCTGAGGATGCTGAAGTGCCCAGTCTAAACCTAATTTTTTACCTGAAGGTAAGCATTCAGACATAACTGAATGCGGGTATTCATAAACAGCAGAAGAAAGCTCCTCGCCTGTTTCATTGTTAACTATCAGTGCTCTGCCGGAAAGAGTTCCGTAATCAACACCTATTGAATATTTAGCCATAAATAGTCCTCTCTTTCATTTATTTTGATTCAGGATTTAATGCTTTAATATAAAGTGTATTATAAACATGATAAATTACAAAACCCGGATTTGCCGAAGGCGGCTTTTTTAAGTTTCTGACTTTTGTATAATCAACTTCAACCATGCCCCTGTCCTTTACAGAGGAAAAGTAGGCAGCGATACCTGCCGCATATTCCATTGCCGTAACTGTAGCTTCCCTTCCTTCAAGAGAAAGTATTACGTGGGAGCCGGGTGCTTTCTGAACATGAAACCAGATATCATTTTTTGAAGCTTTTTTAAAAGTCAGACTGTCGTTTTGCAGATTATTTCTGCCGACATAAACTTTGAATCCGTCGGGAGTAACAAATTCCAATAAAGGAAGCGGTTTATTCTTCTTGTTTTTAGTACCCGTTTTTTTCTTAAGGAATCCCGCAGTAGAAAGCTCTGCTCTTATTTCTGCCAGCTCCCCTTCAGTTGCTGCTCTTGATAATTCATCCTGAACAGAAAGCAGATAAGTAAGATCATTATTGCCTTTTTCTATAAGCTCTGTAAGCATTCTTTTCGCTGTCTGAGCTTTTCTGTATTCCTTATAATATCTCTGAGAATTTGCAGAAGGAGTTAAATGCGGCTGAACGGGAATCCTCACGGTTTTATAATCATCGTAATAGTTTTGCAGTTCATAAAAAGTCTGACCTTTTTCAAGAGCATAAAGATTAGCATTGATCAGCTCCGCATAAATACGTTTTGTCTCCATATCCTCACAAGCGGCAAGTTCTTCGTTCTGAACATTGATTTTCTTTGATGTGCGCTCAATTAATGAAGCAACTGTCTTAAACAGATCTTCAGCTTTGCTTCGTGCTCGTTGCAATCGTTCTTTTTCAAAATAAAACAAATCAAGAATATCAGATAAAGTCTTTGTAAAAACAACATTTGCACTGTTATCAAACAGAGTGAGAGGCATATAAGAATAATCAATATAATTCCCGTTTTTATCGGTTAGATAACAGGGGGATAATTTATTGTTTTTAACCGTATCTGCCAAAAATGAGATTTCGTGACTCAATCGATCTTTCATCGCATCGCTGAGAGAATCGGTATCAGCATCACCAAGCGTAACTCTATAGGCTAATTCTCTTGAAATCAACGGCGAAACACCAGCAAGTGAACTCAGAACAGCAGATGAAAGCTTTTTGTTGCTATGCAGTAAAATACGTTCAGCAATAATTTCGGGAGAAGCCGAAAGAATATCAAGCTTTTCCTGCTGAGGAGGCAAAACATACACACTCTGAGGAAGGATAACACGAAAAGAAGATTTTGATGAATCAACCCTTTTTAGTGCATCAATAATTACTCCGTTTTCGTCAAGCAGTATACAGTTGGAATACTGAGCCATAATTTCAATAACAAGAGTTCTGTTAACTCTGTCACCGATTTCATTAACAGCATCAATATCAATCATAAGTATTCTGTCAAAGCCAATCTGTTTGATATTACGTATAACAGCACCTGAAAGCTGTTTTCTGAACAGCATACATATCATAGGCGGCGTTAACGGATTTTCAGGTGAAAATTCCGTAAAATTGATACGAGGAGAATTACCCGACACGGAAATAAACAATTTACGTGTTTCACTTCGGGTTCTGAGTGTTAATAATAATTCATATTTAGTTGGTAATGAAATCTTATCAATTTTCGCACCGATTGCAAATTGTGCAATTTCATTTTTCAGAAAATGTAAAAAAATTCCGTCTATTGCCATTTATTTCTCCACCAATACTGAACTGACCGGAGGTGCCTCTATAAAACGCACAGTATCGAATTCATTGCTTAATTTTTCTGCCAGTTTACTTACTACAGGAATTTCTGTTTCAAAATGTCCTGCTGCAAACAAAGAGATGTCTGCAGCTTTAGCATCAAGAAATTCGTGATATGATGCCTCACCTGTAAGAAATGCATCACAATTCAGTTTTTTTGCTTCAAAAACAAAATCGGCACCGGAACCTGAGCAAACACCGATTTTAGTGATTTCATTGCCGCAGTCACAAAAACTGACAGCAGTATGTAATCTTTCTTTTATCAGCTTTACAAAATCATCACACTTCATAGGCTCAGGCAGCGTTACAATATTAAGAAAACCGTCACAGACATCAGAATCAAGCTTTTCGTAGAAAAACGCAAACAATTCACATAAAGTGTCATTCACGCCTCCGACTGCTTTATCAAGATTAGTGTGCGCGCAAATAATACTAAGACCGGCACGGGCGGCAGAATAAGCTACATTACCGAAAGTAAGACTCTTCAAGGGTTTAAATATAACCGGGTGATGAGATATTATCAGCTGAGCATTTTCAGCTTTTGCAAAATCAATTACAGCTTGAGTAACATCAAGACAAATAACGACTTTTTCTACGGAATCTTTCATATTTCCCACAAGCAACCCCGAATTGTCCCACGAGGCAGCCGAAGAAAATGGTGCAAAATTATCAATAAAATTATAAATATCAGCAACTGTCATTAACAGTACCTCGTCTCATAATAATTTCTAAGGTGCCTTAGACGATTAATTTCTTCACTTTCAGAACCTGATCTTTCCAAAGCTTCAAGTTTGATATTCACGCGTCTTAATTGTTTACTGACATATTCTTCAGCAATTTTATCAGTCGGCGGAAGAAAACCGAAATAACAAAATCCCGGATCGATTTCAGAAACAGAGCCGGTAAAATGCGCAGAAATACAACAATACACCTTTTTATTATCAATGACAAAACGTTCTTCCGATATGACGAATCCGTTTGAGCATAAATACAGACGGACATCTTCGGAGTGAGTCATCGGTTGTAAAACAAGGTGCATTCCTTTTCTTTTTATCCATTGAGCATCAGAAAGAATCTCTGAAATAAGATTGCCTCCCATACCGCAGATCACAATCTCATCTGCTTCATCGGGAGAAACAGATTTCAAACCGTCTGAAATACGAAGCTTTATCTTATTTTCCAATCCGAAGGTCTTTACTGTTTTTTCTGCATTTTTCAACGGCATTATACCGATATCACAAGCAAGAACATCCTCCGCCTTACCGTTAACAACAAGATAAGACGGAAGATATGCATGATCTGTTCCGATATCAACTATTTTTCTGCTGCTCTCTACCATAGATGCAGCGCACATAAGTCGCGGACCGATATTAAGCATTTATCTTGTAAGGAAATAATTGTTGAGCTCTTCAATAAGATCATCAACATCAACACCGTGAACCATACAAGCCTGAGCTATAGATTCATTTCTTGCAGAGGGGCATCCGAGACAATGCATACCCATATTCTGAAAAAAAGGTGCTGTACCCTTGTCAGCTTCAAGAATTTCACCGATTTTTGTATTTTTTGTAACAACCATTTTAATTTCTCCTTTTTTATATTTCATCAGGCAATTTATAAGATACCTGTGTATTTGATTGTGAAATGATATATTTGGGTCTGTCTTTTGTTTCCGTATAAACTCTTGCAAGATACTCACCGAGTATACCGATACAAAGAAACAGCAAAAATGCAATAACAAACATACCTGTCAGAACATACGGAACAATTCCGACATAAAGGTCATTTATAATATTTCGAATAATTGCATAAGCAAGACATCCGACAGCAGCAAACGCACTTAAAAATGCAAATATAAAACTGAATCTTAAGGGAGTGGTAGTAAACCCGAGTATACCGTCAATTGCATATTTTGCAAGCTTTGTAATTGACCACTTGGTTTCACCTGCTGCACGTTCTCTGTTAGTATGTCCTATCCATTTTACATTAAATCCGACCCAGGAAAAAATACCTTTAGAAAATCTTATATTTTCAGGTAACGAAATAATGGATTTAACAACATCTTTTCTCATAATGCGAAAATCCTGTGCTGATTCGATAATTTTTGTTTCGCTAACCTTATTTATAACTTTATAAAAGCTTTCCGAAAGAAAACTCTTGAATTTTGCTTCACCTTCGCGATCCTGTCTGTTTGCTGCGGCAACATCATAGCCTTCATTATCAACATAATTCAGCATTTCGGGAATAAGTTCAGGTGAATGCTGAAGATCAGCATCAAGAATACCTATAAAATCAGCTTTAACTGCATATTCCATACCGGCTAACATAGCAGCTTCTTTACCGAAATTTCTTGAAAAAGATATAAATTTAACAAAGTGATTCCTCGCAGCAAGTTCTTTCAGGATTCTGAGTGTATCATCCTTACTGCCGTCATCAACAAAAACGAATTCAGTTGAATACTCGGGTTTAAGACTTTCAACTACTTTCATCGTTTCCTCAAAAAACATTCCGAGGACATCAGCTTCATTATAACAAGGAACAACAAGTGCAATAGTTTTCATAATTCAATCACCTTATTTTAACAATCATCAAATTCATCAGCCAGCACGGCTTCAGCACATTTTATTCCGTCTACCGCGGCAGAAACGATTCCGCCTGCATAACCGGCACCTTCACCGCAGGGAAATATTCCTTTGATACTCGCCTGCCTGAATTCATCTCTGAGAATTCTTACAGGAGATGAGCTTCTGCTCTCAGGTGCTGTCAGCACCGCATCAGGTAAAGAAAAACCATGTAACTTTTTATCAAAAGCAACAACAGACTGTGCAATGGTTTCACAAACAAAGTCAGGAAGTACTTTTCTGATATCTGTCGGAGTAACTCCCGTGGGACAAGTCGGATTTACACTCCCAAGCTTTTTAGAAGCCCGGTTATTCAGAAAATCACCGACAGTCTGTCCGGGTGCTGTATAATTACATCCGCCTGCAATAAAAGCAGTTTTTTCTATGTTACGTTGAAAATCAATTCCCGCAAGAGGGTGAGAAGAACCGAACTGTTCAGGCTCAACACCGACTAAAATGGCTGAGTTAGCATTTTCACCGTTTCTTGCATATTCACTCATACCGTTTACAACAACCATCTCTTCTTCGGAAGATGCACATACAACCGTTCCGCCTGGACACATACAGAATGTATAAGCACCTCTTTTGTGCAGTGAATGATTTGAAAGTTTATAATTTGCTGCACCTAACAGGGGATTATTCCATTGATTTCCGAACAGAGATTTATTTATCAGTTCTTGCGGATGTTCTATTCTGACACCGACAGAAAAAGCTTTTTGTTCCATACTGATTCCGTGAGAATGGAGCATTTCAACAGTATCACGGGCCGAATGACCTATGCACAGAATAAGACAATCGGTTTCCATATCAATAACACTTCCGCTATTATCACGATATGATATTCCCTGAATGTATCCGTTGGCTTTATAAATATCGGTAAGACAACACCCAAAACGAATCTCACCGCCGAGGTTAATTATCTCATTTCTTATATTTTTAACAACACTGATAAGTTTATCGGTACCTATATGCGGATGGGATGAATATAATATCTGCTCCGGTGCACCGAATTCATGCAAGGATTCGAGAATATATCGGCATCTGCTGTCTTTAATGCCTGTGGTAAGCTTTCCGTCTGAAAAAGTACCGGCACCGCCTTCACCGAATTGAACATTTGATGAAGTATTTAGTTTTCGCGTATGCCAGAAACCGTAAACATCCTTTGTTCTTGTATCAACATCATTTCCGCGCTCAATAATCAAAGGTCTCAAGCCTGCTTTTGCAAGAATCAGAGAAGCAAACATTCCGGCAGGTCCGAAGCCGACTACAACCGGTCTGAAAACGGAATTTCTTTTATTTTCAGGAAAATTATAAGAATATTTTTCTGTTAAACATACTTTTGAAGGCAGAAAACGAGAAGCTATATTCTCCTCATTACCGTCAATTTCAACATTAACGGAATATATAAGCTTAATGTTGTTTTTCTGTCGGGAATCAATGGATTCTTTTGCAATTTCTATATAGGTAATGTAATCAACAGGTACATCAATAATACTTGAAGCTGCATTTTTGATTTCATCTATTCCCGCACCCAAAGGTACTGCTATCTCATTTATTCTTAACACTTTTTATCTCCCTGACAGCGTTTATTCCTGCAGTGTAACCGCTGCTCCATGCCCACTGAAGATTATAGCCGCCGCAATCTCCGTCTACATTCAGTAACTCACCGCAAACGTAAATACCTTTAATTCTGTTCAATTCAAGGGTTTCATTATTAATTTCACTGCACGGAATACCTCCGCACGAAACCTGAGCATCATTAAATCCTTTTACTGATTTAATTTTGTATTTTTTATTTTTAACAGCCAAAACAATTTTATCAATAACACTGCTGTGAAGAATTCCGATATTTTTGTTCGGATTAACAGAACAGTCACAAAGAAAACTGATTCCGAGTTTTTTAGGTAAAATTCCCGACAAAAGGTTTTCACCGGGAATATCAGGATTATGCCGTATAAGTCCTGAAATATGATTCTTCAATTCTTCAGCAGTCATTGCGGGACAGGAATCAACAACAGCAAAAACAGGACCGTCATTATTATACAACGCTCTGCTGACATTGCCTGATACCTGCATAGAAGGAATACCTGATAAGCCGTAATCAGTATACTGAAGCTCACCTGAATCCTGTGCGAGAGTTTTTCCGCCTGATTTAATTGTTATTGTTCCCTGTGCTCTTATGCCTTTAAGACCTTTAGGAAAATTATCACATATCAAAGCACTAAGCGCAGGAAGGACAGGCTCAGATGAAACATTAAAATTTTTAAGTATTTCGTAACCGCTGCCGTCGCTGCCGTGTACGGGAGATGCCTTACCGCCTGTTGCAATGACGCAGGCATCCGCATAAAACTCGTTATTAAGCACAAAACCTCGATCGTGACATTTAAGAGAGTTAACTTTAGTATCACAAACAAGCTTGACATTATTATTCTGTAATTCAGCTCTGAGTGCATCAAGTACAGATGTTGCCTGAAAAGACATCGGATAAATCCTGCCAGCAGCATCGCATTTCGGAACAACACCTAACATACGAAAGAATTCACATAAAGTTTCGTTATTAAAATTCTGATAAATTTTATATGCAAAGTCTGAATCGCCGTGAAAATTACAAACACTTATATTTTTATTGGAAAAATTACATCTTCCGTTGCCCGTAACAAGTATCTTCTTACCGATTCTGTTGTTCGACTCATAAATCGTAACCTCAACAGGAACACCAAGTTTTTCAGCTTCTTTAGCAGCAAAAACGGCAGCAATCATACCGGATGCGCCACCGCCGATAATTGCGATTTTTTTACATTCAACTATTTTTTTCATCTTCATCTTTAATTGCTGCTTTGCTTAATATATCAATTAAATCTTTCTGTTTACCGTTTTTTTCGGCAAGTCTGAAAAGTGCAACAAGTTTTCGCTCATCTTTTGAAAGATCGCCAATATGACGCTCTTTTATATGCAGTTTCAAAGAAAGCTCGTTTTCGGGAGAATGCCACGCTTCTTTTTTTATATCTGAGCCGATAAACCATTCTATATCCGTATTAAAAACAGCTGCTAATGAAACAAGGTTTTCTAATGAAGGATTTGATGTTCCGAGTTCATAATAAGCATATGTGGATCTGTCTATACCCAATATATCTGCAACCTGCTGCTGAGTCAATTGGCAAGCTTTTCTTGCAGCCTTCAGTCTTTCGGTAATTATCATACCGGACCTCCGATCAAATTAATTAATTAACAAATTATTTAAAACAAAAATCCGGACACAATCGTCCGGGTAAAGTATAGCATCAAATTAATTAAAATGCAAGTATAATAATTATTAATTAAATATTAATCTTCAAGCCCGAGAAGCCATAAAATGCTTACTCCGAGAACCTGAGAAATAACGATAAGCTCATAATCATAAACACTTCTGACTTGCCCCTCAAGTTTTGAAAGTCCAGATGCGTTTATATCCATTCCGGAAACCTGTAACTGAGCAAGAAGATCCTTTTGCTTCATATTGAGTTCTTTTCTTCTGCTCTCTATTCTGGCACCGATAATATTTCTTGTACCCAACTCCTGTTTGCGTAATCTCATATAATCCCCTCCAATTATATTTCTTTTATGTTACCATAATTATCAACCAAGGTCAATAAATTACCTGAATTTTTAAGTGTGATTATGAATATAGCTGAGATAATCAGCAAAATTTATTTTCGATTTAGATTGCTTATTTATTTACGTTATGATAATATAAATTAAGAAAGTTAGGTGACTTATAATGAATAATACTATGTTGAATAAATGCGATCTGCTTTTTGATTTTTATGAATTGGCACAGGCAAACGGACTGCTGACTAACGGAATAGATGAAACGATTGCCTGGTTTGATATGTTTTTCCGTCCGTCTCCGGATATAGGTGGATTTTGCATAATGTCCGGAGTACAACAACTTACGGAATATATCAATCGTCTCTCATTTTCCGAGGAAGATCTCAGCTTTTTAGCTGCAAAAGGACTTGATGATAAATTCATTGATTATCTAAGAAACTTTCATTTTTCCTGTGACATATGGGCTGTTCCCGAAGGCACTCCCGTATTCGCAAATGAACCTGTCATCAAAGTAAGAGGTCCTGTTATTCAGGCACAGTTGCTTGAAACAATAATTTTATTATCTGTAAATCATCAGTCTCTTATTGCAACAAAAGCCAACAGAATCGTCCGTTCTGCAGGTGGCAGAGAAATTATTGAATTCAGTTCACGCAGTGCTCACGGAATTGGTGCTGCATTAAACGGTGCAAGAAGCGCATATATCGGTGGATGCGGCGCAACAACAAATATGATTGCTTCAAAACAATATAATATCCCTCTGTTCAGTTCAATGAGTCATACCTGGGTTCAGATGTTTGACAGTGAATATGATGCTTTCTGCGCCTTTGCAAAACAATATCCGGACGACTGCGTGCTGTTGATAGACACATATGATACAATGGAAAAAGGACTTCCGAATGCGATAAAAGCATTTGATGATATACTCACTCCCATGGGAAAACGTCCGAAAGGGGTGCGAATTGACAGCGGTGACTTGGCCTATCTTTCAAAAAAAATCAGACGTATTCTCAATGACTCAGGATATCCTGACTGTGATATATACGCTTCAAATTCACTTGATGAATATATTATTCGCGATATGCTTCAGAACGGTGCACGAATAGACAGTTTTCTTGTGGGAGAAAAGCTCATAACTTCCCCGTCGGGAGCAGTTATATCAGGTGTTTACAAGCTATCTGCCATAGAAAAAGAAGGCAGAATTATACCTAAAATCAAAATTTCCGAAAATGTATCAAAGATAACAACTCCCGGGCCAAAGCTTATATGGAGATTGTTTGACAATGAAACAGGCAAAGCAATTGCAGATGTTCTTACTCTTGAAAATGAAGATTTATCAGATTGCAAGGAGTATGAATTGTTTGATCCTGATTATACATGGAAGAGAAAAACTGTCAGTGATTTTGTCGCACGGCAGTTACTTGTTCCGGTATTTCACGGCGGACAGCTTGTTTATAACTTCCCGCCTCTTGAACATACACGCAATTATTGCGCTGAACAGATCGATACATTATGGGAAGAAGTTCTTCGTTTTGAATATCCTCATAATTACTATGTAGATCTTTCACAGACCTTATGGCAGCAAAAGCAATCTCTTATAGATAAATATTTCTCCTGAATATTCTTAATTTCACTGCAGAAACACCTTAATCGGTGTTGTCTACAGTGAAATTTTTTTTCTGTGCAATATTTTCTTTGCAGTTTAAAACACACTCAATGCTGATATGTTCACCGAAAATAATCTTTTCATTTTTTTTAAGAATTTCAGCCTCTTCCTCTAAAAGCAAAACTTTCTCAGCATAATCCGAAAAAGCTATCAAGGATGCTTTTGCAGCATCAAGTTCAATCGTTTTACGTTCAAATTCAACACAAAACTTTCGTTCTGTACCGACAGGAAATATTACGCTTACAGCATCAAAAAAGTATTTGCTGACAGCTGCAGTTTCGCTGTTATTATACCAAGGCAGTTTTAAGCCGAAAAAACTTATACTGTATTTATTTTTATAATCCGTAACAGCATCGGCACTTATGTTCAATGCACTGCTTATCGTTATATGATTTTCCGTAAGTGCCCATATGTCAGCCTTTGCATTTACAAAGCTTACTCTTCCGTCTTTAAAAGTTTTTACACCACTTACAAGAAGGTCACCTTTTACCACAGGAGTTCCCGGTAAAAGCTCCCCTTCTCCCTCAAAAATATCAGCTCTGATAATTTCTCCGTTTTTTTCAGCAATGATATTGCAGTATTCGGAATTATCTGTAATTTCATATTCTGTCTCCCTTTCTTTTATATCAACAAAAAGGC
This sequence comes from Acutalibacteraceae bacterium, assembly GCA_045538645.1. Classification (GTDB taxonomy): domain Bacteria; phylum Bacillota; class Clostridia; order Oscillospirales; family Acutalibacteraceae; genus RUG806. The sequence continues at coordinate 78,334 of JAZSRT010000083.1, read as the reverse complement.
GGGACCCGACAACGTAAACCGACAGCCATGAGATTTGCTCAAATTTATTTGACAGCATAAATTCAATATCATCACAATTAACTGTATCAGAAAACACACCGGTACTTATACCGTTTTCTTTAAGTACTTTAGATAATGTTTCATCGGTTAATTTTATATTACCGTTGAATTCAACAGACCACAGCATTGAAGTAAGAATAAATATCAGAATTGATGATAAAAGCAAACCTATCGGAATGCCGAAGCGTCGTCTGTACCTGAAAAACAAATACGGCAATCCGAAAGAATGTATTTCCAGTATCGTCATACAATTTTTTTCTGCACATTTAATTAAATTTTCAGTATCTGAGTATTTAATTTCAACCTTGATCCATTTTTTATCAAGATAAATATTTCTCAGTATAATACCGCTTTTCTTGCAATCGGATAAAAATATCTCATTAAATCCGTTTTCCATTTTGACTAATGTAACACCTGTAAGTATATCTTTTATTACGCTCACTGTTTTATCACCACACTTCAGTTTATAAATTCAACGGTAATTATCTTCCCTTTAATTTCTGTACAGTTTCTGTCAAAACAGGCTATATACAAGTCATCTCCTTTTACGTAAATGCATTTTGTGTTGCAGTTCAACATAATTTCACTTTCGGTATACAGCTTAATGTCGTTACATCCCTTAACTGTCAGTAAGCCTTCATCATTGATTTCAAATAAAAAATCTGTATCTATCGACATTTCCGAATTTCTGAGAATCATATTTATTGTTTTAGATATTTTTTCTCTGACATTAACTTTCATATAACCAACTCCGAATACTTCTTATAAGAATTTATGTTGAGCTTGCTATATTTAGTACCCTGATAACATAAAATTAACTATGAAAAAAAGCAGAATAATAACCGTTTTATCAAGAAGTTTAAAATACATGCTGCTGTTATCAACTATTGTTATAATAGCATTTCACTCATCAAAAATTTCAGAAACAATAAATAACTCAGTTTCTCTCTGTTACAAAACAATCATTCCCGCATTATATCCGATGCTGATTATATCGTCATTATTGTCTGCTGTAGGCCTGCCGACAACATTAAAACGGATTTTGCATAAAGTGACATATAAAACCTTTGGTTTATCCGGTAACTGCTCTGAAGCAATAATCACAGGCTTATTATGCGGATATAATTCTGCATATATATCCGCTGCTGATTTATACAAAAACAAAAGAATATCATTGGCTGAAGCACAAAGAACAGCACTGTTTTTCACAAGTCCCGGTATTTCTTTTTGCGTCATTATTACAGGAATCACTTACTACAATTCCTCTGTCCTGGGAATTCTGTTTCTGCTCTCAAACATTTTATCATCTGTTATATGTGCTTTTATTTATAACAATTGCTTTAACTTCGTTCCCGCCAAAACCATATATAAAAACAATACAAGCCTGTCAGATGCACTTATAAATTCAGTAACATCAACTACGAATACATTAATCTCAATCAGTTCGTGGATAGTTCTGTCTAATTGCCTGATTACAATTTGCGGAATGTATACAAAAGGAAATACAATTCAGATAATATTAAATATTTTTGCTGAAGTATCTTCAGGCATTATTTACTGTAAAAACAATTCGGATATTTTTCTTACATCTGTATGTTTGTCTTTCGGCGGACTGTGCATTTTTCTTCAGCAACTTCCGTTAATGAAATTACTTAAAATAAAACCTCTGAAGGCATTATTGTATAAATTAGCAACAACAACTGTTGCTTCAGTACTTTTTAACATCCTGATTTCTCTGGTTCACGTTAACACCGATGTGTTCAATATGTATAACACAAAAATTTCACTGTACAATTCACCAGTCGGATCATTTGCGCTTGTTATACTGCTGATTGCCTATATATATTCATCATTAAATAACATTAATTCAATTTCATCACAAAGGAACAAAAAATGACATTATTAGAACTTGCCACGGCAATAAAATTATGGTAAAATCATTTCATAAAAATCTGAAAGTGTGATAAAATGAAAAGAAAATTGCTCGGCAATATTACCCCTAAATGTGAATATTGCAAATTCGGTAAGTTATCTGCCGAAGATACAATTTTATGCAGCAAAAAGGGAGTGTTGCAGAAAGATGATTATTGCAAAAAATTTTCTTATGATGTTTTAAAACGTGTTCCTGAAAAAAAAGCAGAGCTTCCCGTATATTCAAAAGAAGATTTTGAGCTATAAGAAAGGTATTTTATGGAAAATTCATCAATAATCAGCTCCGGACGTATAGCCGATAATCTTACTCAGTTAATAGGTAATACGCCTATGATAAAATTAAACGGATTAGCTTCCCATTACTCATTTGAATGTAATATCATAGCAAAACTTGAGTATTTTAATCCCCTCGGCAGTGCAAAGGACCGAGTTGCTTTCGAAATGATAGAAAATGCAGAAAATAACGGCTTAATAAATAAGGATACTGTTATTATCGAGCCAACCAGCGGCAATACCGGTATCGGGCTTGCATTTGTTTCTTCTGTCAAAGGCTATAGACTCATCCTTACTATGCCTGAAAATATGAGCAAAGAAAGAGTTCTGCTTCTTAAAGCTTTAGGTGCAGAAGTGATACTGACAAAAAAAGAAGACGGAATGAGCGGTGCCATAAAAAAAGCAGAGGAATTAAAAGATGCTATCGGAAATGCATACATTCCTAATCAATTTACTAATCCTTCTAATTATTTAGCTCACAAAAAAACTACTGCACTTGAAATAATACGCGATACCAAAGGCAATTTTGATTATTTTATTGCAGGTGTAGGCACAGGCGGTAGTATTACAGGTGTCGGTGAAGTAATAAAAGAAAACAATATTCAGGCAAAAATAATAGCTGTTGAGCCGCAATCTTCGAATGTTTTGTCCGGAGGCACTAATGGCACTCACGGACTTATGGGAATAGGAGCCGGATTTATTCCCGAAATTCTTAATACCAAAATAATTGATGAAGTGATTACGGTAAATGAAATCCAAGCCTATGAAACAGCAAGACTTGTTGCAAAAACAGACGGGATACTGATTGGAATTTCATCAGGAGCTGCACTGTATGCTTCAATCAAAATTGCTCAAAGATCCGATACTGAAAATAAAAACATCGTTGTTTTATTACCCGATTCAGGTGAAAGGTATTTATCAACAGAAATGTTTGATAATGTGTAATAATTCTGATATCATAAACGAAAAGAGAGGTTAATATTATGGAAAAACTTACCGCGATTCTTGTAAGCCTTCTTACTACATTATCACTGTTTTTTGGCACTGCAGGCAGTGCGGAATATACAAATTTAAGCGGATTGAGCCAGGCGATATCTGCACTTACAGATAAATCAAAAATTCTTTCCACAGAATATAAAGGTGAAGTAAGCACATACAAATGGGATAATACTCAGGAATTTAATCTTGATGATACCGTAATTTTGACAAAGGATAAAAATAAGGATTTTGTTGTTCTTAATATCACCGACACACATTTTGCCGATTATGATTACAGAGCTTTCACGGCATTTGATGTAGAAACAAAAATTAAATCTCTTGTCTCTTGTGTAAAGCCTGATCTTATTACTCTTTCAGGTGATATTGTCTGTACCGATTCAACTGTTTATGCAATAAAAAGAATTACCGATCTTTTTGAAAGCTTCGGAATTCCATGGGCGCCTGTTTTCGGTAATCACGATGATGAAGGTAATTGTGATCAAAACTATCTTGCAGATATTATGATGAGCGCACCAAACTGTGTTATGCAGAAAGGTGATCCTGAAATGGGAGTAGGTAACTACATTATCAATATTGCCGAAGAAAATGAAGACGGTTCATTAAAAATTGTTGAATCAATTATTATGATGGATTCTCACCGTTCACAGCCAAACAGTAAGCAAGTTGAATGGTTCAGTTGGGCTTGCGACGGGATAAATAAATTAACCGACAACTCTGCCGAAATCAGCTTGCTTATGCACATCCCTATTCCCGAATATCAATATGCTTATGATGCAGCATGGGACAGCGAAAATAAGCAATGGAGAGACGAATATAATGCATTCGGCGAAAAGAATGAAGAAATCTGTTGCGAAAAAAGCGACGGTGTACCCGTGCAGAGAGGATTCTTTGATGAAATAAAGAAAGCAGGGACGGCAAAATATGTATTCTGCGGTCACGAGCATCTTAATAGCTTCTCCATAGAATATGAAGGAGTAAGACTTACATACTGTCTTAAGATAGGTATGGCCTCGGGCTTCAAATTCAGCTTTTCAGGCGGTAGCGTTATTAATATCGGCTCAGACGGCATTAACAGAATTTCTCATAAATCAGTAGCCTTCGGGCCTGTTATCACATTAGAAGACATAAAGCTGAAATGAAATAATTGAGGACACGGGAGGTAATCCTGTGTCCTTAATTTACGAGATTTTATCTTTGTATATCAACTGATTTTCCTGTTTCGGCAGACAGATAAATTGCATCGAGTATACGCATAAGTTCAACACCGTCATCAGCAGTTGCAAGACATTTTGCTTTACCGTTAACCGAATCAATAAAATTCCTGACTTCCCTCTTGAAATCACGCTCAAAATCAAAATCGTTTCTTCCTCGGGGTATAATATCCGCAAGCTGATTGTTTACCTCAGTATAAAGCTCAAATGGCTCAAGAGAAAGACCTGCTTTATCTCCGTAGAATATGATATCGCCGCAGCTGTGCTTGATATTTAGGTTAAATGAGGCTTCCACCTGTAGAACAGCACCGTTGTCAAATCTGATCATTGCAGTTGCAAGATCCTCAACAGTAAATACGGGCTCTTCAACCACAGTCTCACTCTGCCATTCAGTACCTCTTATATGGCTTCGGGCACCAATCTTATTGAAGGTTGCACCGAAAACAGTAACAGGCTTAGGACATCCCATAATATATCTTGAAAGGTCAATAACGTGCACACCGAGATCAATAAGAGGACCGCCGCCCGAAAGGGATTTATCACCGAACCAGCCGCCGGGAAAACCGCATCGTCTGAGATATGAAGCTTTTGCATAATAGATTTCGCCGACATAACCTTTATTTATGTAATCTATTGCAGCCGCCGCGTCGTTACCGTGACGCCGCACAAAGCCGATCATCAGAAGTTTACCGTTCTTTTCAGCGGCTTCTTTCATTTTAAGCGCTTCTTCAGTATTCATAGCCATTGGCTTTTCGCAAAGCACATTACATCCTGCATTAAGTGCAGCAATAGTGCATTCTGCGTGAGCATTATTCCATGTACATACGCTTACTACATCAAGCTGATGATATTTGAGCATATCGTAACAGTTATCATAATAATTGGGAATACCGTACTTTTCGGCATATGCCTTTGCCTTAGGAAAATTAATGTCACAGCAAGCTACAAGCTCAACTTCATCACCGAGAGATTTATAACCGTCCATATGGGCATTTGCGATACCGCCGTTTCCTATAATTCCGACTTTAAGTGCCATTTTTACTCTCCTTAATACAGTTTATTGAGTATGTCAGTTAAAAAAGCAACTGCATTTTTAATATCCTGAAAACGGGTTGCTCCTGCTTCTCTTTCTATAGTCAGGAATCCGTCATAACCTACTTCTTTAAGTGCTGCTAAATATTCAGGGAAAGGAACTCCGCCCTGACCTAAAGGATGTTCCTCATAATCTGTATCAGATAGCTTAACACCGTCTTTTGCATGGGTGTGAACGATGTAATCTTTAAGGATATGTACAGCTTCAACAGGATCCTGACCGGCACACATAACAAAGTTAGCGGGGTCAAGGTTTACCTTAGCACTCTTTGTGTCTGCTTTTTCAAGAATTCCTCTGAGCTTTATAGCCATTTCGGGGCCTGTTTCGGTGGCAAATGAAACACCGATTTTATCACCGTATTTTCCCAGTCTTTCTATTGTGTTTACTATATTGAAATACTCTTCACTGTTTTCATCATCTGGTACCCTGCCGATGTGGGTTGTAATAACATTGGTATCAAAATCAAGCGCAAGATCCATCATTGCCATTGTACGCAGGATCCCCTCTTCGTTTGTGTCTTTTTCATTGAAGTGCAAACCGAAATCGGCACACAGCGCTGAAAACTGAAGACCTTTAGATCTTACATATTTGAGAATATCTGCTCTGTCATCTTTTGTAAGATTTTCAGGAGCAAGCTCACCTCTTGTAACATAAGGCTGAAGACCCTTCACTCCCATATCGGCAGCAAGAACAACCGCCTCTTTAAAAGGTACCTGAAAGGAATCAGGAATAACACCAATTTTCATCATATCATCATACCTCCGAAGGTAAATATTTTACATTTATATATTACATTGTTTTAGTAAATAAATCAACACAAAAAGCATATGTTGACAGAAATACTTTTCCGATGTTAAACTGTAAAGAGGTGATAATGTTGAATAAAACGATTACTCAGAACGAACTGATTCAAATTATTGAAGATATGATTAACAGAACAACTAAAAACATAACAGTAGCAATAGACGGAAGATGCGCTTCGGGAAAAACAACTCTCGGAAATAACTTAGCCGAGTTTTTCGGGGCTAATCTTTTTCACGTTGACGACTTTTTTTTGAGACCTGAACAGAGAACTGCCGAAAGATTTGATATCCCGGGCGGAAATTTCGACTTAGAGCGTTTTTCGGAAGAAATAATCAAAGGCATCTCTTCAGGCACTGATTTTAATTTCCGTCCCTTTGACTGTAAAACTATGACGCTCGGTGAAGAAATAAACATAAAAGCAAACATATTAAATATAATAGAAGGATCATATTCCTGTCATCCGGATATTGCCGACTGTTATGACATAAAAGTTTTTGTAACCACGGAAAAATCAATACAAAAAGAACGTATACTGAAAAGAAACGCGGACAAAGCTCCGATGTTTTTCAGCAAATGGATACCTCTTGAAGAAAAGTACTTTTCTTATTTTTCAATTGAAAACAACTGTGATTATACGATTTGCACATAAATAAAAACAGCGGCAAACCTTAAGCCGCTGTTTTTAAATTATAAGCTTCTTAATACTTTTATTGCTGCGGGAGCATCAACACTGAAATCAATAACATCTGCCTCTATTGAACATCTCTCGCAACCTCCATACTCCAGAGCATCAAGGAAAGATTTGTAATCAAACTCATCTGCTGAAGCAGGATAAATTCTTTTTTTGCCTTCCCTTCCCACGGGATTTGATATGTGGGCGTGATGGATAGCACCGCTGAGTAAACGTAAATCCGCTGCAGTGTCTCCGCACTGCTCCATATGGAAAAGATCTGCAAGTCCCTTTACATTCTCTCTGTCGGCAAGCACAGCAAGCATGACACCTTCTTTTACGGTATTAATCATATTACTTTCAGCTTTCTGCAGAGGCTCTGTTACAACTGTAATTCCGTATTTTTGTGCCTCAGCAGATGCAATTTCTCGAAGAAAATATCCCATCTGAGCGAATGCCTCGGCATACGAAAAGCCTTCAGGTATATTTCTTGCTCCCGATGAACCGAAAACAACGGTTTTAACTCCCATACGTGCTGAATTTTTCATACCGCGTGCTACAAATTCTCTTAAAGCGACATAATCGACATTCTCACCTGTTACCTTAAGAGAATTCGGAAGAAAGCAATTTGTTGACTCACAAAGAATATCGTATTTCTTTTCTCTTTCTTCCCATTCGATAAGTTGTTCTTCTGTTGCATTGGCAAACATCTGAAATCCGCATTCAATATAATCATATCCGCTTTCAACGGCAATCTTTACTCTTTCCTCATTATCTATTCCGCAACATACACCGAATCTCATAATATTACTCCTTTATTTCTCCGAATTTTTCATCAAGATATTTACAAAATGCTAAAAGCAATCTGTCATTTCTGGCATTACCGTCACTGTATGAATAGCCATGCCATGCAGCGGCGGCTTTTCTTTTTAATGAATATGCGACACACTGACCCTTTGCTCCTGTTTTTAGATATACGTCCGTACCCCTGAATGAAGAAACAGCATAATCATTATTCATAGCAGCTTTGATATAATCATAAGAGATTATTTCATCGCCACCGTTTTTTCCTTTATTAGCCCACAAAAAGCCAAGCTTTGCATTGTCATCGCTTCTTGTATAAAGACCACCTCCGCCTATTGTGTGTCCCATAGGACATAAAAGCATTCCCCACTGCTTAAATCCGAGGGGCTTTGCAATTTTATCACGGATATATTCGTATGCTGTCACCCCTGCGGCTTTTGCAATTACTCTGCCTAAAAGATAATAATCAGCATCAGTATACTTATACTTCGTACCGGGTACTGCATCAATCTTTATCGAGAAAACATATTTCAGGAAATCTTCACCGATAAGAGAAATATGCTCGTCTTCATCAACACCATATGGAATATTTAGCATTCCCGTTCTATGCTGAAGTGCGTGTTCAACGGTAACATTATACCAACCGCTATCTATATTATCACCCATTTCCTCTTTTGAAAAGAAGTTGGTGATTTTATCCTTTACTTCCAGTTTCCCGGCTGTTACAAGAGCTCCTACAGCTGATGAAATAAAGAATTTTGTAACTGAATGGCCGTTGTTTGCAAGATTACAGTTTTCACTGTGCCAATATTCTATCCCGTCATCAGTTATAACTGCAGCATCATACATCGGATCTTTTTCATCCAATACCGCATCAAAAAGTGCGTTATTCATATATACACCTTCTCAAGAAAAGCGCAAGCGGTAACCACAGCCGCCTGCGCAATAACTTATTTCCTCGCTACTGCGTCAAGCCACTTTATTCTGCCGAATACATTTCTGACAGCCTTATATGACGGTTTGATATTACCGGATGAATCCACAAGTCCCCAACGAGTCTCTGTGGGACAATCCTCCTGACCGCAGTAATAGCATCTGTCGGGATCTTTGTAGCAATAGATATTACAACCGCAGATAAAATCAAGACTGTATAATCGTTCAATACATTTTTCAAAGAATTTAGCTTGTCCCTCTGGAGTGTGAGGACATCCGGGAATCATGGTGATTGCGGGCAATTCTCTGTAAAAATGGTTTTTAATATCACTTTTGAAAATAAAACTGAAATACTTTTCAGGATTGTTACCGCAAACAAATTTAACGTGATCGGCAAAATACTTTGGCATATTTTCAACAAACTGAACGATATTTTTTTCAGCTTCTTTTTCGCTGTTTGCCCCGTAAGACTGTAATATTGCTTTCTTTTCGGCTTTTGTTTTAGGTGCACCACCGCTGAGATAACCGAATTCCTGCACAAGAACCGGCTTTCCGGTCATTGCCCACAGATATCTGCAAAGCGCCTCAAAAAACCATATGAACCCCGGCATTGTGAAGAAACAGCCCATATAAATGTCAATTCCTACATAGTCACAAAAATCCATATACGGTAAAAGTCTGGAATGAAGTCCTGCTTCGGGACCCGCACTGTTGTAACCTACAACAATATCGTCCTTCAGCGGGTGCATTGCCTCAAGATTTACACCGATAAATTTTGCGGCTTCTTCAAGAGTAAGCGGAATTGTAAACCGTGGAATTCCCATTTCATTAGTGATCTGAAGACCTGACACGCAGCTCTTCATATCTTCGATAAGGAATTTGGCAATCTCTCTTACCTTTTGTTCACCTTCATCGGTTCTTATATCTGCTCCGTGCTCAATGTAATCTCTGGGATAAGGTGTAACAGCCATGACTTTTATGCCTTTATCCTGAAATCTTCTGCATTTTTCCTTGAATCCCGTATATCCTTTTGAAATCGTTCCGTCTTTCTCAAAAGGATACGGAATATCAATTCTTATCCATTCAATATTTGCACCTTTTATCTGTTCATAATTATCCGTGGGATGACACACGCCTCTGATAAAACCTACTTTTTTTCTGAATTCCTTCGTTTCTTTCGAAGAATTACGGATAAAATAAGATTTTAGCAGATTTTTAGGTAAATATTTAAGCGCTGAAGTAATCTGATCTGTTATAAATTGTTCCATAATTATTTAACCTCTACACTTTCTTCTATATTTTCAACCATTTCAAGAATTTCTTCGTTAACTGTCTGTTCTTTTGCAAGAAGGGCACGTCTTTCGTTAAGTGCTATATACATTTTTTCTCTCTTTTCACCGACAAGGTCATAGAAGAAGTATGGAAGCACATGAATGATTTTCGGAAAAAGTCCGATTCCGACAAAAAGGAAAAATACCTTTTGATAAATTGATGAGCTGCCCTGTGACCATGGTAGCATTGGTATAGTAGGATCATAGCCTGACCACTTAAAAAGATAAATTGTAAATGCCGCATTAAGCGGAGATGTGATTTTTGTGATAAGGTCCGTAAGAATATTCATAGTGCCGTCAGGTCTTTCGCCTGTAACATACTCTGTGTAGTCGTTGATTTCACGGGAAACTTCAGATTCAAATACGTTTGCAGGTCCGTTATTGATACCGTTAAGACCGTGGAAAATAGCATAAACCGCAACCATAATCCACTTAGAATTCTTTCCGAATTTTTTGATTACGGGAAGACCGCAGGCAAGCATACCTGCTATCGAAACCATGTCCCACAGACGAAGAACTATAAGGGCATTTTTATTATTGTCTTTGAATATTTTTCTGAATTTAGGGATAAGTGCCGCAGAAGGCATATCAAAGGCATTGTAAAGCAAATATGCAAGGAAGGACGGAATTGAACCGCCGAAAATTTCCTGCTGAGTAACAACGTCCCATGAATAACCGCCGGAACTCCACCATGATGTAACAAAACCTGCCACGAAGTTTCTGAGCGCATATTTATTTTTAAGAACATAAAACATTGTTTTTGTGATGGGAGCGGGCTTTGGCTGAAGAGCAATTCTTTCCTGACAGCCAATTGCCATAGCGATATTTCCAACTGCACCGACAGAACAGGAAATTGTTGCAAGAGCAGCAAAAACAATCGACATAGGAAGATTTATGATTCCTTTGTTGTTAAGCTCCATAAGAGGCGGGAAAATTGTGTAAACACCCTGAGAGGCAGCTTCACCGATATATGTCTGCAGAAGACCGACCGTGATTCTGTCCTGAGGATTTGCTGTCTGCAGGGATAAAAGATTATTTCTCGGAATATTATAGATTGTCGAAAATGTTTCTTGTATAAAGAGCATTGCAAAAACAAAAATTATCTTTTTGGGATCGTCGCCGGCTGTATCTCCTAAAAACAGAGCGCCCGAATATAGCATAAATGTACTTGCAAAATACGGAATAGCACCAAATACAATATAAGGACGGGCTTTACCCCATCGGGTTCTTGTTTTGTCGTAAATTGCTCCCATAAGAGGGTTGTTGAGCATATCGTAAATACTGATAAGAGACAGTATGACAGTAACATACACCATATCTATCTTAAGAACATTAACAAAATAGAGAGTTCTGTAAACATCAACACCTTTAAGAAGTTTTGTGGCAAATTCACCGATTGCAGGAAGGAACATTTCCTTCGGAGATAAAACGCCTGTGTGGAACATCTTTATGGCAAGCTTACTGTAGCGTATTTTCTGTTCTTCTTTAAGTGTGGCTGCAGAGTTATTTTCTGCAGTAAAAACACCCTGAACAAAATTCTTTACATTTTTGTTATTTTCGCTCATTCAACCGTCACCTCACATGTCGATCTGAAATATCCGTCATCGGAGAGTGCATAAACAATAACTTCACCCTGAGCTACGGCTGTTACAACGCCGTTTTCATCAACTGTGGCAATACTTTCATCTTCCGAATACCATTTGACAGTCTGAAGAGTAGCTGATGAAGGAGATACTTTAGTTTTAAGTGTTACTTGCTCGCCTTTTGCAAGAGTAACATCTCTTTTCATCATTTTCATTGATTCAACAGGAACTCTTACATAAACCGTACAACTGTCGGAGTAGGTTTTTCCAAGAAAATCAAATGTAGCCGTTATAACAGTCTCACCGGTATTTTTTGTTGTATGAATATAACCTTCGGAATCAACAGTTGCAACTGATTCATCGGATGATGTCCAATTAACTGTCATAGAAAGTGGATCTACACAGGTAAGTGTTGCAAGAAGATTGTCACTCTTTTTCGGCTCAATTACAAGTATTTCTTCATTAAGAGAAAGAGACGGCCAGGTGAAACTGAAGTTGTCAGTTTCCGTTATATTAAATGAAATTTTCTTTTCTCCAAGCTGTTGAAATTTTCCTGTAAAAGTAACGTCAGAAGTAACACTCATTTCTTTGATATATCTGAGTGAAGTAATTTCGTCTGTAAGTCTGTTTACCTTGTATATAATTTTGAACTTGTTGTATTTTACATTCGTGTCATTTATTATCAATGTATCATCAAACACCTGTGAGGTTAAAGCAGATATCTCTTTTTCGGTTCTTAATGAAAAATTTTCATCAATTCCCTGCCCCATAGCACCGGGGGCTTCTGCTAAAACAAGCTCGATCTCATATTCATCACGGTATTTGATAAAATACTCTCTTAAAGAACCGCAAAGTACACATTCCGTAAGAGGCTCATCACTTGTTTCGCCGCAAGAAGGACAAGAATAATATATGTAAGAACAGTTGAAATCCATAGCTTTCATATATTCAAATGAAGGAACTCTCAAAAGAGAAGATATATTTTCACCATAATCAACATTTGTCAGTAAAGAACTATTTTCCTCTACACTTGAAATATGACCTTCAAAACTATCAAGCGCAAAGAGTAACGTTGAATTAAATGCTTCGCTTCCGTCTGTGACTAAAGAACCGGAATCAATTGAAAAATAATCATCATAGCTTAATGACGGGTTATTTTTTAAAGCTTTTTCAATAACCTTTTCAAGATATCTCTCAGCATCTTCAGCATCAGCGGGTGCCTCGCTGATACCTTCTTTTATTTCATTGGGAGGAAATGTTCCTTCCATAGACTGTACTCTGTCAAGACCGATCATAAAACCGCCTACAAAGAAAAACAATAGAATTACAGTAACTGCAGTTGTAAGGAGCTTTTGTTTATCAAACTTTTTTTCTTTCATAATTATTTATGCCTCCTTACCTTTATTTTTCATTGATTCGTAGAAAAGAGCTTCTTCTTTGGCAATTTCTGCATCTATCTTTCTTGTAGCTTCTGTTTCAACAACAGGTTGAGAAAGGTCATCAATATTGATTCTGCCGGCTTTAACTTCTTTGTATATCCTTACTCTTTCCTCTACACCCTCATCATAAACCGGATGTATGCCTTTTTTCCATAACATAAGATTCACATAAAAGACGGCGGCAAACATTACAAGAGTGAGAATGAGACCGAATCCGAAGCTGCCGCTTATAAGAATATTACCTTCAGCTTTTGATGCAAAAACGGCAATCATTGCCATAGAAACAGCACTCATAACAAAACCGAGTCCTGCAAAAACAGCGGTGACCTTCTGCATTTTTTTTATGCTTAAAAAACCAAGCATCGAAAATAAAAAACAGAAAACTGCAAAAAGTGCCGTTGCAACATAACACAAAAGAGCAACGGTAAGAGATGAAAAAGCCGCACCGACAATCTCGGATGAACCCATCTGTAAAAGATAATTCAGCGCACCACCCGTTACAATATTTACAATACCGAGAATGCCGAAATGAGCATTAAAATCAACAAAGGGGGCTGAAATGATTATATTTCCGGAAGGTATAAGCAGAGAAAGCAAAGGCAGCAACATAACTATAAGCTTTGCAGTTATAAGTTTAGAACCTGAAAAAGAATACTTGATATTTCTCAGGAATACCTTAAGCCCTGCCTGAGAAAGCTCTGCAAGCTTTGCTTCGCGGATAAAATTCTCCTCGAAATTGTAGAATCTCATATTGACACCACAATTAGGGCAGAACTGGCTTACATCGAAAATTCGAAGCTTTTTTTCGCACTTGGGACATTTTGCCATAAATATTTTCCTCCTTGAAAAGTAAATATGAAGAAAGTATTGATCATAACAGATGACCGGTATAATTTGCAAAAGAAAGTTTCGGAAGACCTTCCTTTCGGTAAATAACTCTCGTAACACAACAATTATCTACCTGCCAGCAAAAGCTTTCGGGAAGAGTGATACCGAGAGCCGCACGGATAAGATAGCCAAAATAAGAACCGTGACTGACAACTAAAAAATGATCACCGTCTGTTGCATTGTCATAAAGAAAATCAAAACACCTATTGCCCCGCGCAACAAGCTGCGGAACATCTTCAATTCCGAGTAACAGTTTACCGCCGGTCGGAGTAGGTTCAGAAAGACAAGGAACAGCAAGGGGATATTTATTCTTCAAAAGATTAATATCAGTACCGGAAATTGTAGTGTCTCGCTCCATAAGGTCGGGAAGAAGAATAACCGGTTTTGAAAGTTTTTCAGCAGTAGGATAAGCTGTCTGGACAGCTCTTATGAGAGAACTTGAATAAATCCTGCTCACATCATCCGTAATACTGCTTTTGGCAAGAAGCTGAGCCTGTTTAAGTCCTGCAGGGCTTAACGGTGGATCATCTTTATGATATTCAGGCACATAAGGAATTCCGACATTTCCGCAGGATTCGGCATGACGGACAAAGGAAATTACAAAATTCTTCATTTTGATAAACGACCTTCTTAAACAGTAGACATATATTTTAATATTATAATAATAACAAATGCATAAGCAAATAACAAGTACCATATGGCATTTTACTTAAAATTTTTTGTCTGGAGCATACTTTTTTGTATATAAATCTTAAAACGTGAAGATATTTTTTGAATAAAATATGGAAATTTATTTAATTTTGTTATATTATTGCATTAACAATCAAAGGGAGGTCCGTTTATGGCTTATATCAGAGAAAAAAAGGAAGAACGCACAGGTTTTCAGTCAGGCAGTCCTTTAATCGAAAGTATTGACAATAAGTGTGACTTCGTTATGGTCTACAGACTTGATGAATCGACTTACAAAAGAATTCAACAACACAAAGAAGCCGGATATGTTATTCATTTTATGACAGGAATTGCATGGGGGCATTATCAGGATTATCTTTACGGCGATTATGACGGATATAACCATTGGGATGAAGCACAGCAGGATCGCTACGGAAATCTTATATTACACGGAAAAGATGTACCCTATATGGTACCTACAGTTGCTTTTGCCGATTATCTTACCGAAAAACTTAAAGCTGTTGTTGATGCAGGCATTGAAGCAATTCATGTAGAGGAGCCGGAATTTTGGGATCGTGCCGGATATTCTCCCGCTTTCAGACGCGAATACGAACTATATTACAGAGAGCCTTGGAAGGCTCCGCACGAAAGCGTTGACGCTAAATACAAATGCGGAAAACTGAAAGCTTATCTTTATACAAGAACAATTGACCGACTTTCTTCTTCACTTAAAGAATATGCAAAAGTAAAATACAATAAAGACCTGCGCTTTTATGTACCTACGCATTCACTTATAAATTATACACAGTGGAAAATTGTGAGCCCCGAAGGTAAGCTCGCCGACATTCCCGGTGTTGACGGATGTATTGCACAGGTGTGGACAGGCACATCAAGAGAAAAAAACTGGTTTAACGGAGAGTTTAAGGAAAGAACTTTTGAAACCGCCTACCTTGAATACGGAGTTATGCAGGAACTTGTAAAAGGCACAGGCAGACATATGTGGTTTTTGCACGACCCAATAGAAGATAATCCTATCTTTGATTGGAATGATTACAGAAAGAATTATCTTTGTACCGTAGCCGCATCCCTTCTTCATCCAAAAGTCAACACTTATGAAATATGCCCTTGGCCAAACAGAGTATTTGAAGGAAAATATCCAAAAGATTCACCTGATGCAGAAGCCATTCCGCAGGAATATGAAACCATACTGAACAATACTTTTCAAACCCTCGGTACAATTGAAAGTGCTGAAGAACCTTCATTCAGAGTCGGTATTCTTGTTGGTGACTGTGAATTATATCAGAGAGAATATCCTGACAGTCTGTTCAGTGAGGCTGCAAAAGAAGTTACAGGAACGGTTCTTAATGATGACGATGAATTAATAGAACGCTTCAAAAAAGATTTGTTTACAAATAATACGGATAACAATGAGCTTATGCTTAAATTCATATCTTCAAATGCATTCCCTGCTTTTTTCTCCATTGCTCTGCCCTTACTGAAATACGGCATACAGATTCGTCCCGTGCTCCTTGATAATGCAAGAAGATATGTCGGTTATCTTAATGATTATGACATGCTTTTGATGAGCTATGAATATATGAAGCCCGATTTCCCCGACATTAATAATTCGATTGCCGCCTGGGTCAAAGAAGGCGGTCAGCTCATTTATATTGGTGACGGAAGCGATCCGTTCAATGATATTAATTCCTGGTGGACGGGTAAGTTTAAAAATCCTGCCGAGCATCTGTTTTCGATGCTGGGAATTCCTGCAAACGAAGAAAAAGCGATTCATTCCTGCGGCGCCGGTACGTTTTCTTATTGGAAAATAAATCCCTCTGTATTTGCTTATTCTAAAGAAAACGCAGATAAACTCCGTGAATTCTTCGCAGAAACTGCTGTACGAAACGGCAGGCTTCCTGAATTTACAAATCATTTGATTATTGACAGAGCACCATACACTATTGCCGCTGTTATGGACGAAAGTATAAACGATGAACCGCTCATTATATCGGGATTATACTGTGATATGTTTTCATCTGACTTTGAAATAGTAACTGAAAAAGTTCTGCTTCCTAATGATAAAACTATGCTTTTTGATATAACAAAAGCCGAAGATTATGAGATTATAGGAACTTCTGTCAGAATTAACGCAATTGATATTAAAGATAAAAAAGTTACGATTAAAACAAGCGGTGCAAAAATGAGAAAGGCTAATATCAGAATAAAACTGCCTTTTATCCCGACGAAAGCTTATATTGACGGTAAAGAAACCTATCTCTGCTATGACACACAAAGCAAAACTGCGCTTATAAGTTTTTCTGATACCACAGGTGACAGAAAAATCAGTATTGAATAAAAACGGATAGAATGCTGATTGTGATAAAGATAATAATATTAATTTTGCTAATGATTAAGAAAAAAAACATTAATAACGATTTTTAAAGTTATTGTTGTAATCGTATTACAATCTGTATTATAATAAACAAAATTTTTGTGGAGTGAATTATATGAATGCAGAATTAATCATTTTTTGCCTTTATCTGGTTTTTATGGTCGGAATCGGCATAGTATTTTTCTTAAAATCAAAAAATGGCGGTGAAAAAGGATATTTCCTCGGTGGACGTCAGATGGGTCCTTGGGTATCAGCCCTTTCAGCAGGCGCATCGGATATGAGTGCCTGGGTGCTTATGGGACTTCCGGCATCAATTTATGCTGCAGGTCTCGGACAGACATGGATTGCTATCGGTCTTGGTATAGGATATACTCTCAGTTGGTTGATAGAAGCTCCTCGACTTAGAAGGTATTCTATCCTTGCCAATGACTCTATTACAATTCCCCAATACTTAACTAACAGATTTTTATCTTCAAACAAAGCATTGCAGGTTATCAGTGCAGTTATATTCTTATTTGCATATACAATTTATGCAGCTTCCAGTATAAAGGCCTGCGGAACACTGTTTAATACAGTGCTTGGTATTGATGCAAACTTTGCGATGTATCTTGCCGCTGTAATAATTATTTGTTATACATTCCTCGGCGGATTCTCTGCTGTTTGCTGGACAGACTTTTTCCAGGGACTTCTGATGCTTGGCGCTCTGCTTATTGCTCCTATTTTTGCCCTTACTCTTATTAACGGCGGTCAGGGTGCTGAAAACGTCGTTTTAACCGACGGATACTGGAATTTGTTCGCAAACTGGAAAGATGTTGTTTCAGGTCTCGGTTGGGGACTCGGTTATTTCGGTATGCCTCACATTATTATCCGCTTTATGTCTCTTCGTTCTGATAAGGACCTTAAAAAGAGTGCAAAAATCGGAATTACCTGGACATTGCTTATTCTTACATTCTCTGTAGCTGCAGGCATAATCGGCCATCTCTTATTAGGTGAAATATCTGACAGTTCAACTGTTTTCATTCAGATGGTAAGAAAAATGTTCCCCGCAATAATCAGCGGTCTGCTTCTCTCTGCAATTCTTGCAGCTGCAATGAGCACTGCAGACTCACAGCTTCTGGCCTCTGCTTCTGCTTTCTCAAGTGATGTTTATAAACCTATCATACGCAAAAATAAAGCTTCTGATAAAGAAATGCTTTGGGCAGGCAGATTTGTTGTACTTATTATAGCAATTGTTGCTGTGCTTATTGCGGCAAATCCCAATTCCGGCACAATTATGGGACTTGTTGAAAATGCATGGGGTGTATTCGGAGCTGCTTTCGGTCCTGTTATTATGCTGTCACTTTTCTGGAGAAGATTCAACTTTGCAGGTGCTGTTGCAGGTATAGTAACAGGTGCAGCAGTGGATATTCTTTGGCTTATCTTCCTTGCAGATCTCGGTATTTATGAAATTATTCCCGGTTTCTTAATAAGTCTTGCAGTAGCAGTTGTTGTTTCACTTTGCACAAAAGCTCCATCTGATGAAATTACAGCAGTATTTGATAAAGCCGCTTCAAAAGAAAGTATTGACTAATCAATTAGCGATAAAAAAGAACAAGTCAGTTTTGTAGGCTTGTTCTTTTTTTGCAATTATATTATAAAATATCTTAATATCATTCAACAAAGATATTGCTATGACATATAAAATAGTTTATCATAGAAAAAATATCTGTTAACGGTGACATAACATGTTTAATTTTTTTGCTTCCGAAAACTCAAAATGCAATGATTTATATTATATCAATGACAGTAACCATAATCACATAAAAAATGTTCTTCGCATGAAAGAGGGAGATACATTCCTTGTAAGCGAAAACGGTGAAAGTCACCTTTGTGAAATAGTTTCAATAGATTCAGATATAACTGTTGCAAGGATTATTGAAGAAAATTATCAGATTACGGAGCTTCCAATCAAAATATATTTGTTTCAAGGTCTGCCCAAAAGTGATAAGCTTGAATTTATAATACAAAAAGCTGTTGAATTAGGTGTATATGCAATTATCCCCACTGAAATGAACAGATCAGTAGTAAAAATTGATGATAAGAAAAAGAAAAACAAGCTTGAACGTTGGCAGTCGATTGCTGAAAGCGCAGCTAAGCAAAGCAAAAGAAATATTATCCCCGAAGTTATGAATATTATGAATTTCAAACAAGCTCTGTCTTTTGCCGAAAAATTAGACTTATTACTGTTGCCCTATGAATCCAAAAACGGTATGCAGGACACAAAAAATGCACTTTCGGAAATAAAACCGGGAATGAGTATCGGAATAATTATCGGCCCCGAAGGCGGGTTTGACAACAAAGAAATCGATGAAGCAATGTTAAAAGACGCCAGAATAATATCTCTCGGAAAAAGAATTATGAGAACCGAAACAGCGGCAATCAGTTCTGTAGCCATGTGTATGCTATATTCCGAAATGACCATGGAAAGTTGAGAAGACTAATGAAAGATTTGCCAGAAGCCTTTGAGGAAAGAATGAAGAATCTGCCGGGATTTGATCTGTCCGCATATAAAAAATCTTTAACTGAAAGACCTGTAAAGGGTTTCAGAGTTAATACTGATAAAATATCTCTTGATGAATTTATGAAAATAAATATTTTCGGTTCCGAAAAAATACCGTTTACAGAAAACGGTTTTTATCTTGATTTTGAAAAAGCCGGAAATCATCCTTTTCATCACGCAGGTATGATATATATTCAGGAGCCTGCTGCAATGGCTCCCGTTGAATGCATTGATATTGACCCGAATTGGAAAGTACTTGATATGTGTGCGGCTCCGGGAGGTAAAAGCACTCAGATAAGAAACAAACTCGGAGATAACGGCATTCTTGTTTCAAATGAAATAATATCATCAAGATGCAAAATACTTACCGGTAATATTGAAAGAATGGGAGCTAAAAATACTGTCACTACCTGTATGGACACAAAAAAGCTGGCAAAGCTATTCCCCTCAACTTTTGATTTAATTATGTGCGACGCTCCCTGTTCAGGCGAAGGAATGTTCAGAAAAGACGAAATTGCAATCGATGAATGGAGCGAAGAGAATGTCCGTATGTGCGCAGAGCGTCAGACTGAAATACTTGAAAATGCAGTAGTTATGTTAAAAAACGGCGGATATATAATTTATGCCACCTGCACTTTTTCGCTTGAAGAAAATGAGATGGTGATAGATAATTTTTTATCACTGCATCCCGAATTTGAGATAATTGAAGTTAAACAAGATGTAAAGTCAAGCACGACCGACGGCATCAGCTTTGACGGATGTAAAACAAATAATATTCATTATGCAAGAAGGTTTTATCCGTTTATTTCAAAAGGCGAAGGACAGTTTATGGCAGTTCTGCACAATAAAAATGAAGTTACTAAAATAACCGAAATAAATAAAATATCCCCGCAAAAAACAGACAAGTCGGTAACAGACTTTCTGAGTGAAAATCTGACTGACTTTAATTCTGAATGTGTCAGAATATATAATAATACACCCGTTTATTTTACTCCTGATTTTGAAGTTAAAAACGGTAGTGCATTTTCCTGCGGTATCACCATTGGTGAAATCAAGAAAAACTATATTCAGCCTCATCATCAGTTTTTTATGGCTCTTGGTAATCAGTTCAAAAGAAAAATTCCTTTGGAATCTAACTCACCTGAATTAAAGAAGTATTTACACGGTGATGAAATTGACGTAAACTGTGAAAATGGATGGGCGGTTATCACTGTAAACGGCTGTACTGTAGGCGGTGTAAAGGTTGTAAACGGAAAAGCAAAGAATCATTATCCTAAAGGACTGAGATTAAAAAACATATAAAATTCTGCTACTTTGGCGCTGTATCAATAAATATCATACAATATTTCATTACAAATAAAGCACCTGCAAAATATAATGCCGATGCTTTTCTTTTACCTGTAATGGCAAAATATTGAACAAAAAAAACACACAATCACACATATGTTCAAAAGCAGAAATTATAATTAATTATTCAGAAACAAGTACGGTTCTTTTACTTAAATTTCATCAGAACTGTTCTCTGTTAAAAGATCATATCTGCACAAATCGGATAGTGGTCAGATACATATTTACCATCATAGGTGTCTCTTATGATTTTATAAGATTTAACGTTGCTTATCTGTTCATTTACGCAAATAAAATCAATAGGACTTCCCGCTATTCTTCCGGTATAGTCGTGCATCGTGCAACCACTGTCAGCAGTTTCAGCAAGCTTGGAAACA
Organism: Acutalibacteraceae bacterium; assembly: GCA_045538645.1. GTDB lineage: Bacteria > Bacillota > Clostridia > Oscillospirales > Acutalibacteraceae > RUG806. Next base: position 56,990 of record JAZSRT010000083.1, on the reverse strand, counting down.
TCAGAAAGTACACCGTTTGTAAGTGTTTTATAATAATCACTTGCAGAATTGAAATTAAAATCACCGGTTACCGCAACAGGCATATCAAAGGATGCCACTTTCTCTAAAATCATTTCAATTCCTTTTTCTCTTGCAACTACACCAACATTGTCAAGATGTGTATTGATGTGGGCATACTGCTCTCCTGTTTCACGGTTCTCAAGAATCACCCACGTACAGGTTCTGTTATACTTGGCATCCCAGCCGATCGAAACCTTATCAGGAGTTTCTGAAAGCCAGAATGTTCCCCAATCCACCAGCTTATATTTATCATTACGGAACATAATTGCTGTTGATTCGCCAAGAAGCTTAATACCGGTATCTCTTCCTACACCAACTATTTCATAATCGGGAAGATAAGTTTTTAAAGTGAGATACCATGTGCCTTCACACTCCTGAAAACCTACTGAATCGGGATAATAATCAGCAACAACCTGCGGAACAATTTTTCCTCGGTCAAACTCAGCACATCTCACATTGAAAGACATTATTCTTATATTTTCACTCTCGGTATTTGCTTTTACACCGAGTTCAGGTACTCCGATCCCCATAAGCGGAAAAATCAGGGCCAGAACGGCACAAAGTATTTGTCTTACAGTAGTTAATGTTTCCATGATCGCCATATTTTTTTCTCCTCTCAACTTAACTGTAAAATAGCCTATTCCTGCGGTATCGCCAACAATAATATTAAGTTTTTGAACACCGGCATCTGTTCACTACTCCCTCTTATTTCTTGCTGTGTAAAAATGCAGAAGAAAGAAGCGAACAACAAAAAGTAAAAAAATCGACAACCTTCGGGAGAAACTTGTCGATTTTTGGCAGAGGTATAAGGATTCGAACCTTAAATGACGGAGTCAGAGTCCGGAGTGTTACCGTTACACTATACCTCTTTATATATGTTGTTTGTCGGAACGTTTTAGATTATATATCACCAACATACATTTGTCAAGAACTTTTTTATAAATAATTAAATATTTTACTACTTTTATTATTTACTTAATTTTCAGATTTATTTATTGGAGCAAAAAACAGTTTTGCACATATAATATAGTTAACAAAAGCAAGAATGTATATAATTAAAGAAAAATAGGGGCTGACTGAAAAAAGTTTTTCAACAAGTACAGTTACTTCGTGTCCGGCTGTTTCAACAAACGGCAAAACTGAACGATCTGTAAGTCTTATAAGTATGTATATCAATCCGACAATATCAAGAACCGCAGTACTTATCAGCAATGTTTTATTTTTTTTATAAAACAACCATATCAAAGTAAAGAAATAACAGCAAAAAGCAGGTAATGAAATCAAAACAAGAAGAGCAGTAAACAACGGATGTTGCATAAAAGCAAGATTTCCCCATACAAACTGACAAGCCGTAATAATCAGATTTATTACAGGAATTAACCATAATAATATAAAACCTATATTATTCCACACGTGAGAATAAAACAAAGACGAAGTTTTTCTTACAAGGTGTACACCAATGCACAAAATAACAACTATAAGCACAGTATTAAACGATTCTACAGTGCTGTTATTTTGCCAGATCCTCGGAAGGAAAAAGGAAATAATCAGAAGAACAGACATAAAACAGCCGATTAAGGTGGGCTGAGCACTGAATTTTTTCTGTTCTTTCATGATTATTTCCTCCTTAAATTAAAATCTGATCAGTTTGTCAGGTAATATCAATAGCAAACTTTGAATGTCTTGATTTCGAACGGTCTGAATGTTACATTGATTACGTCAACACCATCAAAACATTCTGTTTCTTCTTCAAGCATATTGGTAAGCGACACTTTCTTTGCACCTGCAAACAAAGTAATATCAGTCTTTGTGTATGCTCCTTCAGCTTCATAAATACGAGCTATGAAAGCTTTTTCTGCATCTTCACAAGGCTTAACAGCTTCAACAATACAGTTATCGGCAGCAACTTTTATCAAAGGATTGATCTGCGATGAACCTGCAACCTGAATTACAGGGCAGTTAAGCATATATGCAGGCTTGATTACACTTTCCGAGCCAAAAGCACAATCATGAGGCAAAACAGAATATACGCAACGGTGAAGTCCGTCTGAATCACCTTTATGATCGGGGCGGTTACCGCCTTTATGCAATGAAAGTCTGAGACTGCCGTCTTTTGCACTGATACCGTATTTACAGTCGTTAAGCACAGCAAAACCGTATCTTGATTCAGAGATATCAGAGTACTTATGGTTAAGAACCTCAAACTTAGCCTGCTCAACTGATGTATTACGTGTTGTGGGGCGCTTAGCATAACCAAACTGAATTTCATGACGTGCAAAATCATCAAAAATATCAGTATCAAAAGCAGCTTTAAGGAACTGATGATTATCATTCCAATCAATAACTGTATCAAAACGAATCTCTGCAGAATCCGCAAAGAACATCATATCCTGAGTTACGGTTGATTTTTCACTGATCTGATATTTATTTCTTATTATGTAAGCCACTCTGCCTACAGAAATTACTTCGCTTGAAATAAGGTCAGAAACATTTCTGAACTTGATTTCATAATCAGCATCAACATCCCAGTTATCCCAGGAGGCAGGAATATCTTCAGCCATAAGAAGTGTATTGAAATTCTCACCGCATACAATCTGTCTTCCTGCACGCTTATCAAAATATGAAGAAATGGTGCCGTTATCTGCAAATGTAACTTCATATAAAGGTGCAGAAAGTTTACTGTCTTCTCTGAGGAAGTTGCTTGAAAAGCTTACATCGTATTCTTTAAGAGGAAGTGTAACACTGCTGAAAGCGGGAACTGTTACACCGCCAACGAGAAGAACGGATTTTCCGTCAAGATCAATATATCTTTGCTGATTATAACGTCCGTCTATCATAACTCCTTCAGGAAGCTCAAGGAAAAGTACATCGTTTCTGTCGAAAGACAAGGTATTTATAACTGTAATTGAATTATCATCATTGCCTTTTACAAGAAGAGCTGTCTTTTCTTTCGCTTCTCTTATAAGAGCAGTTGTCTGTTCTCTGCTTTCTTCATGAGCCTTATTGATGCATGTACCGGGAAGAATATCATGAAACTGATTAAGAAGAAGTGTTTCATAAAGAGGGGCTATTTCAGCACTGTCGGCAGCTTTATCTTCAATTACTGCTTTATTGACTGTTGCAAATTCAAGCTCACGAAGAGCATATTCTGCTTTACGGTTATTTCTTTTGATAGTGTGCTGATTTGTAAGAGTACCTCTGTGTAATTCAAGATAAAGTTCACCGCGATAAGTATTGGGAGAAACACAGGTTTCTTCAAGTTCCTTCATAAAATCGCCGACAAGCTTGTAATTTGTCTTCGGAACACCTTCAAGGTTTTCACAGCGTCTTGCCATTTCAATCATTTCAAACTGAGGTCCGCCGCCGCCGTCACCGAAGCCGAAGGTAAGCATTCTTTTATCAGTAACGCCCTTTTGCTTGATGCCGTTATTGATTCTTTCGGTAATATCCTCAACATCAGGATGATGATGTGTAGTATTGAAATGAGTGAATACTTTAGTTCCGTCGATACCCTGCCAATAGAATGTATCATAAGGAAATTCATTTGTATCATTCCAACTGATTTTTGTTGTAAGGAAATAGTCAACAGCACAGCCCTTCATAATCTGAGGAATAGCAGCAGAATAACCGAAAGTATCGGGAAGCCAGAAGCAATTAGAAGTGTAACCGAAGTGTTTACGGGTAAATCTCTGACCCCATAAAAACTGTCTGATCATTGATTCACCTGAAGTTATATTACAGTCACACTCTACCCAAACACCGCCGTTAGGTTCATATCTGCCTTCTGCAACTGCCTTTTTGATATCTTCAAAAAGCTCGGGATAATACTTCCTGATCATATCGCCGTGGCAAGCAGATGACTGAATAAATTTATATTCGGGATACTGCTGCATAAGATTAATCTGATTAGCATAGGTTCTCGCACATTTTTTAACAGTTTCACCAACGTGCCATAACCAGGCAGTATCCATATGTGAATGACCAATAATTGCAGCTTCGGGAGCAGAATCACCGTTTTTAGCAGCAAGAATTTCTTTGATAACAGGTTTTACATTTCTTAAAGCTTCAATTACTTTTTCAAACGGTACATCCTCTGTTGCTATGGGAATATTATTATAAATTTCTATAAGTGCATTAATAACTTTTGCTCTTCTGAAGCTGTTTTCAGGAAGATTCTGACTAAGCTGATAAAGAGTTCTGAGATCAAAATAGAATTCCTGTGCTTCATAATCCTTTATACAGATATCAGCGCCGTTATATTCAAACTTAAAATCAGAAAGTCTGTTAGTTTCAAAAGGACTTGTACCGGGAACATAGTGACCGGCATAATATTCAAGAGCAATATCTATTTTTTCACCTGCAACAGGCTCATATTTTATCATATCACAATAGTGATTGCCGTGAGCCGTTACAACTATCTTTGAAGCAAATGTTCCGAAAGGCTTGCCGTTTACAAACAGCAATGCTTCATAACCGCCGATATGGGGTTTTATAAAAAGTGTTTTACCTGCAAGTTCATCTGAAACAGTAAAATTTCCTTTAAACCAACAATATGTACCTTCTCCTGACCAGACACTTCCCTTTTCGACTTTTTCAAACGGAAGATCAGGAATGGAATGATATCTCTTGTCTACATGACACTTTTCAACATCATTAAGCTCACCGACTTTTACAAAAATATGGGGTTCAAGACGCTCGATAAATTCACCCATCTTTCCGATAAGTCTGTCAATTTGTTTATTATTAAGCATTTACACATCCTCCAATGGAATAGTTTTAATATATTTTATAATACTATTAATATATTTTCAAGCATTACTTGGAAAATATATTAAAAATGCTTTTAGTTTGTTTATCCTGTTGCTGAAGCGGGGGAATATTTTTAACAAGAATAGTTTCTTCCCCCATAACAACAATGTCTTCCCAACAGATTTTAAGACATTCGGGCCGCTTGAACTGAATGGCTTTTTCATCACGGCTTACAAGGATTTTACTGACCTGTCCGGATCCGGTATCAATTTCAATATCAAAAACATATCCTACACGGCAGCCGTTTTCAATATTTATTACATCCTTATTACATATTTCATCTATACAGCAATTCATAATATTGTCACCTCACTAAATAATATTATAAGCCGACAACTATTATACGGACTACTGTTTTATTTTATTCAGCGCACCTTTTTCCAGACGGGATACCTGTGCTTGTGAAATTCCGATTTCTTCAGCAACTTCAGTCTGGGTTTTTCCCAGCATAAAACGTTTATGCAGAATAATTTTTTCTCTGTCCTCCAGTTTTTTGATAGCTTCTTTGATGCTTATTTCTTCCAGCCAGTTGCTCTCAGCCGTACTGTCACCCAGCTGATCAACCACATATAATGAATCACCGTTATCATTATATACAGGCTCGTATAATGATAATGGTTCAATAATGGATTCAAGAGCAATAATAACCTGTCTGACATTTACATCTAATTCATTAGCAATTTCTTCAGGTGTAGGTTCCTTGTTGAACTTCAGCATAAATTCTTCCTTAAATTGCATTGCGTGATATGCAATATCCCGCAGCGACCTTGAAACCCGTACGTAAGTATTATCCCGAAGATATCTCTTGATTTCACCTATGATCATCGGAACAGCATAAGTGCTGAATTTAACCGGCTGATTAATATCAAAATTGTCGCATGCTTTAATCAGACCGATACAACCAACCTGAAAAAGATCATCAGGATTTTCATCGCGGTTTCTAAAACGCTGTACAACAGATAACACTAAGCGTAAATTTCCGCTGATAAGCTTCTCTCGCGAAAGCTTATCACCTTGTTTGGTTTTTCTTAAAAGCTCGGCACATTCCTTTTCGGTAAGAACTGCAAGCTTTGAAGTATTTACAGCAGTTATTTCAACTTTAGAATAATTCAATTTTTTCCTCTCTTTTCTCGTTTCACACTTCAAAAAGAGTATTGACATCTAAAAACGTAATATTACCTATATTTTTCGGAATCTTTATATTTTTTTTATTAAGTATCACAAGCAAAGTCAGCCACATATAACTTTTTGCTTATACCGTCAATAAAGAGTTCAGATTATAATACAATATAATGCGGAATTATTAGTTTTTTTAATCAATATTCATTACAATTATTCAAAAAATAACACTTGACAATCTAACATCTAAGTAGTATTGTATGTACTAAATTCTTTTAATAAGTTATTAAAATAGAAATAAAAGAACTTTGATTATAATTTAATTTACCTATAAATTTTATTTATGGCAAATCTATGGAGGTATGATTTATGAACCCGTATATTGAGCGAGTTATAGAAAATGTTAAGGCACGAAATGCCCATGAGCCTGAATTTATTCAGACTGTAGAAGAAGTATTCACTTCTATTGAACCCCTTGTAAATGCACATCCCGAGTATGAAAAAAATGATATTCTTATGAGAATGACAGAACCTGACAGAGCTGTTTCATTCCGTGTTACCTGGGTAGATGATAACGGTAATGTTCAGGTAAACAGAGGTTACCGTTATCAGTTTAACTCTGCTATCGGTCCTTATAAGGGCGGTCTTCGCTTTCATCCCAGCGTATATTCCGGAATAATTAAATTCCTCGGTTTTGAACAGACTTTCAAGAATGCACTTACAGGCTTACCTATCGGCGGCGGTAAAGGCGGTGCTAACTTTGACCCTATGGGTAAAAGTGATGCTGAAATTATGCGTTTTTGCCAGAGCTTTATGACCGAACTTTACAGATATGTCGGTCCCGACGTTGACGTTCCTGCCGGCGATATCGGTGTTGGCGGAAGAGAAATCGGTTATTTATTCGGTCAGTACAAGAGAATTAAAGCCACTTTCGAAAACGGTGTTCTTACCGGTAAAGGTCTCTCCTACGGCGGCTCTCTTATTCGTCCTGAGGCAACAGGTTTCGGTGCTGTTTATTATCTTCAGGAAGTACTTAAACATTTCGATGACACACTTGAAGGTAAAACCGTAGTTATATCAGGATTTGGTAACGTTGCCTGGGGTGTTGCAACTAAAATGACACAGCTTGGTGCAAAAGTCGTAACTCTCTCGGATCCTACAGGTTATATCTACGATCCTGACGGCGTAAATACTCCCGAAAAGCTTGAATTTATGCTCAAAATGCGATCCGAAAATCTTACAATTGACGAATATGCAAAAAAATTCAATGTAGAATTTATTCCCGGCAAAAAGCCTTGGGGAGTAAAAGCAGATATCGTTATGCCCTGTGCTACACAGAATGAAGTTGATATCGCTCAGGCAAAGAAGATAGTGGCAAACGGTGTTCAGTATTATATTGAAGTTTCAAATATGCCCACCACAAACGATGCTCTTAAATACCTCCAGATGAGATGTAAGGCTGTAGCACCTTCAAAAGCAGTCAATGCAGGCGGCGTAGCAGTTTCCGCTCTTGAAATGAGTCAGAACTCAGCAAGATATATGTGGTCTGCTGAAAAAGTTGACAATAAACTTCATGATATTATGAAGCACATTCACGATGTTTCTGCTGAATGCGCAGAGGAATACGGCTTAGGTTATGACCTTGTTGCCGGCGCAAATATTGCAGGCTTCAAGCGTGTTGCCCAGGCAATGCTTGAACAAGGAATAGTATAATTTTTATATTAAGAACCCGTCCGAGAAGAACGGGTTCTTTTGTATAATATAAATGCAGCCCCTGATAAAAATCGTGGGCTGCATATTATTATGTATTCATCCAGACTGCCATATCACTTTCGTCACTATTGGCAAAACCAAAGTAAGGAATAAGCTTAACTGTAGCTTTTACCTCTTCCCTTTCATCGGCTCTGATATAAAGATTATCGCTTTGTTTTTCTTTAAGAACCTCAGTAAATAACACGTTGCAGCCGAAAGCATCATCATATTCTATCACAGGTTTATTTGATGTATCTAATCTGAAAGACCAGTGATCAAGACCGGGATTATAAGCTTTTTCGAAACAATATACAATGGGACCAAGCATAACAGCTGCTTTTCCTGATGTTGCTCTTACTGATGAATTTGAAAGATAAAATACAGGCGACATAGAAAAATCGGCTGAAAGACAGAAACATTCAGAAGAAATCAGGATTTTTGCATATCCGCCGATAATTTCGTAGGCTTCGGAAATATTAAAATCCTTACACCATCCGGGTATTCGTATATAAAGATACTGTCCTTTTGCATTTGAAACAGAAATTTTCACATTACCGTCTGTGGGGTATTCGGTTGCAACATTTACCACGGCATCCCCGATTGCGGCATCGCAAGCAATGTATTGATGAATAAATAACGCATTCTCTCCTGAAGAAAAAATCTTGTCACCAATACTTGCAAAGAATCTTGTTATATTCGGCGGACAGCAGGAGCAACTGAAAACCTCCTGTCTTCTTGTGAGAGGAAGATTATGCTTAACATTTGTCACAGATGTATGACGACATCTGTCTGTCAGATTAATTTCAAGTGGATTAACATAGAAAAAAGATTTACCGTCAAGTGAAATACCCGAGATAATTCCGTTATAAATTTCACGCTCAACAATATCTGCATACTTTGAATCAAGAGAAATATCCTTCATACGGTCAGCAAACATCATAAGAGCAATTGATGCACAGGTTTCAGCATAAGCAGTATCCGCAGGCAAATCATATGCTACAGTAAAAGCTTCACCGTGGTGACTTGAACCGATACCGCCGGTAATATACATTTTTTTATATATAATATCATCAAAAAGTGTTTTACAAGCTTTAAAAAGCTTTTCATCGTCGGTTTCTTTTGCAGCATCTGCCATGGCAGAATAGAGATAACAAGCTCTGACCGCATGACCGAAGGCTTCTTTTTGCTGCCTTACGGGAATATGACTCTGATTATAAGATGAATTGCACCAATCCGGAACATATTCATCCTTCTGACCTCTTTCATTGATAAAAAACATTGCAAGGTCAAGATATTTTTTATTTTGCGTAAACCTATAAAGTTTTATAAGAGCAAGTTCAATTTCTTCATGCCCCGGCGTAACAAACATAGCTGATTTCTCATTACAAAAAACACGGATAACAAGGTCAATATATTTATCAACAATATTTATGAGCCTGTCAGAGCCGGTTGCAATTTGCCATGCCACAGCAGCTTCTATAAAATGACCGAGGCAGTAAAGCTCATGATTATCTCTGATTCTAAAGCGCAATTCAGGGATAACTACGGTGTGAGCAATATTGAAATATCCGTCTTTCTGTTGATTCTTTTCCATAAGTGAAATCAATTCCTCAACATCACGTCTGAGTTCGGGAATATTTTCATCTAAAAGAATATAGGCTACACTCTCCATCCATTTTGCTACATCCGAATCCCAAAAAATATGGGGCTGAGGAAGGTCCGAGTCTTTTTTCCAATTAAATTTAAATGCTTCAAATCTGCCTGTTTCGCGGAAGCGATCACGAACGGAATATATTGTTACATTCTTATTTAAATCAATACGCTTCTTCCAGAAACCGTCTTTTACTTTTATATTCGAAAGAGACACAGGTGTAAACTTTTCCATAATTACCTCTTATTTAATTTTGATGATTTTATCTCCCTTGACATGATACGCATTTTTTGCAAGTTCAATCAAAGGTGCGTCATTCTTCGGAGAATCGGTATAAAAGTTTTCAATCTCAGCATCAGGAAATGCTTCCAAAAATGCAGGAACTTTTCTTGAACGCATACAAAGTCTTTCAATTTTGCCCGTATCGGTATTTATAATACTGCCGACACAATGCTTAATGCCGAGTCTTTTGCAGATTTCTTCCATAGTACTTTCGGGAGACGCCGTAACAATAACATCATCATCCTTCTGAATATCTTTATAAAAAGGCTTTATATTCTTCATATGCTTATCCCAGAAGACAACTGAATCAGCCTTTATATCTTTAATACTCTTAAAATAGTCTTCAACAAAGGGAGCATATTCCTCCAGTGCACGTTCTACCGTAATTTTGCCTGCCTTATACTTAAACAAAGCGTAAAAAACCTTAGGGATATATTTTACAAGATAAGGCGTCTTTTTGATATAGAAAAAGAAGAAATGCAAAACACTTTCGCCTTTATAAATGGTGTTGTCAAAATCGTATACATTCATCCTACTTCCTCCTTAAAGGTATAACCTGAAAGATCAAGAAAAACATCTTCATCCTTAAGAGTTCCGGTTACAAACTCCTCAACTTCCCACATAACGGTAAGTGTATTATCTGCATCATAGGCTTCACATTTTGCAATAAAACCGTATTCAGTATCTATCCACAGGTAAACGGATTCTGTGAGCTGACCGCCTGAATAGGCACGTTGAATATACTTATGACAGCTTCTGCCTCCAACTTCTTCTTCATACATATATAAAACATTGTTCTGAGATGGCAAGTCTGCTTCAACTGCAGAAAGCTTCATAAACATACTTGATAACGAACTGAATTTTTTTCCTTTTAAAACAGAATGCACCTGTTCATCCTGCTGTTCTATTATAACATAATAGTCGGTATCATTTCCGTTGGCTTTATAATACAAAACAGAATGAGTATCGATATACTGAACCGTAAAAGCACTTGAAGACTTCTTTTCTTCTATATTCATAGTGGTAATACTCTGTTCAGGATTAAAATAACGGTAATTCACACGGAAATTTCTTTTCCATGTATTATCTATTTTGATTTCTTTTTCAGCTTCTTCATTTTCGGGAGAGAGTGTTGTTTCATCTGAAACAGAGGGTTTATATTCATACCCCGTACTGCTCTCTTCGTTTTCTGCATTATCACCGCAGGAGGATAAACATAAAGATGCACTTAAAAGCATTAATGCAGCTGCAAGTGAAACAAGTTTTCTGATTATCATATCGTGCCTCCATTGCAAATATCTTACTACTATTATTATATAAAAGATTCGTTTTGTCAAACAAAATAATAAAAAACAGTTGTTATTAATTTTATAATATGATAGCATATAATTAATCTTAAATGAAAGGATGTCTGTTGTGAAATATCAGATTATCAAGAACATTCATAATAACTTTTCAATATTTGAAAAAAACAAACTTTCTCCGAGAGCATACGCCATTGCCTACTGCAATTCAGATGAATTAAAAGATATGTGTTTCAAAAAGGAACGCTACTCATCTGATCTGGTAACTGTTCTTTCGGGTGATTGGAATTTCAAGTTCTATAAATCAATAACTAAAGTTCCTGATAAACTTGATACCCTCAAAACAAAATTTGATAAGGTTACAATTCCCTGCGACTGGCAGAGAACCGGTTATCAGGAACCTGTTTATCTTAACTGTCCCTATGAAATAAAAACCTTGGCTCCCGAAATACCTGAGGATATGCCTGTTGGCATTTACAGAAAAACTGTTGAAATTAAAAAACTTTCAGCAAAACATATTATTTCTTTCCTTGGTGTTTCAAACAACCTTTCACTTTATGTAAACGGCAAATTTGTCGGTTACTCAGAAGGCAGCCATAATACTGCAGAATTTGACATAACATCCCTTCTTAATGAAGGCACAAACGAGCTTCTGGTTGTTATGTTCAAGTGGTGTAACGGCACTTTCCTTGAATGTCAGGATATGTTCCGTGAAAACGGAATTTTCCGTGATGCGCTTCTTTACAATTACCCCGAAAATTACATATATGATTTTGAAGCTGTTACAGAAAAAGCAAAGAAGGGCTATAATCTCGCTGTGAAAACCGTACTTGGCGACGACAAAAACTGCACGGTAAAAGCAGAGCTCTACGATAAGGAAAAGAATCTTATTGCCGAAAAAGAAGTAAAGGGCGAAAAAGAAATTTCGTTCAAAAGCCTTACCGTTAAGGAATGGAATGCAGAAATTCCAACCTGCTATGCACTCTATCTTACCGTAATCAAAGACGGCAAGGAAGAAATGTGTGTCAGACAGTTTGTGGGCTTTAAGACCATTAAGATTGAAAACGGCGTTTTCTATGTAAATAACAAGCCTATCAAAGTAAAAGGTGTAAACCATCACGATACAGACCTTTATAAGGGCTATTCCATGTCACTTGAGGATATGGAAAGAGATGTCCGTCTTATGAAAGAATTAAACTGCAACGGTGTGAGAACATCTCACTATCCCCCCGATCCTTATTTTATCACTCTTTGCGACATAAACGGTCTTTATGTTATTGACGAAGCCGACATTGAAACTCACGGCTGCGGTGAAATGTTTGACGATGTGAGCCGTATAAGCCACGACCTTAAATGGGCAAAGCACTATGTGGACAGAGTAAAGAGAATGTATTTCCGTGACAGAAATCATCCCTCAATCCTTATGTGGTCTTTAGGTAATGAAGCAGGCGGTTATAAGTGCCACGATAAATGCTATCAGTTCCTGAAGAATACAGGTACCCAGATTCCCGTTCACTATGAAGGTGTTGTAAGAACCAAGCGTATCCATTATGATGTAATTTCCGAAATGTACACAAGCACAGAAGATATTGAAGCGATGATAAAGAATAAGAGAATCAGAGAACTTGATGACAAAAAGTATCTCTGTAAGGAATATGGGAAATATCCCTTCTATCTCTGTGAATATGCTCACGCTATGGGTGTTGGTCCCGGAAATCTTGAAGAATATTGGGACCTTTTCTACAAATGGGATAATTCCATGGGTGGCTGCATCTGGGAATGGGCAGACCATACTGTTTACCACGGTGAAGATGACAAGAAATATAAGTATAAATATACCTACGGCGGCGACCACGGCGAGAAGCAGCACGACGGACATTTTTGCGTTGACGGTCTTATGTATGCGGACAGAAGACTTCATACCGGTGCTAAGTGTATGAAAGTGGTATACAGACCCCTTCGTGCAGAATATAAAGGCAACGGTAAGTTCACATTCACAAATACAAACCGTTTCCGTGATTCTTCTTATATAGCAGTTAAATATGATTATCAGATAAACGGTATTTCAACCGCAAACGGAAATATCGACCTTGATATTGAAGCAATGAAAACTGCCGATGTAACACTTTCCGACATAAAACTTCAAGAAGGTGCAGACTGCTATATCAACTTCATTTATACTGATAAGGAAACAGGTCTTGAAATTGCTGTTGAACAGATTGAACTTCAGATTTCCGACTGCGAATACGATATTGAAATCGGAAGCAAAATTTCTGCAGAATCCGAAAACGGTATACTGACAGTTGTTTATGATAACGGCAAAGCAACCTTTGACGGTGCAACAGGAGAGCTTACATCTTATGTTGTAAACGGAAAAGAAATACTTAACCTGAATCCTGCTGAAAACAAAGGAGTTAATCTCAATCTTTACAGAGCGCTTATCGACAACGATGCAAGAATGCGTGATAAATGGGCAGAAGGCGGACTTAACAATCTCAAAAAGAATCTTGAACATTTCTCAGCTTCCATTGAAGACGGCGAGATTGAAATTGATGTTCTTTACACAATGAAGCATAAGAGAAAGGCTATGTACAGCTGGTTTATCAAATATGTAATTTCCTCTCTCGGCGCTATGGAAGTAAAGACAGTATTAAGAAAGCTCGACCCCGAAGCTGTTGCTGATATTCCCCGTTTCGGAATAACACTTGAGCTTGACAGAAGCTTTGATACTGCAAAATATTTCGGCAGGGGCGAAGCTGAGAATATGCCCGACTTCAAGGCACACGCTCCTATGGGTATTTATGAAGCTAAAGTCGAAGATATGTATGAACCCTATGTATTCCCGCAGGAAAACGGAATGCATTGTGATACACGATGGCTGAAGCTCACTGACGGCGAAAACACAATCGGATTCTTTGGTGATGCTCCCTTTAATTTCAGTGTTCATCATCAAAGTCAGTCTGCTATCAACAATGCTGAGCATCAGGAAGATGTAAAGGATATGAATACTACATATCTGACAATAGACGGATACACAAGAGGTATAGGTTCTTCAAGCTGCGGTCCCGATACAAGAGAAGAATTCAGACTTAACGCAGACAAGATTATGGAATTCAGCTTTACAATAATCCCTACGAAAGGATAACATTATGAGCTCTGAAATTTTCAATAATTGCAGTTGGCTTACTTTTCCCGGAATGGATGCTGTTCTAACAAGAACAGCATTCTCCGCAGAGAATATTAAAGAAGCCACACTTTATATTACAGCCCTCGGATATTTTGAGGCATACATAAACGGTGAACGAGTGTCCGACGAACATTTTATCCCTGCAATGACAGACTATGAAAAGCGTGATCTTTCAAAAATACATATGCCTATTTTTGATACGCTTTCACACAGAATTTATTATTATAAATATGATATCACCACTTCTGTCAATAACGGCAAAAATATTCTTGCAACACACATCGGTGCGGGCTGGTACGGTCAGCACGAAAGTCCCAATGAAGGAATGCCTTACTGGGGAGATAATACTCTTGTTTTTTCAATTAAACTTACTGATAATAACGGTAATGTCACATTTATCAACTCTTCTTCCGATAACACAAAATTCAGAAAAAGTTATATTCTTGAAACAAGCCTTTATTACGGTGAATATCACGATGCCAGAGTTTATCCTGTTGGTTGGAAAACTGCAAAGTTTGACGACAGCACTTGGGAAGTTTCAAAAATGAGAACTGCGCCCGATACCGTTTTAGAGGAATGCTTCTTCCCCTCTGATAAAGTTGTCAGAACAATTACTCCCAAAGTGATTTATGAATTCGGTGACAGAAAAATATATGACATAGGTGAACTTGCCGCAGGCTATGCCGTATTAGTATTTGAAGACAGTGCAAGAAACAACGAAAGAGCAACACTTCGTTACGCAGATGAATTAAATGAAGACGGCAGTTTGCAATTTCATTATGTGGGCGGCACATCAAGAATGCAAAGAGACCATTTTGTTTATGATATGAAAGCAAAAGGTCAGGAATTTCACCCCCATTTCACTTGGCACGCCGCACGTTACATTGAAGTTACGGGCATTTGCCGCATTACTGAATACAGAGTCATTCAAACAGATATTGAAAAAGCATCTGATTTTAATTGTGATAACGAAACACTTCAGTGGATATTTGATGCCTATGTAAGAACACAAAACGCAAACATTCACGGCTGTATCCCCTCTGATTGCCCCCACAGAGAAAGACTCGGTTACACAGGTGACGGACAGTTGACTTGCGGCGCCGTAATGAGTGTTTTTGATGCAAGAGAAATGTATAAAAAATGGATGACTGATATAAGAGACTGTCAGGATAAGGTGGGCGGTCACGTTCAGCATACGGCTCCATTCTACGGCGGAGGCGGAGGTCCCGGCGGATGGGGCGGTGCGGCAGTTATTGTCCCCTACCGCTACTATAAATTCTATGATGATGTATCGGTGCTCCGAGAATCCTACGATTCAATGAAGGCTTACCTTAAATATATGGTAAACCACTGTGAAGACTGTATTGTTACAAGTGAAGAAAAAGGCGGATGGTGTCTCGGAGATTGGTGTCCTCTCGGAAATAAAGTTACTATCCCCGAAGCCTTTGTAAACACCTATTTCCTTGCAAAATGCGCCGAAATGACAGCTGAAACTGCTGAAATTTTAGGTTTCAATGAAGATATTGAAGTTTATAGAAAGCTGACAGAGAACAGCAAAGCGGCAATAATAAAGCATTATTACAATGAAGAATCCTGCAGTTTCTGCGAAGGTACACAGGGCGCTGATGCATTTGCTCTTGATATCGGTCTCGGAAATGAAGAAACAAAGAAGAAGTTTATAGAAAAATACGAAAAACTCCTTACCTTTGATACAGGTATTTTCGGCACAGACCTTGTTATAAGAATGTTATTTAAGTTCGGCAGAGGTGATATTGCATATAAAATGCTCATTAATGAAGAAATAACATCCTTCTATAATATGAAGAAGCACGGGGCAACAACCCTTTGGGAAAACTGGGACGGCTGCGATTCAAGATGTCACCCTATGTTCGGTGCAGTTATAGAATATTTCTTCTCTGAAATTCTCGGTATTAAGAGATACGAAAATAAAGCAGGATATAAGGAAATTACAATCTCCCCCGCTTTTATCCCGTCCCTTCAGAATGTCAAAGGTACTATGAGAACAAAATGGGGCGATATTACGGTTACTGTCACCACAGACGAAAAGGGCAACAGAAATATTGAAACAGAGGTTACGGGAGAAATTACCGTTAAATAAGAGATTATGAAAGACAAAAAACTTTCTTCTTTTGATAAAAATGTAACAATTTTTGTCGCAATTTTTCTTATTGTAATCTTTTCCGCCGTGATAATAATAACCAATACCGGGAAAATTGATTTTACGGTAAGTGAAGAAAAACTTGAAATATCTTCCCCCTATTGGTCTGATTATTCGGTATCATTAAGTGATATTGAATCGATAGAATATACCGAAACGGACTCAAAAGGCTCAAGAACATACGGCTTCGGCTCTGCGAAACTCTTAATGGGTGCATTCGAGAACGGCACATACGGAGAATATACAAGGTATTCTTACACAAAATGCAAATCCGGTATCATTATCACGAAAAAAAACGGGGACATTCTTATTATAAGTAAACAATCTCCCGAAGAAACCTTTGATTTTTACAATGAAATGAAAACACTTTTCCCATAAATCCTGTTGAAATTATTTAATAAAAAGACCTTGAGAAACACAAAATCTCAAGGTCTTTTTTTATAATTTATATGAACATAAAAAATCAGTTACTTTTATCGGGACATTTATATTCAAGAAGCTCTCCGGGAGTGCATCCGAGAACATAACAAAGTCTTGCAAGCACATCTAAATCAATTCTTTGAATTTTACCTTTGCAATAATTATTTAATTGAGTTCTTTGTATTTCTGCCTTAAAAGCAACCTTATTTTTACTGAGACCGCTTTTTTCTATCATTTCATTAAGGCGTAATGTAATTTCCCCATACATTTCATCTAACATCATTTCTATCACCACCGTATATAATTATATCTGCATATTAAATAAAAATACAGGTGTGAAATATTACTATATAATTTGACAATAAATAATAATAATGTTAGTATTATAATAACTGTAGATATATACAGTCCATACAATAATGAAGCAAAATATAACACAAATTCCCTGAACAGTAAATGTTCAGGGAAAGCGGATTATATTATAATATACATTATCCGAAAATAGGTGCCTCATAGTGAGCTGCACCGCAATCGCAATACTGCTCTATGCCAAATAACTGGCAGAAGAAGTTTATAAGTTTCCAAAGCATCTGCAAAAGAATATTATCACTGTGGCAGAAATGGTCACAGTTTGCTGTTGCTTCTTCCTGTTCGAGCTGTGCGGGTGTTTTTACTGAGAAGCTGAGATCATAGTCAGGCATTGTGAATTTAATTGTTTTGCTTGTAAGATCAACACCTTCAAGTGTAACTGTTTTACCGCTGCCGTCTTTTACAACATAGTATGCAAATTCAGGCATATTATAGGTAAGCTCAATAACGTCACCTGTTCTTATTGCATTATATGTCTGGCTGCCGTTTACGGTAAAATGCATACCCGAAACTGTTTTAATGTTTCTTGCAGGGTTAACGGTAATTGAATAAGAAGCATCACTTACAATAAAGTAATCGTTTTCTGTGGGATTGTACTTTGCTGTAATTTCGTATGTTCCGCCGTCGTCTGTATAAACTACACAATCAAAGGGCTGGCCTGCTTTTACTTCAGCAATTTCTTCACCGTTGCAGCTTACTGTAAAGGTTCCGTCAGGACGATAACTACCGCAGTCAACCTTATATTCATTATAGCCTGCACTTGCAATTACAGGAGTAAGCTCTACATCCTTGAAAACCACGGTGAAATAAAGCTCTGATCCTGTGTAATTAGGATTATCGTGGATAACAGTGAGCTTATAGGTTCTGTCGTTTTGGGCATAAGAATTTTTGTCTTCAACACTGATAACTGACTGAGGGGGACAGTTAAGATAAGCCATAAGATAACTCTGAATATCACGCATCAATGTGCCGGGGTCCGCTTCAAAAACGAAACCGTCAACAACAAAACTGCCTTCGCTGTCAATAAATGAAATGGGAGCAGGGTTAACCTTTACAGGAATTGCAAACTCAACAGGAAGTGCTTCTTCTGCATTTGCAGGTGTAAATACTACTTCTATCTGTGTAAAGTTGGGGTTAGGAATACCAGACAAACGGGTATCTTTAATTGCGAATGTACCCTCAACCTGCGTATCAGTTCCCTTAATAACTGCCTTACCGCCTGTAAGTTCAATATCAGCCCAAGTAACATTGGGATTGTACGTTAATTCGGGAATTGTGGGATATTCTATAATTGAAGTTTCAGCAATTTCACTTGCAATTTGAACCCACACATCCATATAAAGAATTTCATAATTAGCAAGCACCATTCTTGCCTGATAATATCCGCTCTCATTTACAACAGTCGTTGTTGTTGTCCAGCGCCAAAAACCTGCAAGAGCTTTAGGTTCTTCTGCATTATATGGATTTTTAACCTGGCCACCAGATAATGTCGAGGTTGATAATTTTGCACCCGCTTCAACTTCAGTTGCAACAGGAGGATCGTTTTCATCAACCAAAACAGGAAGAGGTTTATTTACTTTATATAATACGATTTTGCTGTTTTTTACTTCAAAACCTGTATATGTTGCAGAATCAGAAGGGATAAAACGAATGTTGGCATTTCTTGTTCCAGCAGCAGGGAAATAATCATCTGCATCCGTGAATTCCCAAGTACCCTCAATTATTGCACCGTTTGTAGTGCCATCGGCGGTAACAACGCCACCTATAAGTGTAATATCATATTTTGCCTTTTGTCCGTAATATAATTCTTTATCAACTGTTGGCCATTCAACTACATTTGCTTCTGTCAACGCTATCGGATCTGCTGCACTTGCAAACATAGGAACAGCAGACATTATCATAATAACTGCCAATAAAAGGGATAATAATTTCTTAGATTTCATAATTTTCTCCTTTCAACATCGGTTTTTCTACACAAAATATTATTTCGTTATTTTTCATTCTAAAACTTCAAAAAGAATTAACAAACCATTGGACTCCCCTCCGATATCAGAATACTATTAAAAAATTTCAGGTATCTTCTTGACTTTCACAAAAACTGCCCTGTCTTTTTTCAATAAATCAATTTTATCTTAAGGGTAATCTTATTCGCAATGCCGATAACACAACTGCACAGTTTGGAAACAAAACTGCACAGTTTAGAATGAGTTTATTATGATATAATTAATATCCGAAAGGGGGGATATGTCTGAAAATAATAATTTGTGATGATAACAAAGACTGTATCGAAAAAACCTCGTCGGAAGTAAAAAGAGTTTTGTCAGAAAAAAATATTGATGCTGAATTTGATATTTTTCTTGACAGCAAAGAAGCATATTCATGTAACAATTATTATGATATTGCTTTTTTGGATATCAGTATGGAGCAATATTCAGGAATTGAAGTAGCAAAACAGCTTAAAAAAATTAACCCTTATATAGTAATTTTTATAATTACATCATATGACAAATATCTTGATGATGCTATGGACCTTAATGTTTTCAGATATATCAGAAAACCTCTTGATAAAAAGAGACTAAGAAACGGCTTACTTAAAGCTCTGGAACAAATAGATAACAATATAATTACTTTTTATCTGAAACAGGGTGAAGAAATTAAAAATGTATTTTCAAATGACATTGTATTTATTGAAACTGTCGGAAGAAGTACAAGAGTGGTAACAGTAAACGGTGAATATATTTCGGGAAACAAAATGGAGTTCTGGAAAGAAAAACTTGTTGCATCATTTTTCTACAGGGTACATAAAAGTTTTATAATTAATATGAAGCATATATCGGACTATAAACGAGATACCGTGGGACTGCTGGGTAAATACTCAGTTCCCATAGCCTACAGAAAGCAAGCGGATTTCAGAGGATTCTTTTTTGATTATTTCGGAGGGCGGTAATATGAATATACTATTTTCAGCATTCTGTTTCTTGGTAGAATTTTATATTGCCTTTGATGCTTTCGGAGAACTTTTTGAAAAACGGCATAAAACAAGATATACCGTTCTTATCGGTCTCTCTCTTTATACACTTGCACTTATCTTCTTTATTTTTTTTGAAAATCTGTATGTAAATATATCAGTATTTCTCTTAGTAAATATAACATTCTCCTTGCTTGCATTTGTTTGCCCGATAAAAGGAGCAGTTATATGCTCTGTCCTTCTTGCAGTTTTAATGGCAGTAACGGAGTTTTTAACCATAGCAGGTTCAACAGTAGCATTAAACGGAGATATTTTTTCATACAGTACTGATTTTACATCATATATAATCGGCTCATTAATCAGTAAGTTGCTGTATTTTTTGACTGTTAAATTTACTGTAAACTACGGTTTTCGGGATAAAATACAAAATACGGCACCCTCATTTTTACTGATTTATCCGATTATTTCAATCGTAACACTTTCTGTTTTCTGGGTAATTTCTTCAAACTATGAATTATCAGGATTATACAGAATTTTAATTATCATTACCGCCGTAACTCTGATGATAACAATAATACTGACTTATGTTTTTTACGGTAAAACCACGGTAGAACTGGCGCAGTTATATAAAAACAAACATGAAGCCGACAGAATCGCCACGGATATGGCATATTATGATATTTTAGATAAACAGAACGAAGAACTGAAAACCTTTGTTCACGATGAAAAAAATCATCTTCTTGCAATAAAAGCCTTAGCAAATAACAAAGAGGTAAGCAGTTATATTGACAGCATTTATGAAGACATAAAATATCATTCTATGTTCGGCAACACTAAAAATAAATACCTTGATTTACTTATAAATAAATACAATTCCATCTGCAAAGCAAACGGAATTGATTTTGAAATTAATATAAAAACAGCAAATCTATCTTTTATGCAGCCGCCCGACCTTATTACAATCATAAGTAATATTTTAGATAATGCAACAAAAGCCGCAACGGAGTCTCAGGGAAAGAAAATCATTTTTTCAATTAACACAGCAAACGGTTTTGATTTTATCGACTGCATAAATTCTTGCGATGACAAGCCGAGAGTTATTAAAAATATTCTCCAAACTATAAAGAAGGATACAGAAAAACACGGTTATGGCATAAAAAGCATAAAACAGGTAACACGAAAATACAAAGGCGAATTCAGTTGGAGCTACAGTGAAACAGAAAAACAATTCAAAACAAGCCTTATTTTCGGCAAGAGCAGAAAATAAGGCTGTAAACAAAGGACGTTTATTCTTCAATCATTCCGTAATATACGCCCATCCAGTAATTGAGAAGCCATTCGGAGGGCTCAACGTATCTTGTATCATATCCGCCTTTTATACAGAAGGCTTCATATGAAAGGCATCCGAGGACTCTTTCGTCTGCGGGAAGTGCGTGAAGTGCCTGAGGTCTGTCACCGAATTCCTCGGGACCGTAATTTATTTCCACATCGGGACGGATTGTGTGGTCAGTTTTGTAATCAAGCAAATCAAGAGAATAATCCTCAAGTGTTTGTATACATTCTTCGATATTAGCGTGACCGCCCGTATAAAGAGAGAGTGCAAAAGCAAAAAGAGGATAATGCTCTATCTTTTCATAATTATAGTGACGTCTGAGAGCTAAAAGAAGATATCTTCTCATATCGGGATTCTTCTCATATTGGAGTAACGGGAGAATTGAAAGAATGCCGAGAAGATCGTCTATGTGATTGGCATAGCTGTCATAACGCTTGTACATAAGAAGATTCATTCCGTAATGATGCTTCTTTATCAGATCATCGGCAATTTCACCGTATTTTTTGTCCCCTGTGAGATGCTCGGTAATTCTCATAAAAGCAACAAGCTCAAGAGAATTGATACCCTTTTCCCAACACCACAGTTCTTCATCATTGAGTTCGTGGGGGCCGAAATGTGCCCACGTTGTGGGAAGTCCGTCCACATCACAGAGTGTGTAGCCGTTAGTAATCAGATGGTCTGTTACTCTCTTGATTGACTCTGCAATTTCCTTTTTCTCATCATCGTCTGCTATCATATCCGAGTAGTAAGCGGCGGCGAAATAATGACCTACAAGTTCATCTGAGGAGGTTTCGCCTTTCCACTCAAGAGCACCCTTTTCATCCTCAACACGGTGCCATTCGTGGTGTCCGTCACCGAAACGATGCTCACCGGGACGGCGGTATGCACGTGCGGGGAAGCCACTGATGCCCGTAAGATTCTGTAATTTAAGAAGAGCCTTCATAGTCTTCCCTGCCTGCTCTTTTGCAGCCTCGTCACCGGTTACCTTGTACTTAAAGCAAAGTGCACCGAGGTAAAGAGCAGACCACAAGCCGTCATTGTCTGAAATCTCGTTTGTGCTTTCTTCCAAAGGAACGGAAATATCGGACATATAAGCCCCCGCATAATAATCTTCTCTGTTAAAGCAGGGCATTTTGCTTTCATAATACTCTGCTTTTTCGGAAAGAGACATATATTTAAGTTCAATTCTTGAAAGTCCCTTATCTGTTGCTATCCAGTATTCACTATTGTCATCCTTTACAACAACATCACGGGCTTTTTCGGAAGCAAGATATCTGCCTTTTCCTAAAAATCTCGTTTTCCATCCGTTTACCACATAAAGACCTATTTCTGTTGCAAAATAGAAAGTGCCGTCAGAACCGAAAACAATTCTGTTTATGGGACATTTCGGGAAAAAATCAAATTCAGCGGGAGTTATCCACTCGCTTTTTCCGTCATAAAGATAAACACCTTCATCAGTACCTACCCATACATATCCGAGAGAATCGCTTGAAAGTGTTCTTATACCCGAAGGAGCCTTGCACATACCGGGCATAAGCGTACTCCAACGGGGACGCTTACCGTGAAGAACAAGAAGAGCTTTATCACAGGCTGCAAAAACCTCTCTGTCACCAAATGCGGTCATACAATACGTATTTTCAAAATCAAAGCTCTGGAATCTTACGAATGCTCCGTCTGAAAGCTTATAGCAGGTACTGACAGTTGCAAGCCATATATCACCGTTGCCGTCTTTTGCAATATCAACAACCGAATCAGTAAAATCCTGCTTACCGATAACAGCAAAGTTTTTAACGGTGTAAACAGCCGAGGTCGTTCCGACATATAAAGTATCATCTTCTGCAGAGAACAATGCAGTAACCTTATCCTGAATGCCGTCAACAACACTGAAAGCATCTTTGTTGAAATATACAAGTCCGTTTTCGGTTCCTGCGAATAATACTCCGTTTTTATCGTAAGCAATACGTGTGACACTGTCACAAGGAAGTCCTTTGCTTACATTATAAAGAGTACGGACCTTCTGAGGGGTCTTTTTTGTTTTTATAGAATAAATACTCATATTTCTTCTCCTTATTTTTCAAAAAAAACACCTTTCCGTATGAGTTAACACACGG
The DNA here is from genome assembly GCA_045538645.1 of Acutalibacteraceae bacterium. GTDB lineage: Bacteria > Bacillota > Clostridia > Oscillospirales > Acutalibacteraceae > RUG806. Next base: position 33,446 of record JAZSRT010000083.1, on the reverse strand, counting down.
ACAGGTGTTAAATTATTTATTTGCCGAGGAACTGAGGTAAAAACTCTCTGTGAGCGTCCTTCATTTCTTCGTAACAATCTCTTGCTTTCTTGAAATCGCCGATAAGAGGATGTACCATCAAAGCATTATATGCGGCACGGTCATCACCGTTCATTCCTGCTTCAACAGTATACTTTTCATAAGTTTTAACAACTGTCATAAGTCCTTCAATATGGCGGTTCCAGGTATTTCTTACGGGCACGGGCTTTGCTCCGTCTGCACCTATCCGAGCAGCAACCTCAACAACATCATCATCCTTCATAAAAGGAAGTGTACCGTTATTGAGAACATTTACAACGTGAACATCGTTCTTATCGTTTGCGATTGAATCAATAAGCGAGCAGGCTGCAAGAGAATATTTGTGACCGCCTCTTTTATCAAGAAGTGCAGGCTTTATGCAAAGCTCTTCATCCTGATACATTTTAAGAAGCTGTTCTTCGATATCCATACAAACCTGAGCACGGCTCTTTTTATCTTCTTTAAGATGTTTGATTTTATCTTCACGGTTGTAGTAATACTGAAGATAGGATGAGGGCCAGCCGCCGCAGGCACGAAGACAATCGGGATCAAAGCCGTCATCAACTATGTTTGCCATTACCTTGGGTGCAAAGCCTTCGTCAAAGAGCTTATAAAGAACATCCTCGCCGTCCTTCATAACAGAGGTAATCCAGCTTAAGTGGTTAAGTCCGAGATATGTAACGTCAGCATCCTCGCCTACTGCTTCTTTAACATCATCTATCATATCAATAGGAACGTTGCAAAGTCCGATACATTTTACATTTGTATTGTTAAGTACAAAATCTGTGATTATACCCGAAGGGTTTGTAAAGTTAATAAGCCAAGCATCGGGGCAGAGTTCTTCTATCTTCTTACAGATATTTCCGATTACGGGAATTGTTCGAAGAGCTTTAAAGAAACCGCCGATACCTGTGGTTTCCTGACCGATAAGACCGTATTTTACGGGAATTGATTCATCAAGATATCTGCAAGGAAGCTTGCCGACACGAATCTGTGTTACGACAAAATCTGCACCGGGAAGCGCATCGTCAAGATTATCAGTCATAACAACTTCAGTATCCATACCTGCAGCTTTTATCATTCTTTCGCAAAGAGAGCCTACTATGTTTCTCTTTCTGTCGTCAATATCCATAAGGACAAGACGCTTTAATTTGAGCGAATCCTGTCTCTGTAAAAATCCGTCTACGAGTTCGGGGCAATATGTACTGCCTGAACCTATAACGGTAACATTAATCTCTTTCATTATTTTTTCCTTCTTTCTTATCAGTCTTCAAGCATCCAGTTGATGCATCCCATAACGGGGGCTACCTGAAGCTTTATGAATTCAAGCTTTCTGCCGCTGTATTCCTCTGTTTTTGCAATAAGCTTATTCACATAAACATCGGAAGGAAGTTTACAGTGCATTGAGCCTGAAAGAACCACTTGAATTACATCATCATCGAACTTCTGATTTCTTATATGAGCACAAATAAACTGAGCTCCTCTTTCAGCCATTACATCAGCAATCTCAACTGCTGCAGCATCGCCGTTATTAAGTGCATCAAAGAAGATATCAAGCATATCTCTTACAATATCATCGCCCTCTTCTTCCATAGGAGCAATGAGGGAAAGAACGCCGTCACGGTCGGGTGTGATACCGAATTTTTCAATAATTCTATCCGTCATTTCGGTATGCTTGATTTTAAGACAAATATCATCATAGAGCTTACCGAAAGTCTGTCTTGCTATCCAGTGACCGCCGCCGACATCACCTGAAAGTTCACCGAATCCGCCTACCTGCAGAAGCTTTCCGTCACTGCCGACAGAATTACAGCAAGTGCCTGTTCCGCAGTTATAGCCTATACCTGCTTTTCCCGTAAGACCTGCTTTAACTACAATAAATCCGTCATTATAAATTGAGAAAGGAACATTAAGTCCGAGCTTTTTAAGCTCATCGGTCATTTCATCGCACTGATACTGATGATCGATTCCTGCAAGAGCCATAAGAATATGGCTGATATCGGAAAGATTAAGCTTATTTTCATTAAGCAAATCATTAATTCCGCCCATTATTATGCCTGCAGCTTCGGGAATTGCACCTTCAAGGTTTTCGTGATTGCTTCCCGTAGTTTTAACGGTAGAAAGCATTTCCTTATTTTCATTAAACAGCGCATACTGTGTTTTTGTACCGCCGCCGTCGATTCCTATATAAAAACTCATATTATTCATCCTCACCTTCAAAGAAATCGTTACAAACTTCTTCAAGACAGTAAACACCGCGTCTGTAGGGTTCACGGTCTATCCACATACCGTTTGTAAAATCAGGTACGGGAACAGGCATACCGCCCATTGCAACAGACTGCTCTGAAAGACATGTAATTGCCATCCAGGCTGCTGTATCATAAACATCAATGGGAGGCTGTTTGCCAAGCTTTGCAGCCTCAACAAATGCGGAAAGCACAAGATAGTCCATACCGCCGTGACCTGCCTTAACGCCTGCCTTTTCATATTTTGACCAGAGAGGATGATCATATTTTTCTCTGATATCTTCAAACTTTGTCCAATCGTGTGTGGATTCGGTAACACCGGCTATAGCACAGCTTGCATCATCCTCAACATCGGTGAAAACACCTTTGGTTCCCTGAACCATATAGTTTCTTGTATAGGGTCTGGGGAGGCAGCAGTCATGAGTCAGAGTAATTGTTTCTCCGTGAGCACACTTGATAATGGTTGTTACAACATCTCCGCAGGCAAAATCATAACCGTAAATATCATAGTCTTCGCCCTTATTGTCCTTAATCCACTGATTAAGTCCTCTTGACTTACTTGCCATTGATACAAGAGACAGGAAACGGTTTCCGCGATTAATGCCGAGAACCTTTGAAATAGGTCCTAACTGATGTGTAGGATATAATTCACCGTTTCTGTTCTGGAAATTATAAAGTCTTCCGTGTCTGTTTTCACGTCCAAGACTAATTTCATCACGAAGATCATGTCTGTAACCGCCCTCGCAGTGTACAATTTCGCCGAAAAGTCCCTGTTTTACCATATTAAATACTGCCATCTCATTTCTGTCATAGCAGCAGTTTTCAAGAAGCATACAGAACTTCCCTGTTCGCTCACTTGTTCTTACAAGTTCCCAACATTCTTCTATAGAAGCTGCACCGCCCACTTCCATAGCAACATTAAGTCCTGCATTCATACCGGCAATAGCAATTTTTGAATGTGTGATCCAGGTTGTAAAAACAACGAGAGCATCAAGCTTTTCTTTTGCCAGCATTTCTTCATAATCAAGATAGGAATTTACTTCATATCCGTCATAGCTTTCGGAATTTTTAACAATTTCAATTCCGTGGGTAGCTCTGTCTTCATATTTATCACAGACTGCAGGACAAACGACACCGGGAACATCAAGCAAAAGCTCAAGCATTCCCGAACCTCTGCCGCTGATACCCACAGCTCCGATTCTGATTTTTTTCTCAGTGTTCATAACAATACCTTCCTTTGCGCATAATACAAACCATATTTTAACACAAAGAAAAAGATATTTCCATACTTAATTTATATTTTTATTGAAGTTTAAGAATTATTTTGCTAAAATCAATAATATGAAAGTGAGGTAAAAATAATGAGATACTATATAAATGCAAAAATCATATCTCCGGATGAAATAATTGAAGGAAAAACCCTTGCAACCGAAAACGGAAAAATAGTCGGTTTTGTTTCTGAATACGATACCGAAAATAATGAAATAATCGATTGTAAAGGTAAATATCTTTCTCCGGGTTTTGCCGATATTCACGTTCACGGCGGCGGCGGTTATTCTGCTATGGGTTCACCTGAGGATATTGTAAAAATGTGTACTGCTCACGCCCTTTGCGGCACAACTTCTATTCTTCCGACTACACTTGCTGCTCCCATAGCTCAGCTCAAAAAGGTAATAAAAAACATTGAGCAGGCACAGAAGATGTGCACGGATTCTAATATTCTCGGCGTGCACCTTGAAGGTCCCTTTATTTCAATGAAAATGAAAGGCGCACAAAGCCCCGAAAATATCCTTATTCCCACCAGAGAAAACGTTTCGGAACTTCTTGACTCATCCGATATTATAAAAATAATCGGTGCAGCACCTGAAATTGAAAACGGCTTTATTGTAGGTGAAGAAGCCGAGAAAAGAGGTATCATAGCATCTGTTGCTCATTCAGACGGTGACTATTCCAATACAGAAGAAGCATTGGAACACGGATACAGCGATGTTACTCACATTTATTCTGCCTGCTCGGGTATGAGAAAAATAGGTATTTTTCGTCACGCTGGTGTTGTTGAAGCGGGACTTTCTCTTGACGGATATACAACACAGTTTATTGCAGATCTCAGACATCTTCCCTACGGTGTTCTTAAGCTGATTTATAAAGCAAAGGGTGCTGATAAAGCATATGCAATAAGTGACGGTCTTGAATATTCCGCACTTGATATGGAAGAAGGAACTGTAATTTTACAGGAAAACGGTCTCGAGGTTGTTTATGAAGATTCTGTTATGAAGCTCAGCGACCGTTCCTGTCTTGCAGGAAGCGTGGCAACAAGCAATGTTCTTGTTAGAAATATGTATAAAGTTGCCGGAATACCGCTGACTGATGCCGTAAAAATGGCAAGCCTTACTCCCCTTTCTGTCATTGGTTGCTCTGATACAAAAGGCAAGATCAAAGAAGGATATGACGAAGATATAATCCTCTTTGATGAGGATATAAATGTATCTTATGTATGTGTTTCGGGAAAAGTTATTCTTAACTGAACTTAAACAAATCTTAAGAATTAGTATAGTTGTTTATTAATAATCTTTGTGAGATAATTTAATCACGATATGAAAGTGAGGGTTATTATGTATACTGTACTTGTTTGCGACGACGAAAAAGATATCGTTTCCGCATTAAAAATATATCTGACCTCTGACGGTTATAATGTACTGGAAGCTTATAACGGAAAAGAAGCACTTGACATTTTAGAAAATAATGAAGTACATCTGATTTTAATGGATATAATGATGCCCGAAACCGACGGGTTGACAGCTCTTATTAAACTGCGCGAAAAATATAACACACCTGTAATTTTTACAACCGCAAAAAGTGAAGACAATGATATTATTCTTGGACTCAATCTCGGCGCTGATGACTATATAACAAAACCGTTTAACCCGGTTGAGCTTTTAGCTCGCGTAAGATCACAACTCAGAAGATACACAAAACTCGGCGGAGGTAATTTTTCCTCATCAACAATTACCGTTTCAGGTATAACGGTTGATGATAATGCAAAATCCGTTTATGTTGATCAGAAAGAAGTTAATCTTACTCCGAAAGAATACGAGATATTAAAGCTTCTGATTAAAAATCCCGGCAAGGTTTTTTCCCCCACCGATATTTACAGAAGTATATGGCACGATGAACCCTACGGTGCCGATGCTACAGTTGCTGTTCATATAAGACATCTCAGAGAAAAGATTGAGATAAATCCCAATCAACCGCGATATATAAAGGTTGTATGGGGACAGGGATATAAAATTGAAGACAGTGCGAGGTAACAGTATGAGAAAATTAAGACGCTCCCGCCTTGCAAAATTCACAGCAGGTATGCTGATTTTTATTCTGGCGGTATCAATTGTCGGAAATATTGTAGGTGCTGTTTTTCTGCTAGAAGAAAACCTGTTTTATGCCAACCGCACTCAACTTCAGCAAAAAGTATATTCATATATTTATAATTTTACGGCAAGCGACCTTATGTCTTATCTTAACATAATGGAGAATGCGTACTGTAATAACGATAACTACAAAAACTACCATCAATCGGAAATAGATTTATATGAATCAAAATATTCACCGGAAAATTCAAACATTCAATTTTATATATCCGATGAAAACGGAAATCTTCTTTTGTCAAACAATTCTAAACAAAACAGTGAACACTTTTCATTTTCTTCAGTATACTCTACAGACATAAATTATTATGAATGGTATAAAATGGGCAATTCCGATTCTGCAGAATTTGTCACAGGCTATAAAGCTTCAACGGAAGATACAACATCTTTCGAAGGTATGACGGAAATTCAAGATAATTCCGAACTGCAAAACACTGTTACAAAAGAGAATGAAACACAAAATTCTGATATTACTCCTGATGAAACTGATAAATATAATGTAAACAGATCAACTGTAAGTAACAGTAACACAGATAATGTTATCGATATCACATATTATTATTCAGGTGAAATTAATAATAATATACTCGAACATTGCAAAGAAAAGGCACGTTTTCTGAGCTATGATGTAACATCACTGACTTTTTATCAGGACGAATACACAGATGCAGACGGCGTACTTGCGGAAAAATACAGTTATACCGATGACAGCCGACCTGAAAGAACTGTTTCCTGCAGCTTGTTATCAGGCAATAAATCAGCAAACATCATTTACAGATACAACGGTACACTTTCCTTCTCTGAATTTACAAACAGACTTTCATATTCAACACTGATTTTACAAAACTCTGCTGAAGATAATATTTCCTTGGAATACAAGCAAAAAGCAAGATTACAGCTTAAAGTCAATGTGGAAGTGCCCTATTACTGCTCAGTCGGTGATATATATAAAGCCGCTCAGACGCTTGTTAATGTTGCAATTGTTTACCGTGATAATATTATTCCCATAACAGTTTTAGATTTTATACTGTTTTTAGTTTCTTTTATTTTTATTTTTTATTCAGCAGGATATATTCCGAAAAATGAAAAGCCTGTTGCAAGGGCTCTGCACGCAATTCCCTTTGACCTGTATCTCTTATTATCGTTGAGTGCCGCAGTCGGCTGTTACGCACTTACGGATATAGTAGGCGACGAACTTTTTGCCATAGCAGGGTTTATCGGATTGGTATTCATTGCAATAAGTATTATATATACAATTCCTGTAAGAGTGCGTACACATACATTCAGGACAAACAATCTTATCTATAAGATCTGTAAAGCAATTAAAAATGCCGCAGCAATAACCAACGAAGCTACCGGCTCCCGTCTTGCAATTGTACTTACATTACTTATTTTCTTTTCAATTACGGGATGCGAGATTCTTCTCTTTGTGATAAGTGACTGTTTTGAAGCTGCAGTAATTGTGCTCTTTGCAAGGCTTATTGAAATTCCGTTTATAATTCTCATTCTTGTTGCGTTAACAGCTCTTCATAACGGTGCCAAAGCAATTTCAAAGGGCGATATTTCATACAGAATAAAGAATTCTCTGCTCGTCGGTCCCCTTAAAAAGCACGCAGCTTATCTTAACAGCATAAATGATGCCGTCAACAATGCAGTTGACGAAAGACTAAGAAGTGAAAGCCTCAAAACTGAACTTATAACAAATGTTTCACACGACTTAAAAACTCCTCTCACTTCAATCGTAAATTATGTTGACCTGCTGAAAAAAGAGCAGGTTGATAACCCCAAAGCAATAGAATATATCGAAGTTATCGACAGACAGTCTCAGAGGCTGAAAAAACTGACAATTGATATTGTAGAGGCTTCAAAAGCCGCAACCGGTAATATTGATATCCACTATGAAGATACGGCTCTAAATGTTATTCTTCTTCAGACAAACGGTGAATACATTGAAAGACTTGAAGAACATAATCTGACTCTTATTCAGGATATCCCCGAAAATGATATAGTTATATCAGCAGACGGACGTCTTCTGTGGAGAGTAATTGATAATCTGATGAATAATATCTGCAAGTATTCAATGCCGGGTACACGTGTATATCTCAGCTTGTATGAAGAAAACGGCACAGCAAAAATATCATTTAAGAATATTTCGAAGAACAAGCTGAATATAGAGCCGTCAGATTTAACTGAGCGTTTTGTACGAGGTGACACATCAAGAAACACTGAAGGTTCGGGTCTCGGACTTTCAATTGCCAAAAGTCTTACGGAAAATATGGGCGGTAAATTATTTATCTTCATTGACGGTGATTTATTTAAAGTAACATTATCATTCCCCATAAAAATTAGTTAAAAAATACAGATGCTTTTTATACGGAAGCATCTGTATTTTTTAGTTATTAATACTTGCTATCAATTCAATTTCAACAAGCGAATTTTTGGGAAGTGCACTGACTTCAACGCAGCTCCTTGCAGGTTTTGAAACAAAATACTGAGAATAAACTTCATTAAAAACAGCAAAATTAGTCATTGAATTCAAAAAGCAGGTTGTTTTTATAACATTATCAAAAGAACACCCTGCTTCTGCAAGCACTGCTCTGAGATTTTTACAAACCTGATGTGTCTGCTGAGTAATATCCTGAGCAACTATCTCTCCTTTTTCAGGATCAATCGGTATCTGACCCGATGTAAAAAGTAAACCGTTAACAATAAGTGCTTGGGAATACGGACCGATTGCTTTGGGGGCATCAGCAGTTGATATAACCTTTTTCATATACATTACCTCCGCTGTTATGATTAAAAAGTATAACATCATTAAAAATACAAGTCAACAATTATAAGAATGAAACAGATATATTAAAGAATTTCATACTATCCCTGATATGTCTGTATTTGAGTTTATTTTGTTTTTTTCGCACAAATTTTTTTTTGAATTATCCTTCACTTTTTACAATTATTACATTGACAAATTGACTGAAAAAGTATATAAAAAATATGTAATTCAACTGAACGTTATAATTGTTGTTTTATGACATTGTTCGGTTGAATTCTTTATTTTTTTACACACTAAAGTTAATTCTTGATTTTTATTGCAAAATGCGATATAATTAAATGTATTTTTATTAAATAAATTCTGAACCTTCGGGTTTTTATGAAAGGAACAACATATTATGGAAACAAACATCAGAAAAGTCGGAACAGTTTCACGCGGTATCCGTTGCCCCATCATCCGTGAAGGTGACGATCTTGCAAAAATCGTTGCTGACAGCGTTCTTGAAGCAGCCGAATGTGAAGGCTTTAGCCTTCGTGACCGTGATGTTATTTCAATCACCGAATCAATTGTTGCACGAGCACAGGGAAATTATGCATCTGTTGACGATATCGCCAACGATGTAAAAGAAAAGCTCGGCGGTGAAACAATCGGTGTTATATTCCCCATTCTTTCAAGAAACCGTTTTGCAATTTGCCTCAGGGGTATTGCAAAGGGCGCAAAGAAAGTTGTTCTTATGCTCTCCTATCCTTCTGACGAAGTAGGTAATGAACTTGTAAGCCTTGATAAGATTGACGAAGCAGGTGTAAATCCCTATTCAGATGTACTTTCACTCGAAAAATACAGAGAACTTTTCGGCACAAATCTTCATCCCTTTACAGGTGTGGATTATGTTGATTATTATGCTGAGCTTATCAAAGAAAGCGGCGCTGAAGTGGAAATCATTTTTGCAAATCAGGCAAAAGCTATTCTTGACTATACAGACTGTGTTCTCACCTGTGATATTCACACACGTGCAAGAACAAAGAGAATCCTTAAAGCTGCAGGCGCAAAGGTTGTTGTTGGTCTTGATGATATCCTCACTTCTCCCGGCACACGCGGCGGCTGTAATGAAAAGTACGGTCTTCTCGGTTCAAACAAATCAACAGAAGACACAATTAAGCTCTTCCCCAGAGAATGCAAAGCTCTCGTTCTTGATATTCAGAACAAAATTCTTGAAGCTACGGGCAAGCATGTTGAAGTAATGGTTTACGGTGACGGTGCTTTCAAAGATCCTCAGGGTAAAATCTGGGAACTTGCTGACCCCGTTGTTTCCCCCGCTTTCACAGACGGTCTTATCGGTACACCCAACGAACTTAAGCTTAAATATCTTGCAGATAACGATTTTAAGGATCTTTCAGGCGAAGAACTCAAGGCTGCTATCTCAGCATCTATCAAAGCAAAGGGCGATAACCTTGTAGGTAATATGGCTTCTCAGGGCACAACTCCCAGACAGCTTACAGACCTTATCGGTTCTCTTTGTGACCTTACAAGCGGCTCAGGCGACAAGGGCACACCCGTTGTTCTCGTTCAGGGATATTTCGATAACTATACAAACTAATAATAATTATCAACTAAAATATATATACAGGGAGGATTTATCTATGGATTCAAACAAAAGACCCGATAATATGGTCCGCATCACTACTAAAGAACTTGCTGATGCATTTATTGAAGAACAGGTCAAAGCGGTTCGCGAACAGGTAGGCGACAAAAAGGTTCTTCTCGCGCTTTCCGGCGGTGTTGACTCATCAGTTGTTGCAGCTCTTCTCATTAAAGCCATCGGCAAACAGCTGGTATGCGTTCACGTTAATCACGGACTTATGAGAAAAGGCGAAAGCGAAAACGATATTGAAGTTTTCAAAAACGGACTTGATGCAAACCTTATTTATGTAGATGCTACCGACCGTTTCCTTGACCTGCTTGCAGGTGTGAGCGATCCCGAATCAAAGCGCAAAATTATCGGTGCGGAATTTATAAAAGTATTTGATGAAGAAGCTGCAAAGCTCGACGGTATATCCTTCCTTGCTCAGGGTACAATTTACCCCGATATCCTCGAAAGCATCAAGCAGGCAGAGGGTAAAAAGGCAGTTAAATCCCATCACAATGTTGGCGGTCTTCCTGATGAAATGGAAATGGAACTTGTTGAACCCATAAAACTTCTCTTTAAGGATGAAGTTAGAGTTGTTGGCGAAGCACTCGGCCTTCCTCACGGTATGGTTTACCGTCAGCCCTTCCCCGGTCCCGGACTTGGCGTAAGATGCCTCGGTGCTATCACCCGCGACCGTCTTCACGCTCTCAGAGAAGCAGATGCTATTCTTCGTGAAGAATTTGAAATTGCAGGTCTTGCAGGTAAAGTATGGCAGTATTTCGTTGTTGTGCCCGATATGAAGAGTGTCGGCGTAAAAGATGACAGCCGCTATGAAGGCTGGCCCGCAATCATCCGTGCTGTCAACACAACAGATGCTATGACAGCAACAATAGCAGAACTCCCCTACGCAATCCTTCACAAAGTAACCGCAAGAATCACCGCAGAAGTAGAAGGCATCAACCGCGTACTCTACGACATTACCCCCAAACCCACAGGCACTATAGAGTGGGAATAATACCAATAATCCCCGGAAGTCTTATTTTTCAAGGCTTCCGGACTTTTTTTATTGTGCAGCGTACTAAAAACGTACTAAAAAGTATTTTTTACATCAATTTCTCAAGCTTTTTGGCAGTATCGCTATGACTATTTGGATACAGGTGGGTGTAGGTCTCAAGTGTTGTTTTTACATCCTCATGACCAAGCCGTTCGCTGATTTCAAGCATCGTTACTCCCATCTGAAGAAGTAAAGAAGCGTGTGAATGACGGATATCATGGATACGTATTTTTTCAACACCGGAAATCTCACTTCCTCTTTTCATTTCCTTCAGTAGTACCCTCTTATTTGTCGGAAACAGCCTCTGCGTCGGCTTATAATCATATAATGACTTGCTGTATTCCTGAACCATCTTCATAACTGATTCAGGCATATATACCTTTCTTATGCTCTTTTCTGTTTTAGGCAACATAATCAGATCCTTGCCTTTTAGTCTTGCATAGGATTTATTTACATTGATTCTATTGTTCTTAAAATCAAAATCCCTGAGTGTGAGAGCAAGCAATTCGCCTTCGCGTATGCCACTGTAAAACAAAACATTGAACATAACCTTTGACATTTCCTTATCTGAAACAGCTTCAACAAACTGTTCAAAATCCTCTTTTTGCCAGATTTTGCATCTGTTTGATTTTTTCTTACCCATAGCACCGGCATCGCGAGAAGGATTCTTCGGCAAATCATAATTATCAACTGCATAATTAAATATAGCGTTCAGCTGACTGTGCAGGTTTCTGAGATATGTGGCGGAATATCCGTTTTCGGGATCCATCATTTCAACTTGCCACTTCCTTACATGACGCTTTGTTATTTCATTCAGAGGCATATCACCAAAAAACGGGAGGAACTTGCATTTAACCATACACTCCTTATTGTAGTATGTAGTAGGCTTCAGCATAACCTTGCAATTCTTGAGATATTCTTCAGCCAGACTTGCAAAGGTCATCGTAACAGAACCGCTTTCCTTATTCTTGAATTCATTAACATACGCCTCGGCTTCAGATTTTGTTCTGAAGCCTTCTTTTTTCTTCTGACGGTTTACACCGTACATATCCTTATAATAGAATTTACAATACCATTTTCCGGTTTTCGGATTCTTTTTAACTGTCATTATTATTTCTCCTTTTTTGATATTTTTTTAGATAATTAATATGCATTTTTTTGTTTAACCTCAGCAATAAAATTTTTCGTTGAAATACTTCTTGGGCACTCTGCCGCTGAAGATCATATATCCCTGTGACTTTAACTCTTTATTTAATTCGCGAATAATCTGATATGATGTGTTTCGGGACACGGATAAAATTTCACATACATCCTCGTATGTATAGAATAAATCCGTATTTTTCACTTACTCTGCACCTCTTTTCTTTATAGATTTTTGCAGACAACTTTTGTCTTCATATATAGTATGAAAGAAATTTCCGAAAAAAAGTTTTTCCTCATAGCTATTTTTTTCAGAAATCCTTTCGTTCCTTTCTTCGTATTGTATTATATTTATGTAATCAGCAACTCCAACGCTGTTATTTGGATATCTTCCGTTATTCAATTTGTTCTGTTAGTTTTTTTATTTTTTTCTGCTATTAACTTTACCGTTCATACACCGACTTGTCCTTTCTGCCATCATTTTTCACTGCACAAACTCCATTCGTCTGTCTTGCTACTTATAATATGACAGTTCGGACTCATCGGTATCTGAACAAATCAATTCATCTTACAAAAATATTATCGGGTATTATCTCAATCATATTTATCTGCTCTCGGGCTCATCAAGAAATGCTTCACTGTAGGCCGTAATATAAGCTCCTATGTTTTCAAACACTTCATAATTCATTTCAGTGTTCTTATCCCAGACAAGCATCAGTGTTTTGATTCCGTAGTCTTTATGATAAAGATATAACAGCATTCCGTCATCGCAATAATATGCGTCAACCATAAAACCATCTTCCAAGTCATAAGAATTGATATTCACCTGATATCTGTTGAGCACCTGATAGGCTTCCGTATTTTCCGTTACATCACGATTAAAATACTTATCCTTATATAGCTCAATATACTCAGATATTTTTTCAATTAATATATCCTCGACAATTGCACCTTGTTCGGGAACACCGAACATAAAATCTTTAATACCGCAATCCTTATGCTCAAGGTAGCATTCTGTCACATCTCCGTTTCTTACTATCTCAACATTGAATCCGCCGTTTAATTCAAGAACAGTTGCCGTCCTCGTGTTTTTTTCAATGTCATGATTTATATAGAGCTCTTCTGTCGGCCACATCTGATGAAGATAACTTGAACGGCATCCTTCTTCATCCGGAAAAACATTATTTGCATCAGGGACAATAACACGAAGGACATCTCTTCCTGTTTCCTCGAAGGTCTCAAGACGGACATCGCAATCCTCAAAGATTCCCTTTACGTAATCTCCGGGATTAAATCTCTCGCCTGAGCTGACACGTTCACCGAGAGTATTGAGAATATACGCTGCTGTGTCTAAATCATAATCAAGAACAAGCTGAAAATCAGGATGATTATACTGCTCCATCCCGTGAGTATGAAAATTTGCAGCACCCGGAATCATATCAAAGATATATTCTCCGTCATTTTCACATAAGCATCCATTTTTAATGGCATGTATCTGCCAGTTATAATTTGATATCATATTAGATTTCTCCTTATTTTCATTTAATTCTGTTTTATTTATATTTTTCATAGTAAAACCACCTTTTTATAATAATTTTTTTGCACATTCGTGCCCGATACCGTATCAGAAACGGTAAGAACTGTCGTGAAACTTATGCGATACACGACCTCGCATTTGGAGACGGATGTTATTATTTAGTTTTCAAGGTACGGTAACCCGTCCCAAAAAGAACACGAACAACAAAAAAAGACCTAACGAGCATTTTCGTTAGGTCTTTAAAATCCCGAATTAACCGTTTGGAAAAAAGGCATAACGAAAACGACAGGGGTAATAGTATATATAAATATATACTATTACAGTCTGTTTGTTTGTTACCCGGTTTTTTCCTCTGTTTTACTGCTGAGTCCGATAACGGCACGCCGCCCGATCACAGTCAGTCACTTCTTCATCAATGGAGCATCATCATAAAAATGATTTCGTCATTGGGTGGGTCTGCTTCTTTTCGCTGCCCACGAGTGATACGGTATATTCATATTCAATTGTTCGGATGTTACATCAGTATTATACAAGAAGCCTTGGGCATTGTCAATAGAAGTTTTCAGCTAACAGCAAATGCCACTTGTGCAATATGCACAATTTTACACCTCTAAAAATACCTTGTTTTTCCTCATAACTTTTTTCTTTGATTTTTGGCTTCATTTTTTGTGCATTTTTAACGAAGTTTAATCTAATCAATTTTCAGCAAAAAAAGCAACAATTATCCGACACTAATTTAATTTTTGTCTGATATAATCACCAAAACTGTTATTGTAATTTACCATAAAAAAGCCTCGCAGAGCCTACCGCTTATGCAATAAGCGTAGTAGGTTACACCCTTCAGTTTTTCGGTTGTGACTCCCATTTAAATGTCATACTATAAATGCAATAAAAACAAAGGAGGTGATATTATGGGCTACGCAATTATGAGGTTCCAGAAATATAATGATGTTAAAAAAATTAACAATGCAATCCGTCACTGTCAGAGAGACTTTCCGATGTCCACATTAACCAACCCCGATGCACGAAACATAATCGTCTATACCCGCCCCATGCTTGATGCCGGCTATGATAAGAAAAGCTTCGAGGAAGTATTATCAGAAAAATTGCAGGGAAATAAAATCAGAAAAAATAATGTGCTTTGCCTTGAATATATAATGAGCTTTTCTAAGGGTACAATCCCAGAAGACAAACACGACGACTGGATTAAAACATCCGTAAAATGGCTTCAGGATTTTTACGGTCCGACAAACATATATAAAATCTACGTTCACAATGATGAATCAAATACACACATTCACGCGTTCTGTATGCCAATCCGGGACAATCACCTGTGCTTCAAAAAATTCATAGACGGTCCCAAGGACTGTAAGCTTCATCAGGACAGCTATTATGAAGCCGTAAAGCACTACGGCCTTGACAGAGGCCTCACATCTACTGTGACGAAAAACAAGCACGAATCCCACAAACACTGGATGGCGGCAAATGCCGAAAAGGAAGCCACCCTTACCGCTTATAAGGAAACCTTCGGCAATATTTTAGATTGGGACATTGACACTATTGAAACATATTACAAAAATTACGACAGAATCAAAAACGCCGAAGAAACTAAAGAAAAATTAGCAGAAGAAACATTATACTTCAAAACTCCCGAACCCAACACCTACGCCATAAGCTGATTAAAAACACCCCCAAAAAAAACGATTTCTCCGACACAAATATTTCTCCAAAGAAGCCCAATAAAGCGTCAAATTCGCTCTTTTTTTCGTGTTATTGTATGTGTTTATATTTCATACTTTATATGAGAAAAAATCCACGACAGGAGCTCGAAAAGATTAACAAAAAGGAGTAATGCAATATGAACAGCAATTTTTGTACATTAAAAGGAGAAATCAAATACATTTTCAAAACACACGAGGATCACATTTTAGTACGGATCCACACAGGCAGAAGCAACGTACCTGAGGTACTAATTACAAATCCGACCTTGAAGGAAAATTTCAATTTCAAGGTTGGTGACAAAATTATCGTTTTCGCAAACATTCAGAGCAGCATATACAAGAACAGACGATCCACTACCCTACTCGCCTTCAGCATCCGTGAGCTGGTTTACGGCAACCATGAGGAATTTAACAGTTTCGAGTTATCGGGCGAGGTTGTAAAAATCGTATCAACCCAAGAGTACCTTACACTTGTCATACGCACCAATCAGAATAATCACGAATCCTTTGTCCCCACAGTTTTCTATCACAGGGACAGATATCTTGACACAATAGAAGTAGGTGACGAAATTTCTGTGTCAGGCATTATTCAGACAAGCAAAAAGGAAATCAATAACGAAATCAGACACTATCAGAACTATGTAGGCTCCACTAAAAGCCTGTTGCGTGTAAGTTAATCAGAAAAGCCGCTGCAATCACAAAACTGCAGCGGCTTTTTCTTAATGATTCAAAAAAATTTAGCTATGCACAAAAAAATGTGGCTATTCATTCAGTGGATTTTGTTTTATTCCCCTTCTTGTTCTGACAATTTATTCAGCTCTTCATCTTTATAACGAAAAGGCACTTCTTCATATACAGACAAATTTATGAAACATCCTTCTTCAGCATAGCCGATTCTCTGATAATCGTGCCCGCCATCAACAAAACAAGCCTTACAGCTGCACTCAACAAAGTCATGTCTGAACTTGGATTCAATTATATCTCCGCAGAGCTTACATTGTATTGAATTTTTAACTACTTTGCTTCTTATCATTATGCTACACTTCCTACCCAACCGTATCCCTGAACAGCCATATCTATGAAATGATTGAGCAACAAATCAATTTTAACTGTAAATACTTCCTTGTCATAACTTTCAGGCAAATCGGCATCGAGAGTTTCCATAATAGCATCCTTTACTTTTGCTTTGGGCTGCTCATCTTTATACCAATCTGCAACAAACAGATTACTTTTATTTTCACTCAGTTTTTTAAATAAGTTTTTAGAAGAAAGTATCACTTTTTGTTCTTCTGCTTTGGTGAGTTTCTTCCCTTTGATAAGCAAATCAAAAATTTCAAGCTCTTCTTCGGAAAGCCCCATAAGATTTGGTCTTTCAGATTCTTTTTTCAAATCTTCAATAAGCTGCAGCAACTGTTCGTAATAATCTTCGTTCTCTGAGCCACCGGCATTATAGCGATCAACAATGTTCTTAAATCGGGAGGAGAATTTATCGCGAGTACAGTTTTTATCCATCATCTGCTGTAAAACTGTATCAAGGAAAGCTTTCAAATCATCAATTTCAACCGCTTTATAAGGAGCTCTCTTGATTTCTCTCTTAAGTTCATCAACATCAATTTTAGACAAATCTATAACCTGAGTTCCATGAATAACACATCCGTCATCGTTATCTGTTGCCGTTTTGGAAATAATACTACCATCAAGAACTTGTCCCATTCTGAGTCTTGCACGCTTAATTTTCTCATCATCTATCTGATGATGCATCAAGCCGTGAATGTAAGCAATGGGGCCAAATTTTTCGTTTTCCCAACGAAGTTCGAATATCTCAGGCTTCGAAGCATCATGAAGATTCATCAAAGTATTCGATAACACCTTGAATTTCTCTTTATTATCATCATTCGCAACAATAGAATCATATGCTCTACGCAGCTCTTCCATCTTATCGAATGTACCGCTGCCTGAAAGAATCACGTCCAAATCAATAGAAATAGATTTCAAGAAGACATCAGTTTCAATAATAGTTTCATCTATTAACTCTACTAAACGATCAATATCTTTTGCAGGAAAATCATTTCCATCATCCCCCGTCGCATACTGACTGAGAGCCTTTTGCATATACTTGAACACGTTTACATAGTCAACTATTATTCCGCACGGCTTATCAGGATAAACTCGATTGGCACGTGCAATTGCCTGCATCAAAGTATGCCCCTTCATAGGCTTATCAAGATAAAGAGTAGAAAGATTTTTAACATCAAAACCGGTAAGCCACATTGCACATACAAAAACAAGTTTCAACGGATCATTCGGATTCTTAAATCTGTCTTCAATATCAAATCCGTCTTTTATCTCATTCATTTTCGCTCTGTGTGCAGAA
Source organism: Acutalibacteraceae bacterium (assembly GCA_045538645.1). GTDB lineage: Bacteria > Bacillota > Clostridia > Oscillospirales > Acutalibacteraceae > RUG806. Next base: position 15,495 of record JAZSRT010000083.1, on the reverse strand, counting down.
ATACTTAACCCCTGATCAGCAAACTTTATTTCTTCATCTGCATCTTCTGAGATAATAACCGCCATTTCTACAGAATCCATATAATTTATAATTGCAGTAATTTTATCTCGCTCTTCTTTATTAGGAGCCTGATTTCTCTCAGCAACAAGAGACTTTTTCTCTTCTGCCCAATAATGTTGCACTTTATCATACATCTTAACCGCTGTAAATTTATCAACGGATACAACCATACCTTTTCCAAGAAAACCTCTACGAGGGAAATGATGTGCAATATCTCTTGCTATTTTATCAAGTCTGTCTTCACGCTTGATAACCTCAAGAATACGCGATGCTGAATTTTCAAGAAGACGCGTTTCCGCCTCATTAAGATTTTCATCTTCAATAATATCTACTACATCATCGTCAAGAAAATCATTCTGCAAACCAACTTCAGGAACACGGCGGGAATAGAAAAGCGGAACCGTTGAACCGTCTTCTACTGACTGTGCGAAGTTATACTCCGAAACATAATCACCAAACCACTGATTTGTAAGTCGCTTTGCACCAAGAAGAGGTGTACCGGTAAAAGCAATAAAGTTTGCATTGGGTAAAGCAGTTCTCATGTTCTCTGCAAGGTCCTTATACTGCGTACGGTGAGCCTCATCCACCATAACAATAATATCGTCACGGGTAGTAAGCACAGGATATTTCTTAGTCTTATCATAACGGAATTTATGTATGAGCGTAAAGATGAAAGACTTATTTGTCTGAAGGTATTCACGAAGCTGCTGTCCGTTTTTAGGCTGACATTCTTCCTTGTTTCCGACAACCTCTGTACGAACAAAATTCTTATAAATCTGAGTATCAAGATCATCTCTGTCAGTAATAACAAGGAAGGTAAAATTACCCGCAACCTTACGGCGGACTTTACGGGCAAACATAACCATTGAATAGCTCTTACCCGACCCCTGAGTGTGCCAGAACACACCTAACTTACCGTTCAGTTCCTTGCGATTGTGAACAGATTCCATAAGATTATTTACACCGAGATACTGATGGTTCTTTGCAATGATTTTGATAGACTTATTTTCAAAAATAATAAAGTTTTCAATATAATCTATAAGAGTTTCTTTATGTAAAAGTCCATCAACAAAATAATCAGCCGAAACACCGCTGTCACTGATTGCTTTGCGGTCGAGCTTCTCCCCTTCTTTTTGCTTCAGCCACTCAAAGAAATAGTCAAATGTAGCATTGAAAGCACCAAGACGGGTTTCAAAGCCATTTGAAAGTACACAGATCTGATTGAAAGCAAAGAGATTGGGAATATCCTTGATATAGCTTTTCAGATTTTTCTGATAAGCTTCTTCAACCTTGACAATACCGTTTTTAAGTTCAATAAACACAAGAGGCAAACCGTTAACGAACACAATTACATCAGGTCTTCGCCAATTATAACGGCCTTTAATCCACATCTGTGAAACGGCAGTAAATGTATTATTCTCGGGATTATCAAAATCAATAAGCTTAACAAAGGCAAAATCCTCTTTACCTTTTTTGATAACAGGGATTTTTATGTAATTACGGATTTTATTGTAAAGCTCATAATTTTTTGAAACAAGGTCTGAATTGGAGAAATCGGCTGTTAAAGACTCTATTACGGATTTGATTTTATCGGAAGATATATCAGGATTAATTCGGCAAAGAGACTCCTCTAAAATGCAAGGCAAAATACACTCTGTTTTCGCAGAGCGTCCCGTTCCGTCATTTAATTCCTCTTTTTTATCGGGCGAAGCATCGCAGATAACGATATCATACCCGAATTCAGGCTCTCCTAACTTTTTAAGTATGGCCTGTTCAATCATATCTTCCGTAATAAAATTAGCCATAATAGACCTCCGAGATTAAATGTTTTCGTGTTTTTTAATTGACGTTTATTACATCATAAAAGATCTTTCAAAACATCGTTGATAGTTGCCCTTATTTCATTTTCTTTTTCTATCCTATTTCTTTCAGCAATGCGAGCTTCCTCTTTCCGTCGCTGTTCTGCAATAGCTTGCCGCTTTGCCTCCAGTGAATACTCCTTGCTAACAGTTTTAACCCAATTCTTTATAAACTCAACAATTTGCTTAATTGCAGATTGACTTTCAGATCCTCGGATAGGCATAGCAAATTGATTCTTACTTACCTTTTTTAGAGAAAATGTGTCATACCCCATATAACAGGAATGAATATAGTTGCCATTTTTAAGCAGCTGAAACCATTCATCTGTGAAAACACAATCTAAGGTAAACAACAAACTTTTATTCTCATATTCTATATTTATGATAGAGGGATTGAAATCTTCAGGTTCAACAATTTCATTAATAATGCTTTTTAATCTTTCTGCTTCTTTTTTATGTTTATGTTGCTCTGCAAGAAATTTTAATTCGCTCAAAATGGCATCTTCCGGATAAAGACGATCTATAGGATTTTGATTAAACATCTGTATGAACAAAGCATCGAGATATTCAAAATCAGAATTAACATCTTTGATGGTTTTATATCCAACTCCTTGAGGTATTTCACTTGTGAACATTTCATTCAAAATTAATGCAAGTGCATAAATATCTGTTTGATAACAGATATTTCCACCTCTTTGTCGCTGTTCCGGAGCAGAATATTGAAAATTTGCCATTCGGTCTGTAATTTTCGTTTCAACAACTGTAAGCAGATCCTCCTCAGCAAAATGTGCTATACCAAAATCACAAATAACTGGATTCCAACTTTCATCAGAAAACATTATATTTTCAGGTTTTATATCTCTATGTATACTATCGTGTTCATGAGCATACTTCAATCCTTTCAATAAACCAATGAAAATATCTAATATTTTGTCATGAGGAATTCCTTCTTTGATTTTGGATTTAAGTGTATCTTTATATAATGGCATCACATAGAACACATAATCTTTGTTATCTAAGTAAACATAACCACGATCTATTATCCTGACAATATTATCATGCTTGTGATGCTCACAAAAATGAATTTCATTTTTAAACCTTTTTAGTTTTTTAGAATCAATATTCTGTTCTACAAATTTAATGGCAACATCTTCTTCACTTTTATTTTTAGCTGAAAAAACACGTCCATTTCCCCCTGAACCAACTTGTCCTATAAGGGTATATTCATCAAAAGCAGTTTTAATTTTAGTGCCTTTTTTTAATTTTTGAGACTCAACCATTAGTTTTTCCTCTGTTTCTTCGTCAAAAAAATCATTAATGTGCGATGAAATAGTTTTTAGCATCCCTTGAAGCCTGGTAAAATCTTTTTCATCCGTAAATCCGTTTTGAAAACCGGTATCCAATAATTCCAACGTTTCAATTATTATATGGTCTTTTTTTAATTTACCTAACTGAAGTTTTAGCTCTTCTTTCCAAATTTGAAATTCAACTTTTCCATTTATTGTTTTTAAAGTTGGCATAAAGCTGCCACCCATAGGAGTGAGAAGTTTCTCAACTTCAGAAGTTTTATTAAGTAGGGCTATCAATTCTTTTTTACTCATAACTGAACCTCAATCTCAATAGAATTAACTCATCATTCTATATCACCTTGTTTCTTTGCTTCAAGATAACATGCAGTTAAAACTGTTAAGACAATTTCATCATCGTTCATTTTTTCGAAATCAAAAACTACCCAATTCTTTGCAAATTCTTTAGAAAATGCTTTAGCTTGCTTTAATCCCCAAGACCTGTCCCATGAATCAACATCACCGTATAGATAACACATTATTTTTTCGAGTTGATAATGCATCATCTGATGAGCTTTTCTCGGTCTGGCGAAAACATCCTCTGTTGCAGCGTTCAAATCACTTTCACTCACATTATCAAGAGCATCACACACCCGGTAAATACTTGCTCTCAATGCATCTCTATAAATTTTGATATTTTCTGAATTTTCTTCTACAGTAATATCGCATTTTAAGCATCTCTCTATTTTATCAATTGTATACGTATCACAGAAACGCTCATTAAGTATCTCTTTAACTGAAGTGATAGTTTCAAAAATATCCTCTGAACGAACAACTTTATGTTTAGACCATTCATCATCTTGTATTAAAATTTCTGATTTAGCCCATTCAGTCAGTTCCTGTAAGTGCTCATATCGCTCCTTTATATATCCCTTGAGTTTTTCAAATGAAAAAGTGATATCTCTAATGTCAAATTTTCCACTACTCGTATAAACTCTTATTCCAACTGCATTTTCGTGAACAATTACCCACGGACAATACTGTTTTTCTTTATCATCCATAAAAAGTCTGCCTGAACGCTTGTCGGTCTGAAACGGATGTGCAAATGCCATAGAACGAAGATACTCAAAGAATACATCATCAGTTGGACAGTTTTCATCATCAAAAACAAAACGATCATATTGCTTTGCATCCTTAAAGAATTTCTTTTGCGTAATATATTCAGGAGCTCTGTGATAAACATTCTCATAAAGCTTTGTTACTGCATCTTTTATCATACAAGCATAAACAAGAAAACATACAAAGTCTTCCTCTGTTCTCGGGAATTCTGAGTGTCCATTAAGATACCTTGTTGCACTGTCAAGCCTGTCTAAAACAACACAGATAAGATTATACTTTTTTTTAAGCTTTTCAGACTCTCTGAAGATTTCCGATGAATCAATTACATGCCAGAAATCTCTTAATATCTTCGGTTCAAGGAACAATATTTACACCTCCAATTTACCACTCATAAGGCGAGGCAAGAGTAAATCGCGTTGTTTTTTGAGATTATTGTTTTGTTTGGAAATTGTATAAATCTGATTGAATATCGGTTTTATTATATTATCAAACTGCATTAAAACACTGTCAGTTGGTCTAACAAAAAAATATTTTTTTAATATATCAGTTTTCAAATTTGTAAACACGGCACCATTACCCTTATTCACCAAATTGGGCCGAATGTGATTAAAAAGCAAATACAAAAATTCGTTACTCAGTTTCTGATTTTCAAAATACAACCATCCGTCATGGATGCATGTGTCAACCGCTAATATTCGAGGTAATCCTGGTGTTGCACTATTTGAAAGTACAAGATCTCCTGATTTTAGATAAACTGTCTTTCTTAATCCATCTTCTTTTATTGATTCTTCAATATTAAAAATAAACGGATTATTGCTTTTTGTTGCATCCGAAATTTTAAGCCATTTAAGTCCAGTATCAGTTAAATAATCTTGTATGGGACGAGGGGAACCACCACGCTTAATTGTTAATTCATTACCCATTCGCTTCATTTCCCAACCTTCAGGCAAACCATTTTCAAACTTCGCAGTTTCATGACCAGGAAAACGGAAGCGAACAAACCATTCTTTGTAAAGGTTTTCTGCCATCTGTTCTAATATAGCGATTCGTTTGTTATTGTTTTCAATAACATTGTTGTATCCAAAAATGACATTTGCTATTTTTGTTTGATTTTCAAGCGAAGGTAACAATATTTTTTGTTTTTTCAGCATGCCAACAGAAAGCCCAGGCTGTGCCGCTTGCCCCGATAATCTGTTCAAATTTAGACTGGCGAGAGCATAATTCATAAATTGAGTATTATGATTAGATTTACAAACACCAACAATAGCATGGTCTGTCATATAACCTTCACCATTAAAATAGCGAACGTTTCCACACTTTGCTCCTTGACGACCTATCAATATACACTCTCCAATAAAGTTAGATGTATTCGTATAACCTCTTAAACCATTTCCGCCATAAACAGGATACTGTCCAGAATCAGAAATTTGCTCTTCGGTTATATTTTTGCCACTGCTAAAGCGGTCAAAGACATCTGCTATTCTGTAAGTGAAAAATTCCATTATTTCACCCCCAACATCGATAGCAAATTATTTGTAATATTATTTTCCAAGAGTCTTGCTTCTGCATTGAGTTTTATGAGTTCAGCATTAAGAGAAATCATTTCAGATTTAAATTCTTCTTCGGTCATACCGTCATCTTCAATAACAACGCCAACATAACGACCGGTATTAAGAGAATAGTCTTGATCAATTATTCCGTCTTCCCCCTCAAGCTTTGCAACCTTGCAAAGACCGATAACATCTCTGTACTTACCTTCAGGGAAACGTTCCCAAAGCCATATAATATTATCGAGTATATAAACAATATTATTTTTTAAGTCTATCAGTTCTGTTTGAGCATCAGTAACAACAGACAATTCTTTACTAAACGGAGATTTGTCAAGATTATGATGAATGCCTTTTTCAACATAATGTCTTTGTGTATACAATTCTTCTGTGTGCTTTTCTAAAATTGTTTTGACATTCATAACACAATCAAGAGAGTTTATATTAAAAATATCAATCTCGAAATATTCCTTAATACCTTTAATTTTATCAATCGCAGAGAAAGATAAAAATGATTCATCTTTCCAATATCTTGCCATTTCTTTTGATGCAGCAATATACAATTCACAAACTAATTTTGAAAATGTTTCTTGCTTTATGTTGTATGTATTTATGAGTTCAGTAGCAGAATTAATATACTCATGAATCAATTCTGAAAAAGCTGCTGTATCACCTTCATAAAGACGAGTAATAATAGCGAGATTCTTAATCTGTTCATCGCTGAATTTTCTGTGTGCACGATCCACCTGTGTAAAGACATTTCGTGCATCAACAAAAAGGATTTCATCTTTTCTCTCTGTGCTTGCTTTTGCTTTGTCAAAAAACCAAAGAGTAGCAGGAAGAGTAACTGATGAAAACATATTTGAAGGAAGAGTTACCATCTGCTTGATAATACCGGATTCTATCATCTTTTTACGGATTTCATATTCACTGTTACCTGCATCGGATGCAGAATTAGCCATAACAAGACCTGCCCTGCCATTTTCATTCAGAGCTGTGGCAAAATATGAAATCCAGAGATAGTTTGCATTGGGAATAGTTTCTTTCTTGTCTGAATCCTTCTTTGATGACTTTGATTTATTCTTAGGGATTCCGTATTCATTGAAACGGGCATCGTCCTTTACCTTTTCATAAACAACCTCATCAACATTGAAAGGAGGGTTCGCCATTACATAGTCAAATCTTCCGACTGCATTATGCGGATCAGAGTAAAAAGAGTTGGCCTCTCTGATGTCGCCACGTACATTATTAAGAAGCAGATTCATCTTTGCAAGCTTAACAGTGTCAGGCTCCTTTTCAACGCCGTAACACATAAATTTCATCATATCATCAGCTGTAGCGTTATGATTGTGCATATAACGGGCCGCCTGAACAAACATACCGCCTGAACCGCAAGCAGGATCAAGGAAAAGCTTGTTGCCGATTTCAGGCTTAATTACTTCAACCATATAACGAACAACTGTTGCAGGGGTATAGAAAGTTCCGCCATCCTTTCCTTCCTGCAAAGCAAATTTTCCAAGAAAAAACTCATATATTTCACCGAAAAGGTCAATGCTGATATTTTCGGGGATATCCTTGAACACACGGATAATCTTTGAAAGAAGCTCCGGTTCTTCTTCAGGAACAAGCTGTCCGTAAACCTCTTTCGGAAGTACACCCGCCATACCGGGATTTTCTTTCTCAATAGCTTCCATTGCTTCTTTTACAAGAGTTGCCTTGTTGGCATTATCAGGAGCATTGTTTATTTCATCAAAGAAAGCACATTCGGGAAGATAAAATCCACACTTTTCAATTGAAACTTCCTTCATTGTTTTTTCAGCACGGGTGCCGATTTTACGCTGATACTCAGCGGCAATCTCAGCCTTGTGCTGCTTAAAGAGAATATCTGCATATCTTAGGAAAATCAAACCGAGAATAGGCTGACCGTATTTATTTGCAGCAAGATGAGCACCGGCACGCAGCATATCAGCAGAATGCCAAAGATCATCTTTTAACTTTTTTAATTCTATGTCTGTCATAATTATATCTCCTTGATTCAAACAATAAATACTATACTAAAAACATCAATTCTCATTGTAAGCACGATTAATCAGATGCTGTACCTTTTCAAAATCTTCTGTGCTCTTGATTATTAATCGAAGGTCTCCGGTACCCCAATGACCTTTAAATCTTACATCCTCAATGAAACCGGGCACAAGCTCAACAGTTTCGGGATTGAGTCTTAAATGGAGATATAATGCACTTTGATAAACCTCAACGCAAACAAAATTCTTAGACTTTTTAAAAGCTACATATAGTTTCAACTGATTTTCAGCTATGTCATCACCAAGTGACATAATATAGTCTTTTATTGTATAGAAAAGATTCTGATGCTTTTCTCCCGCTTCTTCAAAATACTGTTTAAACGCTTTATCTTTACCGTTATTTTTCTTTGTTGGCTGAGATATAACCTCATCTGAAATAACGGGTTGAACCTGCGGAGCATTTATATGTTCAAAAGCAATAAGATCATCGCCAAATTTTCTGTAACGTACAAGTTTAATATTTCGCTGCATCTGGTTCACAGCATGCTCATCAAACTTTGTGAAATCATTTGCAATACAAATAACGCAAGGCATACTCCAATCAATTGCATCAGCCTTTTCCTGTCCGAGTACATCCATTACCAAAAGTTTGAAATCAGCTTTATGGTCAAGCAACCAATCAAGATAAAACAATCCTTGATTAATAACATTCTCATTAAGACTACGCTTATATTCAAATATGACAGGACAATTATTCTCGTCGATACCTATACTGTCCATTCGCCCATTAGTTATCCGATATTCAGATTTAAGGAACGTAACTCCGAAAAAAGTTGACATATTATCTTCAAGAAGTTTTTGCAACTCTTTTTCTAATGTTACTTGCTTTGTTGGTAATTCTTCAACTTGTCCTTTTATGTTAAATAACTTTATATCAGCCATAATTCTTTCTCCTTAATTATTCTTCAGACACAAACTCCATAATATCATCCACACCACAATTCAATGCGGCACAGATTTTGCCGAGGGTTTCGACGGTGACGTTTTCGCCCTTGCTCATTTTTGTGATTGTGTAATTACTGATATCGGCGACCTTTGCAAGATCCTTTTTCTTCATATCATGGTCAATTAAGAGCTTCCAGAGTTTTTTATAACTAACAGCCATATGTGTACACCTCTTAAATACAATAATCCGTTTACTATTATATCACAAAGAACCAATATTTCAACAAAAAATGCAGTTATAACTATAATAATTATCAATACAACAAAATTCAGCAGACAAATTTAGTCAGCTTACACAATGATATTCATACTCCTGATGGATTGTGGTTTCTGTGCTGATATCTTTGGTAAAGGAATTGCTGTAAAAAACAGTTTCATCATTGAAGCCGAATTTTTCTTTCGCTTCGGCGTAGGTCATCACAACGGGCTTGGCTTCTGTCATACCTTCGCTGTGAAAAAATATGTGATTGTATTCCTGCCAGAAGTCCATACGTGAATGCTTAACCGCTTTCTTCTCTTCCGGAGTTACGGGAATAATGTATTTGCTTATAAATTCAGAATTATCAGACATCCCGTATGTAAGATACGCTGCGAGATAAGTTATTTTGTAATCGTCGGAAAAGGGATCGGAATAATGAAGCATTCCGAATTTCCAAAGCTTGTTTTTATCAGCTAAAAACTTCTCAGGAACAAAGCTGTCCCAGAATAAAAGCAAATGAACATGAAAGAAGCCTGCATAGTTTTTTTCTATTGTGTAAAGATATTTGAACTTATTATCTTCTGTCGTATAGTTTCTTTTTATCTTCTTTATAAGAGCATTCATATTCAGCTTCACTTCTTCAAGCTCAGGCTTAGAATTATCGTATCTCAGCGTAATAAAAGAGAATTTGTCATTACCGTTATAATTTGAAATAATGAGATTCTTATTATGCTTGCGTGTATAAGACAGAGCTTTCGGATTTGAAAGTCTTGTTTTCTTTTTATGGGAAGCATCATTTTCAGCTGTCTGAAATGCACTATCATTATTTTCTTTTACTACCGGCATATCAAATTCATCTGCTCTGATACTCAAAACTTCGCCCGTATCGGCATCAACAGGAACATTATTAATCCTCACAATATTTCTTTTAAGCCAGTTTGTCTTTTTGATCTCCGCAACCTTGTTCATAACTCTGATTTCAACCAGAGTATCATCATTAAAAATACTATTTGTTTTCATTATTTTTTCCTTTCATATTTTCTTATTAACCGGGTTTTGTCCGACTTTTAATACCAGAGTAAAGGGACCTGCATTTTTCCGGTCATAAAAAGTATGAAAGATTGAATCGAATTTAAGTGAATTTTTTGAACGATACAGACGGATTTTTGAAAAAAAAGTGTACATAAACAAAAAAATCCGCCCGAAATACATTTTCCATTAATAAAAAGAAACAGAGCGGACACAAAATCGTGTTCGCTCTGCTGCTTATGACAAGAGAATATGAAGATATAAAATTAAGATATAGATTTAGTTTTTACGGTTCTTATAATCGTCGCACATTTTTCGTGCGGCCGCTATGTACTTTAAGGGTAATTCTAAACCGGGCTTTGAATAAAGGTACAAAAATCCGGGCTTCACCAAGAATCTGTTTAACACATAGATGTAGTTCAGATCCTTCTCGGCTTCCTCGCTGACCTCATAAAGCTCATACAATAAATCTTTGATGTCGATTACGCGGTAAGACGGGATTCTTCCCTTATCCATACAGGTTTTGTTAATGAAAAAGGTGATTTCATCCGAGAGTCCGTAACCACAGATTACGTCGGTTTCTTCCATAAACTGATAGAGATCATCAAAAGCCGATTCTTCTGTTGTTTCAAGATAAATTGTTTCAAAGGGTTCCTTCACTGCCATGAAGTACATTTTCCCGTCTTTATCCTCATACATATGAACCCCTGCTATAGAAAGCTCCGGCTTTTCAAGAATGAATTCCATCAGATTCTCCGTAAACTGCGAATGTTCATTTCTTGGCTCTATTTCAGAAGTCAGCCTCTTGAAATGAAGAAGAAAATTGATTATTCGGCGGAAGGCCTCACTCCATTCATGTGAATCAAAGGTCCTCAGATCCTCATATTCGTAAAATACACTTGCGACATCAAACAATGATTCAAGCAGGACATCTTCTTCGACATATCCGTTCAGAACAGACTTTGCAAAATCGGACAGTAGGTAAATACCTTTTTCAATCTCAAAGTCCGTTTTCAGATATTTCTCAGTCGCCTCTTCATCGGTAATTATGAGTGTTCCGGGCTTGTTCAGTATCTCTTTTACAGCCTCTTCATCAGAGTCCGGCACCGTAAATTCAAGCATCAGTCTGCTCCAAAGGAACTCCCCTTCCGGATCGTTTTTACATAAACGGATTATCAGCTTTTCCGCATCAGTCTTTTCGTCCGTTTCCTCTCTTTTCTCTTGCATTACAATTGCAACGCTTTCTGCTCCCTTAAATATGTTGTCTGTTTTCAGTATCGATTCCATATCAATACGTCCTTTCTGTTATTATTTCGCTGCATACACTCCAACCGTCTATTCAGCAATAATAATATGAAAGTTAACAACTTATAATAACCGAAAAAAAAAACGAGCTGCATCAGACATCAAAGCAGATGTTGATACAGCCTATTTGTTTTTCTATATAAGTTTACAGACAAAATGTCATATATGACGGGATGCAGATTATGTCATCCTTAATCATCAGGTTTTTCGGATGAATGATATATGCGTTGCCTATGCGGTTGCTGTATTTTTCAATAAACCGCTTGAGTGACTCGGTTGTGTACCTTTTGCCGGATTTCACTTCAATGGGGAATATTTTAGGTTTAATTTTGCTGCCGTTGGATATAAGAAAGTCTATTTCAATATCATTCCTGTGCTTTTCTTCATTGTAATGCGTATAGAAGAATAACGGGTACCCGTTTGCTACAAGGCACTGTGCAATGGCGTTCTCAAAAAACATTCCTTCATTGATTGACATATTGTCGTGAAGAATCTGCTTGTAAAGCTCTTCTTCCGCCAGCTCGTTTTCGCTGAAGGTATGGCTAACAAGAAGCCCTGTATCTCCCATATAGCACTTGATATATGTCCTGTCTTCATTTAATGACAAGCCCACATTGGGATCCTTACAACTGAAGCATTCATTTGCAATCATTGAATTTCCGAGCCAGAAGAAGGTATCCTGATACATAGGGAACGTTGAATTGGGCTCCAGATTTGACAGTCTGACTCGTTTTTCATGTTGAGATAAAAATGACGGTATCTGCTCGAAAATTGAGCTTACTTTTGAACGATACTTTACATCAGCCTTGCTTATATCGTTCTGATACAACGTGAGAATATCTCTTTTTTCAGCATCTGCCGCTGCGAAGCTTCGGTTGTTTGATATATACTTTGAAACACTCATCGGCATTCCGCCTACAAGCATATACTGCTTGAATAACAGCATAGCTTTATGGTGCAAATCGTCCTCCAACGGCTTTTTCTCGTTGAAGCATTTTCTGATGTATTCTATCATCTTCTCTTCATTGAGAGCTATGCAGAATTCCTCAAAATCCATAGGATACATCATTATCCTGCGTTCTTCTGAGGGGATTGTGATATCCTTTACATTTTCCTTTATGGAGATAAGGGAGCCTGTTTCAATATAAGAAAAACGGCCGTCCTTCACAAGCTTTTTAATTGACTGCCTTGCTTTCGGATATTGCTGAATTTCATCAAAGATGATAAGAGATTCATGAGGATAAAGCTCTGTACCGTATTCAGTGCTGAGCAGCATAAAAAAGGTATCAAGATCATTAAGGTATTTTTCAAAAGCATCCTTAACAAGCTGACTTGCATCATTAAAGTCAATGATAATATAGCTTCTGTATTCATTTTTTCCGAATTCTTCAGCAATTGTTGACTTTCCTATTCGTCTTGCCCCTTCAATAAGCAAGGCTTTTTCACTCGAATAGTTTTCTTTCCAGTCTAATAGCTTGTCATATATCTTTCTTTTGAAAATCATAGAAAACACCTCTTTCAATGGTAATATAACATACATTCCAATAAAACGCAATATAAAAAAACATAAAAACCATATAATACGCAGTTTTGTAATTATCAAATTCTCATATAATACGCAAATTATGACAAATAATGAATCAAAAATGAAAAATAATCATCTCCTGCCCGAATTGAGCAGGAGATATTGTTTTTTTTGATCTGTGAACTTCCTATTTTATATGTTTTTTCAGACTAAGTGCCGTTATTTTCTTTGCCTTAAATTTATATATTTTGTTTGAGCAGTTTCAAGAATATATGAATAATCTGGCCGTTCTACTTTAAAATCATTCATTAATTTTTTGATTACTTGTTTTTCTTTTTCAGTTAGGTGCATACATTTATACCTTAACAATTGAAAACAATATGTATAATTATCTATTTTGTGACAAACTTTTTCTATATATGATAAAAAATCGGCACCAGACCATTCCTTGTTATTAAAATAACAGTTCAGAGGAGGAATATTCTCAATAAAAAATAATTCATCTATAGTTTTCACAATATTTTTATCTACTTTTTCATTTTTTAATTGATTAACTGCAATACTTGTTTTATCAACAGTTGAATCAAAAACTCTACTTTTATTTGTAATAGCGGCATTGTTAGTTATTGTTTTTTCTTTCATATCTAATGTTTTTAATTCATCAAACTTCTTTTGCTTTTCATTAAACCATTCGGTATATCTTTCATCAAAACCGTCTATTGTTAAGCAGCCATCTACAAAAGCCAATAATTCAAAATTTGCCTTTTCAAAGTATAAATTTCCTAAAGGAGCAAAATTTCGTCCAAGATATGTATAGTTAAATTTATCATATCTGTATTGATATATTGCATTACCTAATTCACTTATTATCAATAAGTTATTATTCTTAGTTTCATTCAATGAAAATCGCCTTACGTAGTTTGCCTCATATTCTTCTTTCAACTGATTATCGCTTCCGATAACAACAAAAATAACAGAAACGGAGTTACTTTTATACAATGAAACCAAGTCGTTTGTTTTTCTTTTGGAAAGAGAATCGCTGACTAATTCAATTGCTATAGTCATATCATCTTCATATATTGCAAGATGAGCATAATGCCTGTTAATAACCCTTACGTCAGCTTCACATTTTACACCATTTGCTATAAGATGTTCATAGAGTTTATTTTTTATACTGTCGATAACATCTGTATTTTGTTTATCGTACTTATCATAATCACACGAAGAAGTATTTCTATGAGAAAAATAAGAGTGCTTTCTTTTATTTCCGTGACAATATTTAAGCACAGGAGAATCACAACACCCATCAGGACACATCAATTTTCCTGTTCTGCTTAAATCTCTTATTTTGTTTTCAAGTTTATAATCCATCATAATATCTGAAGCATAAATTATCTGCCCATTAAGTATTGCTTTATTCATCTAATCACTTCCATTTGTTTAATCATTCTTTTTATAACCTTCTATATTTTGAAAATACCTATAAACCATATAATCATCTACTTCATAATAATGACATTGATAAAATTCACATAATTCGTCCAATTCTTCTTCAGATTCCAGCCCCAATTTTATCGCAATTTGCATTTTTTCTTCTATGTCCATTTCGGTAACTATTGACAATTCAAAACAAGCACGCATTAAATTATCAACAAAAATATTTAGTCTTTCTGCCAATTCAGCGATTTGATATGTTTCATTTAAGTCAAATTTATATTCTTGTGACAATGCATATAATTTATCTAAATATGCTGAATCATGTGAACTTATATAACCCGTATCATCAAGTTTATTAAATATTTTGTCCAATCTTGAATCATTCTTTTGGTCTTGAAAATCTGCCATTGAATATTTATTATCTGGAATTATAATATCTTTAGTTTTTATCTCCCCCGGAGTATAACCGTAATATTTTTTCATAACACGATTAAGCACAGACTGTTCTGAATAACCGAAGTCCTGTGCTATATCACACAGTTTTCTGTCTTTATTTTCCTTGATGGCCTGTGAAACAAAATACAATTTTCGAGTAGCAATATATTCACGCAATGATTCATTAGTTAATACGCCAAAACACTTATCAAAAACATTACTGTCAAAGCTGAGACTATCAATAAAACCTTTTAATATTTCATCAATTTTTTTCTCAATATTTGAATCTATATAATCCATTGCTCTGTCAAAATTGTTTTTCATATAAAAAAACTCCTCAAACATCTGTTATATCAATAATACATGACCGTTCTTTAAAATTCTTGATAATTGAAAGGCAATTTTGTCAAATTCCTCAAAAAATCACTCTATATACTCAAGTATAGAAAAACAATTTATGTTAATCAATACCAATTTCTACAAAAGATGCATTAATAGGTATTGAAGTACAATTAATGGTACATCAATCAAAACCACCAGTTGAACTGGTGGTTTGCACAGCCCCTATAAGGGGCTATTACAGGCGTCATCCCTGAAAGGGATTACTGAAGTTTGACACCGCATTACACTTACAAGCAGCCGCTCACGTGCGGCTGTTTATTTTT